>NZ_CP096019.1:1263592-1895388 GCF_023115355.1 Halocatena salina
CTCAAAGCGATGCTGGAGACGGGGAATACACGACAGCGATCGTGCTGGCGGTGTACGGGAAGAGCACGCCGTTGGTGTGACCCACACGCTTATCGAGAGGCGAGACGTTCCTCATTCATGAGTACTCCGACGCTCTTTCACCTCCACTTCAACACGCCCGCCGTTACCGTAGCTGCCGAACGCCTCGCTGGCGCGGGGCTTCAGTTACAGCGACGGTTCGGAAGCGTTCGTGGGGACAGCATTGCATTGGGACCCGACGAGGGAACACCCGACGATTTTCGATTGAAACTACAGACCCATCAGTACGGAGTCGTGAACGTCACGCTTGCCCCGGGACGACAGCCACGTTTCGATCATTTCGGCCTGCAAGTAACGGGGGTCGAGGAAGTTCGTGCCAAAGCAGAATCTCGTGGCTGGTCAGTGCGTTCGAACGACCGGCGCACGTTCGTCATGACGCCGTGGGGATTTCGAGTCGAGATCCACCCGACAACAAGTGACGTGGTGGCAGAACTCGACGAGCCGACCGTGGCACACCTCGAAAAAGTGGTCCTTCGCGTACCCGCTGTACCCACCGTTCGGACGGCGTTCAAGGACGTGTTCGGAAGCGTCCCCGAACTACGGATCGAATCGGGGGAGGAGCCGTGGATACACTCGTTTGCGATCGCGGAAAAACGAACGACGACCACGATACCGGTACGGACTCCCCTCACTGGAGAGAACACGCCGACATAACCATCAGTTGTATTTACTATCGGTACCGAAAGCGGTCTGTTGCTAGCGGGGTTTCGCCAATCAGCATCATTTATGTTCTCTCTGCTCCTGGAACGGTCGAATGCACGGTAACACACCATACACGGGTCCCTCTGAAGACGCTGATCTCTCTAGCGAACAGCTCCGAACGCTCCAAAACGACGTAGCGAGCGTGACCGAACAGACCCGCGCGCTACTCCCTGACGAGTTCGTCGTCGGCTCGGAACTCACAAGCCGAACCGACGGCACGCACGGAACCGTGAGCGTGCAACCGCCCGTGGGCCGGGTCATCTCGACTGGCGTCCCCACGGACGCCTCGGACGAAGAACACAGCGACCTCGCTCACGAACTTGCCGCTGGAGCAGCTCTTCAAGTCAAACGCGCCATCTCCGATGTCGATCCGACTGCCGGATGATCGGATCGGCCGCAATTAGTCAACCTCTCTCGGTGGATCGATGAACAGCGCGTAGCCAAGCACCCCCAGCGAGGGAATGCCACCGACGCCCAACCCGAGCGTCGCCGAAATTGACGACACGACGCTCACGATCGCCCCCACGACCACCGGAAGCATCATCACTGCAAGCACCGCGTCATACGTATGCAGCGACGCATCGATCATGACATTGCAATGTATCGATCCCAAGCTAATTAATAGTTATTACCGCGAGCGCCGTCCGGTCATTTTCCCCAGAAGGGATCGACGTTACGTCGTTTGTCGAGATACCGCGACAACGCTTCTCGTTCGTCCGCCGGGATGTCTGCTCGGAGTTCCTGTTCAAGGATTTTGGCGTGTTTTTCTGGGAGTTCCGTCCACAGTTCATCTCCCTCTTTGATCTGACGGCCAACGGTCGGCCCGTCGATGGAAACGCTGACGCTTTCCCCTGCGCGGGCCGTGTCGAGATCTTCGCCCTGTGATTGGATACCCTTGAGGATACCAACGCGTTCGGGATCGTTTCCGTCGAACACGACGACGGGCGAGTTCCGATGGAGGGTTCCCGAGAGCACTTCCACGCCGACAACGGCCGGATTCGACTGTCGGAACACGTGGTCGTCGAGGATTCGGAACGTGCACGGCCGCATGATGTTTTCGAGGACGGTGTCTTGCTGGGCGCGCTCAATTTCTGCCACGTACTCTTCGTACTCTTCGACCAGTTGGTATATCACGTCGTCTTGGAACACACGGATATCTTCGTGGTCGGCGCGATCGTCGGCGTCAGCGAGGACGTCGACGTTGAACCCGAGGATGACGCGGTTTCGTTGCTCGTCTGCGGTGGTAGCAACGGCCACATCTCGGGCAGCCACGTCACCGACCTCGGCACGAACGATCGGGATATCCGTCTCTTGAAGCGTGTTGGCGATCGCTTCGAGGCTCCCGAGCGTGTCAGCTTTGACCACGATGCCATTCTCGTCGGTTTCGACTGCGATTTCAGCTAGTTCGGCTTCGACGTCATCGGTGACGGCATCGAGCGTCTGATCACGGACGACACGAACGGGCGCACCGGCGATGGCGTCGTCCAGATCGGGCGCTGCGATCTTTACACCTGCTGCTGCGCTCACCTCGTCGGTCCGCTCGAACTGCTTTTCGGTCCGAATCTCCGACAGAGCACGTGGCTGGAGAAGTGCGCGTACGTCGGTTTCGATCGTCCGATTCGTCGCGCCGACCACGATAGTGTCGTCGGTTCGGATCGTTCCGTCGTACAGGACCACGTCCAACGTCGTTCCGAATCCTCGTTCTTCCGTTACTTCGAGAACCGTTCCCGATCCCGGTCCCGTGGTGTCGATCTCCATCTCTTCTTTCATGTAACGTTGTGAGAGACCCATGAGAACGGTGAGCAGGTCGGGGATCCCCTCGCCGGTCAAGGCGCTGAGCGGAACAAGTCCGGCGTTGTGCTGGAAATCACGGACTTGCCAGTACATATCAGAAGAGATATCGTTATCACTCAGTTCGCCGATGAGTGAGTAGATCCGTTCGTCGAGTCGCTCGCGCGTCCGATCGGATTGAGCGTCGAGGCTGGCCTGAATGGGGCCGTCCTCCTGTGTGTTCCAGCCGGGAACGGTGTCGATCTTGTTGGCAGCGACGACGAAGGGTGTTTGGGTGCGTTTGAGGATATCGAGTGCTTCGATGGTTTGGGGTTGAAAGCCGTCGTTCACGTCGACGACGAGGATGGCGATGTCGGCCAGCGCTCCGCCCCGCGAGCGCAGCGTCGAAAACGAGTGGTGCCCGGGCGTGTCGATGAACAACAACCCTGGAAGATCGAAGTCGTCGGGATCGACCAGTCCACCAGCGATGTCGGAAATCACATCGAGCGGAACGGCAGTCGCGCCGATGTGCTGGGTGATCGCGCCAGACTCACCCTGTGTGACGGCCGATCCCCGTATCTTATCGAGCAAACTCGTTTTTCCGTGGTCGACGTGACCGAGAACGGCGACGATAGGCGTCCGCAATCCACCAGAACCAGAACGTGTATCGGTATTGGTATCCGTATCAGACATGGAACTCACCCGGAGAGAACTCCTTGTGAGAGTCTATCCGTCTGCGGGGTTAAGTCTTAAGAAGCATCTGTTGTATGAAAACTTCGACTGCCACCCGACTGAACGGTTCCCTCGTCTTTATATGCTATCCTCCGGTATGACGAATATATGCCCACGATCCTCGCCGAAAACCTTTCGGAGAAGGCGATTACCGGTTCGGACGGCACACACATCGGGATATTACACAACATCACGATGGACGTCGAAAATGGACAGCTCAAGAATCTCATCGTCGATCCCAAAGTGGACGGCAATGAGAATTTCGCAACCGACGACTACGGGCACTATCTCATTCCCGTGGATCGGGTGACGGCCGTCAAAGACCACGTTATCGTTCGTCGCTAAGATAAATGCGAGTTCTCGACGCTTCGGCATTCATCAAGGAGTACAACACTACTGGACGAACAGCTACGGTACCCCGCGTCCGTGAGGAACTCACCGCAGAGAGCGGCTATCGGTTCGACGCGCTCGAAGGGAGCGGAATGCACGTTCACGTTCCCGATGCGACGGCGATCGAGCACGTCGAGCGCACAGCGCGCGACACTGGTGATCTCGATGAGCTTTCGGAAACGGACGTTCGGTTGCTCGCTGCGACGCTCGAACTCGATGGAACGCTCGTTACCGACGATTACGCGATGCAAAACGTCGCTGAGAAGCTCTCGATCGGGATCGATTCGATCGATCAGGAGGGTATCACTGAGGAACGCGACTGGGAGTTCCAATGTGTCGGCTGTGGCCGAGTGTACGACGACGATCCTGAGCGTTGTCCGATCTGTGGCAGCGAGTGTACGAGAAAACGCCCGTAGCCGATTTGTCGTCGTATCTAAGTATCGACGCGATGAACAGGAGGTATGGTCCATAGGAACGCTCACAGTGGAGCGGTCAGCGGTCTACGGTGCTCGCCCGATGTGATTCGATCCGATCGAACGTCGCCAGCGAGGCGACGATGAACGTCGCGGTGATCGGCGGCGGAGCCGTCGGCGTTACTGTCGCGTTCGAACTCACGAGGCAAGGCATCGACGTGACCGTCTACGAGCGCGGCTTGATCGGTGATGGGAGCGCGAGCAGCGGCCGCGCGGCTGGTGTCTGTTATGACGCGTACGCAGGGGCGATCGATGCCACAGTCGGTAAACAGGCGCTCACCCAGTTTCGAGAGTGGTCCCGAGAGGGTCGGATCGAATTCACCCCGTGTCCGTACGTGTGGCTCGCTCGTTCGGGCGATACAAAGCGAGCGGCAGCCATCCGCGAGCAGGTGCCCCGAATGCAAGAACACGGCCGGAACGTCTCGTTCGTCCCAGCCAGCGAGCTTGCGGATCGCTACCCCGCACTTCGAGTCGATGACGTCGCCGTGGCGGCGATCGCCGAAAACGCTGGCTACATGGATCCAGCGGCGTACACCCGATCGATCGCTGCCGCGGCGGATCGATCGGGGGCAACGATCCAGACGGAAACGCCGGCCACACTCCGCTCGGAGACGATGATCGAAACGTCGACCGGCCGCGAGTCGTTCGATGCGGTGCTCGTCGCCGCCGGTGCACACACCAAACGCGTGCTCGCTGACGCGGACGTTCGAATCCCGCTCAAGCCCTATCGCGTGCAGGCACTCACCACCGAGTCGACTGAGATCGACGTCCCGATGCTGTTCGACGCCACCGGTGGGTACTACCTCCGGCCACACGAAGAGGGCCTGTTCGTCGGCGACGGCACCGAACCGATCGAGCGTGACCCCGACGACTGGGATCGCTCGGCTGACGGGTGGTTCATCGAGGCGGTCGATTCGTACACAGAAACCGCGATCGGACGGATGCTCGATACGAACGACGCGTGGGCCGGGCTGTGTACCGCCACGCCCGATGGCGATCCGCTGGTGGGCGAGCGACGACCGGGGCTGTTCGTCGCGGCTGGGTGGCAGGGCCACGGGTTCATGCGTGCGCCTGCGATCGGGGAGCGTATCGCCCACCAACTGGTGGGTGGCGACGGGATCGACGCGTTCGATCCGACACGGTTCGAAGGCAACGAATCGTTCGAAATCGTCGAGGGAATGGACATCGAGTGATCGCTACGGTGATCGATCATCGGTCAGCATCGTGCACCAGCGTCTCACAGCCCGATCGATGAATCCTGTTTGTGGGTTCGGTCGGTCGATCGTTCGGGCTGCGTTTCGTTCGTTTGCGCTAAGAGATCAGAGAGGTCCTTCTCGGATTTGTTCGCGTTATGGGCGTCGGGCGTTTCGATCGCATAAAGGAAATCCTGATGTGCACCAGGAGTAGCTCGAAGGTGCTGGCACAGCGTGTCACGCGTGTGTGCATCGTTGACGGCAGTATCGGTAGCCTCTTCAGCCTCACGGAGCTGCGTGTCGATGACGATCTCTCCCTTGGCGCGTTGTTTAGCCGCTGGTTGGTGTTGAACAGCCCGCGAGACCTCCTCGACCTTCCGGGGACCGTCGATCTCCTCGGGCGACGGAACGTCTGTCAGTGGGTGTTCGATGCCGCCGAATCGCTTGGGGAGGTTCGCCCGGAGTCGGGTGTGTAATGGAAGCCGTTCGTAGTCGCGTTCTCGTTCGACGGCATCGAAGTATGCTTCCTTGTTCCGTCTTACATCCGCCTTCGTGGTGACGTGTTCCTCCCGGTCGGCCTGCACCGTTTCATGGAGCTGGTCGTGGGCGTCCGGCGTCGGGGTGAGTGTCTGGCGGAGGTCCTCGACAGTTTCGGCGTCAGTGATCGCTTCGTCTACGATCTCCTCGGTCGTCTCGACCAGCATCGGCGCGGCGTCGGCCGCCCACTCGGGCGTGTCCTCGGGCAGGTGGTCAGGAGTGAGTGCTGCGATCCGCTCCGGGGAGACGTCGTGTTCCCGACAGTAGTACTTCAGGGCGGCTAGATCCGCTGCGTCGGTCGTGTCGAAGTCGGTTGTCGGTTCCGGACGAACACCATTCGAATCCAGTTCGGTACGGAGCGTCCCGTGTCCCACTGTCCAGTAAACATCGACATCCTGATCATGCAGGTGCTTGAGAGTCGCATCGTGAGGGTGGGCGTCGTGGGGATTTTCGCTCGTGTGCTTATTGTGCAGACCGCTGGAAACGAGCGCTGCTTCCGGATCGACCCGATCAAGGAACTCCTCACTGGTCGCGTTATTTGAGCCGTGATGGGAGAGAACGAGGACATCAGCGTCAAGGTTCACGTCGCTCTGTTCGTTGTCGTGCTGTGACATCAACCAACTTTCACCGTTGAGTCCACCGGTATCTTCTACATCGCCCATGAACAACATCGACTGTTCGTCCTCGGTTTTGAACGCGAGGCTGTTTGCATTTGCTCCGGTCGGTTTGAGGGTGTTCTTCCGCCCGGTTACAGGGCTGGTGAACGACACTGTTTCCGGTTCATCGGGAGGAGCCAAAACTTGGATATCTGAGTCCGGTGTGAGTAAATCGCCTCCTGAAACCTGTCTGATGGTCTCTGGGTCGTGTTCTTCCAATTGACGGTCATACGTTTCCCAGACGAGCGGACTCACGCCTTTTTCTGATTTTTCGGTGTCGGAATCACACAGTTTGTATCGATGTGCGTCAGGCTCGACGACGTTCTGTATCTCATAGCCGTGGTCATACAGCTCTTCGACACCCCCCGCATGGTCGTCATGAATATGCGTTAGAACGAATGTTTCGATCGGGATATGCTCCGACTCTGTCTCTGGCGTTGACCGTCCAGCTAAAACGGTATCGAGTTCGTCACCGACTGCTGCTTCATCCGCATCGATCAGATTGAGCGTGCCGTCCTCCGTGATAATCGCATGTGCATCTGCCTGTCCAACATCCAATGTGTAAATCTCACGTCGTCCATTAGCCAGCGGCTCACCGGACATATCTCAGTCTTCTAATCGCTTCTCTCGATGCCGCTGAATCGCATCTTCGACCTCCTTCTGTTTCTTCTTAGTAAGTTCTTCGTCGTACTGCATTGCGACGAGTTCACCGTCTTCGATCTCTGGTTGATATTGGTCTCCAATCGCTGCATCGTCCGGTAATTCCCCAACATCTTTATGGAAACGTTCAATTATTTTTTCATTTTCAAATAGAATCAGCGTTGCAATACCGTCTTCATGATCTTGATATGAGAGTCGACGCTCTTTCATTATCTCTATACAATATCATCACGGAACTTAATTATACCGGGACTGAACGATAGCCACGATCGGTACTGATGTGTCCAAGGAGAGGGAATCATCACCTCCTCACCATCGAACGCATCCCAGCCGAGAAATCCCCTACCGTGTACTCACAAGAACTGATCGATCAGTAGTATTGACAGATTCTTTTCCTGTTCGATAGCTTTTTACTCACGCATTCCGATGAGAAGCACGAACGCCGCTCGACACACGAAAAGTGTCCGGGTGCTGGAAACACCCGAACGGCGGTGTTCACCCAACGCAGCTAACGAGGAGTTAACACCAATGGATCCTAACGACACGGACGTAGAGAAAAGTATCGGTCGTGACCAGAACGACGAGCCGGTGGCTCGGGAGACGTGCATTAAGCCGTGGTGTGAGGCGGCAGTGAACACCCGGATCAGCAAAGAGGAAGATGGTAGTGTCGAGATCAAACGCTGTGCCAAAGGGCATTTCGTCCGAAAACGCTTGCTCGACGTCGACGGAGAGGCATACCGAACGTTCCGATCGATCCTCGGGCCGTAAACCCTGATCGGTGACCGTCGCTGCGCAGTGGTCACACCAGCGACGGCGTTTCTTTCGCCTCCGCCAGCCGATCGAACTGGTCTTGGGACAGCGACAGCTCGGCGGCACCGAGGTTTTCGGTGAGCTGCTCGGTCGTTCGTGCGCCGACGATGGGCGCACAGACCCGGGGATGGTCGAGTAGCCACGCGAGCGAGACCTGTGCTGGTGTTGCATCGAGTTCGTCGGCCACCTCGCTGACGACATCAAGCGCCTCGAAGTTCTCGTCGGTGAGATACCGATCGGCGAACTGGTCGGACTGGGCGCCGCGTGTTTGTTCAGGGACGCGGTCACCACGCCGGTATTTGCCGGTGAGAAAGCCACCGGCCAGCGGACTCCACGGACAGCATTCGATGCCGTAGCGCTCACACATGTCGAGATACGACGGTTCGATCTCGCGGTTGATGAGGTTGTAACGGGGTTGGGCGATCGTGAACGGCTCGTAGCCGCGTTTGTCCGCGATCTCGTTGGCCTCGACAACCCGCCACGCTTTGGGTTCGAACGTGGACGTACCGAGATAGTTCACTTTCCCGTCCCGAACGAACCCGTTCAGCGTGCGCATGAACTCCTCCGGAGGTGTCTGCTCATCGAATCGGTGCGTGTACAGAACATCGAGGTAGTCGGTTCCGAGCCGGTCGAGAATCCGATCGATCTGCCGACGGAGGTGCTTCCGACCGAGTCCCTGCCCGTTGGGATCGTCCTCACGCGTCGGCCAATACACCTTCGAGGCGATGACGAACCGCTCTCGGTCGTACTGTTCGAGCCAATCACCGATCCACTGCTCGCTTTTCCCATCACCGTACATGTCGGCGGTGTCGATGAAGTTCCCGCCGTGCTCGACGTACAGATCGAGCAGTTCGTGGGCACGCTCACGGTCGACTTCAACCATGCCAGCGTCGGTCTCGCGGCCGAACCGCCACGTCCCAAACGAGAGCGAGCTCACCGTCGTTCCTGTCTGGCCGAGTGAAACCGTCTCCATAACACTACCCAGCGGTGCGATGAACTTAACCAGAACGGGAAGGGACGCAGTCGCGCTATTCGATCTCGATGCGGTGAACGAACGACAACGCCCGGATATCGTTGATGAGATCACCGGGCAGCTCCACGTCGGTGATGATCGTGAGCGAGGGCGTGTCCGCGAACTCTGGATCTGTGGTGAAAAGCTGCCGGATCGTGATGTCGCGTGCAGCGATGCGGTCGGTCACGTCGATGATGATCCCGGATTCGCTGGCGTCATCGACGTACACGGTCAGGACGGTCAGATCGAGCACGGGAGCCAGATCCTTCAACGACGCGATGGCAGAGATGTTCTGGAAAATCCGTCGCAGCTCCTCGTCTTTGAGGAGTTCGTCGGTCGTGGCGTCGACGACGCGCCGGTCCACATCGATCTCGCGGGCGATCCCCGTGTTCGGAATCTCGATCCCTCCCGAGACGACACGGCCGTCGTCGTTCACCGAAAATCCCCGTTCGAGCAACAGCCGAACGACTGCCTGTTGGCTTGGACTGTTCTCGAACTTCTTCATGATCTCATCGAACATGTTACAGTTCCCCTTTCGTGCTCGGCGTGTCCGACCGGCGTTCGTCGATTCGGGTGGCGTCGTCGAGCGCTCGGCCGAGACATTTGAACAACGCCTCGATCTCGTGGTGGGCGTTCTCACCCTCGACGCTCGCGTGCAGTGTCAGCCCGCCGTTCATTGCGAGCGATCGGGCGAAATGAGCTGCCATCCGGCTCGTCATCTCCCCCACCTGTTGTTGGGAAAACGTTCCTTCGAACTCGAACCACGGGCGACCACTCACGTCGAGTACGATGCTGCCGATGGCTTCGTCGAGCGGCACGCGCCGATCCGCGAAGCGAACGATCCCACGTTTGTCCCCGAGCGCCTGTTCGAACGCGTCTCCAAGCGCGATGGCGACGTCCTCAACCGTGTGGTGGTCATCGACTGCGAGATCACCTTCACAACGGACGGTTAGATCGAACAGCCCGTGTTTGGCAAACGATTCGAGCATGTGATCGAAAAACCCGATACCAGTGTCGATGGTTGCCTCGCCATCGCCGTCGATAGCGAGCGTGAGTTCGATCGCGGTTTCCGTTGTTTCCCGGGTGACAGCGGCACTCCGATCGCCCATACCCACCACTTCCCGTGGACGTACAAGCCGGTTGCGCTGTCGGTGTGCGTACGGTCACGCCCTACGTCCGAGGGTTCAGCTGCGTGAGCGACACCCGTCGGCCGTCAAGAAACACGTCGATCGCCTCGAATGATCCGCTTGGGAGTCGAAAGGCGGTCACATCGCCTCGAAACAGATAGTCGTCGTGGCCAGCAGCGACCGCTCCCGAAACTCGGTCGACACCCACGTGATCTTCACCGGTTGCCGTGGCCGTCGGATACACGATACCGGACACCTCGAAGGCGTACGGCGTTCGAGATCCAGTTCCGGAAACACGGAGTTCGTGGATATCGGACGGATTCAACGCCGCGATCGTCCGCTCGTTCCCATCGACCAGAAGTTCGAGATCGTCCTCGTCGCCTCGAATGAGATCGAACGAGATGATCGCTCCGGTGAACCGATAGTGATCGGACGAATCGCCAATCCGTCCCGAAGCGGTGGACTCAGAGCGTCTATCGTGGGACTGGGAGCCAACGCCAGAGACGGTGCCACTCACCGCAAACCGGTAGCGTGCTGTAGCGCCCCGAATCAGGAGGTCGTGTGTCGGCGTCACATCGAGTACATCCGCTGTGACCGGGTGGCCGTCGACGGTCACAGTGAGATCATCGGAATCACCGCTGGTAACGTTGAAGTGATCCACAGCGCGTTTGTACTCATACACGTCGGGATCGCCGTCTACGACGCCGTAGGCGCGGTCTTCGAACACCCATTCCTCGCTGTCCATCGACTGTGTCGCGGTGAACGACTCGGTAACGCCGAGTTGGTACTCGACGGGATCGCCAGTCGACCGGAGTCGGAGCTGGCTGCTCTCCTGTGGCGTCAGCTCGTCGTGGGTCCGCTTCACTCCGTCGACGTACACCGTGATGTCGTCCGAATCACCGTGAGTAACGTCAAAAGTGGTGATCTGACCGGTGAAATGATAGTAATCGACACCGCCGTGCACGAGGCTGTTCACGCGGCTGTCTCCGACCGCATCGTGAGCGTCGGTCGTATCGGTCGCTGTGATTGTCCCGTCGACAGCGATGGTGTACGCCACGCGCGACCCCTCGCCATCGACGGCGAGTACGTGAGTTGGATCACTAGCCGCTACCGCTGTCAGAGCATCAATGAGACGCTTAACGTGTGCCTTCTGCCACCGAATCCGTGCGGAGAGGTCGAGATCCTTGTAGGTCTCGATGATGTACGTCGGGATCCCCAACTCGAAGGCAGTTCGCTGGACGAACACACCCGTCGGATCCTCGGACGGACGGGGAAGAAAGCGCGGGTGAAAGTGATTGACGGAAGCGTCGATCGATTCGTTGACGGCATCAATAGACAGCTGAGCAGCACAGCAGCCGTTCCGGAGCGGGGAGTAACCGACCGACTGCCCGAGCCAACCATCGATGTACCGACCCACCGACTCGTGCATGTCGATGACGAGATCCGGTTGAAATTCCGTCACCACGTTCCAGATCTCCCGCGCCAGCTCCGTGGTGGGGCTCTCAGTGAGGGGAAACTGCCGATTCAGATCTCCGTTCGCTTCCCTCGCTCCGTTCTGAACGGCCACGGCGTTTGCCCGCGGAAGCACGAGGAGAGCACCTGTGTCCGGAGTCCAGTCCTGAATGTCATCACCAGCGAGATATCCCGCCGGCTCATTGCCGTGCATCCCGCCGACGACGAGCGTCGTCAGTCCGTCGCTACTAGAGTCGTTGATCGACAGCGTCGTTTCTTGTTCCGTCCCTGCCATCAACTGGGTGCGTCGATCATCGGAACGAGCGCCCGTGCTCTCACTCCCGAGACCGACCAGTCCCCCTGCCACGCCGAACGCCTTGATGAACGAGCGCCGCCTCATCGATACTGGTTGAATCCACTCCAACACCAATGGAATAATACGGAGAGATTATTTAGTAACTAAACGCCTAAAATAAATAAGGAAATGGGCGCTCGCCTTTATTACCTGCGAAAGTATAAGTTATATTATTCTATATTGGATCTATTCTACACCACAATTATTGAAACGACAGTACTAAGACACCACCTCTATTGTCCGGGCGTGTAGAACGTTCAAGATGGATATGCTATCCATCGAGATCGTCGGTAGAGAAAACATCCCGAACTACAATACATGACAGATAGAATCCTAACGCGGCGGAAGCTTCTCGGTACCACCTCCGTCGCTCTTTTCGGAGGGGTTTCCGGATGTGGCAGTATTCTGGAGAACATCAACGCCACAGCACCAGAATCGGAATCGAACTCGGATCCCTCGACGGACATGGGACCGCAATCCACGCCGGAGCCACCCGCCGTCTCGGAGCCGACAACGACGGAAGCGACAGTCGTATCGCAGTCGACGGACGGCTCGGAGTCGACTTCGAAAGGAGATGCTGCCGAGCGGACACCGGGCGACTCGTGGACACCGCCGGAAACGCCCCACAAGCCGACGGAGGACAAACGTGACGGTCGCATCAACGATGTCGACATCATCAACAAAGAGGAGGCGTCCGGCGGGGGGTACAGCAATTTCGATCTACAGGTCGGTGCCAATACGTGGCTGAAGGACGTGGATCCCGAACCCGAAGTGGACGGCGATCCGTATTTTGCCGTCGAAATCAACGGGACACTCGTCGCCCGGACGGATCTCGTACCGTTCAGAAAGCAAGGTTCGTTCAAGGTGCCGATCGATCAGGGAGGGCTCCAACAGTTCGGTGCTGGCACGCTCGAGATCCATATCCTCATGCTCGATATCGACAAACAGACCGACGATCTGTACGGCGAGTGGACTGGTACGATCGAGTATCAGCCGGCGTAGGTAGGCGTTCGTCTCGTATCTAATTCTGTCTCGATGGAGCCGTCTATCGTGCATCGAACGAGCAGGGAGAGCGACACGCTTGGAGAAAAATCTGTGAAAGCAACGGTGAGGAGAATATGGGCCGGCGCAGATTCGAACTGCGGTTACGGCCACCCGAAGGCCGAAGGATACCAAGCTACCCCACCGGCCCGCATTCCATACTGGGAGTACTGTAGTGTTAACGCTTCCGGGTTCGATCGATGTCGGTCAAAACTGCGTGTACCCGTTCGTATCGAGACAATGGTGGGCGACGGTGATCGCCTGGTCGGCATGCAGTCGTCGGGGACCGAGACGCACGCGCTGGGTTGCCACCTCCGAAAGGAGCTTCGTTTCGGTTTCGGTGAAATCACGGTGATCGGAGAGAACGAACACCGGATCGGATGGGAGATCGGACGTCCCGACGGGCTGGCCATCCTCATGGAGTTGAATCACGGTTCCCTCCTCAGCGGCGTTCGTGAGCGTAGTCTCGACACCGACCCGGGAGAGATACACGCCGGGAGAAGGGTTCGTTTCCATCTGTCCGATCGCATGATCACGTTGTTCGAGAGTGGCTCTGATGCGTGCAGCAGTGCTCCGTTCGTCCGGATGGAGCCCTCGGAGTTCGCTTCCCTCGAACCGGATCGTGTACGAATCGGAAAGGACCACCCGGCACCGAACGTCCGAACGAATCGAATGCGAGAGGAAAAACGCCCCCGTGACACACCGACAGAGTACGTCCAACCGTCCCGCTCCACCCGCCGTGTCTGCAAGCGAAAAATCGGGCGTCGTCGGCACCTCGTGACCGATGATGATGAACTGCCGCATACGGTCTCTGACATTGCGATCGACATACGTTCGTCGCTCGAAGGGAGTTATTTCACTTTCCGAATCGCAGATCGATACACCGAGAGCGGCTGTGTTCCGATGATAGTTTTCGATCGGTCGGAATCCGGGTTGTAAACATAAAATGCAGGCGTCCCGGGAACCGACGCCTGATCGGCTGCGTCGACCGCTGCGTCGATATCCGAAGCGAACGCATCGCTGTAGGTGTCATGAACCGTTTCGACTGCACTGGCGTCGATACCGACCTCCGTGGCTATTTCGAGAAGGTTCTGGCCATCGGCCCACCCACTCCCGGCTTTTCGTTGGCGTTCGAATACGGTTTGATGCCACTGCCAGAACTGGGCGGGATCGGTGTCCGCAACCGTCTCCCACACCGCTTTCGAGAGCATCGCTGCTGGCCACGAATTCTGTCCGATATTCGGTAGTTCGAGGAACACGAACCGTGTATGACCGCGCCGTACCTCCTTGCTGATGAGCTGGGGGTGGATCGAGGTTGCGAACTGACTGCAAAACTCACAAAGGTAATCACTCCAGTAGAGGATTTCGACCGGTGCGCGATCGGAGCCCATCACCGGATATCGACTGCGATCCAGCCCGAACTTCGTTGTGCCCGATCCAACCGAGAGATACGGATGCTCTCGGGCGTGGGATGTCGTCTGTGTGGTCGTGCGTCGAGTCGTCGTTCGTTGTGGGGTCCGTGACGTTCGGGGTGGCGTCTCCGTCGGAGACGGGCTTGGGGAGGGGGTCGGTCGCGTCGTCTCTCGAGGTGTCGGGGATGGCACATCCGTTTCTACTGCCGTCGGCGACCCCGGCGTCGATCGTCGTGGCGTAGCGTTGGTTAGCGGTGGATGGTCCGGATCGCTTCTCGTGAGCGGGGTCGCTACCTCCGTCGATTCCGGTGGATCTCCATCCTCATCGGACTGACCGAGACAACCGGCCGTCACACCGACGAGTGTGACCATGGTGCTCTGAATGAGTGCCCGCCGCGTCGTGTTCGATTTCGTATTTTCCGACATATCAATTACATGGTCGTTTCCGACTCACTCGACAGCTCGCTGCGATGCTTACCACATAAGGAGATATGGTAATATACGTTACGGATTCATTTCATATATTATAGTCTATCTTAGAATAATATGCAGCAAGAAGGTCGTTGCTCGTGTTCGACAGCGTTATTCTCGGAGTGCGGTACGGATGGCGTCTTCGACGGTTCGTTCGGCTTGCCAACCCAATTGTTCGCGTACGTTGGTGGTGTCGACGGTGAACGTATCGGTAAGCGTCTCGCCGCTTCGGGGGTTTTCGACCAGTTCGATGTCGGGATCGAGATTTCGCTCTTCGCGGGCGATCTGCTTGACCGACTGGGCAATTTCCATCACGCTCGGCGTTTCTTCGCTGCCGATCGCGTACCGTTTGACGCCCGTTTCGCTGTCGTTCAACTGTGTGAGAAGTCGTTCAGCACACAGGACGTACAGCTGAGCGATGTCGAGGACGTGGACGTAATTTCGGACTTGTGTCCCGGGTTCGTACACCGTGAGGGGTTCACCTGCCAGTGCACGATTGACGAAGAAATTGAGCACGACCGGTTTCGAAACGGTAGTATCGTCGATCTCGTGTGCACCGTACACGTTTGAGATCATCAACAGGTGTGCCGGGAACGACCCATCAGCGAACGTCTCGATGGCTCGTTCACCGAGGATCTTCGATCGGCCGTACCAGTTCAGTGGAGTCCGAGGTGCGTCGGTGGTGATCGGAAACGTCGTCGGATCGCCGACCACGGCCATACTGAACGGGAACACGAGCGCTCCCCCCGTGGTGTGACACCACCACGCGACGTTGTTCGTTCCTTGGACGTTCACCTCATAGGCGAGATCGGGATTCTCATCACAATCCTCGACACCGCTGAGGGCCGCAAGATGGAGCACCACGTCGGCACCATCCAACGCGTCTGCAAGCTCCGATCGGTGACGGATATCGACGTGTTGAACATCAACAGCATCGATCTGGCGGATCATTCCGCTGTGAAAGTTATCGAGAGCGGTGATCTGCCAGTCGGGATGTACTTCCTGTAGTCGTTTGACGACACAACTGCCAGTGTAGCCTGCCGCGCCTGTAACGGCGATGTGTGGGGTTGTCGTTGTCATGTTACTGTAACAGGGGTGGAGCCTGAATGTCGGTAAATCGCTGGGTGAGATCTCGAACGCCTTCTCGAAGCGTCCACTCAGTAGTAAAGTTCGTTTCGGCTAACCGATCGAAACTGACGTGATAGGAGGGACCTGGGTGTTCGTCCGCACGGTAGGCTACGTCCACCGCTCCGACCTCCTCATCGATGAGCGCTGCCACGTCCCGGATACGGTGGTTTTCAGTGTCGCTTCCGACGTTGTAGACGGTGTGGGTCCACTCGTCGGGGTGGAGCGCAGCGTGGGCGTACGCACGAGCGGCATCACGAACGTGGATGAACGGTCGCCAGTTCGAGCCGTCGCCGTACACGGTCAGCGCCCGGTCCGTCAGTGCTTGGAAGACGAACCGGTTGACGACGAGATTGAACCGAACCCCCGGCGCAGCACCGTGGTTCGTCGCCATTCGGAGCGCCGTTCGATCGAACCCAAACCGGTCTCCGAGGCTCGAAAGCAACTGCTCGGCCTCGAGTTTCGACTCCGCGTAAGGATTGATCGGCTCGGGATCGGCCGTTTCGTCAAGCTCCGTTCCGGTTGCTCGACCGTAGACGTTACACGAGGAAGCAAGCACGACGTTATCGACGCCGAGCTGTCCTGCGGTCTTGAGGACAGTCTCGGTTCCGTCGCGGTTGATCGACTCCGTCTCCTCGCGCCGATCGTGGGTGCTCTCTGCGCCAGTGATCGCTGCGAGATGGATCACGACATCGCAGTCATCCATCGCGCGTGCGACCGTTTCGGCATCACGTACATCACCACGGACGAAGTCGATCGATCTGGTGAGCGAGGACATGAGTGTTCGCGGCGATCCCGTCGACAGATCGTCCAACACGACGACGCGGTCGATCCGGTCGTCTCGGTCCAACAACCCGACCAGCACGCTGCCGATATACCCACAGCCACCCGTGACGAGGACGTTCATTATTCGAGCACGTCGGGGAGGAAGCGGTCCTCGTGGGAAACGATCGTCTTCCGGTGTTCGGTGAGCGTTCCCAAAATGTCGCGCACGCCGCTCTCGAAGTCTTGACGTTGCTCGCCGATGAGTTCCATATACCGGTCGTTGTCGATCTCCATGGCGTGTTCCTCGTCCTCCTCTCGGGGGTTTTCGACGTGGGTCACGTCGACATCGAGGTCGAACTCGCCAGCCACATCGGCGATCGTGTTGGCGATTTCGACGATGCTGATCGGACGTGTCGTCTGATTGTACACGACGTGCTCGTCGGGCCGTTCGGTGTGATCGGTGAGCGCGAGTTGAGCCAGCCCCTCAACCGCGTCTTCGAGGCTGACGAACGGTTTGCGCTGCTCGCCTTTCCCATACACCGTAAGCGGATAGCCCGCAACCGCCTGTGCACAGAACCGATGGGCAACCACCCCGAAGTAATAGTCGAAGTCGAACCGAGTGTTCAGCCTGTCGTCGGCCCGCGTCTCCTCGGTTTCAGTGCCGTAGGTGATCGCCGTTCGAACGTCGCTGATCGGCAGCCCGAACTGTTTGTGCGCGAGCCGCAGATTGGCTGCGTCGTGACACTTCGTCAGATGGTACCAGCTCCCTGCCATTGCCGGGAACGGCACCGAATCACGCCGTCCCTCGTGTTCCATCACCGCTCCACCCTCGGGGATGGGGAAGTCGGGCGCGCCGTAGACGCCGGTCGTAGTGGTCTCGATGAAATGGGTGTCAGTCATGTCCTGCTCGTGGAGTCCCCACACCAGGTTCCGCGTGGCTTGCAAATTGTTGTGCTGGGTGTAGTTCGCCCGCTCACCGTTGATCTGTGAGTACGGTGCAGAGGGTTGAGCTGCTGTGTGGACGATGACACTCGGTTCATGGGTCGTGAGCAACCGCTCGACGAACGCCCGATCCGTGAGGTCTCCTTCGACGAACGAGAGATTGCGAACGTCGTGGACGGTCCGCGCTCCATCAAGGCGGTCGTCCATGTCGCTGATGGGAGCTGCGCTCTTCGATCCGACCGACTGTACCCACTCGCGGCGGCCGAAATTATCGACGAGTACGACCCGCTCGTCCGTTCGACGCGCAATGCGAAGCCCCGTTGGCCATCCGATGTATCCGTCACCGCCCGTGACGATGATGCTCATGAGTTACTCAGTTAGCGAGTAACTCTCGCGTGCCAAGTAGCTTTCCGTTTGACACGGCGCGCTAGATGGCAAACACAAACACTACTGTGCTGGAGTGTGACACAGAACCAACTGGTATGGAATGACAGACCGTTCCTGGAACGCAGACCGTTCGCCGCTCGGTGATAGCAGCATAACGGATATCGATTGGACGTTCTCAGGGGCTAACACGCGGCGATTGACCCATGGGATGCATTCGTATCCGGCACGGATGATTCCCCAGATCCCGGCGACTGTGCTCGCTCATTTCAAACGCGAGAATGTGATTCGAGAGGGGGATACGGTGTACGATCCGTTCTCAGGGTCGGGAACGACGGCGGTGGAAGGGCGGCTGGCTGGTTTACACGCTGAAGCCAACGATATCAATCCGTTGGCGTGTCTGTTGACGCTGGCCAAATCCCGACCGATCGATCCGGAGCCACTAGAAACTGCGTGTTCGTGGCTGACCGACGGACTCGAAGAGGAATTACGACGGGTGCGATCGGCGTGGGCGGCCGGCGACTGTGAGCTGAATCCATCGGCGGTGCGAGAGGGGTGGTTTCCCGAGCCGCAACTGTACGAGTTGGTCGCCATACGTAACCGGATTGACGAACTTCGAGACGAGCTGAGTGAAACGACGACTCCTGAGGTGGCCGAGGACGTGACCCGGTTTCTGCGGGTCGCGCTTTCGGTGACGGTCAGGCGGGTGAGCTACCAGCGCAACGGCGAGTACAAGCGCTATCGCATTCCCCGCGAAGACCGCGCCGATCACGATCCGGACGTGTACGCCCTCTTTGTGGAACTACTCCGGGAGAACGCTGAGCGGATGCGATCGTACAGTCGACGCGTCGATCACACCACGACTACGACCGTTCACTACGCGGATGCACGTGTCGCGCGGGCGGTCGAGGATAACAGCGCAGACATCGTCATCACCTCGCCACCGTACGGCGATCACTCGACGACAGTGGCGTATGGACAGTTCTCACAGGATCCCGCTATCATCGCGGATCGGCGTGGGTACGAGGAGATGAGGGCCGTCGACAAAACCGGACTCGGGGGCGCATACGGACAAGAACCGATTGATGCGCTTGAACAGTACTCACCCTCACTGAAGCGTACGCTCGAAGCACTCCGGAAACGGGATGGACGAGCGACCGACGCGCTATCGTTCTTCAGTGATTTTTACGCCGTGATCGAACAGGTACGGCGGATACTCAAACCCGGCCAGCCTGTGGTGTGGGTGCTGGCCAACCGGACGATGAGTCGGGTCCCGATCCCGACCCACCTCATCGCTACCGAGCTGTGTGAACATCTCGGCTTCGAACGAGAGCACGTCATTCCGCGCAAAATCCCGACGAAAACACTTCCTTGGGAGAACGCCCCCGAGAACGTCGCCGGACGAACCGGCGAGATGATGGCTTCTGAGTACGTCGTCATCATGCGCCGTCCGTGAACAGCGAGGTTGATGGAACGTCACAACATCGATTGTCATGAGACCGTGACGATGCCCGATGGATCGCTTTGTAGATACAACTGATGAACGATAGACTGCCGAAATCAGTCGTGATTTTGGAGCCGTTCGCGTAGCGATAATCCTCTCTTTCCCACCCACTTTCCCCCCAACCCATCATCATTTATCGCGTCGGCCGAGACAGTTGTTGATCGAAAATAGTAATAGAGAAATGTGTGTTGTAGTGTGTATACGCCTCGATGATGTGTCCTCGCTGCATATCGATGAGTATCTGTTGTACCGTGTCGAGTTGGGAGGCGGTTGTACCTTCTGTCTGGCGTTTTCGGGTCTCTACTAGCAAATGGGGAGGTGTTCGGTGATGCGCGTGCGCCGGGTTGCGATCGTGTTGATGGCGGTCGGGATCGTGACGAGTGCGATCTACGCGACGGGTGCGTTTTCGGGGATACTGGTCTCACGGGACGCGAGCGTGTCGGTGACGGGCGACGCGTCAGGGTATCTGGGGTTGAAGCCCGCCCCCGGTCCTAATGGGGCGTACGCCCGCTACGGTGACGGCGGACAGTTGCGGCTCACGCTGAGCGAAGCAGTTTCCACTGAGAACGCCTCTGGCGAGGGACTCAATCCGGGGGCGGTGACGACCGTCGAGAACGTGTTCACGATCACCAATCAGGGTACCCAGTCTGTAGGGCTATGGTTGATGGATGGAAGTGATGCCGTGACGTTCACAGTCGACGGCCAGTCGATCGAAGGGCAGGGAAACGCGATCGCTCTCGGAACAGGTGACACCAAACCGGTGAGCGTCGAGATCGATACGCGCAACGCCGATGTGAATCAGAACCTGCTGGAATCAGTGACCTTTGAGGCAGACACCGACGTGAACGGGCAGGACGTGTCGGAGCAGATGGATGACAGCTCAGGGGAGATGGATGAGTCTGAAAGTAACGACGAGCAGTCCGGTGAGTCGCAATCAACCCCAACATCCAAAGAAAAGGAGGACGACGGCGAGAGCATACTGACTGACAACGTCTTCATGAACACCGCAGAGGATGTCAGCAACAAATTCATCAAAGCCGGGGAGGCGGTCCTTGATGCCGGAGGCGAGCTTCTCAAGGTTACCGGTGATTTCTTCAGTGGTGTCGCCGATTGGGGCCGTCAGAAGCTCCTCGAAAAGCTATCGTACGTCACAAACCAACCGATTGATGCACTGAAATCGCTGGGTGAAACGGGATGGAACACGCTCATCGGCTTTTTCCTCGGGGAAATCGGGATGCCTGGCGGGAGCTTCCAAGCTCAGGAGTCAAATTCAGTGTTCTATCTCGGTGGCTCGCTGCTTTCGGTCTTTAACCCCATAACGGATAGCGTCGCTGGCATTCGAGATTTGGCTGCCCATCTTGTCAAAGGTCAGGCGCTCTACGCTGCTATCGAAGCGTTGGGACTCCTGCCAGGTGGAAGCGTAGTCGAAGACCTCGCGGATCTCAAAAAGATCACCGAAACGTGGGTGACGAATTTCCCACAGAAAGCGAGCAGAGGGCTACAACCACTTTCAGATATGGTCCTGAAACATCTGCCCACGAGTGCTCAACGACCAATTAGGGATATCTTCCCGGATGCAGCGAAACGAAGCGATGACGCCAGCGCAGGAGTACGGAAAGGACCTGATGAGATAGATGAGAATATAATCAGGAATTTGAAACAGAATCCCGGTTACTCTGAGGCCCGAATGAAACGGCTGGTGAATAGTGAAAGATTCCACCCGAATGATCTCAAAACGCTTGCCAAGGAGAACACCAATCTCCGGTTTGTCGAGGGACTCAGCAAAAATGGTGTCTCCCCGGAGAACATCAAGACACTCAGCAAAACCGATGCGAATCTCGAAATCGCAAGACGGCTCAGTAACCGAGACTTCTCCGGCGACGGGCTCGCCTACATCGCCAAATACGGGGACGAAACCAATCCGAAACTCACGCTCGAACGGGCTGAGGAACTCAAAAATGCTGGTTACAAAGGAGAGGACATCGTAGCCATTTCCAGACACGCTGAGACCAGCTATCTCATCCGTCCGCAATCGCCACTCGCGGAGAAGTTCAAGGGACCACTCCACGCTCACAAAGCCCAAAATCCAGCCGGAGCAGGCGTTACCACCAACCAGCTCCGCAAACTCCGCGAGCAAGACGTTCCGTCCGGGCATGTCAGCCACTACGTCGAAAACGGGTATAGTCTCAAACTGGTGAGCTTCCTCCGCGATCAAGGACACTCCTCCGGTCGGATTAGGAGCTTCTTCCTGGGGTCACCTGAGAAAGTTAAAAAGCAGGTTGAAAGAATGAGGAAAATACGTGGCAGTGGTTCAACAGGCCTGAGCATAGCTAAGGATGTATATGGTTGGTGTAAGGTAAGAGAAAAGAATGGAGCAAAGGCTTGTCCAGTTAGCCTCACTAACACCACTAGCAAAGAAGGAAAACAAGCAATGATTAAGAGACACAATCTCAACCTTCCCTAATCGAGGATGTATTAATTCTATTATACTATTAGTTATATAGTATGGATATAAATATCAAGACCTCATCATTACAGTTGCGATGAAGATCTACGCCAGAAGTTATAACCCTCAAAAAACATCGAATGAATTTTACTATTTTTATCCAGATTGATAAGATTCCACCATCGCCTCAATTATATCATATATTATATAATATATGATATATAATATTATGAATGTTATTAATAACCCCACTCCCGCTGGAGTCGAAAAGTTCCGCCCAAGGCGGTATCGTCCAGCAAACATTGGGTGAATGTCAATCAGTGCTGGCCGAATACCACCTTCAAACAAAATAAATGTAATTGCCACAATAAAAAATATTTCTCCCCAATAAATCACCTTATTCTTCAATTCATCGAGCATAGTTATATATAGTATGTATTAATTTCATTCTTTATTCAGCCTGATCTCATCCCAGAGTGCCTCCGTTGAGGATGACTGCAGCGCATAACTCATGACGGAACATATGGTGTCGTACCACAGTAGTTTACCGTCCAACAAATAATAATTACGGAGGATCGTTGTCGCGTCGGTCACAACAGCAAGTGAGCCGTGAAGTAGTGTAACCTAGGTACGGTGACTGATACGGTTCACATACAGAATCGCGACACAGAAAACAAGGCAGTACAGATTTGTGCTTTCCAAGTTTGCAATCGTTATTATCTTGTCAAACCACACAATCGGCCTGTTAAATCGAGACTGAAGGAGATGGGAGTTCTTATACAAAATATTCATATTAGAAATATTTTAACTTTATTCTTCAGAATTGGCAGATGTAGAATTTTCGGACGAGGGGCGCACGCATCAGCAACCGAGTTGTCGGAGTGGCTTTATTTGCTTGGTGCAGTAGTCAACGATACGTACGATGGTGTGATATAAAAGACAAAATGGAGAAGCTGTGAAGACCTGTAGTTACATACCTCCAACAAATACAACGTCAACACAATAGAACATGAGCGTTCCAGTTAGTTGTACAAGAACAGAGCTCTCCCAAACGTTACAGGCATAATCGACACTATTGCTCCAAACAACATTTTACCACTACAAGCTACCCCCAGCTGTTCGACACTACCATCACGATCTGTCCTGCCATAGCCTTCGGCGACTGGTACAGGAACCAAAGGATCGATATCTCCTTCACAAACATCTCACGTCACCATCATCCATCGACGTTTTTCCTCAACACATAGAACCACCTATATGACGATCACCGTCCGACCGGCGACGAAGCGAGACATTGACGCGATCCAGCGGGTAGCCCGTTCGTCGTGGCAGGCGTCTCACGCCCCACTCGTCGGGACAGAGGCGTCCCCCTCGTTTTTCGAACAGGAGTACGACAAAGCACGGATTCGCGCGAAGGTCACGAACGACGCTGGCCAGTTCGAGGTCGCAGTAGATGAAGACGGCGTCGTCGGATTCGCGGCAGCGGCTCCCTTGAACCAATCACCGCTAACGTTCGGGCTGAGTTGGCTGTACGTTCACCCTGACCACTGGAGCGAAGGGATCGGACAGCGACTACACACCACCGTACAGCGTGCGATCGAACAGCGTGGGGGCGAGCGGCTCCGGTTAGGCGTCCTCGCGGAAAACGAACGCGCGATCAGATTTTACGAACACGCAGGCTACACGCACCACGGAGACTACTACGACGACCGGATCGAAGCGCGGGGATATCTGTACGTGAAAGAACTCACTCGATGAGCGTGGTCAACAGCGCGTTCTGAGCGTGGAGTCGGTTCTCGGCCTGATCCCAGACGAGTGCCCGATCGCTTTCGAGTACGTTGTCGGTGATCTCTTCGCCCCGGTGGGCGGGCAGACAGTGCAACACTGCCTGTCCATCCAGCAGCGACTCGTTGAGTTGGTAGCCGTCGAACGCCTGTAGCTTCGCTTCGCGTTCATCCTCTTGCCCCATGCTCACCCAAACGTCGGTGTACACCACATCGGCACCGGCAACAGCCGCACTCGGATCGGTCGTCACCTCGATCGTGCCGTCGAACTCGGCTGCCCGGTCAAGCACGTCCTCACCGACGCCGTAGCCCGCGGGTGTAGCGATCGTAAGATCGATGCCAACCATCGCACAGCCGATGACGAACGACCGGGCGACGTTGTTGCCGTCGCCAACCCACGCGGCTTGCACGTCGAACGACTCGAACGCTTCACGGATCGTCAACAAGTCAGCGAGCGTTTGACACGGATGGGCGTCGTCGGTCAACCCGTTAATCACGGGGACGCTCGCGTATTCGGCCATCTCGACGGCGTCAGCATGATCGAACACCCGCACCATGATGGCATCGACGTATCGGGAAAGCGTTCGTGCGGTGTCCGACAGCGGCTCGCCTCGACCGAGCTGTGTGTCATCGGGGCTGAGGAAGATGGCGTGGCCCCCGAGCTGTGTCATGCCCGTTTCGAAGGAGATGCGCGTTCGGGTGCTCTCCTTTTCGAACAGCATGGCGAGCGTTTTGTCCGTGAGCTGTCCGTCTGGACCGGCCGCCTTCAGTTCGGCGGCACGGTCGATTGTGTCTAGTAACTCCGTCCGTGTGAGGTCGTCGACATCGAGAAACTGTGTTGTCGTGGTCATGTCAATCACCTCTGAGCGTGGTTCCGACAGCTTCGAGCACCGCGATGGAACGATCGAAGGCAGAAAGCGGAAGATGCTCGTTTGGTGCGTGATCGAGATCCGAGTCGCCCGGACCGTAGGTGATCATCGGGCAATCCCATTCGCTCGCGAAGATGTTCATATCGCTAGTCCCCGTTTTGCGGAGGAGTCTTGGCTCGCCGTCCTGTTCGCGGATACCAACACGGAACGCTCGTGCGACGTCGGTTCGAGGCCCCATCATGACTGGAGGGACCTCGTCGTACCAGCGGATCGTTCCTCCGTTGAGCTGTGCGTCTGCGATCTCTCGGACTTCTGCGACAGTGTGGGAGGGGGGTACCCTGAACTGGACGTTCATGGACGCTTCGACTGACAGCCCATCGTCGTTGGTGCCGCCTTCGATATCGATCGGTTTGCACGTAACCCGTTCGAACACGGGCGTCCAGTCATCGGGATCGAACGCCGCTTCGACGCGCTGCCACCAGTCCATCGCGTCTTGGATCGCATTGTTTTCCGGACGCGAGGTGTGTCCGGACTCGCTCGTTGCGACGTACGTCCCTGCCAGCAGTCCCCGGTATCCGAGGGTGATACCGTTCCAGCCACTGGGTTCACCGTTGATGACTGTGTCGGGCGCATCTCGGTCAGCGATGAGATGACGCGCACCCCGCGAATCGACCTCTTCGCCGACGACGCCGACGAAACTCAGCCCCGTTCGAACGGCGGCAACGGCCATCGCAACCAATGGTCCTTTCGCGTCAACGCTGCCACGACCCCACAACGCCGGTTCGTCGGTTGTTTCGGCAGCATCGATCCGGACAGGGATCTCGCCGGGAACGGTGTCGATGTGGGACGTGAGGAGTACGCTGTCGTCTGCGGGTGCACGGACGTTCCCAACCTCGTCGATCCACACCTCACGACCGTGGTTCTCGAAGTAGCTGGCGAGTCGTTCTGCACAGGCGCCTTCCTCACCCGAGACCGACCGAATGGAAACGATCTCTTCGAGCAGTTCGCGCGGTGTCGTTTCGGTGGAGACCGTCGTGCCAGTGCTCATGCGATCAGAGCACCTCCGTGAGCGCATTCACGACGCGATCGGCGTGGTCGTGATCGACGATCAACGGCGGGAGCAGCCGGAGCACCGACCGGCCGGCTGGGAGCGCCAGTATACCGTGTTCCAGCGCGAGCGTCGGCAGGAGCCGATTTGCACCCCGTTTCACCTCGACGCCGATCATGAGTCCTTGCCCACGGATATCGCGCACGTCCGCACCGACAGCCGTTTGTAGCTCCTCAACGATCGACGCTCCGATATCTGCGGCGTGATCGGTGAGCTGTTCGTCTTCAATCACATCGAGCGTCGCGGTTGCGGCCGCACAGACAACCGGCCCACCGCTGAACGTCGAACCGTGGTTGCCAGCGTCCTCTGCGATCCAGTCCCGACAGAGCGTCGCGCCGATCGGCAGTCCGCTGGCGAGTCCTTTGGCCGTCGTCAGGATGTCGGGAACGATGTCCGCCTGTTCGGTCGCCCACATGGTGCCGGTACGCCCCAGTCCGGTCTGGATCTCATCGAGCACTAAGGCCGCACCGTTGTCCGCCGTCGTCTCGCGGGCCGCTTGCAGGTATCCTTCCGGTGCGGGATTGATGCCACCCTCGCCCTGGATCGGTTCGAGAAGCACGGCCGCGGTTTGCTCATCAACAGCGGCGTCGAGTGCAGTTGCATCACCGTAGGGGACGAACTCGACGCCCCCGGCTAACGGTTCGAACGCTTCTTTGTACTTTTGTTTCCACGTCGCAGCGAGCGCACCGAGGGTCCGCCCGTGAAAGCCGCGCTTCGTAGCGACGACCTTCGAACGACCGGTCGCGCTCCGGGCGAACTTGATGGCTGCCTCGTTGGCTTCTGTACCCGAATTGCAGAGCCACACGTTTCTGATATCGCCCGGTGCGCTGGCCGCGAGGGCGCTGTGAAGCTCGTCCCGAACGTCGAGGGGATACGATCCCTGAACGTACAACAGTTGTTCGGTCTGCTGTTGGACCGCGTCGACGACCGCGGGGTGACAGTGACCGGTCGGCGTCACGGCGTAGCTCGCGCCGAAATCTAGATATTCGGTGCCGTCAGCGTCGTACAGATACGGTCCCGATCCGCTGTCGATGCGTATCGGCTTCTCGCTGAAAACGAATCCATTTCCTGTCATATTACAGAGCCTCCGGCGTGATCAGCGTGCCGTTCGTCTCTTCGAGCGCCGTGCTGATCGGACGGTCTACGTTCGCGCTGGCGATCGTCGCGCTCGTTGCGCCGTTTTCGAGCGCCTCGGTCGCAGCCATCACTTTCCGGCTCATGAACCCTTCTGCGGCCTCAGTGAGCGTTTCGTAGGTGGCCGGTGAGTCGACGCGTTCGATCACTGATGACTCGTCATCGACGTCCGCGAGCACTCCCGGCACGTCGGTGAGCACCACAAGATCACCACCGAGTGCGCCAGCCACGGCTGCGGCTGCCCGGTCGGCATCAGTGTTCACCGCGACGCCGTCGTCAGCCAGCATCGGGACCGTCACGACGGGGGTGTATCCAGTTTCGAGCAGCGTTTCGAGGAGTTCGCCGTTCACGTCCTCGATGCGTCCGGAGTGATCGCCACGACGGATCTTCTTTTTCCCGTTTTCGAGCACGCGGACCGCTGATTTTCTGGCACCTGTCAGTAAACCGCCATCGACGCCCGACAGGCCGACCGCGTCCACGCCTTCGTTTTGCAGTCCGACGACGAGATCCGTGTTGAGCTTCCCGGGCAACACCATCGAGAACACGTCCATCGTGCGTTCGTCGGTGAACCGGCCGACGACGCCCGAGGGCGTTTCGACGTACTCGGGAGACTCCCCGAGTGCTTCGAGCGTGTCGTCGACGGCGGTCGAACCACCGTGCACGACGACGACCCGCGTTCCATCCTCGACCAACGATGCGACGTCCGACAGCGCATCCGCAGGATCGACGGCCCGCGCACCGCCGATCTTGACCACGACGGTCACGCCGACCACCCCTGAAAGCGCTGTGCGTTCATGGTTCCCCCACGGGATGCAGTCCCCGAAAGTCGAGTCCGGCAGTCTCCTCGAAGCCAAGCGCGACGTTGGCCGCGTGCACGGCCTGCCCGGCCGATCCTTTCATCATGTTGTCGATCGCCGAGAAGACGACGATCCGACCGTTGGCGGGATCGAGTTCAAAACCGACCTCGGCGGTGTTCGTGCCCGCAACAGCTTTCGGTTCGGGATACCGATACACGCCGCCACCACCAGCGACGAGTTCCACGAACGGCTCGTCTTCGTACTGCTCGCGGTAGGCACCCCAGAGATCTCCCTTCGTGACCGGCTCGTCGGGGAACACGTGACACGTTGCGCTCGCGCCCCGCACCATCTCCACCGCGTGCACGGTGAAGCTCACCGAGCCGATGAACTGCTCGATCTCGGCCTCGTGGCGGTGCCCGGTCGGAGCGTACGGCCGAACCACGCCCGAGCGCTCGGCGTGGGATGAGGCTTCACCGCCGCCAGCGCCGCCCTCCGAAGAGCCGACTTTCACGTCGACGACCGTTCGCTCGGAGCCCGACAGGATGTCGGACTCGACCAACGGTAACAGCCCGAGGATCGTCGCGGTCGCGTTACAGCCGCCCGCAGCGATCAGGTCGGCTCCCGAAAGACGATCGTGGGGGGTAAGCTCGGGTAGCGCATACACCGATTCCGAGAGGAGTTCCGGTCGGCTGTGACCGTCGTAGTACTCCTCGTACTGGTCGTGGCTGTCCAGCCGGAAATCCGCGCTCAGATCCACGACCGTCCCAGCAGCCTCTCGAAACGCGTCGATATGCTCCATCGATACTCCGTGAGGTGTCGCCGCGAACAGGACATCGACGCTCTGTAGCTCCTCGGGCGTGCTGAACCGGAGATCCATACCCCGGAGGTTCGGATGAACGTGCCCGATCGTCTTGCGTTCGTACTGGCGACTCGTCGCTTGCACCACCTCGAACTCGGGATGACCGGCGAGCAGTCGGAGGAGTTCACCCCCAGTAAATCCGCTCGCACCAACGACAGCTGCCGTGGTGTTCATCAGGCGACCACCTCTTGGGTAGCTTTCTCTTCGAGCCAATCGACGACTGCGCCCGGCACGTCGGTCGAGGCGACCTCATCGAGCGCTTTGAACTCGACGGTGTGGTTCACCTCATGAACCGTGTACGATCCCGAGCTGGTTTCCATCAGATCGATTCCCAACAACCCCCCGCCGACGGCGTCGCTCGCACGGGCAACGAGGTCGCGGGCCGTTTCGTCCAGTTCGAACTCGTTGGTGTCTGCGCCTTTCGCGGCGTTCGTCAGCCAGTGGTCCGACGAACGGACCATCGCCGCGATAGGCGCACCGTCGACGGCCACCACCCGGACGTCTCGGTCGGGCTTCTCGACGAACTCTTGGATGTAAAACACCTTGTGCTCGTAATGGCCGAGCGTCGCTTTGTGCTCTAGAATGGCCTCCGCGGCGCTGCGAGAATCGATCTTTGCCATTAACCGTCCCCACGATCCAACGACAGGTTTTAACACGCAGGGATAGCCGAAGGACTCGATGATCTCCAGTGCGGTCTCCTTTGTGAACGCCACTTCCGTTCGTGGCGTGGGAATCCCAGCGTTTTCGAGCACGAGGCTGTTTTGGGCCTTGTCGGCACACACTGCCGCCGTCTCTGGGGTGTTCACGATCGGAACGTCGTAGCTATCGATAAAACGAGACGCGTACACGCTGCGGCTCGTGGCCAGACACCGATCGACGACCAGATCGCACGCCGATAACGCCGCTGGCGGTTCGGAAAGACCGAACTGAAGTTTTCGAACGTCGAGTTTCGTGACCTCGTGATCACGCTCTCGAAGCTCGTTCAACAGGAGCTTTTCGTCGCGGCGAATCCGGGAATAGAGTACACCGATATTCATAGCTTTGGTTGCAACAGCGGCTGTGTGCCGACTTTCAACACCTTATTCTCCCCAGTCTTCTTCTAGTTCGGGCGCGGTGTCGAGCGCCACAGGTCCGGTCTCGATGACCTCCAGCTCGCTCCCACACGTGCCACAGTCGATGATCTCTCCTGCCTCAACGTCGTCGTGGAGCGATACGCTTACCCCACATTCGATACATTCTGCCATGTGGAATACACTCGGCGACGTATATACTTAAATCCATCGAACATACCATATATTATTAATAACACATACTCCACTCTATCCGTGTTATGAGCCCTTACCCTCGCGTTCCCTGATTGTATATCACGGATTTGTTATTCGTCCCCGGAGGGGGACGGGATCGGTGGTCGTCGTTCACACATGGCTGTGAACCACCTCTGTGAGCGTTTCGTGTGCCTGTTCAAGCCCCGAGCGACGTCGGTCGAGTGCCTCACGGTCGGTATCGAGCGCGTCGGCAGTCGTGTCGAGCTGTTCGCCAACCGCCGACGGAGCGGGACCGCCGCGTGAATCGCGGCTTTCGACGCTGTGGACGGGGTCAAGCAGAGCGTGCAGTTCATCGCGTGTGAGGTAGGTTTCGAGTGGTTCGTCCAGCACGTCCGCCGCGGCGGCTTCGATCGCGTCGACATCGCCACCGTGTTGGGCGGCGTCAGCGAGGATCTCGTGCGCCGTTCGGAAGGGGAGTCCACACATGGCGAGCTTGTCGGCGACGGCCGTCGCTGTCGTGAAGCCGTCACCGGCGGCGTCGGCGAGTGCGGACTCGTTCCATGTGGCCGAGGTGAGCGCCCCGGCTGCCACGTCGGTCGCCTCGGTGACAGCGTCGATAGTGGACCACGCGTGCCCGCTCGCGCGCTGGAGATCGATGTTGTACGCCCTCGGTAGTCCTTTCAGTGTCGTGAGTAGCCCATCGAGTCCAGCACTAGCCGTACCAGCCGTTGCCCGCACGAGTTCGAGCGTGTCGGGATTTTTCTTCTGGGGCATGATCGAAGAGGTCGAGGCGTACTCGTTCGAGAGATCGACGTACCCTTTGTTGGCGAAGACGATCAGGTCCTCTGCCAGTCCCGAGAGATGGGTGGCGAGTCCGGCGAGCGCCGCCGTGCTGTCGAGCAGGAAATCCCGTGCAGATGCGGCGTCCATCGAGTTCTCGACGACGCCTGCAAAGCCGAGCAGTTCGGCAGTCCGCTCCCGGTCGATCGGGAACGGCGTGCCAGCGAACGCAGCACCGCCCAACGGTGAGCAGTTCGTTCGGTCGTAGGCTGCTAGTAGCCGCTCGGTGTCGCGGGCGATCGCACGCTCATACGACAGCGCCCAGTGAGCGACCGTCGTCGGTTGGGCGGGCTGGAGGTGCGTGAACCCGGGCATTACGGTGTCGGTGTGCTCATGGGCCACGTCCTCTAACGCTGCCCGGAGTGCGAGCGTCGCGGAAACGCTGTCGAGCAGATCCTCACGCAGCCGATAGCGAAGACACGTCGCAACCTCGTCGTTGCGGCTGCGGGCGGTGTGCATCTTGCCACCCACTGGACCAACTTGTTCGATGACGGCTGACTCGATGGCTTCGTGGACGTCCTCACCATCAGGTAGTGAGTCGTGACCGTTGAGCGCGATCGCTTCGAGGGCAGTGAGGATCTCACTGGCTGCCGACTGCTCAATGATCCCTTGCTCGGCGAGCATCACGACGTGCGCACGGTCGACGGCGATGTCCGCCTCGAAGATGCGCTCGTCTGCCGCCAGCGAGGAGAGGAACTCCCGCGCTGGGCCGCCGCTGAACCGGTCGCCACGGACCGCCGCGCCCGTCCGGTCGAGAGATGCGTCGTTCGACGGGTTATCGGACATTATACGTCAGTGCCACCGTCCATGATCGCTTCCGGCACGTCCGTCTCTTCGGTCGCAGCGCGAGCAAGCCGGTCTTGATAGCCGTGATACTTCGCTACGCCCGTCGCGTCGGCCTGTTCGATTCCATCGACGGTTTCGGTGTTGAACGACGCCGCGGATTCGGAGTACACTGCGTACTCGCTCTCGCGGGCGACCGGGCGCGCGTGTCCACCGTCGAGTTTCACGGTGACGGTGCCGGTCACGCGCTGTTGGGTCGCGTCGATGAAGCCCGACAGCGCATCGACCAACGGAGCGGACAACAGACCCTGATAGGCCTTCTCACTCCACTGCTGATCGATGCTCGTCTTTGTCGAGCGTTCTTCTTGGGTCAACACCAACCCTTCGAGCGCTTCGTGTGCGGCCAGCAACACCGTGGCCGCCGGATGCTCGTAGTTCTCCCGGACTTTCAGTCCGAGCATCCGGTCTTCCATCATATCCGTCCGTCCGATGCCGTGGCTCCCTGCAAGCGCGTTCAGCTGTTCGATCAATTCGACGGCGTCGAGTTGTTCGCCGTCGACGCTGACGGCGTACCCGTCCTCGAAACCGATCTCGACGAGTTCGCTGTCGGTCCCGCTTGGCGGGTCGGTCCATTCGTAGATCTCCTCGGGTGGCACGTAGCTCGGATCCTCGAGATCATCGCCCTCGATCGACCGGCTCCAGAGGTTCGTGTCGATGCTCCACGCGCCTTCGTTGCCGCCTTCGACTGGCAAGTTACGCTCGGCTGCGTACTCGATTTCGTACTCGCGGGTCAATCCGAGTTCACGCACGGGCGCGATGACGTTCAAGTCCGAATCACGCCAGACCGCTTCGAACCGGAGTTGATCGTTTCCTTTCCCCGTACAGCCGTGGGCAACGGCGTCACATCCCTCCTCGTGTGCCACATCGAGGATCGCGGAGGCGATGACCGGGCGAGCCAAGGCCGTGCCGAGCGGGTAGCCTTGGTAGTCTGCGTTCGCCCGAACCGACCGCAAACAGAGTTCCGCGAACTCCTCGCGGGCGTCCACCACGAAGTGTTCGAGTCCCAGTGCATCAGCGGTCTCCCGTGCTTCTGCAAACTCAGTATCCGGCTGCCCCACGTCGACAGTCACCCCGATTACCTCGTCGTAGCCGTATTCTTCTTCGAGCAGCGGTACGCAAACGGTCGTGTCAAGTCCGCCCGAGAACGCGAGCGCAACTGTGTTCACATCGTTTTCTGACATTGGTGTGTTTCGTGTATCTACTGAATCCTCTCGACAGTGGTTGAAACGCGGTTCGACACCGATCAGGAGAAGTGTAGTATAGTCGGGCCTAACGGCCCGGTCGTCGTCGTCGGACTGGGACCGACTGTCCGAGACATGTCGTGTCGCCCATTTGGAAAACGAGATCGAGCCCACGGCTCAGCGCAGATGAGCTGTGATCGTGGGTCTCGGTTTGCATGTACATCTCGTTATTGGGAGGGCGGTATTAAACGCTTTCCGAACGGCAAGTATTCTGTGTTGTGTGTTGTCGGTGTTCGAGCACGGCTTACGGGGTGGGGGGTTGACCGGCCCACGCATTCATATCGGTGTAGAAGTTTAGCAGCGCGAACTTGAGCTTTTTCGGCTCGATGTCGATGGTCTCCGCCCGTTCTTCGGGAGGAAACGTCTCTACGACGCTGTACTGTTGTAGCTCGCGTTTGGCTTTCGTGGTGTATCGTTCGTCGACAAGCAGCCGTGCGCCGAAATCCTCCGGCGACCGGACGACCCGACCGACCGCTTGTCGTGTCTTCCGAACCGTCGGTATCTCTACGGCGTACTCCCACCCCGGATCGTTTCGGGTGCCATCGAATGCGTCTGCGTACGCCGATTCGACCGCGTTCATCCGGTCGTCAAGACGGGGATAGGGAACGCCGACGACGACGACCGTCCGCGCATCGGTGCCGTCGAAGCTCACTCCTTCGGTGAGCGTTCCCCACAACGACGTGAGCAACACGCCGTTTCCATCCGCCGTGAACGCCTCCTTTTGGCGTTCGACGCTCGTTCCTGCAGAATCGAGATAGAAGGTGGCGTCAATATCATCCACGAGACGATCGTGGTAGCGCTGTGCTTCGCGGTAGCTCGGGAAGAAACACAGCACATTTCCCGGGGTGAACCTGATCGCGTCTTCGAGCACGCCAGTCACTCGTGCCTGTAGCTCCTGTTCGTCACGTCGACGAGCGAAGAGGGCAGGGGTGTTGACTGCGTAGGTCCGTCGGCGTTCCTCGGGGAACTGTGGACCGTACGCCATCTGCATCGACTCCTCCGGATCGAGGCCAAGCACTGAAGCAAGCACGTCGAACGGGCGCAACGTCGCGCTCATCAGTACGCTTGCATGTAGTTCCTCGAACAGCGGCTGGGTGATCCGACGGGGAAGACAGGTGTACAGCTCGGCGCGTCCGTACACCGTCTCGTTCGCTTGATCACGCCGCACGCTCACCACTGGATACATTCCCTCCTCGTCGCTGTCCTGGAGCCAGTCGTCGATGAACGTCGCCGCCGGCAGCACATGACACTCCTTTCGCGTCTTCGTTTCGCCGTTCTTATAGGACTGTTCGTACGATCGATCAAGCTCAGTTCCGAGTTCGATCGCCTGATCGAGATCCTCGTGGATACCTGCACCAGTGTAGGCGTCCAGAAATGCGAGCGTGAGTTCGTCCCGACGGGCGTCGTTCGTGATCGAGAGATCGTACCAGTCATCTCCGACGGCTTCGCGTTCACCGAACGCCAGGCCGTCGTCGTAGGTGGAAACGAGCGCGTCCTGAAACGCCTCGATGACGTTTTCTGCCGGGGTAGACCGGGGATCATCGACCCCTTCCAGTTCCGAGAGTCCGCTCTGTAGAGTTTGCTCGGTTAGCGTCTGGGTCGCATGCTCGCGGGCCGCATCCTCGATGTTATGAGCCTCATCGAAGACGACCACCACGTCGTCAGGATCCCGGCCCAGCCACCGGAAAAACTGCTCACGGATCACCGGATCCAGCACGTGATGATAGTTACACACCACGAGATCCACGCCTTCGACACCCTCCTTTAGGAGTTCGTATCCGCACAGACCGGCCTCGTGGGCGTACTCGTATATCTCGTCGGGCGTTCGAACATCTTCGAACAGCCATTCATAGAACGGCTCCGTCTCTGCGGTCAGATTGTTGTAGTAGTACTCACATGTGGACTGCTCGCGCAGCTCGTCGATAGTGTCATCGAGTGCGTCGAGTTCGTCCATGATGGCGTTTCGTCCCGCTATGGCATCTGAATCCGTGGCGGTATCGAGCAGTTCACGCTCGGCTTCTGCCAGCTCATCGCGGTCGGTTTCGGACTCGACCAACTCCCGGGTAGTGTCTCGGAGGGCTTGACACTCCTCGTAACCGACATCGATGTGGCACATATCGAGTTTTCCCCGGAAGACGACCGCACGGATCGGCTCCTGTCGGATGATGGCTCTGGCCTCTTCGATGAACTGACGGGTCTGTTGGTGGACGTTTGTCGTGATAACGACCGTCTTGTTCGCCGTACGTGCGTACTCTAACGCCGGTGCGAGTGCTGCGAGCGTCTTGCCCGTTCCACACGCACCCTCAAACAGCACATCCTGACCATCCGAAAGCGCCTCGTCAATGGTCTCCATCGCCTCCTGCTGGTGGTCGTACGGTGTTTCGTACGGAAAGAACCTGAGGTGCGACGAATTCGACACTATCGGCTCTTGCTCGCTCTCGGTGAAAAACGTTCGCGGTTCGGAGTGTCAGCATGTGTCAGCGCGTATCGGTGACGACGATCGAGACCAAACTTGCCGCGAAAAAACTGAAATTGGTTGTAACGCCCCCGCTGCACAGCGCGTTTACGAACTCAGAACAATCCGATCGGCAGCAGAGACAGCAGCTCACCCAACAGTCCAACCGGCAACAGGGATAGGACATCACCCAGCAGCCCGACCGGCAATAGGGACAGCAGCTCACCCAACAGCCCGACCGGCAACAGGGATAGGACATCACCCAGCAGCCCGATCGGCAATAGGGACAGCAGCTCACCCAACAGCCCGACTGGCAACAGGGACAGAACATCACCCACGATTCCCACAGGAATGTTCGAAAGAATGCCGTTGAGACTGGGACCGCCAAGTCCCAATAGCAATGGGAACAATCCCGCCACGCCGTACATTTTCGTCGTCCGATCTGCCGCTTCGATGTCGTCGTCGAACACGTCTGGTTTCGACATCTTCCTCCGATAGTGAGACGGAGTACCATATAGTACCTTCGATATGTCCATGTAGTGATTATTATATATCCAATAGAATCAGAAAGTACAGTGCTTATATTCGTATCCTATAACTCGTTGTGGAGAATAATGATAGATATTTATCATTATATCGCAAGCAGGCCGGGGTAGTCGTTGATGAGTCCATCGACGCCAGCTGCAGCCAGTTGGCTGGCCTGGTACCACGTTTCCACGGTGAAGACGTTTACCATCCTGTCCTCGGCGTGGGCAACCTCAACGAGATCAATGTCCGCGAACGGGCCACTGGTGTAATACTCGTCTTCGAAAAACGGGGTGTTTTGGATCATGTTCCGAGGCGGATGGATAGCCTCACAGTCGTATCGACGTGTCACGTCCAACCCATCCGAAATCGAATCCCAGAACAAGAACGCGACGGGAAGCGACGGTTCGATCTCCCGGACGGTTGCGAGTGCCGCTTCGTAAAACGAGGAGATGAGAAACTGGTGGTCGTGGTCGGCAAGGATCGGTAGTACATCCTGGGTGAACGGTCGCCACAGCTCTTTTTGTCGTTCGAGCGTCGTCTCATCGAGCGACTCTCCCAAGCGAAGGTCGAAAGAGCCGGGATTTTTGAACTCGACGTTGACACCGACGTGGGACGGAACGGCTGCCAACAACTCATCCAACAACGGTACCGTCTCGCCGCTTTCGAGCACCTCCGCTTTGAGTACCGTCTCTGTCGGCGTCTCCCACACGACGCCTGACGCGTCAGTGAGTCCTTGCTCACCACCATCACGCCCGGCGAGCCGGTCGTCGTGAAAGACGACTACGTCCCCATCCGCCGTGGGCATGACGTCGATCTCGATCATTTCTGCGCCGATTCCGAGATCTCCACCACGCTCGTGGTCGTGGTTCTGTCGCGTGGTGTCGTTCGTTGCAGAACTGTGGGAAAGCCCCGATGATAGCCGCGCTGCGAGCACCGTGTTCTCCGGGTACGCGCCGGCAAATCCTCGGTGGGCGATGATCGACGGAACTGTCCGTTGCTCACCACGACCATCTCTCCGTGCGGCAGCCGTCTCGATCCCCCCGAATCGCGTTCCCGCCATGGTCATTCCTGCTCCGACTACGAACTGACGCCGATTTAGACTCGGTGATTTCATCACATTCGAAACGACGAAGACCAACTATTCAACTGTTTATATTATTGTATGGTACAGGTATATTTCATATTGAATAGACAGAATTGATATAGAGTGAAATATAGTTGATTGTTATTACCAGACATGTCCTCAAACGACTACTAACGATGAGGAGATACTCACGTACCAACTTCGGATTTGAGTCCTAAGAACCACCAGTATAAAATTCATACATATAATACTGTTACTGGCACGTTTCACTGAGATTTTGACTCACAACGGACGTTCCGACCATCTCTGAATCCCGAACTGATATCGCCGTTACTTGATACCATTTTGGTGATGTCTCTCCGGAAGCGTTCGTCAGATTCGCTTGTGATTGCAGATCGTAAATCGGTGCGATAATGATGTGTGAACGTGTTACAGATGAGTCATTAATCCGATTGACGGTCGTTCTATTTCCCCACGCTGGTCCACATTGATGGGAGACAGACGTTGTGAGGTGTCCACGAGTTGGCTTCTCTGTCGTCCACGTAACAGCTGCGTGGGTGTCGTTGACACGCTCGACCGTGACATCAGGGGAGCCGATTCCCGACATCATATCTATCGTTGCGGCTGTTCCCACAATGCCGACTGCTCCAACTACCATTCCGATTACGATTCCGACTGCGACACTTGTTTTCCATATTTGTCCTTCTGATTTATAATACGCCAGTCCGTGTTCTCGGACTGTTCGGAGAACGGAGACGCCAACGATACTCCCAAAAAGAAGGAAGGTAAGCACACACGACGCGTAGATCGTAAACGGGCCAACCAAGCCGTACAAGGGGTTTCCGGGGAGTGGATAGAACGGTTGCATTCCGGAAGAATGAGTAAACACATCGAGGGTGACGTGCAGCCACGTTCCAGAAACGCTCGCAAGCGTGACCGATTTCGCTGACACGGGCCGGGAACTAACGCGTCGAACTGTTGATGGGAATCGGCGGGCGAATAGAAGTACGCAACCCGCAAAAACGAGCGCGACAGCGGCCGCGCCGAGATAGGTGTTGTGTAACGGTCCATGAGTTGGTCCTCGAATAATTCCCAAGAACGCGAGCGCCGCGCGTACATCGAGTATCACGCTCGCAACGAGAAACGTTCCTAGATCCATGCGCCGCCGAAGGAGATAGCCGAACAGAAGCGTCGGACCGAAATGAAACGGTGTGAGTGGCATGCATGATGTTCTTCCCACAGATATTTATTATAATTTCCTATTCATATACCGTATCTCAGGCATGTAGACAGCTCCACGCAGCCCAGACCGCCTTGTTTTTATCTCTCATGGGCCAACCATCGACAATGGCAAACCTACAGCTGTCAGAACGTGTTCCCGAAGTGGCAGAGGATGGGGTGTGGTTGGAGTGCATCGAGACGGGCGAGACGTACGCCCCGTTCGAATCGATCCGGTACACGAGCGATGTGGACGGATTACTCGAAGTTCGGTACGCCGACTATCCGGGGTTCGACGCGTTTTCGGGACGCGGCGTCTGGCGGTATGCTGATGCGTTACCGTTCGAGGAGGGGGTGTCCGTTCCGGAGGGTGACACGCCGTTACACCACGTACCTCGGCTGGAGTCCGATGTCGGTGTTCGCAGCCTCCGTATCAAGCACGAAGGGATGAATCCGACCGGGAGCTTCAAGGACCGGGGCATGACTGTCGGAGTGCAGGCGGCCCGGCGGTTGGGTGTCGAGCGGTTGGTGTGTGCGAGCACGGGCAACACCAGCGCGGCACTCGCGGCGTACGGCGCGCGGGCGGGCATGGAAACGCTCGTGTTGCTCCCGGCGGGGAAAGTCGCAGCCGGGAAAGTCGCTCAGGCCAGCCTCCACGGCGCGCGCATTCTCGAAGTCGACGGGAATTTCGACGACTGTCTCGACATCGTTCGTGAACTGGCAGAACGAGGCGAGGCGTACCTGTTGAACTCGCTCAATCCGTTCCGGCTCGAAGGGCAGAAAACGATCGGCTTTGAGATCCTCGAACGGTTCTACGAGGACGAAGGCCGGTTCCCCGATCGGATCGTACTCCCGGTCGGCAACGCGGGCAACACGGCCGCCCTGTACAAGGCGTTCCGTGAACTCGTGGCAGCAGGTGCGCTCGATCGGTCGGAGATGCCGACGTTGACCGGCGTGCAAGCCGATGGTGCTGCCCCGATGGTCGAAGCGATCGAGAACGACCGCGATTCGGTCCAGCGCTGGACGGACGTCGAAACGCGAGCGACGGCCATCCGGATCGGAAATCCCGTGAACGCACCGAAGGCCCTCCCCGGGATCCGCGAGACCGGGGGAACGGCTGTGGCCGTCAGCGACCGGAAGATCACCGACGCCCAGCAATCGCTCGCAGAAAACGGGATCGGCGTCGAACCCGCCAGCGCCGCTAGCGTTGCCGGTCTTCGCAAGCTCCGTCGACAGGGCGTGGTCGACGCGGACGAAGATGTCGTGTGTCTCACGACCGGCCATCTACTGAAGGATCCCGACGCTGCTGTCGCTGCTGGGAACGACCCCGAACCAGTTCCGAACGACGCTGACGCGGTGCTCGATCACGTCGTATAGTTCGACGGATCGCGGCCTCCCGCTGGGCGCACGTAGGCCAATTTATATGATTGTTCGGGAAAACTCTCGGATAATGGTTGCGCCACATCCGGAGTGGGATGATTGTGAGGGGGGGTTGATCAACCAGGAGACGAAGATCGTGGTGAGCCCTGTCGTCGCATGGTTTGACGAGCACAGTACGGTGGTTCGCTCCGCCGACGAAGGGGAGGGAAACGCGTACTCGGTGAAAGTGTACCATGGACCGCCAGACCGCGAGATCCACGACGACATCGTCGTGTTTCGAGATGCGCGACCAGCCTGGGAGTTCGCCCATCTTCTCACTCATTACTTCACTCACACCACGGAACCAGAAACGGCTACGAATCATCTCATTCGTTCCAAACGGGGATCGACGGACGATCGATGGGATCCGAACCATGCCGTCGAAGATCTCGGTGCCGAGGAAGTCCTTGAGGTGTTGCTCGCCCCGAATCCGCTGCCGAATGCGATAAACGAGATTCTCAGCTGATCGGGGCGTTCTCGGGAGCCGAAGAAAGGAGAGTGCTTTCGTTGTGTAGGTCTGATACGTGGACCCAGCTAGCCCGAGCGACGTGAACGCTTACACGAGTTCGATCTCGTCGTCGCCGTCAGGAACCGCACAGATGAACGCGCCGTCATCGTTTCCTTCGTTTCGGTACCAGTGGACGACACCGGCCGGGATGAACAGCGAATCTCCCGCAGATACCGTAAACTCCTCGTCATCCAGCCCGACGACGTACTCACCGGTGAGCACGTACTGCTCGTGCTCGATCTCGTTGGTGTGTTTTGGAACGGTCGCACCGGGTTCAAGCGTGAACCGCCGGATGGCGAGGTTCGGTGCGCCCTGTTCGGGACCGATCAGTACACCTTTCGCCATACCATTGGCAGCATCGACCTCGGTGTATTCGATCTCCTCACCACGGCGAACGCGCGGCTGTCGTGAGTCCTCGCTCATACCGGTCCATCGGATGCGGTCGGTGATATACTGTGGGACTCACTCCCGGTCGGTGTCGATCGTCACCCGCTCTCGAAGCCACGCGACCGCGCTGTCGAGTTCGTTGTCGTCCGTGCCAGTGAGTTGTAGTCGGTTGTGACCCGCGTGGTTGTCCGGATAACAGCCGATGCTCACGTCGAATCGGTCCCGGGCATCAGTGAGCGTCTCGATGAGCATCGATTCGGGATCCGTGGTGTACAGGGTCCGTCGTCGGATCGTTCCCGAGAATTCGGCCGCAATCGACTCGAACATCGCTCGCATCTCTTCGGGAATGCCCGGCAACACGTACACGTTCTCGATGACACAGCCCGGCGACAGTCCCGGCTCGTTGATGAGTGCTCGTGCTCCAGCCGGAAGCGCAGCCTCGCTCTCGATATCCACATCGATGTCGAGATTCGGGCGGTGGCGCTCGAATTCGGCAACCGTCCGTTCGATGTCGGTCCGCGCGAGCTCGTTCGGTTCGAGTGGCTGTTCGAACCCACGGGCGACACTCTCCATCGTCACGTCATCAGGCGTCTGACCGAGTCCACCAGTGACGATGACGGCGTCGAACGAGTCGCTGAACGACCGAACGAATCCCGTTATAACATCGCTCTCGTCCGGCACGACGAGGATACGCTTGACTGCAACACCGCGAGCCGACAGCTCACTGGCGAGCCATGTCGCGTTCGTGTTCTCGGTGTCCCCCGAGAGAAGCTCATTGCCCACCGTGAGGAGCGCAGCGTCCATGTGAGAACCTCGTGTCTCGACCCGTTATGTGTTGTTTTCGAGCGATCCCCTTGGATCACTGGTTGAGCGATCACATCGTCGCACGGTTTCGATTGACATCGAGGAAAAACAGGAGATCGTCGATCGGGCGATCGTCGCTCACTTTCGAAAGCCCACAGGGTCGAAACTCCTCTTCGTATCCCAACACGCTGTTGACCTGTTCGGGTTCGAGATCGAGTGAATCGTCGTAGTCGGTGACGGTAAACACGCTGATTGCCCCCGCATCGTCCCAGTAGGCCTTATCGAAGTACGTGGTCTGTGCTTTCGCTCCGATCGTCCCGAATCCGGCGTACCGTTCCGTGTCCGACCGATACACCACCAACGGATCGCCGGACTCCATCGATTCCCAGTACTGCTTGTTCCGAGTGCGGTTGCTATCGACCGTCTCGGTTCGAACACCGAGTACACGAGCGAAAAACGGAAAGTCGAGCGTGCGACCACTCCATTCCGTCAGATCGACCTTCGATTCGAGTGTCTCTGTGAACGGCGGTTTCACGGGAACGATCCACATCATTTCCAGATGTACACCATCTCCACAGATAAAATACTGCCCTACAATATTTGAAAGTATCGAGCGATATAGCGTAATATTCATCAATAAACGTGAGAAATTCCGATTGGTGATATCGACGACTGCGCTTGTCCGATCACTGGGATCGGATCCCCCGTCTCGATCAGGAACCGAAGTCTTGCGCTCGATATCTTCCCAAAATCGGCTTTCCGATGGCAATCGATGCAGAGCGATACAACGTTCTCAAACTGATGTGCGTTCTCCTTGTGATGGTTCTTCGATCCGATAAACGCCCGAACCGGGATGATGTGGTGCACGTCCGGATTCCGTCCGATCGCTTCTTCGGTTCTCGAACAAACGACACACGAGTAATCGTCTCGCTCTAACGCCCGTTGGCGAACGCTATTCCACCTTTTCCGTACGGTTCGTTGCCCTCACCCTTCCAGTTCGGATGCCCGTCGCCAGTAAAGGACTCGGAAAGCCATGCTCTTCGACACACGAAGAGCAGTACACTCCTTCTTTCTCCGATGGGTAGTACTCGAACTCATCGCCCCAGAGTTCACACTCGGTCGTCTCTTTTCCGCCGTGATAGTTCGGGGGATTCTCTCCTCTAAACGAAACGGACTCACGTCGGTATTTTCGTGCTCGCAGGGGAACTCGTGACCACAATTGCTACACGTTCTATCGGGTAGCAATGCATCGTGGGCAGCACTATGGTGAACGCCGGGTCCGCGTCTACTACCGAATTCGTCCCCACAAACAGGACACGCATGTTCTGTCATGGGCCGTTTGGCTACCCGTTCCGTCATAAATGTATGTCAGAAACATAGCGTGATACCTCTCCCGCCAGAAATACAAGATATATTAATAGTCCGGGCGCGGAAATCGAATCCGCGTCTCAGGCTCCACAAGCCTGAAGGATAACCATTACCCCAGCCCGGACACAGTATATAGTATCCGGGGGAGATTTGATATAGGTTACGACTCTTTGGTGCGATCGAGGACAGCCGCTGTTTTTTCGATCGGATGGGGCGGTTTTTCCTCGGTGTGATCGACCAGTTGGGTGCGACAGGAGGTACCGGGTGCGACGACAGTTCCCTCTACGTCGTCGATCTGATCGTAGAGGATGGCAGCGATCGCTTTGCTCATCGAGTAATGTTCGGCTTCGTAGCCGAAGCTTCCAGCCATGCCACAACAGCCGCTGTCGAGTGGTTCAACGGGATACCCCATCCGTCGGAGCACACCGACCGCGTGATGATCCTTTTTCGTGGCCTTTTGGTGACAATGGCCGTGGTACACCAGCCGTTCGTCGGCATCGACGGCGGGGAGTGATGCGTCTAGATCGTAGGTGTCGAGATACTCCATCACGCCGTAGCTGTTCTGGGCGAGCCGTTGGGTTTGGGAATCATCGAGCAGATCGAGATAGTCGAGTTGGAACATCACCGCATCTGAGGGTTCGATGGCGACGATATCCCAGCCGTCTTCGATGAGTGGGGCGAGTGCATCGACGTTTCGGCGGGCGATGTGGCGGGCACGGTCGATGAAGCCTTTCGAGTAGGGTGGGCGGCCGCTTCCCTTCACGTCAGGCAGTCGGAGCTGCACGCCTGCGGCTTCGAGCACACGGACCGCGGCACGCCCCGTTTCGGGGTGGGTGTAGTTCGTGTACGTGTCCGGGAACAGCACGGCTTTTCGGGTGGCGTTCGGTTCCGACACCCGCAGGCCACGTTCCTCGAACCAGTCGGTAAAGCTCTCGCGGTGGAACGTCGGCAGCTCGCGCTCTCTGGCGATCCCGAGTGTCTTTTCCGCGAGTAGTTTCGCACCCGGCAGATTGGTCGCCCAGTTCGACAGGGGGGCAACCGTGCTTCCCATCGCAGCGAGCGTTTCGACGTTCGCAAACAGCCGATCGCGCAGGCTGGGACCGTGTCGCTCGTGGTGTTCGTGTTCGACTTCTGCTTTCAGCTTCGCCATGTCGACCTCGCTGGGACAGTCCCGCAGACAGCCCTTGCAGCCGATACACACGTCCATCACTTCGTGGAGAAACTCATCAGTGAACTGTTCGTCGGGGTCGAGATCGCCGCTCATTGCTGCCCGAAGCATGTTCGCCCGCCCGCGCGTCGATTGGATCTCTTCTTGGGAGGCCCGATAGGTCGGGCACATCACGCCACCAGTGGTGGACTGGTGACCGCGACAGCCACCACAGCCGTGACACAGTTCCGTCATCCCTTGTAACTCGTTTTCGGTGTGCCACTCGAGCGACGGCTCGAATCCAGCGTCGAACTCGTAGGATGGATCGAAGCGGAGCTGTTCGGTCATATCGAGATCGCCACAGATATTTCCGGGATTGAGCAGCCAATCGGGATCGAAGGCGGTTTTCAACTCCCGGAACACCGACCACAGACGCTCCCCATACAGTTTTTTGTTCCATTGTGTGCGTGCGCGTCCATCGCCGTGTTCGCCCGAGACGCTCCCGCCGTATTTGACGACGAGATCAGTGATTTCGTCCGCAATAGAAACCATTCGATCGACGCCGTCGATCGTTTTGGTGCTGATGAGCGGACGGATATGAAGCACACCCGGTCCGGCGTGGGCGTAGTAACTGGCGAACGTGTCGTGATCGTCGAGAATCGACTGGACATCCGAAACGAACGCTGACAGCTGCTCGACGGGGATAGCGGTGTCCTCGATGAACGAGGCGTGTTTTTCGTCGGTGGTGCGCGAGAGGAGGATCGGCAACCCGGATTTGCGCATTTTCCAAAACGTCGCGCGACGGTCGGCGTCGTGTGCCTCTAAGGCGTGGCGTGCGAGACGATCGGCGTGGTCCGTGGTGTCCGTCACGCGGTCGTCGATGAGATCGGCCACTTGTCGGCGGCCGTCGGCGTCGCTGTCGGCGTAAAACTCGACCAACAGCACCGAATCCGTCGATTCGGGGAGCAGTCCGACGACATCCTCGAACTCCTCGGTGTTGCGCGCGAGATCCAGTAGCACGTCGTCCATCACCTCGACCGCAGCAGGATCGTGATCGAGTACTCGCTCGACGTCCGAGACCGCATCGAGCACGGAATCGTAGGTGAGCAGCGCGATCGACTTCGTTTCCGGCAACGGTTCGAGCGCCACAGTCGCTTCGGTCACGATGGCGAGCGTTCCCTCGCTTCCAGCAAGTAACCGTGCGAGGTTGACAGAGCCCGTCTGGGCCTCCTCGATGAGCATATCGAGGTTGTAGCCCGAGACGTTTCGTTTCAGATCGGGATAGCGTCGCTCGATCTCCTCGGCGTGATCGTCGAGTACAGCGAGCACAGCCCCAAAGATCCGTTCGCGGAGATCACCGTCCGGATCGGCGTCCGTACGAAGCGTCTCGATCGGAACGTCACCGAACCGCGCGACGGTGCCGTCTGCGAGGACGACCTCACACGCTTCGATGTAGGCGTCCGTTTTGCCGTACACCAACGAGTGAGATCCCGTCGAGTTGTTGCCGATAGCGCCACCGAGGGCGCTTTTGTCACCCCATGCCGGATCGGGAGCGAACTTCAACCCGTGGGATTCGAGCTGCTCGTCGATGTCTCCGAGGATCGCGCCGGGCTGTGCGGTTGCGGTCTGGGATTCGGGATCGACGGCGAGCACAGCGTCCATATATCGAGTGAAATCGAGTACGACCGCCTCGTTGACCGCCTGTCCAGCCAGACTCGTTCCCCCACCCCGCGGGAGCACCGGAATCGTCCGTTCGGCGCAGTAACTCATCACGGCGGCCACGTCGTCGGTCGAACGCGGAAAGACGACACCGATCGGCACCACCTCATAGGCACTGGCATCGGTCGCGTACAACTGGCGTGAATACGTGTCGAATCGAACGTCACCGGCAACGAGTTCGTCGAGATCGTCGTGCAACTCTGGACGCTCGATCTCCTCGCTCGCATAATCGTAATTACCCGCCACGCTCGGATCGACGCCCGAACCCACGCCGATGCGACGCTCTTGTGGCTGTGGTCGACTGTTCATCACGTCGGTGTATACGGGCCTGACAGTTAACACACTGCCTCCCCTCGTGTGCGACCCGAGCAGCGTTTCCGTTCGATGATGACATTCCGGTTCCCTTAATCGGTCGGCGGACGTTCATCCACCGATGAGTGAAAACGATCCGGTGCAAGACGACACGACCACGGATGACCGACGATCCGAAAAGCCGGATATGGATGACCACCCCGACGACTCATCCCAAGAATCCACAAGCGAGGAATCGACGGAAAAAACCGAAGCGGAATCGGAAGCCGAAACGGAGAACGGTCCGTCCGAAGAACTCGTCGAACGTGTCGAAGACAGCGATCCCACGGACGTTGCTACGGAGATCGAATCGTTGCGAGAGCAGATCGACGAACACGAGCGAACCATCGAGGACCTAGAATCGAGCCTCAAGCGCAAGCAGGCTGATTTCAAAAATTACAAAAAGAGGATGAAAAAACGTCGCGAACAGGAGCGAAAGCGCGCGACGGAGGACCTCGTTACCCGCATCATCGATGTCCGCGACAACCTCAAACGCGGACTCGATCAGGACGGCGACATCCGGGAGGGAATCGAATCCACGCTCAACCAATTCGATCACGTGCTCGAAGGGGAAAACGTCGAAGAGATCGCTCCCGAACCGGGCGAGGATGTCGATCCCCAGCGTCATGAGGTGTTGATGCGGGTCGACTCCGAACAGCCGCCCGACGCGATCGACGACGTTCACCGGCCCGGCTACAAGATGGCCGGGAAAATCATTCGCGAGGCCCAAGTTACCGTCAGTGACGGGGAATCAGACGAGGAGTGAAGATCGACAGTCCCAAGCTGTTTCCGTTCGAATAACGCGTGATGACGGAGGAACCGGTCGATCCCAGCGAGATCGGCGAACGCGACGCGCCACCGATCGAGGAGAAGCCGTACAAGATCATCTTCGAGGCGAACAAATGCATCGCCGCGGGCAAATGCGCTGAGGTGTCGGGTAACTGGGAGATGGAGTTGGCGAGTGGCATTGCTCAGCCCCAAACGTACTTCTTCGAGGAAGATGAACTCGATCACAACGTGCGTGCCGCAGAGGTGTGTCCGGCTAAAAACGACGACGGGGTGATTCACGTGATCGACCGACAGACCAACGAGGAGATCGCGCCGGACCCACACGGTGACGGCACGCTGAGCGTCGAATGGTGACCAGTCCAGTCGGTGTCGGACCGAAACCACTTTTCGTGTGACCGACGACATTCGAATGCGCGGAGGTGGCCGAGTCTGGCCAAAGGCGGCGGACTTAAGATCCGCTCTCGTAGGAGTTCGTGGGTTCGAATCCCTCCCTCCGCATGAGACATCGAAATCCCCGCGTTTACGATGGTTCAGGGTGTGGACCTGTTCACAGGCCAGGTCCGATCATGCCAGCACAACCAACGTTCGAACTGTATCAGGACACGATCGGTGAGTGGCGATGGCGTCTCGTCGCTTCGAACGGGAAGATCATCGCTGACAGCGGCGGCGGGTACGTCTCCAAACAAGGAGCAAAGCGAGGTATCGAAAGCGTGAAAAACAACGCTCCGACGGCTGACGTGGTCGTGTGTGACTGACCACGTCTCCAAACAACGGAAAGCCGTCCCGGTGTAGCGGATCGAATCATCCATCTTCGCCCGAATCGTCCGTATACACCGACGTAACCCACTCTCTTCGGGGAATCACACGTTCACCGCCTTCAGAGGTGATCCTACAGTAGAGACCGTCTCGCCCGTGGTTTCGGGGCTACTCGCGATATCTTGTGGTTTTTGGTCATATCCGTCGTTTTCCTACACGTACTCCATGGCTTGGAATCAGACGTGTTCGCAGTGGCGGACGAAGGTGTTGGATAGTAGTGACTGGAGGCAACCATGAAACGCCGGGTGATCGGTGCGATCGCGGGGGCTGTCGGATTGACCATTCCGTGGCTTATCCTCTGGCTGACAGGATTGGGACACAGCGATAGCATACCGACGGGTGCGATCGTCGTGGTGAGCGGTTTAGCCGTTCTGGGTGGCTCGTTTTTACTCGCGTGGGGGGCTGAAACGGCCGAAAAAGACGTTCCGCGGGCGTTTGCCATCGCGGTGCTTGCGGTGTTAGCCGTCGCGCCCGAATACGCGGTGGACGCCCTGTATGCGTGGAACGCGGGCGCGTTTGCCGGAATGCCACGAGGAACGGAATCCGCCCACCTCGCGGTCGCTAACATGACGGGGGCCAACCGGATCCTCATCGGGATCGGCTGGTCCGGAATCGCGCTGTTCACCATCTATCGGGCGCACAAGACGGGTGATCCCGCCGTCCAGCGACGCTCCGGCATCCTCACTGATGCGCTGTCGCTCGATCGGGACATCAATCTCGAGATTACGTTTCTGTTTCTCGCAACGCTCTGGGCGCTGGTCGTGCCGATCAACGGGGGGATCGACGCCCTCGATATGGCGGTTCTCGTCGGGCTGTACATCGCGTACATCGTCGTCATCCTCCGGGGAGACGTCGAGATCCCGGAAGAACACGGTGGCGTTCCCGGTGCGCTCCAACAGAACCCGAAACGGTATCGCATCGCCATCGTGCTGTCGTTGTTCGCCTACTCCGGGCTGATCATCTTCACCGCGGTCGAGCCGTTCGCCCACGGACTCGAACAGATCGGGCAGTCGATCGGAATCCCCTCGTTTTTCATGATCCAGTGGATCGCGCCGCTGGCCTCCGAATCACCGGAGCTGATCGTCGTCGCGTATCTGGTGAACAAAGCCCGGTCGACGGCCGGCTTCTCGGCGTTGATCTCCTCGAAGCTCAACCAGTGGACGCTCCTCATCGGGACCCTCGTCCTCGTGTATTCGATCGCGCTCGGTCAGTACGGACCGCTTCCGTTCGATCAGAAACAGGCGGGTGAGATCTGGCTGACCGCAGCCCAGTCGTTCTTCGCGTTGAGCCTCCTCATCAACTTCGAAATCTCGGCTCGGGAAGCGATCACGCTGTTGGTGCTGTTCGTTTCTCAAGTCGTGATCGAGTTCCTCATGATTCAAGAATTGGTTCGACTACCACTGTCGAGCTACGAGCTGTTGCTCGTGTTCAGCGGTATCTACGTCGTTTTGGGCAGCGTTCTGTTGGTCATCCGGTGGCAGGCGCTCAAACGGCTGTTCCGACGGAGCGCGAAAACGGTTCGAGAGGCTACGTCGCTCGGTCAGAGTCCGACCGAGAGCCACTAACAGCCGGTTGCAGAGTGAACACAACGTCTTTTCGTCTCGGTGATGTACGACGCTCTATGAGTACGGATGCGGCGGTTCGTCGTGCGTTCGAGCGCCACGAGACCTACACTGACGCCGACGAAGGGTTCGTCGTGGAAACGACGGTGTTTGACAGCCGCGTTGTGGCTGAAGCGTCGGAGGAAACTGTATACACGCTTACCATCCGAACGCCGACGCTCGCGGGCGCTGTCGAGGAAGACGTCGGAGACAACCTGCTGGCTGGCTGGTTCGAAACGTTCGAGCGACGGGTCGAAGACGCCCCGAAAGCCGTTCGTGCGGAGATCGACCTCACAGTCGACATGCACTCGGAAGATGGTGAGGCGATCGTCACGCTCCAATTTCCGTTCGATCGACCCGATCGCGCGCCAGCCGTGGTAAAAGCGATGGCCGAGTACGTCGAGGGAACGTACGTCGAAGGTGTCGTTCCGGGATTCACGTATCGTCCGCCGGTTTCAGAGTTGCTCGCCGACGCGACCCACTCCGAGGAGACAGAACACGATCGGGGAGGGGGACCGCTTCCGCTGTAACCCCTCAGGCCACCGGAGCCGGACTGGACGGTGTAGCGTTTTCGCCCACGATGATGCGACGAACGTCACCCAGTACCTCGAAATCCGCGATGACGATGAGGCGGTCGCCGAGTTCGAGCGACTCGTCTTCCGTCGGGAGATCGATCGATTCATCCGCTTTGCCGAATCCCAGCAATTGCGCATTGGCGGGGAGTTCGAGTTCAGAGAGGGTGTACCCCCGCATCGGGGATTCTTCGGTTACGGTGAACTCAGTGAGCTGTATCTCTTTCGCAATGTCCGCGATCGCACGGATGTTACCGCCCAAGAGGGCATTCTTGGCGGCGATCGCTCCGAGCCGTTCCGGATAGATGACCATATCGATCTCGGAGCCGTACTTCCGACAGAGCGTTTCGTATTTGTCGTTGTCGACGCGGAGAACGGTCCGACAACCGTTAGCCTTGGCGATCAAACACGTGATGATGTTGACCGTCACATCGCCGGTGAGCGCAGCCACACCATCAGCGTTTTCGAGATCCAAACCGAGCAGATCCTCCTCGGTGCTGCCGTCGCCCTGAACGATGTCGAATCCTTCCTTTCGTAGTTTATCAACCTGTTCGGGCCGTCGTTCGAGAATCGTTGCATCGTGGTCTTCCGCTTCGAGGACTCGCGCTGTTCGTGTTCCAACGCGACCCCCTCCAACGATAACAAAGCGCATGATTATCCTATACCGAGCGAAGTACATAATCCTGACCACCCACCTTTTTTGCGGGAGGATGGCACAGCCACCCTCCCGCAAAAAAGATGGGGCAAAAAAAGCCGCGAGCAAAGCTCGCGGTGCTGCGTCTTGCCCGCACCGCCACCGCCTCCGCGACTGCAACCGCCACCGCAACGCTACAGCGACAGATCAGTATGTGGAAATTTCATCATATGCTCTAATTGAAGGTGAATTGATTGTAACGTTCCGTTCGAAGAGTACTCACTAAGAAAGTGGTGTCGGATCTACACGATATTATTCATTGCATCAGTACCTTTATATGTGATGGCGGAGGCAACGATAAACGAGAACGCCGGTGTGCGCCGCGGGGCGTGTGCGTTCATGTTGAACGCGCCGGGTGGACATAGCACCCGACGCTGGGGTTCTCACGACAGAGAAACCCATGATTGGGAACGCAACAGAGACATGTAACGGTGTCGAATCGTATCAGAAACGTGACCAGCGACAGCGATGTCCCCGGTGTGGCCGACCGGTTCGGTCGCGGTACGTACATCGTGTTGGCTGTCCACTGCTGGAGGGCCGCCGATGACGCTGCCGGTGTTTCAGTTCTGGGATCGGCTGGGCGAGTCAGTGAACCTCTCGACGGTCGAGAATCGAGCAACGATCTCGAAAGCGGAGCTGTACCACATCGTGGATGTCGGGACAGGAACGTGGTGTCGGCCCTGTCGGAGTACGGGCTGTCCCCATGCGACGCAGATCGAGGAGATACTAGCGACGGCCGGGCTTGGCCAGTCACAGCTGGACTACGACGATTTGCCCGGCATTGCGAACGTCACGCGCTACGACGCGGCAAAGGAGTTGGTCGTTGCCGGCTGGTTCGAGAACGGCGGCCGCGTGCGGTATCACGAACAGCGTGACGGCACCGTCGTCCAGTCGGTGTACACACCCGAAAGCGATCGAGAGCCAGCCGAGGTAACCGAACAGTCCGAAGCGGGGAGTGCACCCGCCGCGCTGGTCGCAACGCTGGCGGAATACTGTCACTATCGCCAGCGTGGGGATCTCGATGGACTACGGGCCTGTTACCCCGACGTAGCACGCGTCGTTGGCGAGCCGCCCGTCGTCCACGCTGACGATTGAGAATAACAGAATCGGCGGTGCGGAGGCGGGGCAGAGGCGGGAGACGCAGGTGTCGTCACCGCGAGCGGTAGCGAGCGGCCTTTTTTGGTCTTCCCGCGAGCGAAGCGAGTGGGAGCCTGCAAGAGCGAAGCTCTTGCAATGCAGATTTTTTGCGGGAGTGGTGGCCGAAGGCCACCCGAGCGCAAAAAAGGTGGCTGCGAAAGACAGCGCGGCGACCTCGATGGCTTGCGCCAGCAGTATCCCGAGGTCGCACGCGTCGTCGGTGAACCGCCAGCCCTCCACGCTGACGACTGAAAACAACAGAGTCGGCGGTCGCGGAAGCGGAGCGTTGCGGTGACGGTTGCAGTCGCGGAGGCGGTGGCGGGCAGGTCAATCACCGCGAGCTTTGCTCGCGGCTTTTTTTAGTCCAGGTTTTTTGCGGGAGGGTGAGCTTCGCTCACCCGAGCGGAAAAAAGTGGGTTCGTTGCTGCTGGAGGCGCGGCGGGAGGTCCGCATAGACGGAATCGAATACGTCTTCGGGAGACTCCGTTTCGGTCTCTTCGATCGTGTCGACGGCCGAGCTGATCTGTTCGCGGGTCTGCTGTTCGACGTCGTCGACGAATCCGTCCTCGATGACGCCGTTGTCCAAGAGATACCCCTCGAACCGTTCGATCGGGTCGGCAGTGCGCCACTCAGGGAGATCGACGTCGTCGCGGTAGCGCTCGGGATCGTCGCTAGTAGTGTGGGGTCCCTGTCGGTACGTGAGGCTCTCGACCAGCACCGGCTCGTCGGTGGCGGCGCGGTTGAGCGCGCGCTCAACCGTCTCCGCGACCGCGAGCGGATCGTTGCCGTCAACCCGTGTTCCCTCGATCCCGTAGGCGTCGGCTTTGGCCGCGATGGTCGGGGCTGCCGTCTGACGGTCCCGTGGCAGGCTGATCGCCCAGTGGTTGTTCTCACAGAAGAAGACGACTGGAGCGTCGAACACGCCAGCGAAGTTGAGCGCCTCGTGGAAATCGCCTTCGCTCGTCGCTCCATCCCCAAGATAACACAGCACGCGCGCTTGGTCCGAATCGTCGTAGTCGATGGCCATCCCGATGCCGACGGCATGGAGCGTCTGGGTGGCGATCGGAACCGCTTGAGGAAAGACGGGACGCTCGTGGTCCGAATGATACTCGGGGTAACCCCGCCGGAATCGAAGGATATCGCTGGGCGGAACGCCACGGGCGAGCTGCATCGCGTTCGATCGGTACGTCGGCACGAGCCAATCCGTCTCCTGAAGCGCGTACGCTCCACCGACCTGTGAAGCCTCCTGCCCTTTGAACGGCGGATAGCCACTCATCCAGCCCCGCCGCTGGAGTGATACCGCCCGTTCGTCGAACGTCCGTGCACGAACCATCTGCTGCAGTATCGTCTGCATCTCCTCGGCGTCGAACGACGTGTCAGCCACGTCGTTTTCGGCGATCACCCGGTGCATGCAAACGAGTCGATGGTGACTCTGAAAGACGTTGCGGACCGGCGACCGAATCAACCGACGGGGCTTCGACACGACAAAGAGGGCTGACACCCAAGCGTGCGTATGGTTTCGGTCGCTGACAGCGTCCAACTGCTCGTCATGCTCTTCGTCAATGCCACCGCCACGGCACTCATAACCCGATTTTTCCGCGTCCGACTCAACACGAAATGGGGACCGGTGGTGTTCGAGGTCGTGCTCATCCCACCCGTGCTCGTCATTCTCACACAGGTGATGAGTGCTGCCGGGTTCGGTTTCGATTTGGGGAGTCCGTTCGTCGTCGTTGTCCTCCTCGTTCTGGCGCCGTTCGCGCTCGGTCTCACGTTCGATTACTTCTGGATGCCCGCTCCCGATGAAGTGACTCTCCCAGACAAATACCAGTGACAGAAGCAATCATTTGGCTACTACAAAACCAGTATCGAACTGTACGATCACCGTGCCGTTCCCGTGACGAACCCCGTGACGATCCGGCTTTCGGCGCGATGAAGCAGCCTGCTCGCCGCCGATTTGTGAATGTCCAATGACTCTGCGAGTTCAGTCACCGTACAGTCACGTGGCGTATCGTAGTAACCGCGCTCGACTGCCTCGGTGATAATGTGCCATTGGCGATTCGTGAGCAACTCACTCGAATCGTACGCTTGGGTCAGCGATAACACCTGATACGGAATGTCAGCCGCTACTAGCTCGTCGGTGTACTCCGATAGCCGTTCGTGTGATGCCGCCAGCTCCACCGAAAACCATCCGTCCCGAAGGATGGTGGGATACAGAGACACGTTGTTCGACTCGCGGAGCGGATCGTACGATTTCGTTGCTGAAGTCCGGAACTGGAGCAACACTAGCTGTTCGTCAGTGTAGTGGACCTCGACTGAATCTACTTCGGGAGTGTTCTCGAATCGGTGAGCGAGCGCATCACCTTTCGGCGTGACGACTTCGAGAATCACGAACGCGCCGTCGTCCCGTAGCTGGGTCGCCAGCAGTCTGAACTCAGCATCGGGAAAGTCAGTCGAAATCGTGGCTAACCAGCCGTCCACTGCTGTTCCGTCGAGTTGGATCTGAATGTGCGGCATATCGTCGTCTCTTCGGTCCAAATTTACTTAAAGAGAGGAACGTGTTCCCACACAGCCTCACGATGATCTCCGGCGTACTACCGTGCGTGGTTGCAATGAATCAGACAGACTGCCATGCTGCACCCAAAGGGGAACGGTATCGATGACGGACGGAGTAACACCGTCCGAACGGGCGCAAAACAAGGCACTTGCCCGTCGTATCCCGGAAGAGGTCTTTGCGGAAGGCGACCTCGACCTCCTCGATGAGTTGTACGCCGAAGACGCCGTCGAACACAATGCCTTCGGTGATCAGCAGGGTCGTCCGGCAATCCGAGAGTCCTACGAAGCGTTTCTCACCGCCTTTCCCGACATCTCACAGACCGTCGAAGACGTCGTCGCGGAAAGAGACACAGTCGCCATGTACATCACGAGTCGAGGAACACACGAGGGGAAACTCTGGGGCATCGAACCGACCGGTCAGGAGATCGAGGTACAACAGATGTTCTTCGTGCGTATCGAGGACGGCATGATCGCCGAACGGTGGTTCTTGCCGGACAGCCTTAGCTTACTACACCAACTCGGGGTCATCGAATTCCCACCGACGTAACCCGATCCAATCCGGTGAGAGTCGTCTCTATCGGTTCGAATATGTTTCGAGGGAGGTTTTCGAGGAGGCAGTGAACAGGTTCACGGAATGGACTGATCTGAGCGCGTTGTTCATCATTCGACACTGTCGATAATCGCTTCGGGCGACTGATCGGGGTCGACGTGGACGAACCGCTCCGTCCCATTGAGTATGTGACACCAACTCGTCTGCAAACGAGTAGCATGTACTATGTCATGTAGACATTTTATATCTCATGAACCGCTATCGACGATAAGGGGCGAGACGAAGCATGAGCCAAACCGATCGCAAACACGTACAAACCGAGCTGAGCGAGGACGAATACGAGTCGTTCCGGGAAATCGCCGCTGAGCGCGGGATGACTGTCAAGGAAGCCAGTCATGAAGCACTGGTTAGATGGGTTGAACAGCAACGATCTCCAAATCCCATGGATCGGGCGTTTACCGTGCTGGAGGAGATCGATACGGACGATCTTCTGTCGACGGCAGGGACGGACGCTCGACAGGAATCGGACGTTGTAGCGGAGTGGAGTGGGAACGACGTTTCGTTCACGCTGGCAGAAAATCCCTCGGACCACCAGACGTGATCGATGGCTGAACCGATACAGACGCCGATCGGAACGATCACTGCTGAACATTTCAGACCCGGTCGAGTCCGACATCAGGTGATCGTCGGCCCGAAGTTCCTCTATGCGTTGTTCGATCCCCAAGATGAGATGCACCCAGTCTCACGGGCGTTTATGTCGTTCATCCGTGATGGTGATCTCCCGTACAGACACCTCATCGTGAACGAGCACATCGTCGATGAAGCTGCCACCCGGCTCAAAAAACGAGCGTCCGTCCAGATGGCATCGACGTTCCTGACGACGCTCGATGAGAGTCGTCTCTATCGGTTCGAATATGTTTCGAGGGAGGTTTTCGAGGAGGCAGTGAACAGGTTCACGGAATGGACTGATCTGAACGCATCACTCACGGATTTCGTCGTCGCCCAGCAGATGGCCGACAGAGAGATCGATTACATCGTCACGTACGACCGCCATTATGACTGTTTCGACGTGACGACGCTTCCCTACCGAGACTGACAGCGATATCATACCAACTGTTCGATCGTTCGTTCGACGCTGTCGATGACCGCCTCGGGCGATCGGTTGGCGTCGATGCGGACGAACCGCTCAGGTTCGTGATCGATGAGCCGTTCGTAGTTCGCTTGGACGGCGGCGAGGTGGTCGGCTTGTTCGAACTTGTCGCTCGCGCCGGCGCGTTGGGCACCCGTTTGTGGGGAGAGATCGAGATAGATCGTCGCGTCGGGCGGGCGCGTAAACGGTTGATGGATCCCCCGGACGTACTCCATCGGTCGGGGGACGACACCTGCCAAGCTGGCTCCTTGGTAGGCGTACCGAGAATCGGCGTAGCGATCGGAGATGACGAGGTCACCACGATCGAGCGCCGGGCGGATCACGCGCGCAAGGTGGTCGGCGTGGTCGGCCGTGTACAGAAACAGCTCGGCGAGCGGATCGGCAGCGTCGTCGGAAAGCGACGTCCGAACACAGTCGCCGTACCACGAATCGGTCGGTTCTTTGGTGAACACGGCGTCGACGCTGTCGTGCAGGGCCTCCCACACCGTCGTTTTCCCGCTTCCGTCGATCCCTTCGATCGTGATGAGCATACGCTGGGTTCGCAGGCGAGATAATAAGCTGTCGTGATCCATGGCTTCGGGCAGTAGATTTACAGACCACTCCACTGAACAGAATCCCATGAACGTACTCCTCGTGGGCGGGAGCGGATTTATCGGCACGAAGCTGGCTGAGACGCTGAGCGATCGAGACCACAACGTGACAGTGCTTTCTCGCACGCCTAGCGAGTCGACACTTCCAGACGGCGTCGAAACCGCAGTAGGGGACGTTACAGCATACGATTCGATCACTTCTGCTTTCGAGGGGATAGACTGTGTGGTGAATCTGGTCGCTCTATCGCCACTGTTCAAGCCCAGCGGTGGCAGTGAACAGCACTTCAAAGTCCACTTGGGCGGCACCGAGAACGTTGTGGCGGCTGCTGGGGAACACGATGTCGAGAAGATCGTCCAAATGAGCGCGCTCGGTGCGGATCCACACGGGGAGACGGCGTACATCGAATCGAAAGGACAGGCCGAGATCGCCGTCCGCAACGCTGATACGGAGTCCGTCGTCATCCGGCCGTCGATCGTGTTCGGGGAGGGCGGGGAGTTCGTCTCGTTCACGGAGATGCTCACGACGCCCGTCGTGACCGCACTCCCGGGTGGGGGAACGACACGGTTTCAGCCGATCTGGGTTGGTGATCTCGCCGACATGCTCGCCGATGCAGTCGAGAACGACGACCACGCCGGCGCAACGTACGAACTCGGTGGGCCGGAGGTGCTGTCGCTCGCGGACGTGACGGAGCTCATCGCTCGATCGAACGGGCACTCGGTGACGATCGTTCCGATCCCGATGGCGCTCGTCACGGTCGGGCTCTCGCTCGTCGATCCGATCCCGGGTGCGCCGATGGGTGCCGATCAGGCCACGTCGTTGAAAATGGACAACGTCACTGATGACAACGCGATCGAGGCGTTCGGTGTTGCGCCCGACGAGCTGCGAACGCTCGAATCGTATCTCGGTCTCTCGACTCCGGGAGAGTCAAATACTCCCGTCGGATAAGTTGGGGCGTGTCACAGCAGGCTTCGGCAGTCGATACCCTGTTTCTCCACGAGCGATCCGACGACTTCACTGTCGTCGTCAACCGCAACGGAGAGCGGCTTTTTCAGGCGATCCTCGAACTGAAGGTCACGGACGCCGGTCCGCGTCCCGCCCGATTTCGCGTCCAAAAGGATTCGGAGGAGGATCTCCGGCGGCCCGAAGAGTTCGTCGACATCGCCCGGCGTGCCTCGCGTATTCGGATCTCTGAACAGACAACACGAGAGGGGCGGGATCGTCTCCAGTCGATGCTCGGGGGGTACCAGCTACAGGGAAAAGTCGTCCGGACGTGTCGACGGTGTGCGAACGCCGGTCGCTACTCGCCGCTGACGAGCGACACGGCGATCGAAACCGACAGCGAACACGTCTGTCTCGACTGTGCGAAACGCGAACTCGAAGGCGAACTCAACTACCGAAGCCTCCAGTCGGGAGCACGCGAGCGCCTCGAAGAACTGCTGGTCGAAACCGGCGATCTCGATCGGATCGTGAACCTCTTGCAAGGACGATTGGATCCCGACCTCACCAAGTTCGATGAGATCAGCGCCACTGTAGAGGCGGTCGATCCCGTTCCGACCGAATCGCTCGATCTGCACCCGGATCTCTCGGCGTTAGTTACTGAGCAGTTCGAGCAGCTCCTGCCGGTTCAGAGCCTCGCGGTCAGAAACGGCGTCCTGTCGGGGCGTGATCAGCTCGTCGTGAGCGCGACGGCGACCGGGAAGACGCTGATCGGAGAGCTTGCCGGGATCGATCGGGTCCTCTCGGGGGACGGCAAGATGCTCTTTCTCGTGCCGCTGGTCGCGTTGGCCAACCAGAAACACGAGCAGTTCACGGAGACGTACGGCGACCTCGTGGACGTGACGATCCGCGTCGGTGCCAGTCGGGTCCGGGACACCGGTGCCACGTTCCATCCCGACGCTGACGTGATCGTCGGCACCTACGAGGGGATCGATCACGCGCTCCGAACGGGCAAAGATCTCGGTAACATCGGCACCGTCGTCATCGATGAAGTCCACACGCTCGGGGAAACCGACCGGGGGCATCGGCTCGACGGACTCATCTCTCGGCTGAAACACCGGTGTGAGCGAGCAGAGACCGATACCCAGTGGGTGTATCTCTCCGCGACCGTCGGCAATCCCAAACAGCTCGCTGGCTCATTGGAAGCGACGCTCATCGAGTTCGAAGAGCGGCCGGTGCCGATCGAGCGCCACGTCACCTTCGCCGAGGCCCACGAGAAATCACGGATCGAAAACAAGCTCGTCAAACGGGCATTCGACACGAAATCCTCGAAGGGCTATCGGGGACAAACCATCATCTTCACCAACTCACGGCGTCGGTGTCACTCGATCAGTCGATCGTTGGAGTATCCCAGCGCGCCGTATCACGCCGGGTTGGATTACAAACGCCGGAAAACGGTCGAACGAAAATTCGGCGACCAGGAGCTTGCGGCCGTCGTGACGACGGCTGCGCTCGCTGCTGGTGTCGACTTCCCGGCCTCGCAGGTCCTGTTTGATTCACTCGCCATGGGCATCGAGTGGCTCTCTGTGCAGGAGTTTAGCCAGATGCTCGGGCGCGCTGGCCGTCCCGATTTCCACGATGAGGGCACCGTCTATCTCCTCGTCGAACCCGACGGCGTCTACCACAATTCCATGGAGATGACCGAAGACGAAACGGCGTTCAAACTCCTCAAAGGCGAGATGGAATCGGTTTATACAGGGTACGACGAATCGTCGGCCATCGAGGAGACGCTCGCCAACATCGTCGTCGGGGGACCGAACGCGAAGCGACTCAACGACCGCATGATCGGCGATGTGCCTACGAAACACGCGCTGGGTAAACTCATCGAGTACGACTTCATCGACGGCACGAACCCGACGAATCTCGGACGAGTGGTGTGTCGCCACTTCCTCGACCCGAAACAGGCGTTCGTGATGCTCAACGGCATCCGCTCGGGCGACGATCCTGACGATATTGTCGCCGATATCGAACTGCTCGAGTCGGATGGGTGAACGCTCGTGTCTCTCCTCTTGCAACCCTAAACCACGAGAGTGTCGCCGTATGAGTGTGTGTCCACATGTACGGCCTTCGAACAGGCCACTGACGATACATCGAGAATCCATATCAGTACCGGTAAGCATGTGTTAATTACAAAATATTTATCGCAAATACACTGTAATAGCAGACAAGAGTTGTCCGATGACCTCGCTTGAACATTTCTAATTGATTGTCGGTTGGTTGCATAGAAGAGGTGGGTCGGTAAAGAAGAGTAACCGAATACGCAATAGCAGTAGCTGTATCCATGTCAGGACCGACGTTCATCGAATGCGACCGCATTGAGTTACAAACAGTCGAGGAAGAAGACATCGAATTCCTGCAACGAGGCGTCAATCACCCGGCCGTACGTCACCACATCGAGGCGTTTCGAACGCCGATCAACGGCGAACAGTACCGCGAGCTGTTCGAGTCGATCGATAGCGACGAGGACGGTGTGACGCTCCTTGTCGTTCCCCGTGACGGTGCATCTGCGGGCGAGCCGATCGGGTCAGTGCAACTGTACCCCGTTAACAACGCACGCGGGTTTGCCAATCTCGGTGTCTGGTTCATGCCTCAAGTATGGGGAAACGGCTATGCGACAGAAGCCAGCGCATATCTCATCGACTATGGCTTTCAACAGATGGGGCTACACCGGATTTCGGCAGCGCCAAACAGTCCAAACGAAGCATCGATTTCACTGTGTGAGCGGCTCGGCTTCGTCCATGAAGGCACGAGCCGAGATCTGGGATTCGTCGATGGCGAATACATCGACCTAGAACGGTATGGCTTGCTCGCTGCGGAGTGGGACGGCCCGCAAGCGGTGCTCAGTCAGTAGGGTTCGATCAAAAATCACTCACGCCAACGGCGTCCGTTCCACGACGGTGCCGTTCACTGTGGGATACTGTTCGATGACTTCGCCGCGACCGGCGTCACCCTCTTCGATCAGTTCTTCGAGCAGCCACCACGCGAGTTCGACGTGCTCGGATTTCACGGTGTAGAACTCCTCTGGTACGCCGAGCGTTTGGAGTTCCGATTCGGACAGCCACGTTTTGCCGTAGACGAGCGTACCATCGTCGGTCACCTCGTCGAACGGCCGGCGGACGTTGCGTGCTATCCGTTTCAACCGGTTGCGGTGTTGGGCAGCGTCTTTGAACACACTGGTACAGAAATACACCCGTTCGTGGTCGCCCATCACGTCGAGAACGTCGTGACTGCCCTCAACGGCGCTCATGTGTCCTTCCCGGAGTTCGAAACCCTGTTCTTTCATCCGCTGGGCGTTACCGTCGCTCATCTCGAACTCGTTTACGTTACAGAATTCGGCCGCACCCTCATCAAGGAACTCCAGAAACTCCGGTTCGGCTCGAATCCCCGGTATCTCGAACGCCGGCGTAAGCCCTTCTTCACGGGCGGTGTACAGGATCTCCTCCCACTCGGTGCCGTGGAGATCACCCCACAGTTCGAGGGGGGGATGAAATCGGATTTCATCCAATCCGGCATCGGCGAGTCGGCGCATGTTCTCCCGACCGCCGGTGATCCCCGTGTACAGATGCGTGTGGTGATCCTCGCCGAACTCCTCTTTTAACAGCGAAAGATACCGACAGGTTCGGTCCATTGCTTCCTGTGGCTCGCCGCCGGTGATCGAGGTACCCAGTGCATCCATGCGCTTTGCCTCCTGAAGCACGTCCTCCTCGGACTCAACGAGGCGCTCGTTCGCGTACACGTCCGTAACGTTCTTACGGTTCTCGCCGAGCGGACAGTAAAAACAGTCGCGCTGATCACAGTAGCCGTAGACGAATAACACCATCTTGCCCCCCTCGGCACACTGTTCACAGCCCTTCGAGATCATTCGTTGTGTGGTATTCCGTCGAAGGGGAAAAGTCGTGTGTTCTTTCGGCTCGGTGGGGCGTCCGGCACACCGTGTAAGTCCGAGGATATCGCTCCAGTGACCCTGAATCTGGCGTTCGACACTGTCGAAGACAAGGAGGAGAACGTTTCGGGATTATCGTTCGTACGTCGCCGTGAGCGTGACCGATCCCCGGCGCTGGTTTTGCATAGCCGTTTCGAGATCCGTCCACGTTGCCCCCGGTTCGACGTCGAGCATCGATGTGAGCGAATACAACGTGAATTCGTAGGTGTGTGGCCCGTCCTCGCTTGGTGGGCAGGGGCCCGTGTATCCCACCTCGTTTGCGCTGTTGGTGCCTTGGACGATCGGACCGTTCGTCCCGTGGTCCGGAAACCCGGGATCAGTACTGCGCTCGGAAAGCGAGACCGTCGGTCGCTGTGGGATTCCGTTCGGGAGTGAGGCTGTGTCCGGCGGGATGTTCCAGATGAGCCAGTGAACGTACGGCTCCGGGCCGGGAGCGTCGGCATCAGCCATCACGAGCGCAAAGGACGCCGTCTCGCGAGAAACCTCCGAGATCTCTATCTCGGGGGAGCTATCACTTCCGTCACAGGTGTGCTGCTCGGGAATCGATCCGTCCGAGAACGTGGGAGCAAACAGCCCCGCAGAGAGATCCTCGTCCGTTGCGCTCGAACAGCCGGTGAGCACTGTCATAGTTACAACCGTGCCGAGCACCTGACGCCTCGTTCGCATGGGACGGTATCCGTTCGGTAGATGCATATACCCCCCGTTGTCGGCACTGACGTCGCGCCGTGATCCGTTTACTGCTCGGAGAAACGAACGCCGTTAAATTAGTTACCCTAGGCATTCGTAGCGTTACGTGATGCTGGTGGTCCTCTGTGTCGACCTTGACGACGATCTCGGACGTAAGACCGGGCAGCAGACGCCGGTCATCGGACGCGAATCCGTCGAGGAAGCAGCTGTCGCGCTCGCCACCGCCGATCCTGAGGACTCAGATGTCAACGTGTTGTTCGAAGGCATCCATCTCTCCGAGGACATCGACGACGAGACGATCGAGGTTGCGGCCGTCACCGGTACGAACGGGAGTGACGTCGCTGCCAATCGAGCCGTCGGAGAGGAGATCGACACCGTTCTGGCGTCCCTGTCGACGGGTGAAGACGTTCATGCGATCGTCGTTACCGACGGCGCACAAGACGAGAGCGTCATCCCGGTCATCCGCTCGCGAGTCCCGATCGACAGCGTCCGTCGCGTCGTCGTCAGGCAAGCACAGGACCTCGAATCGATGTATTACACCATCAAACAGGTGCTTGCCGATCCTGAGACGCGGGGCACCATTCTAGTTCCGCTCGGGATACTGTTGCTCGTCTATCCACTCATGGAGCTCATGAAATTCTTTCAGCTCCCGAGCGCGACGTTCGGCGCGCTAAGCGGACTGTTCGGTGGGTATCTGCTCGTTCGCGGATTAGGTCTCGATCAGACGCTTGATGCGGCAGTCGAACGCGTTCGAACGGGACTGTACACCGGTCGGGTGACGCTCGTAACGTACGTCGTCGCGGCCGCCCTGATCGTGATCGGTGGCGTGAACGGGGTGGAAACGCTGTCGAAACAACCCAACGGGATCGGAGTGCTCCCGACGGGGGCCGCGCTCGTGTACGGGTCGGTCCATTGGCTCGCCGCTGCCGGTATTACGGCGAGCCTCGGCCACGTCACCGACGAATATCTCCGCGAACGGTTCCGCTGGCGGCACCTCAACGCACCGTTTTACGTGCTTGCCATCGCGGCCGTCCTCTACAGCGTGAGCGCGTTCGTGCTCGAAACCGTCTCGCTTTCGACGCTGGCGATCGTTCTCACGGCGAGCACATTACTCGGCGTGTTCAGCACGCTTGCCTTCGCCATCGCCGAATCGCGCTTTGCCTCCGACCCGAACGCGACCGATCGGCGAGACACCTCGCCTTGAGTGTCACGGGTGAACACGACTGTAACAGCGCGTGCTGCTCGCCGCTACGATCACTCCGATCGATTCGACTCGCCATCGGCTGACCGGAATTGAAGACATTTGTCGGGGTCAGAACGCCTGCGACAGCGCAGTCCGAAACCGATCCTCGATTCGGATACAACGACGAGCGAAGTCGATCACGACGCCTCTACCGGCGTACATCAGGATGAAACCCAGCAGTGACACACCGATGGCACCGACGATGTCGATCGGGTAGTGGACGCCGATGTACACTCGACTGACGCCGACCAGTGAAGCGAGCACTAGCGCAACGGACCCCTGCCATCGATCCTGGAGATAGAATAGCGGCCACGCGAATGCGAACATGACTGTCGTGTGTTGGCTCGGGAACGAGTTTTCAGGGGCTTCTACGAGCAGCGTCTCGTATCCGGCCATATACGGCGCAGGGTGACTGTAGAGCTGCCCGATGATGTAGGAAAGTGCGAGACCCACGACGATCGTGACGAAAATGAACACTGATTTCGTTTTTCCCGGACGCGAGCCAAGGCTAAGCGAACTTTGAGTTCGTTCCGACCCTGAAGTGAACCAGAGATAAAGGAGTACCAACGGAATTAAGTAGACGATGTTTTCGGCTGCAAAGATCATCACGTCGTTAAGGAGTGGATGTCCGAGGTGGCTCGTGAAGATCTCCTCATACGGTAGTAGAAGACTCACGGTTGAGAGTACTGTCATGCAGTGTTGGCTGTTCGACAGTCCCTATTAAACGTAGCAGATCGTTTGTACCGAATACCGTCAATGTATAGTGGTACACTGGTATTCTGTCTCGATACGATCGCTGCGAATTCGTCGGTGTATCTGTCCGATACGATCTCTAACAGTGCGATAGCGCGATACAGAACTGTCTCCGCATCCACAACCATCAAAAATATAATACTTGATAAGTGATAGCGGTGTATGGTTGGCAAATCGGCATCGCTACTCACAAAGACACAGCGCCAGCGGATTCGAAACGAGTTTGGTGATCTCAATGAAGAGAAGACACATCGAGACCAGCAACGCATCCGGAAGCGGGTTCGATCAGGGCTTTTTGATTTTCAGCTCCTTTCCGATTATCCGGACCGACAGTTTGCGTTACTACTCGATGATGTCTCCGAGGAGGAACTGCGAGCAGCACTTGCGGACACTACCATCGTCGTAGAACGTCTCCGAGAACAGTCTGACATCGATCGGGAGGACGTGATCGAAGAAGCCCGCACCCATATTGAGGAAGACAGTGATCCACGAGGAGATACTAGAAGACGTGACCGAATCGATCTGCGAACAGTCGCGGAGATTCGACGACAAACGGAAGACGAACTCACGAACCGATTTGAACCGGGATGCTGGGACAAGCGTGCGAGCGGGTTGATGAAACTGGGAGTGAGTGCGTTCATTCTGATGGTCTTGAGCAACCTCCTCTATCACGCGTCAAATAATAATGTACTTAGATCTATATTGCATGCATTGCTTGGAGGAGTGGTATTCCTACTATTCGTCAGTGCGGCTGGTTGGGTGCTCATCAAGACAGCGCAGTTGTTGAAATACGATATCGTCCCATTCATAACAGAGCTAGTTGTGGATCCCGAAGCAGTCAAACGAAAAACAGTTGCAAAGCTGATCAAGAATCCTCGGGAGGTAGCACGAGCGTCGTGGGAGGAACTGTGAGTCGATCGAACAGTCTGCTGAAAGCGTATCGCCTCCTCCGAACCCCTGGCAACGAATCCAGACGGTTACCTATACCGACATACGGTTTATTCGGTGACGCGAGGAGTTTTTACGCGGTGGCGCGGTAGCGTTGGCATGGTACGGAACGTCGCCGGGGAGTTACGGGAGTTGGAGTCCGCGGATTTTTATCTGCTCTCAGGCGTCGAGCACGGGATGCGGTTCAGCGAGTGGGTCGACCGAGGGACGCTCACGGAGTACGCTCGCCTCGACAGCGAGGAAGTCGACCACCGGCTGGATCGCTGCGAGCGCCGGGGATTCATCGAGCGTAAGACGATGCAGTACCAGGGGTTTCGACTCACGTTCGAGGGGTACGACGCGCTCGCACTGCATACGTTGGTCGAGCGTGACACGATCGAGGGGTTCGGCGCGCCACTCGGCGTGGGCAAGGAAAGCGACGTGTACGAAGTCACATCCTACAAGCCGTTGGCGTTGAAGTTCCACCGGGAGGGCTACACGAACTTCCGGGAGGTCCAGCGCGAACGCGAGTACACCGCCGACCGCAACCACCGATCGTGGTTGTACACCGCCCGAAAAGCCGCCGAACGCGAGTACGACGCGCTCGAAACGGTGTATCCGACAGTGAGCGTTCCGAGACCGATCGATCACAACCGACACGCCATCGTGATGGAGAAATTGGACGGAGTGGAGCTGTCACAAGCCGCGCTTCCGGACGAGCAGGCGGTCGGCGTGCTCGATCTCGTTCTCTCGGAGCTGGCTGACGCCTACGCAGAAGGATACGTTCACGCGGATATGAGCGAGTACAACGTCGCCGTGAGCGAACAGGGAGTGATGTTGTTCGATTGGCCCCAAGCCGTGCGAACCGACCACGAGAACGCTGAGGAGTTTCTCGAACGGGACATCGAGAACTTACTGGGGTATTTCCGGCGCAAACATCCCGGAGAGATCGGAGAGCCCGATATCGCGTCTATCACCGCGAGCTTCCGCGATGGAACGTTCGAATCGATAGCCGACCACTAAGCAACCGATACACCGCTTTCATCCGGTTTCGGTTTTGTCGACGGCAGGAACGTCGCTTTTGCGGTGAGATTCACCACCCAACATCTGCTGTCGTACTCGGTCGCACAGCGCCTCATATGATGACACCCATACTGGTTAATTCATCTATAGAATATCCTTTATGATATCAGTCCCAGAGTACACCCATGGCTAGAGAAACGATCGTCGGATGGCTGAATCTTATCAACGCACTTGGAATCGGGCTGATAGCAATGCTTCTCACGGTCATCGGAATGATATACACGGGAGTGCCGGTTCCAGAGCCACTCGTTCCCGCGATCGGTGTGATCGTTGGTGGGGGCTACCTGCTCGAAGCCGAGTGGGGAATCAGTGGTCGCATTAGGTCAACGCGCTGACGATCAGAACAGTGCTTCCGATGAGATATCACACGGCTTCGAGGAGCGCACCGCGGATCCACGCGACGAGTTCTTCGGCTCGTTCGTGGTCGTGTGCTTCGGCGTAGATCCTGATGAGCGGCTCGGTGCCGCTCGGGCGAACCAACACCCACGAATCATCGTAGTCGAGACGATAACCGTCGGTCGTATCGAGTGGAATATCCGCGTTCCGAGCGGTCGTTTCGACCGCGCTGAGCAGTCGTTCGCGTTCGACCTCCGTGTCGTAGCTGATGTTGCGCCGGACGTTTTCGTATCCCGCGTGTTCGGCAGCGATTTCGCTCGCCGTACGGTCCACGAGCAGCTCACAAAACCGAGCAGCAGTGTACGCACCGTCACGCGAGAGCCGGTAGTCGGGGAACAATACGCCGCCGTTACCCTCGCCAGCGATGGGCACTGACCCACCCTCCGCGATCAGCTGTTGGATGCGCGTGACGATGTTCGTGCTTCCGATCGGCGTCAGTTCGAGGGTCGCATCACGTTCCTCGACCACGTCGACGAGCCGTTGAGAAACGTTGACCGCCGAAACTGTCGTGTCTCCCGGCTCTAACTCCGCGGCTGCCAGTGCAGCGAACGCCGCGTCGCCCTCGATGTGGGTACCACATTCATCGACGAAGATCGCACGGTCGGCGTCGCCGTCGTGGGCAACACCGAGATCGGCGTCGGTGGTTCGCACGAGTCGTCTGAGACCCGCGAGGTTCGATTCGATCGGTTCGGGATTGCGGCCCGGAAAATGCCCGTCCGGCTGGGCGTTCACCGTCACCACCGAGCAGCCAAGCTCCCGAAAGAGCCGTGGACTCGTGAGTGAACCAGCTCCATGCCCAGGATCGAGCGCGATCGTCAATCCCGCGTCGGCGATACGATCACGGTCAACGGCGGCGAGCACCTCCTCGACGTAGTTTCGAGGTGCCTCCGCGGTGGGACGGCGGTCGCCGGTTTGATTCCAAGGAACGGTGTTGAATCGCTCGGTAAGGAGTCGATCCTCGACCTGTTCGAGCGTCTCCCGCACTAGCTCGATCCCGTCCGCACCGATGAGCTTCACACCGTTGTACTCCGGGGGATTGTGGCTCGCCGTCACCATCAGGGCGGGAACGCCCTCACGCTCGGCGTAGGCTTGTACCGCTGGCGTCGGCAGCACCCCCAGCTCATCGACCGCACAGCCGACGCTGGCCAGCCCGCTGGCGGCGCTGTCGACCAACATCTCACCAGTCGCCCGGGTATCACGCCCCAACGCCACGCGGTCGTTTCCCATGACCGTAAACACCGACCCGGCAGCCATCGCGACACGACTGACAAACGCCGGTGTCAGGTCCTCGTTGACCACCCCCCGAACGCCGCTCGAACCGAACACCTTCATCATCTACCCCTTCTCGGGCAGCACCAAAAACGGTCTGAACTGGGTGTGCACCGTATGCCGCTATAGAGATCTACCCGGCCGTTCTCTCACAGCAAACTAAACTGTCTCCCTAGCACAATTTTTGTCTACAAACATATTTATTCTATAACCGTCACATCGAACTTTCCGTGCCAGCGGTATCGCCGGCCACTCCAGACGAACGTCCGGCGGACGAGGCCGTACAGAACGAGCGGAACGAACATGAACACTGCCGGGAAAGCCAGCACGGCCGTCCACCGGCGGACGCCTAGGACCTCGTTGACGGCGAGGTGCAACACCGTCAGGCCTGCCGCCGCGTAGATCGGGGCTAGGACCGCACCAGCGAGGACCAGCAGCGAGAGGAGAAAGGTCCCGGCGATGGCACCGGGGAAGTGCCACCGAAGAATCTGCGTCCACCGGACCGGGCGCTCGACCGCCTCGTGGATGGTTCCCCCGATGGGGACGATACGAGTTCGGCCGACGTTCGTTACCTGGAGGTGCTCCATGAGGAGGCCGTCGTCGCTGACGGTCCGTCGCAGTTCATCGAGAAACGCGGATTCGTCGATGTCGGCTCGCTCGAACATGACCGCGCCGCCCCAGATCTGGTTGCCGAGGGTGAGAGGTAACGAGCAGGCCGAGGCGTACAGCGGTTCGAGTAGCATCGACAGGGGATCCCGCCCGACGAAGTACGGCACCTCAGACACCGGCCCATGGGTCTCATAGTCCGCGCTGAAGGTCGCAAGCCAGTCCGAGGGGTGGTGGAAGTCGTCGTCCGTCCAGACGAGGCGGTCATGGCGCGCGGCCTCCATCCCGGCAGCGATAGCGTTGGCCTTCCCCGAACAGCCCTCCGGCTCACCGGCGGCGATGAACCGGATACCCTCCGGATGCTCTTCTCGCTCGGTGACGGGGTCGTCCTCATCATCGTGGCAGATCAACAGCTCGTCGCTGTCCCGGAGTTGGGTGGCCAGCTCCCCGCATGCGTCGGTCCACCTCGTCGTCGGTAGGAGGACACTCATCGGCGGCAAGTCAGACATGGTAGTTGATCTTTCTTGCCGGGGACAGTGAGCGCGCTGCCGGCGATTCATGGACGCTTATGGTCAACAACTTTAGGGTGGCGCTGTGTCGCCAACGTATGCGCTACGTCACCATCGTGGCCTACCCCGACGAGGGGGGAGTCAACCGGCTTGACCGGCAGGTCAATGAGCTCGGCCTGGAGTACCGAGCCACTCACCGCATGGAGCTTCTCGCTGACGACACCGTTGCGATGTTCGCCGAGGGCCGTGGCGACGTCGAGAGGCTCCGTCGGGTTCTGTCGGAGGCCCCCGAGGTCTTCGAGTTCTCGATCACCGGCGACGCTGCCGGATTTTTCTCCTATACACGCTATGCGGCGGACGACCTGACTCGGATGCTCATGGAGAGCCGGCGCGAGTCGTCCTACTTGATCGACATGCCGGTCGAACATACCGACGACGGCGGCCTCCGAGTGACCTACATCGGGACGGAGGCGGCCTTCGCCGACGCGCTCTCCGAGCAGCCGGAAGGTGTCAGGGTTGAGATCGAACGGACAGGTCCGTACACGCCCGCGCCCCGCCACGTCGTCTCTCGGTTGACCGGGCGCCAGCGCGAGGTGCTCCGGGCGGCAGTGAACCTCGGCTACTACCAAGAGCCCCGCAAGGCGACCCACGACGAGATTGCAACGGCGACCGGGCTCTCCGAGACAACCGTCGGCGAACACCTCCGGAAGATCGAGGCGACCGTGTTCTCATCGCTCCACGTCGAGATTACCGATCGCTGAACTGCCGCCCGTCTCGTGAGACTCCGGCTCCGATAGCTGCTCGCTTGCTGAGGTCTGTGTGGATATCGCCCGGTCCGACCTCCTTGGACCCGCCGTGGTACTTTACCACAAGCACGACCAGTACGAACGTCACCCCGTCCACCTGCAACAGATCGGCACGCGGTCGGCTCACCTCACAGTGCAGACCATCGGTCCTCCTGCAGGAGTGGCCGTTGGATTGGCTTGGTTCCACAACCGAGCAAACGATTCATCAAGGAAGCTCAAGCCGCCGATGCGGACGGCACCACTTTCGAGAGTCCGACATACATTCGGAAGAACATCGCCAACGAGTCGAATGACGATTACACGCCTACCGCACTCATCGGTTAGAACAGGCGTCTACCGGCTTAGCCCCTGCGTTTAGGTAACGCGATCGATGGTGATTCACTCCACCGAGAGCAGCTCAGTGAACCGATTCGTATCCTCGTCGGTACCAGCAATGATCAGCCAATCGTCCGCCTGGATACGGAGATCGGGCTGAATGTCAGTGATCACGTCGCCTTCTCGTTCGACACCGAGAATGGTACAGCCCGTTCGCGAACGGACCTCTGCGTCACCGACGGTGTGACCGGACAGCCGTGGAGCACTGGTTCGTATTACCTGTATCTGTGCGTCGAGCGAGACGACCTCTTCGTTTTCGAGGATCGTGGAAGCGAGCATTCGGCCACTGACCGTCGCCAGCGAGAGAACGTACTCGGCCCCAGCCCGGTACATCTTCGCTATCGTTTCAGACCCTTCGGCGCGGGCGATGATCTCGATCGACGGGTTCAGGTCCCGAATGATGAGCGTGACGAACTGGGCGATGGTGTCGTCGGGAAGGGCGAGAACGACCGTATGAGCCGATTCGATGCCTGCCTCACGCAGCACGTCCGGATCGGTCGCCTCGCCAACGACGTCCACATCAAGGAGATCAAGGCGGTCGATGATCGTACACGGCACGCCAGCGTCTTCGAGGCTATCAACCGCGCTGTGACCGACTTCACCGTAGCCGATGACGATCGTTTTCCCCCGCTCGAAGTGCCGCACGTCCGAGACGGCGTGTTCTTTGAGTGCTTCAATGCGGGACGACCGGCCAGCAATCATGAGGATCGTCCCCTGTTTCAGCTCCGTGTCAGGGGGTGGCGGCGTTTCGAAGTTACCGTGAAACCACGCGCCAATCACGTTGACGCCCGCCTGCTCGCGGATACTGCTTTCGATGAGCGTCTGGCCGCTCAGATCGCTCCCTCGATGGATCGGCAGCTCCGCGATCTCGAAGTCCTCACCGAGATCGGCTGCCCCTCCGAGGTCAGTCGTCACAGCGGTCGTGAGTTTCGTCGCTAACCCCTCACCCAGCAACTCACGAGGAGAAAGCACCGTATCAGCACCAGCGAGTCGGTGATACGTCGACCGCTCCGGTTCGTCCACGACACTGATCACCCGAACGTCTTCGGCTGCTTCCTTTGCCGTCAGCACAATGCTCACGTCCCGCTCGTCGGAGGTATCGGTGACGACCGCAGTGGCCATGTCGATCCGTGCGCGCTCGAACCCTTGCACGGATTCGGGATCCGCGTGGATGACGGTGTGACCAGTCTCGTATACGTCTACTGCCCGGTCCCGATCCGGTTCGACGATCACGTAGTCGACCTCCCACGACTCCAGTTCCGCGATCAACGTCTCTACGCGTGGCGTGTACCCACAAATTATCACGTGATCAGACATATCCGTTTCGATCGCAGTCGGAACGGTGATCGAAAACGCCGCCTCGAACAGCGGCACCACAAATACCGGGAGTGCGATGAAGATGAGCACGACGCCAGTGATATCCATGATCATGACGAGGACGAGAAGCTGTGGACTTTGCCATCCTGCATCGGCCCCGTATCCGGTCGTCGTGAACGTCTCGACGACGAACTGGAGCGAACGGAGAAACGATCGGTCGGTCGCTCCCTCGTAGACGACCATTCCGAAATGGTACACGATGGCGTAACCGAGCATGATGATTCCGAGCGCGAGCAGATAATACGTGAGACGACGCCGCCATCTGTCCATATGCGCTCATTTCGATGATTCTTGAAAACCGTTCGGATCGCCGTCCTCGATCAGCCTCGGTAGGCGGCTCCTACGATCACCGCCCCGAACAGTAACAACACGAGCACTGTAACCGGATATTCGCCGTCAGCAACCCGAAAGACGGCGTACCCGATGCCCGTGACAACGGCCGCTGTAAGCGTCGTGACCGCGGTGTGGACGGTAAGCGCACGGGACGCATCAGCAGTCCGACCGAGCGTCCGGCCGAGATCGGTCGCCTGAAGGCTAGTGTCCCACGAGAGAACGAGACAGGCCGTTCCGAGCAACAGCGCCTCGGGGCTGGCTCCTGTGAGTCCAGCAACGACCACCCCGGCGACGAGAGCGCCGACGCCGAGTGTCGTAACCGGATCCCGCCCGGAGGCAGTGCCGATCAGGAGGACGAACACACCAAGCAGCGAGAGGAGAAGCGACGAAATGCCGACCGCCGTTGCGATTACCACTCCCATAGCGAACAGTCCGGAGAGACCGACGCCCAACTGCGACGGCCGTGTATCAACCGCGGTCGTCATTTGAACCACCTGCGTGATGCTGTTTGTACCGATTTACGGAGCGGTTCCGTTCCCCACTCGATGACGCGGATGCCATCGTCACGGAGCGTTCCACACCGTAGCGATCGCTCGATACCCGCCAATCGAAGGCTCGCATCAGGGGGAGCATCTCGATGGGAACCGTCGACCTCCGTCGGGTCGGGACTGAGGACTGTGGTGGGGTGACCGTGGGCGTGTAACTGGCGAGCGACGGTCGCCGCGTAGCTGTCGGGCAACGGAGAGCAGAACACGATCTGCGCACCGGTCGGCAGTCGGTGACGAAGCCGTCGGAGGCTCGTCATTTTGAGAAACGGCTGTTCGGGTGGCGTCGGGGCGAGCGCTGGATGGGTGCTGAGCAGTTCTCTGGCGTGGGCACGATGAGCCGTCCCGCTGGCGGGGGCGAGCCAACACTCCGTGGGTGAGAGGGCCGCGATACCGACGCGGTTGCCGGTAGAGAGCAGTCCATCGAACACCGTACCCGCAGCCGTGATCGAGCGTTCGAGGGCTGGCCGGTCGTTCTGATCCGGTGCGACGTACGCCGCAGTGCGCGCATCGATAAGGAGCACGACAGTAGCAGAGCGTTCCCGTTGGTACTCGACAGTGGTAAGCTCGCCGGTGTAGGCTGTGTGGTTCCAGTCGATACGGTTCGGTGGATCACCGTGCCGATACTCCCTGACTGAGTGAAAGACGGTCCCGGACCCGCCTGCCGAGGTCGCCACCTGTCCCGTGCCACCGGCAGCGTTGTCGTACAAGGGAAGCGCAACCGGTTCCTGGCGCGAAAGCGGGGGGCGACAGGTGATCGTCTCGTCGCCGTCAGATTCGACAGTGCGCCGGCGTTCGATCGTTCCACTCGCGTTCCGTGCGATCGCTACCACCGGTTCGAACCGGTGAACACCACGATGTGCGCCGACGGTGTATTCGAACGCTGCTGTTTTTCCGGGGCGAAGCGCGGTGCCGTGGCGTGGAGAGCCGTCTTCGACCGTCATCGCCGGAGGGACGCCGTCGACGACTCGAAGCTCCGGACACAACGTATCGCCCGTGTTCGTCACGGTTACCGTAACCGTGACGCTTGCGTCGGGAGCAGGAGTAGCGTCCGAAACGCGCCGTTCGACATCGAGATCAACGGCTGGTGGGCTGTCCACGCGGGAGGCAACCGCGAAGACGACGGCGACGACACCCGACAGGACCAATCCCGGCCGGCTAGCGAGGATACCGACACCGCTCACCAGCAACGCAATGGCGTTCACACCCTGCCAACGACGGGTCGACCGGACGACCGGGTACTCAGCGTCCATCGTCCCTCCGGCGGTCGGCAGTAATCCGCTCTGAGAGAGCGGTGACAGCGCTGTGGGCCTGTCGCTCGAACACATTCGTGCCAGTTACTACCATCCCAACGCGCTCCGACAACGGAGGCCGATGCTTCTCGTGAGTAAAAAACGCCGCCGCTGACGGATCGTCGGTCCATGCCCCTGTCCGAAGCCGCTCGCGTGCGCGTTCCGGTGTGTCACCGTCACATCGTACGAGTACCGCGACTGCCGTCTCGCGCAGTCGATCGCGGATCCGGTCTTGCTCAACGGCGACGGCATGCCGATAACGGCGGCCACCGACGGACGGACGGAGGTCGACGTTCGATTTCGGACGAGACGAAACCAGCCGTCGTTCCGGTTCGGGTAGCGACGGTGCATCGACCGCCCGGGAATACCGGCTGTACCCGGCACGGGCAGCTTCCACTAGCGACACCACTCCGATGACAGAAACCAGTACAGAAGATCCCGAGGGGATCATCGAGAGCACGGTCGGCTCGACGACGGCGACGAGACCAGCGAGAACGGCGAGCGCGCCCATCCCAAGGAGTACGCGATTCATCGATCCTCCGTCTCAGTAGGCTCGTCCGCATACGTCCGTTCGATCCGTCTGAGCGCAGCGCGCGCACGACGTTCACGCCGATCGGTGACTGCTCGGTCGCCGTACCGGGTCGTTTCGAACAGCCGGGTCAACTCATCGACATCTTCACGCGCCATACCAGCCGCGGTGGCCGCTCTGGCGAACTCACCGGGGGTACTGGTGTCTCGGGGAAGATCGAGATGGGTGGTCATCTCCCCCCACGCGCGATAGATCGCGTTCGAGAGCGCTTCATCAGCGTCGATGCTGTCAGCGGCTCGTCCGGCAGCCGTCCCAACGGCGTGGATTTCGGTTCGACCGACGTCGTTTGTCGTACCCCGCTCCGAATGGTTCGGAAAACTGTCGCCAGTCGTGCGGTCGAGAACGAACAGTCCCACCACGACCGCGAGACCGAGCACCACCAACAGCACCACAGGAGCGTCGAGAGCCGACGGAACGTCCGATACCGCGATCGCATCGTCACCCGAGGGCACCGGTGATCCGCTCGGGACCGAGAACTGATCACCCCCGAACAGCCCGTTTTGTGAGTCCTGAGAGGAACCGGGAGTAAAAGCGTGGTACAACACGAACAAGACGAGTAGACACCCAACTGCCACGAGAGCCACTGGAACGAGAGACCGCCATCCCTCCTGATACACCTGCACCACGAGAGCCACGAACCCGAGAACGACCACTACACCGAACAGCAAGCGCAACACCGTTATGAGGGCGGGATCTGCCGATCCCGTCTCGATCGGTGAAGACCCACCCGAATCGAACGTCGACTCGTCGCCACGCACGCCAGCGTCGTCGCCCGACTTCATCCCAGGATCATCCCGCACGACATCAAGCGTCGACGCCGACATCGAGAGCGCCACCACCGCGAGCAACACGAGTACGATCGGTGTGAGTCGGTGTCTGTTCACATGATTACTCATTTACTCCATCATAAAGGATGCACCGACCTATCATTACGGAAGGTTGAAGGACAGATAGGACGGACTGTGTGTATGCGAATCGGTGTCATCTCCGACATCCACGCCAACCGCGTCGCGCTCGATGTGGTGTTGGAAGCGATGCCGCCGGTCGATCGACTCGTATGTGCGGGTGACGTGGTCGGATACAACCCACAGCCGGCCGCGTGTGTCGAGATCGTGCGTGGAGAGATGACGTGCGTACAAGGTAACCACGACCGCGCTATCGAAACGCCCGAGCGCTATCGATCGAACGAGTCGGCCTACGAAGGACTACAGTACGCCGCAGACCAACTCGATTCGGACCAGCGCGAGTGGCTTCAGTCCCTTGTCCCGGCCACGACGCTGTGTGACGGACAGGTTCGAATCGTTCACAGCCATCCAACCCACCGTGGTCAGTACGTCTGGCCCTCGGAGTTTCCGGCGCTCGAACCGCACCTCGAATCGGAGGACGTATTGATCCTCGGACATACGCACGTCCAACACCACGAGATGGTCGATGGAACGCTCGTCGTGAATCCCGGAAGCGTCGGCCAGCCCCGCGATCGAGACCCGCGTGCAGCCTTTGCCGTCATCGATCCTGACGCACAAACGGTCGAGGAACACCGCGTGAGCTACGATATCGAACGCGTCCAAGCAGCGATCGAAGCTGCTGGTCTTCCATCGTGGACGGGAAGTCGTCTCGAACGCGGTCGGTAAGCTACCATTTGGGATCGTTTCGGACCGTTTCGAACCGTTTCATTGCGCGTTCTGTCGGCGGAATCCCGTGAATAGAACAGAAAAGGTCTATGTGTGAGGGGGGTGTCGGTTATGGTATTGGTAAGAGAATGTCGAGGGACCCACGCTCCGGATCACGTGTACGCCTGGTCCTGATCGTGTGCGTACTCCTTGTGGGTACGGCCGCTGGCCCGGTAGCCGGAGCACCATCCATCACTGTCGACGACCCTTCCATCAGGGGAGCGACGAACATCGACACCGCCTCGAACGATACGTACGTTGCGGGCTGGGAGCCACACACGATCACCACGACAGTATCCGGTGATCCTGGAGAATATCAGGCCTGTCTCACCATGGAATCCGGGGTAGATGATCGGGAGATCGAGTGCACGCCGGTCACGGTCATGAACACCTCCGAAACGGTAGAAATCGAACGGTCGGAGTGGCCGGACAACGCGACCGGCACCCAAACCGTCTCGGTCACCGTTTTTGCCAACAACTCCTCCGATGAGCCACTCAACGCGTCAAGCACGCAGCTCACAGTGCTCAGCCAAAACGGCGACCACGACGACGACGGCGTTACAAACAAAAAGGAAGTCGATGAGGGAATCGATCCGACGCTCAAAGACACTGATGGTGATGATCTGACGGACCGAGAGGAGTTGTACGCTGTCGGTTCGAACCCGAACGAATCAGACACGGACGGCGATGGGTTATCAGACGGCGTGGAGGAAAACAACTACGGCACCGATCCGACCACGAACGACTCGGATGGGGACGGATTGACCGATCCGGCCGAGCTGAACAAACACGGGACAGATCCCACCAGTATCGACACTGACGGTGACAGCCTGAGCGATTACGAAGAGGTACACGAGCACGGGACGAACCCGAACGAGAAAGATTCCGACGACGACGGACTCGACGACGACAAAGAACTCTCGTTGGGTACGGATCCGTTGGATGCAGACACCGACAACGACGGTCTCGAAGACGGGGCAGAGGTACACCAGCACAAAACGAGCCCAACGGACCCAGACACGGATGACGACGGTCTCAAAGACGGCCCGGAGGTACACGAACACGGCACCGATCCCTCGAGTCCGGACACCGACGGCGACGGCGTCGACGACGCCACGGAGATCGAACGCGGAACGAACCCGGTCGATCAGAAGTTCTTCCTGTTGGCACCGACGGAAAATCCCCTCCAAACTGCGGCAACAGTCCTCGGGGGCGGACTGTTGATCGGGGGCGTCTGGTACTGGTGGCGACGGCGCAGGGACACAACGGCAGACGAGAACACGGCGCTGTCTGCCGACCAAGACCACCAAACCGACGAGAAGAACACCACGCCGGAACCGCTCACCGACGAGGACCACGTCCAACAACTGCTCACGGAACACGGGGGACGGATGCATCAGTCCGACATCGTCACTGAAACCGGATGGTCGAAATCGAAGGTGAGTCGACTCCTCTCACAGATGGAAGACGAAGGGCAGATCACCAAGATCAGCGTCGGGCGCGAGAACCTCATCACCCGCCCGGGAGACGAACCGAAACACGCCGGCTCGACGCTCGGTGAGTAACCGTTTTTCGCAGCTGTTCACACCGAAGATACGCATGTCTGTTCTGCCGCACCGTCACTACTGAAATCGATGCCGTTTTGAGTATTTAGGCTAGCCTAAAGAACGATGACGAACTCGAACATCTCCCGTCGCGGGTTCCTCCGCGGAGGGATCGCTGCAACGGCCACAAGCACGCTGCTCGCAGGCTGTCTGGGCATGTCCGGCTCCAATAACGGATCCAACGGGGGATCGGAGGATCCGTACTCGGTGTCGATCAAGCCGATGGGTGAGGTTACCGTCGACGGCGTTCCGGAAACGTGGTTGGCAAACAACGGGAGTTGGGCGGATATGGGGATCGCGTTGGGGCAAAAGCCGCCCGAGGGGGTGTGGCTCACCGATCGGTATCACACTCAGTATTACGACGCGATCCCGGAGGTGTCCGTGGATAAAAGCGGCATGACACAGCTGTACAGCGACGGCATCAGCAAAGAGGTGTTCTATCAGATCGAAGCGGACGTACACGTCATGGATCCGAACTTCATTCTCAACCGGTTTAAGGGAATGAACCAAAACGACGTCAACCAGATCGATCAGAACATCGCTCCCTTTTTCGGAAACACCATCTTCTCTCGGGGGTACAAATGGCACGACTACCGGTATTACACCCTCTATGAAGCGTTCGAGAAGCTATCGAAGGTGTTCAAACAGGAGCAACGATACAAGGAGTTCAAAACGCTCCACGAGGAGTTCCAGAAGACGATCGAATCTTCGCTTCCACCCGAATCAGAGCGTCCGAACGTTGGGATCTTCTGGGCAGGAGGGAACGAGCCGACGGAGTTCTCACCGTACGTCATGGACGAGGGAACGAGCTTCAAGCAGTGGCGGGATCTGGGCGTCAACGATGCGCTCGCGGAATCCGACATCGGAAACCTCCACTCATCGCGCACCCACGTCGATCTGGAGACGATCTTGAAGGTCGACCCGGACGTGTTGTTGTTCCGCGGGCACGAAGGTCAGACCGAATCCGAGTTCAACGAGACGCTGGTTTCGTTCCTGAAAGAGCATCCCGTGGCGAGCAAGCTCACCGCCGTCAAAAACGACATGGTGTTCCGTGGCGGCCCGCTGTATCAAGGACCGATCACGAACCTCGTGGTGACCGAGCGGGCAGCAAAGCAGGTGTATCCCGACGCATTCGGCGACGTCACGCTGTTCGATCCCGAAGCGGTCGCAGGGATCGTTAACGGCAACTGACGCGCCGGACGCGTGATTGACGGCGACGAACGGCCATCACGTCTGGAACCGACCCGGATCAAACAGTTCGATCGCCTCCCTGACGGCGTCTTGCCGTCCGATGATCGTGAGATGGTCGCCGCGTTCGAATTCGAAATCGGGAGTCGGAACGTGAGACTCCTCTCCTCGGCTGACAAGACCGATGATACAGCCGTTCGGGAAATCATCTCCCAGCGAACCGATCTTCGTTCCGGCCATCGCGTCGCTCGTGATTTCGATCTCTTGAACATCCCCACTCCGCTCGAGTTCATTCATCCACTCCGTGAGAGCAGGTCGTTCGATCGCGTTGTCCATCGCCCACGCAACCGACAGCGTAGAGGAGATGGTCCGGACGCCGAGTTCTTTGAAGGCGTTCACGTTCGAACGATTGTTCGCTCGGGCGATGACAGTCTCGACGTCGAAGGACGTCCGAGCGAGCTGTGCGACCAGCAGATTCACGTCGTCGTCGCCGGTGGCGGCTGCCATGATTTTGGCGTGCTCCGCGCCAGCCTCGCGCAGCGTTTCGAGATCGGTCGCATCGCCTTCCTGAACAGAAAATCCCATCCGTTTTACCGTCTCGACCACGTCGGGGTCCTGTTCGACGATAACGACGTTTTCACCACGGTCCTCGAGTCGTTCAGCGAGCGTACGGCCGACACGGCCGCCGCCAACAATGATTGCACGCATCGGTATCACATCCAAATATTCCGCGAGGTGTCGGGCTAATCCGCCTTCGAACAGGACAGTTAAGAGGATGACGAGAAACACCGTTCCAGTCAACAGCGTTGCAGCGTCGTTTTGTCCCAGTTCCTGTAGCTGGAGGGCAAACAGCGTCGCAATGCTGGCCGGAATGATCCCCCGTGGAGCGACTGCCGCCATCCAGATCCGTTCTTTTGAGGTCATCTGCGTTCCGTACGTCGAGAGCCCCACGATCAACGGGCGGATGACCAACACGACCGCGATCACGACTGCAAGTCCCCCAAATCCAGTTGCGAACAACGAATCGAACTGGATCAGCGCGCCCAGCGTGATGAAGACGAATGACAGGACGAGCAGCGACAGATCGCCGTTGAATGCCTCGATCCCCTCCTCATAGGAGAGGTCGGCGTTGCCGAGGACGATACCCACTGTTACGGCGGCAGCGATACCGGCCTCGTTCGCCCCCGGAACCGCGTTTGCAGAGGTGTATGCGACGAGGGCCCCGGCCAACGCGAGGAGACGGGCGGCCTGAGGCGTGTCGTTTGCGGGGATTTGGGTGTGTTCGAGCAGATACCATACGATCCCGGCGACGACCAGCCCGACGAGCAATCCGGCCCCGAGACGCATGATGAACGAACCGATCACGTGCGTAATGCCAGAACTCGGTGTGGTGATGAAGTGAAACACCACAACGGCGAGGATCGACGCGGTGACGTCGTTCGTTACGCCCTCGGTTTCGAGGGCGGCAGCGACGCGATCGTGAAGGCGGACAGTCTGTAAGATCGGAGTGATCACGGTCGGCCCGGTGGCCACGAGCAACGCCCCGATCAGAAACGCGATCTCCCACCTCGCCTGTAAAAAGGCGCGAACGGAGATGGCTGTCCCAACCAAGGCGATCACACCACCGATGGTGACCAGCCGAAACGTCGTTCGGGGTGCCTCTCGAAACTTCTCCACCTTGAGATGGAACGCCGCCTCGAACATGATGAGCGCCACGCTCAACCCGACGATCGTGTTCAGTGGTCCCGTCCCGAACAGCTCCAACGATATCAGCCCGAGTCCCTCTGGACCGACGAGAATCCCCATGATGATGAGAAACAGCACACTCGGGACCTGGAACCGATCAGATAGTATCTGAGCAATAACCCCTAACGAGATGATGAGGACGACTAGCTGACTGAGTTCACTCACAGTCGTCGCCCCCCTGTACTGGTGTGCCCGACATCACTCTCTTCATCAGAGATTGTATTGTTGAATGAAAAAGTATTGATCGATGTATCGATCGCCGGATCGTGTTTGGAACCAATCTTGTCGAGTATCGTTTGATATCGTTGCCTTGATAACACCATACGAAATACCTTGCTTGTGATGTCGGACTCCGAACGAAGCGACGATAGTCATTCGACAACGCAACCAAATGATTCAACAAACAGACATGTGAATGGAGAAGAATCCCACCAGTCTGTAACCACGGAGATGCAGCCGCGGGTTACCCGACGGGACACAGCCAGCAGTGCGGTCAGTACGTTCCTCCAGAGCGAAGCGGCGATCGGCCAGATGAAATCGTCGCTAGTGTTGTTCGCCGCGATAGGAATCGGTCTCGGGATCGTGGGGAGCACGCTTTCCGGTTCGGTCGGAACACTCGGCCAAGACATTGCGATGGCGACCATCATACCGATCGCACTCGCGACCCCCATCGTCGGCATCATTCCTGGTCGGCAGATCGGCAACCACCAGACCGATGCCCAACCGCTGGCAGTGTACGCACTGGTAGCGATCACGACGGGCGTGGGTGCCATCGTCCAGTTCATGATCGCATCTGTACTCACCGCCGTGGAAGCCAGTGGGACCAGCGTTCCGGATCTATTCGTGTTCTCGTTCGTTGTCGCGCTCGGGACCATCATCGCGGGACTCGGTAGCGCGTTCGCCGTTCGAAACTGAAACTGATCGGCCACGCGATGGGGCTCCAAAACACCGAACCGGAACGGAAATCGAAACCGACTAAATGGAGGACGTTGTATGAGCCACTGAGCCGGAGTAGCCTAGCCTGGCCAAGGCGGCAGATTCGAAATCTGCTGTCCTCACGGACTCGAGAGTTCAAATCTCTCCTCCGGCGCTCCCGTTTTCATTCGAACGCGCTTCACCATTCCCGAGCGGAAAGTACGGCGGATCAATCTTTTTGTTCACCGCCGTCCAGTGAAATGTATGACGCTGTACGATCAGTTGGCGCAACTGCCGATAACGATCGAGAGGTACGACGTTTCACTCACCGAGCGCGCAACATCGAGCGGCTTCACGCGCACGACGACGACGATCGAACTACACGGAGAGAACGCCGTCGGCTATGGGGAAGACGTTATCTACGATAACGAGCGGCATTATTCGTTCGTCGATCAGCCCACGACGCCGCCACCGGGATCGTACACCCACCGGACGTTTTCGAAAGCAGTAGGTGCGCTGGCTCTCGCCCCGGACCCGACCGAGCAGGCCTACCGCCGGTGGGGGTTCGAGAGCGCCGCGCTAGATCTCGCACTCAAACAGGACGGAACGAACTTCGCGGCAGTGCTTGGAGAGGAGTACGACCCGGTACGATTCGTTGTGAGCACTCGGCTCGGTGATCCACCGACGTTCGAGCGCATCGAGACGCTGCTCGAACGGTACCCCTCGACCGAGTTCAAACTCGACCCGACGAGCGAGTGGACACCCACCCTCATCGACCGACTCGCCGAGACGGGTCGGGTTCGCATTCTCGATCTGAAGGGCCACTATGAGGGAACCGAGGTGGATCAACCCCCCGATCTCGAACTGTACGAGCGGGTACTGGAACGGTTCCCCGAGGCGATCGTCGAGGATCCGGCACTCACCGACGCCACCGAGGAACTGCTCGCTCCCAACACCGAGCGAATCTCGTGGGACGCGCCGATCCACGGCGTCACCGACATCGAAGCGCTGCCGTTCGAACCCGCCGTGCTGAACATCAAGCCCTCCCGGTTCGGATCGTTGGAATCGTTGCTCGAAACGATCGAGCACTGCCAGTCTAACGGTATCGAGATGTACGGCGGGGGTCAGTTCGAACTCGGCGTGGGACGAGAACACGTCCACGCGCTCGCCTCGATGTTCTACCCTCACGGTGCCAATGACGTCGCTCCGACGGCGTACAACGATCCTGAACTGACTGCGGAGCTGCCGACGAGTCCGCTCTCACCGCCGCGACAGCCGACCGGACTGGGCTGGTCGTAGTCACGCTTATTTTCGAAACTGTTCGGGATTATCGGGACGGGTATGACCGTCGGCCAACAGCGCGCTAGCAAGCGCGCCATGAACGACGACATCACCGGAGAGCGTCGTCAACTGCACGTCGGGCACGTTCGTGAGCACCATCTCGGATAATCGTTCGTTGATCGGATCGAGGATCAACTCGGGGTTGTTGAGCGCCACCGCACCGCCGACGTTGATGACCAACGGCGCGTAGGTGTGTACGAGATTCGCCATCCCGACCGCGTTCCACTTACCGATGCGCTCAATGACGTAATCCGCGAACGGATCCGTTCCCGCGTGGGCAAACAGCTCCGCCGCATCGAACGGAACGTCAGCGGTGTCAGCAGTGGAAGAAAGCGGAAGGTCCGTTTCCATCGGGTGTTGTTCGTACAACTGCTGTGCGTATTTCGGGATGTTGTTACCCGAACAGTAGGCCTCCCAGTGGCCGTCTCGACCACATCCACACGTCATCATCCCGTCGGGATCGACGAGCATGTGACCGATCTCACCGGCGTTTCCGTCCCAACCGGACAGCAACGAGCCGTCGACGGCGACACCAGCACCGACGCCGCTCGATATCGTGACGTAGATCATGTCATCCGGAGCGTACTCGCCGTAAAATCGTTCACCGAGTAGTCCAGTGTCTGCGTCGTTCCGGAGTACGACGCGATCACCACCGATGAGGGATTTGAGCGGACCGGAAAGCGGAATTCGATCGATGGTGTCCGGGAGGTTGGCCGGGTTTTCGATCACGCCTGCGGCCAGATCGAGTGGTCCGATCGATCCGACGCCGACGACACTGATCGACGACGGATCGATCCCTGCTTCCTCACAGGCGTCGCGAACCACCGACAGCACAGTTTCGGTCACAGCGATACCGGTCGGACCTTGGGGGGTTGAACGGGTTGCGGCTCCGATGACGGTTGCGGTCGCGTCGGCCACCGCCGCCCTGGTGTTCGTCGCGCCCAGATCGACGCCCGCATAGTACTCCATCGGTTTAGAAGCCGGTCTGACGTTACTTAATTGCATAGATTCACTCGGACGTGAGTCCCATCGATCCGTACAGGTTCGTCGCGGACGAACCGAAGCCCAATGGGATCCTGAACCGTCGGCGACACGGACTGTCTCATTCGTCACCTACAAACCTCGCCCCACGAACTAGGTGAAACGATGGAGTATCTGCAGACCCGGCGAGACCGCGTCGAACAGCGGTTGGAATCGGTCCTCGACGACGTGGCCCCGAACACACTCGGTTCGGAAGTTCGACACGTCTCGTTGGCGGGTGGTAAACGCGTTCGCCCAACCATAACTGTTTTGACGTGTGAGGCTGCCGGTGGGACGATCGACGGTGCGCTCGATTTCGCAGTCGGCATCGAGCTCGTCCACAACGCCTCGTTGGTCATCGACGACATTATCGACGATGCCGACCTCCGTCGGGGCGTTGCGAGCGCGTGGAGTGCGTTCGGGTACGGCCCGGCGATTATCGCAAGCGATGGACTGCTTGGGGAGGCGTTCGACCTCTTTTCGGCGAATGAAAGCGCCATGCGAGTCGTCGCGGAGGCGATGGTCGAACTCGGCGAGGGCGAAGCGTCGGAACTCGTCGACCGTCCCGAGACGGAGTCCGAGTACATGGTACTCGCACGCCGGAAAACCGGTGCCCTGTTCCGTGCTGCCGCCGAACTCGGCGCGATCGCTGCGGACGCCGATCCATACACTGTCGAGGCGTTCGGTCAGTACGCCGAACGCGTGGGAGTGGCGTTTCAGATCCGCGACGACGTGCTCGACGCCACCGCTAAAGCCGAATCGTTGGGGAAACCCGTCGGACAGGATGCTGCCATGGAACGACCGTCGCTCGTCCAGATCGCTGACCTGACTCCCGAGCAGGCCAACCAGCGCGCGCACGAACAGGCTGAGGCGGCCATCGATGCGCTCACGACAGCGGACATGGATACCACCACCACCCCCCAAAGCCAACAAGCACTCGAGTATCTCCACGATCTTGCGGAGTTCGTCGTGGTCCGCGACCAGTAACGATCGCCCGCTCGTCATCAACGAAGGGGTTGAAACCAGACGGCTGCGACCAACAGCGCGAGAAAGACGTACGTACCGCGGATGAGGATCATGGTCGCTAGTTCCGCGTCTCGCTCGCGTGCCATCCCAGCGATCCCGGCGAACGCGAGTACAGCGACGATACTGCTTGGTGGAATGATCGGTGTCAGGACGCTTCCGATGACGACGATCGCAAGCCCGACTGCCATAAGCCCCGTGGCGAGCTGGCGGGCGCGAGCGCGGCCAACGACGACCGCCACGGTTCGTTTCTCGATCGACCGGTCGTACTGGTAATCGGTCGCATCGTCGATGATCTTGACTCCCGACAACACCACCAGAAACACGATCGCGTACACGATCGGCGTCGTCGATAGTGACGCTGCCTGTGCGTAGTATCCCCCGAGGATGGTGGTGCTAATTCCGAGCGGGTAACCGACAGTCGCACCCACGGGATGGGTGTCGAGCTGTGGAGCGTGGAAATAAGCGATGAGCCATCCGGGAAGTGCAAGCAACGCGGCGATCGGATCGACGGCGACGGCGAGCATCCCCAACCCAACGAACACGAGCGTGGACGCGCCAAGGAGTGCGAGCCGACAGCCCCGACCGGTCAAGGGATGGCTCTCGTCTTCACCCCGTAGATAGAAATCCACGTAGCCGTCCTTGACGTGGGCAGTGTACAGCTCACAGAACACGATCCCCCCATGAAGCACGACGATCTCAAGGGTTAACGCAGGGGCCAACACCGCCCCGAACGCGCTGGCCGCCACCGCCGGCAACATGAACACCGGATGGACCTGCGACCCAAGCGCGCGGAGTGTGGCGCTCGTCCCTCTCCCGCGGCGTGTGACACTCATATGTACCGGGTGAACACCGCTTGCAATAAGCGATCCGGCGGAATATGCTTATAACCCAACCATTTATATAAAGATATAAATCATCGAGCAAACGGTAGTCGAGGATCCAACGACCGTTCGCAACGATGTTGTTACTATGCCATCGAACGGTTAATATGGTCCTATAAATTGACATTATGTGAATGATGGCGCTACTAGAGAAGTACGGATCGTATCGAGGGAAATGTGTCATATTGGTATCGATTGCGATCACTATCGGAGCACTGGTTCTCGGTTACTTTCTGTTGGGTTTGGTGGCGTTGTTCGTCCTTCACTCGATGTACATTTCGATCGAAGATGGCAACTACAACGTCATCCTCCCGATAGCAGTTGGTTGGTTGATAGCGATGCTGACGTATTTGTCACCCGATAACGAATTGGCAATCAGTATCATCGCAGGCATCGCTGTTTATATGGCGTTCACCCACTACCAGCGTGCGACGTGACGCGTTCCGACGGTCGCTGTGGACTCGCTGCTTCGTACGATTAGCAACTAAGAAACCGTCGGCGAGATCGATGCGACGGAACTGCTGTAACTGCAGCTTGCGGTTTCAGAGAAAGGAGAAAGAACAGTAGTCGAATTACGTTATCGGCCCGAGTGGCTAACGGTGATCTTCACATCGAACCCGGTTCCGGGGACGTGGAACGCTCCGTCAGCGCGGTGGAACTGCCGCGCGGCACGAACGAACACGACGACCGCACAGACGACGGCCGCGATTCCGACGATCCGAACCGGGTCGATCAGCGCCCACATCACGACTGGCATGGCCAGCGCCATCCCGAACAACGCGAGCAACGACGACCCGTCGGGAACATGCGGTTGATCGATCGGACGATCCTGCGACGAAGGTGGTTGTGGTGGCATCATGGTGTACGTCAAGCGGACCAACACCGATACTGGTGTGACCGCCTCTCAATCAGACATTGAGTATCCAGATACAAAAAACTTCAGATTACTGATTAGAATTGAGAAGAGATAACAAAACCCATGATAATGCTTGAACCCCCATGATTTAGTATGCTCATCCGATCTTTAATGATAGTTTGGGGTCAGTACACTCAGTAGTACTATTTAACACCAGAAATCAATCATTACTAATGGTGTGGTAATGTATCGTATGCGATCTGTTCAGTCAGTGCAGACGGAGGCGACAGCCGGAGCTATCGATGTCGTCGAAACGGTACTCGTCGGACCGAGTGCGTATTACCGAGCGGCGGCGGTTGCGTCGTCCATGCGTTCGAGGGCGTCTTTGATCCGTTCGACGCCGGTGGCATACGAAATGCGGGCGTGACCGTTGCCGCGGTCACCGAACGCCTCGCCGGGAACGACGATCACGTCCCGAGCGAGCACCGCATCGATCCAGCCGTCGGGCACCGTCGGCATCGCGTAGAACGCCCCGTGGGGGGTTGGCGTGTCGAGACCGATGTCGTCGAGACCGTCGAGCAGCACGTCACGGCGCTCCTCGAACGCCGATACCATCCGACCGACCACGTTCTGTGGTCCGGTGAGTGCGGCTTGAGCAGCGTATTGGGCAGGTGCGCTCGCGCATGCTTGGACGTACTGGTGAACGCGCAACATCCGTTCGGTGCGCTCGTGGCTGGCAGCGACCCAGCCGAGCCGCCAGCCGGTCATGGAGTACGCTTTCGAGCAGGCATTGACGACGACCACGTTGTCCCGTTCCGTGAACGCCATCGGTGAATGGTGGTCGCCGTCGAACACGATCCGTTCGTACACCTCATCGGAAAGACAGAGCACGTCGTGCTCGTCGGCGATCCGCGCGAACGCACGCATGTCCGCCTCCGATTGGACCGCGCCCGTCGGGTTCGCCGGACTACAGACGATGAACGCCGCCGTGTCCTCGGTGATCGCCGCCTCGACGGCGTCCGGATCCATCGTCAGATCGTCCCGGAGACCGATCGGCTTGGGCGTTCCGTCCGCGAGATGGGTGAGTGCTTCATAGGAAACGAACCCTGGATCGGGGATGATGACCTCCTGACCGGAATCGACGTGGGCCTCCAAAGCGAGATGTAGCGCTTCGCTCCCACCTGCGGTAGCGATCACGTTCCCCGGATCAACGGTGAACCCGTTGTCTCGCTCGTGTTTGTCGGCGATCGCTTCCCGGAGCGACTGGAGTCCTTTGTTGGAGGTGTAGCCGTCGACCGTCCCCGATTCGATGGCGGCGGTGGCGGCGTCTCGCACGTGGTCGGGCGTCGGAAAATCCGGTTGTCCGATCCCGAGATTGATCGCATCCTCGCCTGCGGCCTCGAACACTTCCCGAATGCCGCTGATCGACACCGCCTCGACACGAGATGAAAACTGTGGCATGTCTCGTAGCCAGCACCGCGTGGATATATGAGTGGTGTGGTACTCACCCTCTGACGACGGTCGAACGTGCTTCAGTCACGACGGCATCGCGTTCGGAACCTGTGGTACTCCGCTTCGCTCAGTCCGGCCCGTCCGAGCGTTCGGTCGTGAGCGTCGCTCCCGCCAGTAACGACGAGATCGTTCTCCCGAATCGTCCGTTCGACCGGCTGGAGATCGACGTCGCGGCCGTAGTCGTAATGGTACTCCACGCCGTCGAGCGCAGCTGCCAGCGACAACGCTCGGTCCTGATCGTCGTACCGCAGTGGATGGGCGAGACTCACCAGTCCACACGCATCCTTGAGAAGCGTATGTCCACGTTCGAACGACGGAACGCGCCGCGGGACGAAACAGGGACAGTCGTCGCCGATGAGTCGATCGAACGCGGCGTGGTAATCGCAGTCGATCGCGCTCTGTTCGATTGCGCGCGCAATATGTGGCCGACCCACGCCGGGTTGCAGTTCGATATCGAGCGTCACACCCGTTCGGCGTTCGATGCGCTCTACGATCTCGTTGGCGCGCTCGATGCGGTTTTCCTGTAACCGGTCTATCTCCGCACAGAGTGCCTCAGTGGGACGAACACCGTACCCGAGCAGATCGATCTGTTGCCCGTTTCTTTCCACGCGGAGTTCGATCCCGTGGATGACAGTCACCCCGCCGATCTCCTTGACTGGAGCATTGAGAAATGGGACGAGGCGGTCGTGATCGGTAATGGCAACGACGCTCACACCGGCCATAGCAGCTACCTTCGGTACTGCATCCGGTTCCAACGCTCCATCGGAGTTCGTCGTGTGTACGTGTAGATCGGCGACGACCATACACATCCTACTACCTCCAGAACCAATACCACGCATCCTTAATCGTCTTTAATGAGACTAATGAGACATGGTGAATTCATACTGAACTTTTATGATGGTTTGGAAAGTGATCTGTAGTATGCGGCTATTCACCGATGCCGACGAACGATTCGAGGCCCATAGTTACCCGGCAACGACGCGGGAATTGATCGAGGAGTACGGCGATCTCGAACTCGCGTTGCCCAACGGGAGCGAGACGATCGAAACGGCGCTCTCGCGCGTCGGAAACGAAACGTATCCCGACGCGGAAGCGGCTCGATTGGCCATCTACGGCGCGGTGAGTGACAAAGCGATCGGTCGCAAGTACTACTCCGACCGCGATCCCATCGCCCCCGGCGAGCAAGGTTACGATCAGCTCTCCTTTTGAAGCGACTACAGATCGGGGAGGAGGCCTTTGGTGGAGATGGTGATCGAAACCGTCGGCTGATACGCGTAATACGTATCTCCATCCTCGGGTCGATACTTGAATAGATACTGCCAGTCGTCGGGCGTCATGCGCTTCTGGCGCGAATCGTTGCTACTGTTGTTCCGTCGAGTTGGGGTGACGGAAGCGGATCGGCCCATGCTGTTTCTCTGCAATTCGTACGTTCCTTCGGTCGTGATCGTATCGCCGCGAATGGTGTACTCCCGGGTGATCGGCGTTGCCGGCTGGAGCGTCTGCGTGATCGGCTTGCTTTGCAGCTGTACGCTCCGGAACCCACCGCCGACGGAGACGTTCACACCCTCGGCTTCGTCGTACCGATCCGACAACAGCAGGATCTCTCCGTACTCACCGTTTGCGCGTCTGAACACCGGTACCCCGAACGGCCACAGGTTCGTGGTGCGGAGTTGGAGCGGCGTCTCGCCCGTGTTCTCAAGGGTGAGCGTCAGCGTTGGCGACCCATCGATCGTGACGTCGTGCCCGGAGAGGGTCGCATCGATCCGCAACGGATCGTCGGTCTGTTCGATGTCGGGGGCCGATAACGTGTATTCGTCTCGACCGAGACAGCCTGCCATCCCGAGCATCGACGCGCTGATCGCTCCCAACAGCGTGCGTCGTTTCATCGGATCCCCTCCGTCGTAGCCCGCACGGAATCGTTCGTGTACGCAACGAAGATGTCCTCGATCGAGGCGTCCTCGTCCGCGTCGATTCCAGCTTTGAGTTCATCAAGGGTTCCTTCCGCGATGAGTCGCCCGCTGTGGAGGATACCGATCCGGTCACAGACGAGTTCGACCTGTCCGAGGATATGACTCGAAAAGAACACCGCTGTGTCTCGTTCGCGTTCTGCCCGAACGATGTCTCGTACCGTTCGGACGCCGTGGGGATCGAGTCCCGTAAACGGCTCATCGAGGATGAGCAGCTCCGGGTCGCCGACCAGCGCCATGGCGAGCGCCAGCCGTTGTTTCATCCCTTGTGAGAACGTTCCAGCAGGATCGTCGATCACGTCGGTAAGCCCGACCCGTTCGAGCAGTTCCTCGGGATCGTCGTCCGCGCCTTTCGTGTCGATCACGAACCGCAGATGACGACGGGCGGACAGCTTGTCGTAAGTGCTGTACCCATCCGGCAGGGTACCGATCCGAGAACGCACCTCCGCGCCGTCGGTGTGTGGATCCTGTCCAAGTACGCGCACTGTTCCCTCGGTCGGTCGTCGGTAATCGAGCAGCATACTGATCGTCGTGGATTTTCCCGCTCCGTTCGGCCCGAGAAAGCCGTACGTTTCGTCGTCTCGCACCGTGAGCGAGAGATCATCGACGGCAACGGTGTTGTCAAAGCGTTTCGTCAGACCACGGAGTTCGATGCTGTTATCGCTCATATGACATCACCTCGCGTGAAACGGAGCCACGCAAGCCCGATCGGGACGACCGCCCACACGGCTAGGACGAGTAGTCCTCCCGCCTCGTGTAAGTAGAGCGGTGGATCCTGTAGTGTCGTCTCGACGATCGGAAACGCGCTCACCTGAGGGGAAGAGGAAGCTTGGGTCGTTCGTACCACGCCGACGTACCCCCGCGCCGCGTTGCCCACGCCTAACAGCCAGTTCGTGAGCACAGTGTAGGCGTTGCCTGGTGCTAGGCGGAGCAACAGAAAATACACGCCACCCGGCTCGAACGCTTGGACACCGGTAGCGGTGGCGGTGCCGGCACCGGTGTCAGTGATCATTCCGTTCAGCCAACGGATCATTATTTGCCAAAATACGAACAGAGGAAGATACAGCCCCGCGAAGACGCCGACCGTCGCAGTGATGGCTCGCCGCGTGACCGCCGATATCGCCACGGCGATCGATACGAGCACGAGCACGTACACCAGCGTCGTGAGCACGACAGCCACGAACCGCAGCGGCGAAAACAGTCCGTATCTCACGAGCCCGTAGCTAGCGAGTGCGAGACACGCCACGAGCACCGAAGCGCCCAGTCCAGCCGTCCGACCGGCGATCTTTCCGAGCAGCACGTCGGTTCGTGTCAGCGGCAGCCCCAACGGGAACTTCAAGCTCCCGGACCGACGTTCTTTGATGATCGAGCGGTAGCTCAGCAACAACACTCCCAGCGGGAGCAACATCGTAGCGAAATTCTGTATGTACGCAATGGTGATGTCGGGACCGATGCCCCGATAGCCGATGTAGCTCGGTTGATAGCCGAAGTACACGAGCAACAGGGTGAACAACCACGTTCCCTTGTACCGAACGATCCCGCGAAACTCCTTGCGGGCAAGCGGAAACCAACGCATATTCCGACATCACGACAGTGTGTTGTAATTGTTTCTATTCGATGATGTCTATGAATTGGAGGTTCGTAAACATTGAATCCTTCTTGGAGTTCACACCCACGCCAACGAGTGATCCAAATCGATCGGGAGATCACCGACGGCGTACCCTTCGATCGAACCGGTCGGTCGTGCCCGGAAAACGACGGTTGGTGTGTGGGCGAGACGGGGCTGTTCGCCTTTGACGGCGTTCCACTGATCGTCTCGGAACGATGAACAATCAACGAGCAACACCGCCTCGTGATGGGCATCAAGCTGGTCGTCGGTTTTGGCTTCAGCGGTCTGTTTGAGCGCTCCGATGGGCGTGTCGATGGTTCGGCGGGTCGGCGGACGGGGACGGGTGACTTCGACGAGTACGTCCGCATCGGATACTCGGAAGTCAAGCGTGTAGCCGCTGTTCAGTTCGATCTCCGGAACGAACGCATGACCCGACACATCGAGAAGTTTCGCGGCGGTGAACTCGCTCATCGCGGCGCTCATTCGCACGAGATCGACATCGGTGCTCGTCCCGACCTTCCCGGCCATCGTCTCCCGGTACTGATCGAGAACTCCCGTATGAAGGATCTCTTCATAAAAATCCAGCGCCGCATCGCGCCCTGCATCGGGAAACCCAGCGGCGTGGTCCCGGAAGAACGCACGCGTGCTCTCCTGTCCGTCCTTCGAATGAAACACGGGAAGGAAAAACCAGCTGAGATGGGGGTAGTCCGCCAGCCACGGCTCTTGATCGCGGAGATCGGAGAGGAGTTCGTCGTGTGCCCACCGAGAAACATCGTTCGGAGCGGCTCCAAACCCCACTTTGTCGGTCTGCCAGAGCGTTTGTGGCGTCTCGGTGTTCCCGAGCCAGTATCCGACGTGGGGAGCACCTGCTGCTGTTCGCCACGCGAACAACGCGAAATCACCGTTATCCATGTCGAGCCGACAACCCTCGAACGCTCCAGGAACTGATGATTGACGAAGCGTTGCACCGAACGTCGAATCGAGCGGCGCGAGAAGATCGCGCCGAACACGGTCTATCGACCACGAGGACATTGAGACCCGAAACCGGAGTGGACCTGCCACGGTTTCTTTTGATCCCCAACGAGTTTATCGATTCCGCTCTCGCAACTGCTGGGTTTTCCGGATATTGTTCGCTGTACTCCGTATGCTCGTCAATCAGTCCGAGTTAACAGTTTTCATTTTTAACCTATACCACCGTTACATTGATAAGCTTCAATTGATAACTATTATTCACACCATGTCAATGGGTGCCTTTGACGAGGACGAGTACGAACGTCGTGAAGCGAAAAACGGCGTTGTCGACGCCGATTTCGACGATGAGCGGGTAGAGTACCGCGGAACGCTCACGTATGACTCCGGTGACTCTACGGAGGTACTCCTCGATCAGTTCAAACAGATCAAATCGAAATAGTGTCCTCGATCTCCGTGATTCGACGGGTCAAAAGGAGAATCGATGCGCCAGTGACGACAGCAACAGCAGCGACGTGGGCGACGAGTGCGGCTGCGAGCACGGGTTGTCGGGGCAGAAACGGGAGTAACAAGAGCTGGAGAACACCGAACGTAACGTTTTCGACGTCAGCTCGTCGGAGGGCGCGAGCGGTTCGTGCGTCGAACTGGGTGTAGTACTGCCACGACCGCCACAGCGCTGTGACAGAAGTCCACCATCCGGTGCCGACGCGATAGCAGACGTCCCAGAGGATGAGCAACAACAGATACACGACGACGACCGGCGGGTGAGAACCGATGAGTCGGGTGACGAGACGGAAATCGTCGAAGACGAACAGGTGGGTAACGACCGCAACGAACGCGAGCACCCCCAATACGACTTCGACGCTCGATCCGAACAGGAGTCGGCGATACGTTTCGGGAATAGCTTGGCCTCGGACGAGCGTGGAGATCCGAAGCATCTCGATACTCCCGATCGCAGCAACGAGAACCGCTGCCGTTCCGGCGACGACCGCTGACCACAGATCGTAGTACCATGCCGACAGCACAACGCCCGCCTCGAAGAGACCGAGCTGGATGATTATCGCAACCGGTCTCGACAGATCGATTCCGGGAAGGGCAGCAACGATGCTCTCATACACCCACGTCTCACCGAATTCGATTTCATCGTCCGTCATCACTGCTGGTTTCGGGTGTCGTCAGGATGGATCGTCCGTTCGAGCGCAGTCGTGAACGGAGTTCGATCGATCGGAACCAGCGACTGGATGCGGGTATCGGTGACGACGACCGGATCGTTCAAGCCGTCGAGGAGCGGGGTGACGATGCGATGGGATACGCCGGTCAGCAACGCTACGCTGTGTCCGGAGAACAAGGACGAATCGACGGGAAGCGTCACGATCATTGGTGCTCGGTTCTGTGTTGCGCGCCCGATCCGTATCAACATCTCCCGATAGGTGAGCACGTCCGGCCCACCGATCTCGAACGTGTCGTCGGCAGTTTCGGGCACTGAGAGCACGCCGGTGAGGTATTCGATGGCATCGTCGATAGCGATCGGTTGACACCGCGTGTCGATCCCTTTGGGAGCGATCAGAACGGGATACCGTTCACCGAGCCGTCGGATGATTTCATACCCGGCGCTGCCGTCACCGATGACGATCGCGGCCCGAAGCGTCGTCAGATCGTACGCACCCGTATCGAGGATCCGCTCGACCTCACGGCGGGAACGAAGGTGATTCGACAGCCGGCCTTCGTTCGAACCGAGTCCACTCAGATAAACGACACGGTCGATGTCAGACCCACTCGCCGCCCGGGCGAAGTTACGCGCTGCATTCCGGTCGCGTTCTGCGAACGAGCCGCCATCCCGCATCGAATGAACGAGGTAGTACGCCGCCTCGACGTCCGACAGTGCGTGCTCGAAGTATCTCTCATCGAGCAGATCACCCTGTGTGACTGTGACGCCGACGGGTGGATCGTATCGGTGTCGGTCACGGACAAGCGCAACCACCTCGTGTCCATCGTCGAGCAGCGCGGGCACCAGACGGCTGCCGACGAATCCGGTCGCCCCCGTGACTAGCACGCGCATATTCGAGCCATGCACTCACACCGCATAAATGTCGACGCGTTCGCCATCCGTGATACGGCGAGTCGCTACGTCAGGCCGACTTAAGACGTCGAACAACAGTAGGTGAATGCGCCCCAATCACGAACCATGGAGAGAGTAGACGAACTATCCCAACCAGAAGAGACGATGCGGGAGCGGGTGGGTGACAGCCGGCTACGGCACTGGATACTGATCACAGGCAATCGATGGGTAGTGACGGGACTGTTGTTGGTGGGGTCGTATCTGTTGTTGCTCGTCTTCTACGCGATCGGGCCGACAGTGGCTCGAAAACTCACAACCGGCTCTACCGTGTCGTCGGCGTTTAGCTCGATGATCATCGCAACGGTCACGAGCGTTACACTCGTGCTCACGATCGGACAGTTAGTACTCTCACAGGAGATCGGCCCGCTCGGTGAACAGCGCCAGCGGATGAACCGCGCTACCGAATTCCGCGAGAAGATCGAAGAATCGAGCGAGATCGGTGCGGTGCCTGCCGATCCGTCTCGGTTTTTCCAGACACTCATCGATCTGGTCGAAAGGCGGACGCGAACGCTCAACGAAGCAGTGACTGAGGACGCTACCGCCGAAGAGACTGAGGACATCGTGGCGTACACGGAGGATGTCATCGACCACAGCACAGCGGTACGAAACGATTTAGAAGGGACAACGTTCGGCTCGTTTGAAACGCTGTTGCCCGTGTTGAACTACAACTACTCCTGGAAGATCGCCACAGCCCGATCGCTGCGAGAGCGCTACAGCAGAACGCTCTCGGAAGCCGCAGATGACGCGATCGAAGACGTCATCGAAGCGTTGCGGTTTTTCGGTCCTGCCCGAGAGCATTTCAAGACGTTGTATTTCCAGTGGGAAGTCGTCAACATCTCGCGGGCAATGCTGTACGCCGCGCTGCCTGTGCTGATGCTCGTCGGCTACACGATCTTCGTGAACGAACCGTCAACGCTGTCCGGGCCGGGAGCGATCGCCGGATTCGACACCACCTATCTGTTCGTTGGGGGGCTGTACGTCGTGTCGCTGCTTCCGTTTGCGGTGTTGCTTTCGTACCTCCTTCGCCTGCTGACTGTCGCAAAGCGGACGCTCGCGATCGGCCCGTTCATCCTCCGCGAGACGGAACGCGGAGAGTAACGGTCGAAACGGATCTCGTGAAGCGAGACCGACAGTGTATCCATGCCCCCGATTCACGGAAGAACATGAACGTTATCGCCCACGGGGGAGCGGGAGGAGCAGTAGAGCACCCCGAACAGCGCCAGTCGGTGTTAGAACGAGCGGTTACAGCCGGAGAACGCACCGCAACGCCTGTCGATGCGGTCATCGAGACGGTGAAACGACTGGAGTCATCGCCCCGGTTCAACGCTGGCGTCGGCGGAGCGATCCAATCGGACGGCGTCGTTCGGACCGATGCCGGCGTAATGTGCAGCGACCGGGAGGTGGGTGCGGTCTGCTCGATGCCCGGTGTCAAACACGCTAGCGAGGCTGCTCGCGTCGTCATGGAGGAAACCCCCCACGTGCTCGTGGCGGGAGAGCGAGCCGTCGCGCTCGCGAACGCGTTCGATATCCAGACGGACTGTGATCTCCGGAGCGAGCGGACAACCGATGACTGGACCGATCTCGACAGTCCCGATAACGACGCCATCACCGATCAGTTGGCGTTCGTCCGCGACCAGTTCGACGGCACCGACACCGTCGGAGCGGTGGCGACCGACGGGGAGCAAGTTGCGACCTGCACCGCAACCGGTGGACGGTGGTGTGCGCTCGCCGGACGCGTCGGAGACGTACCACAAGTCGGCTCCGGGTTCTACTGTACGCACGCCGGTGGGGCGAGCGCGACCGGCGAAGGCGAGGAGATCGTCCGCGTGACGCTCGCCCGGCGCGCAGTCGACCACCTCGAACTCGGACGGGAACCACAGGACGCCGCCGAACTCGCCATCGAGGAACTCGAAGATCTCACCGGCGCCAGAGCGGGGGTCATCGTCATGGATCCCGATGGCTCGGTCGGACGCGCGTTCAACACGGAAACAATGCAGACGAGCGCCACCGACGAGTAACCGACAAACAGCGCTGTACAGATCCTATCGGGAGCACCCGCTTCGTAAGGTTGAAATGTAGCATAATCGAATTCAGGATAGCGGGCGGCTCTACGGACATGCGGCCGGCTTTTGCGGCTCTCTGTCGGCAACACTACTGCGTTGGCATGGGTCAGTCTTAATAGACTGCTGTCACGAGCGATAGCTCGGTTGGGTCCGTGGCCGTACTGGATTCGCCACGCCCGACACCAGTACGCGAGTTCCGCCAGACACAGATCTATGACCACCACACACATCACCAATCCACTCGCAGACATCCAGCAATCCAAGACAGTTCTTATTATTTTTGCAAGTACGCTCGTCAGCGTGATGGGCGTCTCACTCATCAGCCCGGCGCTACCGACGATTCAGGCGGCGTGGGACATTTCAGCCAGTCAAGCAAGTCTCCTCATCTCGGCGTTCACGTTGCCCGGAGTCGTATTAACACCGTTCGTTGGACTCGTCTCCGACCGCATTGGCCGCAAGCAGGTACTCGTTCCGTCATTATTTCTCTTCGGCGTAAGCGGCGTCCTCATCGTGTTCGTTGATGAGTTCGTGACGATTCTCGGTCTCCGCGTCATGCAGGGTATCGCTGGCAGCGCCATCATGAGCCTCACTGTGACGCTGCTCGGCGACCTGTTTTCTGGTGACCGTCGGAGCCGTCTCATCGGATTGAACGCGGCTATCCTCGCGGTCGGCGCAGCAGGCTTCCCTCCTCTAGGGGGAGTCCTAGCCCTGCTCTCGTGGACCGTCCCCTTTGTCTGCTTCGCACTCAGTATTGTCATTGCCGTCATCGGTTCTGCGATACTCCCTGAAATCGAACACGGCGCGGACTCATCCGGTCTCTCATACGTCATCAACGCGGTACGAGCTGTCCCAACATGGAGAGTGCTCGGACTGTACGTGTCTTTTTTCGGTATTTTCGTCATTCTGTATGGAGCACAGCTCACGATCGTGCCGTTCATTCTCGATGATCTTTATGGACTTTCATCGGGGATGATTGGGTTGTTGCTCGGCCTTCCAGCAGTAACGATGGGACTGACGTCCTCCCAATCGTCCCGGCTCCTTCACCACCTCTCGCCGCCGCGGCTCATCGCCCTCGGCTTTGTGACGTACGGGGTCGGTATGACGGTCGTATCACTCACCCACTCACTCGTCGTCCTGGCGGGGGCACTCTTCTTGTTCGGGATCGGACAGGGGTTTTCCGAACCGATAACCGATACAGCACTGAACGCACTCACGCCCGATTCGTTTCGTGGCGGCATCATGAGTATTCGGACGAGCGTGCTCCAGTTCGGGACGACCATCGGTCCGCCGATGTTCGTCGGCATGGCCTCGTTCGTCGGCAACACGACCACGCTCCTCATCACCGGGATCGCCGCGGTCATCCTTGGCGTCTCAGGAATCGGGATGCTCACACTCTGTAAGGATCGTGACGGACACTCGCTACGCGCTGATGAGTATCGCCATCGATAGCTCTCTCAGCCACGAGTAAGCACACAACACAACGCATATCCTCCAGTCGGCCGGAAAAGAACCATGAGCGATGTCGACCTCACCGACGAACAGTACGAAAAACACCGAGAGGCCGGTCGGATCCTCGCAGAGGTTCGGGAGGGAGCCGCCGAACGCGTTGAGGTCGGCGCGAGTCACCTCGAAGTCGCCGAGTGGGCCGAAGAACGGATCCGAGAGCTGGGCGGCGAGCCGGCGTTTCCGGTCAACATCAGCGTCGACCATGAAGCCGCTCATGCGACGCCCTCGATCGACGACGAAACAACGTTCGGCGAGGAGATGGTCAACCTCGACATCGGCGTGCACATCGACGGCTGGCTGGCCGATACGGCGATCACTATCGATCACTCGGGCAATGCCGAACTGAAAGAGGCCTCGGAACAAGCCCTCAAGGCAGCGCTCGAAACGATCGAACCCGGCATCCACACCGGGACGATCGGCGCGGAAATCGAGGACGTGATCGATGGCTACGGCTTCAATCCCGTCGTGAACCTCACCGGACACGGACTCGGCCACTGGGAACAGCACGTTCCGCCGAATATCCCCAATCGCGCCATCGATTCCGGCGTCAAACTCGAAGTAGGCGACGTAGTCGCCATCGAGCCGTTCGCTACCGACGGCAGCGGGAAAGTCAACGAGGGTGCCACCGAGGAGATCTTCGCGCTCGATCACGAACGCTCGGTCAGAAACCGTCGTGCCAGAAAGGCACTCGAACAGATCACCGACCAGTTCAAAACGCTCCCCTTTGCCACCCGGTGGCTCGACGTCGACCGCGCCGAGATGGCCCTCCGACGGCTGCAACGGGCGGACGTGATCCACGGTTACCCCGTCCTTCAAGAGGAAGAAGGTACCCTCGTGAGCCAGAAAGAACACACCATCATCGTTACCGAGAACGGGTGTGAAGTGACGACACGGATACGCTGAAAGCGGTGAGCTAGCCGAAAAGTGGGAGCATCGGCGCGGCCAGCGAAACGAACGAACTCGCCCCGAGTAGCCACAGCATTCCGGCGATGACCGCCACGATAATGACCACCTTGATCGCCAAATTCAACAGAAACCGACCGATGAGCAACACGGCGCCGATAACGGCGATCGTTACGAAAGCGTCCGGGACAGTAAGTAACTGAAGTGGTAACACCACGTTCATGACGGAGGCACAGCATCCTCCCAGTTAAATCATGCCACATCTGTGAACAGGAGAGGATATCGTCTTTCAGGACGGGCACAATCGCGTACGCTCCGTGGCGCAATCGCCACTAATCGGCAGGTGGGAACTCAACGCTTAGATCCATCTAGAATGATATAAGAGAATGAGTGAAATCTACGCGTAGAGGTTGCCGTCCGGATACTGGGATGGGGCTCAATAAGACGCTCAAACGTCGATCCATCGTTTCAAAATTATTATTAAACCCCGAATCGTTTCCACTCCAATACCCTTTCCCACCCATGGTTCGTAGACGTAAGGTTCACTTTCACTCCGGTCTAAGAACCGTTATTGGGACAGGCACGAAGGAAGTCAAACGTGCAGCCCACACCCCGGAGAGTCACGTGTGATCATATTATCACATGCGACCCGAGCCGTAGCGTTGAAATGATTTGCAGTCGGACCCGCCTTTCATCGATGACTCGAAACGGAGACCAACAGGCCACCACACGAACCCGCACGGAGTGTACAGTATGAGCCAGCCACAACAGTCTGCGGAGGAGATCACCCTTCCGATCAAGCGAACCGAAGAGGATACACTCGAAGGTCGGATGACCGAAAACGCGTACAACAACATCTTACCAGCACGCTATCTACGCAAGGACGCAGACGGTACGCCCATCGAGACCCAAGAGGAACTGTTCGAGCGGATCGCAAAGAACATCGCACTGGCCGAAGCGGTGTTCGAAAGCGAACGACGAGAAACCGAGATCACTGTCCAACCTAACCAGCTGAAGCCCGACCATCCCCGCCGTGATGAACTCGCCGCCGAGGTGTTCGGTGCTGGCGTGACGGCCGATGACGACGCCGAAACCCCGCTCTCTGTTTATAACGTCAACAAATTTGCGTACGATACGGTCGTTCCAGAACTCCCGAGCGAAATCGCAGATCACGTCGAATCCACGGCTGACACGTTCCGTGAGCTGATGGAGCGACTCGCTTTCATCCCGAACTCCCCGACGATCATGAACGCCGGGGACGAACTCCAACAGCTCTCTGCCTGTTTCGTGATGTCGCCCGATGATGACCTGACGAACATCCATGAAACAGCAAAGAACGCTGCAGAAGTCTTTCAGTCGGGAGGCGGTTGCGGATATGCGTTCTGGCAGCTCAGACCGTATGGGGACCCGGTTGGATCGACGGGGGGCATCGCATCGGGTCCGATCACCTTCATGCGAACGTACGACCAGCTATGTGAAACGATCGCTCAGGGCGGCACCCGCCGGGGCGCACAGATGGGCGTCATGCGCGTCTCTCACCCAGACGTGATCGAGTTCATCCATTCGAAGAACAAGGACGTCTCATTGGCCCACTGTCTCCGCTTGAACGATCCCGACGACTACACCTACACCTCATTCTCGGAAGCGCTCGAAGAGGCTCGTGGACTGATCGACGAGGACGGCCGCGTGCCCAAACACCTCCGCAACGCCGTGGAGGGCCATCTTTCGAACTTCAACATCTCCGTCGGCGTCACGGACGGCTTCATGGAAGCGCTGTACGCCGGCGAAGAGTTTACCTTCACCAATCCCCGCACAGGCGATCCCCACATCGCCACTGCCGAAACCAAGGAGATGTACGAGCGGTACGATCTCGGCGAGCACATCGAGATCGGCGAAGAGCTATCGATTCCCGCTGAACTCATCTGGGAGCGCATCATCGACGGCGCACACGAAAACGGCGAACCCGGCGTGATCTACCTCGAACGGGTGAACAACGAACACTCGTTCGACGTGGACGAGCACCCAGATCATGAAATTTTAGCAACAAACCCGTGTGGTGAACAACCGCTCGAAGAGTACGAAGCGTGCAATCTCGGGCACATCAACCTCTCGACGCTCGCGGCACGGAACGCGCCCGACTGGCGGGTGTGGTCGGAAAACCACGCGGACGAATACGAGTCCCAAGCAGCGGCGGTCGAGGCGTTCTTAGAGGAAGCGATCGACACGGCGGAGTTCGACCGCCGGATCGAGTTGGGCACGCGCTTTTTGGAGAACGTGGTGACGATGTCCGATTTCCCGGTTCGAGAGATCGAGGAGAAGGTCCGGGAGATGCGCAAGATCGGACTCGGCATCATGGGGTTAGCGCAACTGTACATCCAGCTCGGCATCCGATACGGTTCAGACATCGGAAACGAGGTCGCCCGCCAGCTCATGGTCCACATTAACCACCACTCGAAACAGACCTCCCACGAGCTGGCCGAAGAACGCGGGAGCTTCGAGGAGTGGTCGGACTCCAAATACGCCGATCCGCTCGAATACCAGGAGTGGTTCGAACACCAGACGGGCCAGTCCGCCGAGGAATGGGCAGACGGCTTCCCGATCCGGAACCACAACACGGTGACGATCGCACCGACCGGAACGACGTCCATGGTCGGAAACACGACGGGCGGGTGTGAGCCGATCTACAACGTCGCCTACTACAAGAACGTTTCAGACGACGTGCAAGGTGATGAGATGCTCGTGGAGTTCGACGACTACTTCCTTCGCGTGTTGGAGGCCAACGACATCGATGTCGACGCCGCCAAGACTGAAGCGACCGAACAGATGGCGAGCAACACGTTCGACGGCGTCGATTCGCTGTCGACGGTACCCGATGCCATCAGCGAGCTGTTCGTCGTCACCTCGGACGTCACCGCCAAACAGCACGCTGCCGTCCAGTGTGCCTGTCAGGACGGGGTGGATTCGTCGATCTCGAAAACGGTGAACGCCCCGAACGATTCGACGATGGCCGACGCACGGGAGGTCTTCGAGTACATTTATGACCACGGCGGCAAGGGCGTCACGTACTACCGGGATGGAACGCGCTCGAAGCAGGTGTTGACCACACGAGCCGAAAACGCGGAGTTCGCCGACGAGCGCGAAGCCGCAGCGACGATCGTCGAGCAGATTCAGGAGGTGTTCGGCGATGTGGAGGCGTTCCTCGACAACGAGGATGTGCGGGACAAGCTCGAAACCGATATCGAGGAGCTGTTGAAGGGACAGGCCGGTGGCGCGTACGCACGCGAACGGCCACGGCCGGACGTGCTGTACGGCGTGACCCAGCGCATCGACACCGGCTACGGCAAGATGTACGTCAACATCAACGAGGACGAAAACGGCGAACCGTTCGAGCTGTTCGCCACGATCGGCAACTCCGGTGGCTTTACGGCGTCGTTCACCGAGGGATTGGCCAAAACCATCAGCTACGCACTGCGTTCCGGCGTCGATCCCAACGAGATCGCTGAGGATCTTGAGGGAATCAGGAGTCCGAAGGTGGCATGGGACAAAGGCGAGCAGATCAACTCCATTCCCGATGCGATCGGCGTGGCAATGCGGCGATATCTCGACGATGAGATCAGCAAACCCTACCCACAACAGCAACATCTAACGGAAGTCGCTGAATCGGCCTCCGAAACCGAGGACCGATCGACGACCGACCTCGACACCCAATCGCTCATCGATGCCGGGGAAAGCCCGGAATGTCCCGACTGTGGGTCGATGACGTTGTACTTCAGCGAAGGCTGCAAAACCTGTGAAAACTGCGGCTGGTCGGAGTGTTGAACTGCGCTAAGCCGAACTAGCGCGATCGTCGGTCCGACGGACACGCCGATCGAAAGCGTTTGTTTATCAGTTCTCCTACGTCAACTATGAACGGCGGACGACCGTGTCCGATCTGTGACCGACCGATGACTCATCGCCACTGCAAGTACGTCTGTTCACAACACGGGGTCATCTACGACTGTTCTGACACGTTCTGGTGAGACCACCTCATCACAGTCATTGCTCGCCGATATCCACAGTCGAACGACCGAAAAGCCTACAAAATGACTGAACGTTCATTCAATGGATGTCGTCTTCCAATTCGGAGGTCCCACTCACAGCGCCACCGGTCCCGATTCGTGATCGGGAGAGTCAGCTCGATCCGTTCGATTGGTACGCCGAGATGCGACAGGACGATCCCGTTCGGTACGACGAACGCCGACAAACGTGGGACGTCTTCCGGTATGAGGAGGTTGATCGTGTGCTCCGCGATCACGAGACGTTCTCATCTGATCTCACCACAGCGGACATCCAGCCGCCTCGGGTAGGAGATGACGATTCGGGCTTTCGAACGATGCTCAGGGCCGATCCGCCGGATCACGGGCGTCTCCGGGAGTTCGTCAACGAACGGTTTCAGCCGGGGACGATCCGCCAAAATCGAGCGCGGATCGAGGAGTTGACCGTCAAGCAGTTAGATCAGCTCGAAGACGAACGCCGGATCGACGTGGTGTCTGATCTCGCCGATCCGCTTCCCGTCTCGGTGATCGCCGAGCTGCTCGGGATCCCCACCGACCGCCGCGAACAGTTCAAAGAGTGGTCAGACGCGCTCGTGACCCCAGACGCCGAGGATACCGAGCAAGCCCACGAAACCCAGCGACAGGATGCGTGGACCGAGATGCAAACGTACTTTTCTGAGCTGATCGACGAGCGCGAAAACGGTGGTGGTGACGATCTCATCACCCTCGCAGCGACGGCCAGAGAGCTCGACCGAGAGGAAACGATCGGGTTCTGTATTCTCTTGCTCATCGCGGGTAACGTGACGACGACGAACCTCATCACGAACGCCGTTTGGTGTTTCGAGGAGCACGACGTGACCGAGCGGGTCCGCTCGGGCGAGATCGATCGCACGCAGGCGATCGAAGAAGTGCTTCGTTACCGGTCGCCAGTACAGATGGTCCGTCGTGTCGCTACCGAGGACGTCAAGCTCGGGGGGCGACGGATCACGGCGGGCGAGCGAGTGACACCGTGGATCGGCTCTGCGAACAGGGATCCGACGATGTTCGATGCACCCGAGGCGTTCCGGCCGGAACGCCAACCCAATCCACATCTCGCGTTCGGACGAGGGATTCACTACTGTCTTGGTGCTCCCCTCGCGCGCATCGAGGCCGACGTTGCACTCGGTGAACTCCTCGATCGGTTTTCGACGATCGAGCCGGATCTGACCGATCGGACACCGCGCCCGACTTTCCACGGACTTACCGCCCTCCCGTGTGCAGTCGGACGGTGACACGCACCGAGAGCGCAAATCATTATTCCGCCGTAGCGAGTAGGAGGGGTGTGACCGACGATCCGGTCGAACTCGGCGTTCAACTGCTCGAACGACTCGAACACGCGGAACTGTCACTCGCCGAAACCATCGATCGGCTGGAGACGATCACGACTCACCCCGCTACGACACGCGAAATCCTCGAAACTGCCCAGACACGGGGCATTATCGAGCGGGATGGAGACACAGTTACGCCGACGGAGGGTCAGTTCCTCCGGTTCCAGAGTGAAGTGGTTACGAAAGACGGAGAGTTCACCTGTCGACGGTGTGGTGCAACCCTTTCGACAGGTCATTTCATGCGGCTTCCCGCCGGGGACCACGGTCCCTTTGGATCGACCTGCATCCGAAAAGTCACCGGGCGAGAGTGAGCTAGCGGACCGACATGAGAAGGTTAAAGAGGAGGAGTGTGATAAGAGCAAGTGAGCCCGGGTGGCTTAGCTGGACATAGCGCCGCACTCATAGGGTCACGAGACCGTGCGGTACCAACCCGCATCCCTGAGGTCGTGCCGAGGCCTCGTACCTGGGATATGCGGAGATCGTGGGTTCGGAGCCCACCCCGGGCATTACGTCCCGCGTTTCGTTTTTTTTTTGGAGCTGGCGATCGATGACGTTGATCCAATAGATATGAAGCACGATAAATAACCGGCAACATCCTCATTTGTGAATCGTCCTCATTTGTGTTGGGGGACGATACCATGATGCATCAGAAGGGTAGTCGAACGGTCACTCGACGGGGGTTTCTCACGGGGATCGGGGCGGCGAGTGTCACAGCAGCCAGCATCACTGCCGTCGGTAGCGCCACACCGACGACTGACCGCTCACCAGTTCTCATGGTCCACGGCTTTCTCGATTCCGGAAAGACGCCGTGGTGGGATATCACCACGCACCGATTGCAGGAGATCGGCTACACAGAGGATCAGTTGTACGTACTGAGTCTCGGCACACTTGCCACGACAGTCGATTCACCGACGGTGTACGCCGAAGAGGTAACAACAAAACTCCAGTCTATCAGCACCGGTCACGACAGCGACGTCGACATCATCGCTCATTCCATGGGGGGACTCGATTCCCGGTGGGCGATCGAAAAGATGGGGGCCGACCAGTACGTCGATTCACTCATCACGCTCGGCACGCCCCACCAGGGAACGTACGTCGCGTATCTCGCGTACATTACACCCGGCGGTCGGGACATGGTACCGGGCAGCGACTTCCTACAGGAGCTAAACGACGGACAGCTCACAGAAAGCGTCGACTACACGGCGCTCTGGTCGAACTTTGACGAACTGATCACGCCCGACGAGTACGCCACTCTTCCCGACGCGGAGCGGGAGTCAGTATCGACCGCGCAAAACGTCTTCGTCCCGTACAAAGGCCACATCCAGCTCGCCTTGGATGAGGAGGTGTTCGAAACGTACGCGCCGTCTCTTGGGTGACGACACCGAGGCGCACGGCTACACAAGACCTTTGCTCGATTGATATGAAAACCGGCCATGCCCGGTCCATGCTTTCTGGAGGGAGACACCGTGACCCTCCGACCGATCGAACGGGAAGACATCGACTTTCTCCAGCGCGCCATGAACGACCCGAGGGTGTGGCGGTCCGCCCTCGACATCGATCCGATGAACCACGAGCAGGGAGCCGAATTCTTCGAAACAGTGATTTCCGACTCCGATAGCATTCACTGTCTTGCCTGCGATGGGGAGGAGCCGCTGGGCGTCGTCTCGTTGACGGGGACCCAGTACGGGCCGGACGAAACCGTTCGGTCGCGGGACGCAGAACTCGCCTACTGGTTCGCGCCCGACCACCACGGCGAGGGGTATGGGTCGGACGCCGCTGCCCGAATGGTGCAGTACGCCTTCGAGGACCGGAATCTCCGGCGGATCAGCGCTCGCGCCGGGAGCTTCAACGACGCCTCGATCGGACTGCTCGAATCGTTGGGGTTCGAACACGAGGGAACCCGGCGTCAGGCGGCGTGGTTTCGCGGCGAGTATCACGATATGCGCTTGTACGGCCTGCTACGCGAGGAGTGGTGACCGTCGAAACTTTGAGACTGAGAATGGTGAGGTTCAGTGGCGCTGTTCGTCGTCGTGGACCAATCCGATCCGGCGACGGAGGCGGGCGTAGCCACCCCGCCAAACCAGCCAGTAAGCGGGGAGAAGTCCAACGACAACGAGGGGCGGGAGCTGTAGCAGCTGTGTGAATGGATCAGGAGGAGACAGTTTAGCCCCGAGCACGAGAGCGAACAGCTGCGCAAACACCACCGTCCCGGCGATGCGTTCCCGGCGGGAGGCGGGTTCGCTCCGACCGCCGATCTTGTGCCGGTAAAGGAAATACGCGACGGTGCCGAGCAGGGTGGCGACACTACCGATCGCCCACGACAGCGCTGAATCGCTCCCGCGGGCGGTCGCGTCGGCGTGAATCCAGTAGCCCAAGAGGACCGATACAGCCACGAACCAACACAAAACCAGAACCGAGAGAACCATGAACAGTACGCTCGATTGAAATATCATCGATATGATCAGATTCCGTTCGCTTGCAGGATACGTTTTACGTGATGTTCGAGAGCAAGCGCACATCTCTATACGGAGCTTCTGAAGCGGGACGAGTGGACGGCCACACGATCGCTCAGCGAGACGAGCGTGTTTTTCCCAATCGACGGTGTACGACGCATTCCTTGCGCCAGACCGCGCTCGTGGAAGTCCGCGAGGAAGGGCGCGAGCGGCACTACCGGACGGAACCGTTCAAAGTGGGGATCATCACGGCTGGTGAGCCACAGTTGACGATGATCATCCCCACGATCATCGCCGCCATCGGTCAGCAAGTCGCCGACGACGATGTCTCGCAATTCGTCGAAGAATACGGTGTCGAACGGTTAATCAACGTGGTCGCGTATGTCAAGCCGTACATCGACGGACGGATGACCGAACGGCTTGCGACCCGCGAACTCGATCTTCCGACGATCGTCGGGACGACGATACTGATCGCGCTCGAAGACACAGTTCGAGAGATGCAAGAGCTCGATCCGTTTTTCGGCGATCTCCGGGATGCAACCGAAGACGACGGACGACAGCCATCCCACGAGATCCAGTTCGACGATAACACCCGTGTCGTGTTCGAGCAGAACGAATCCGAATAGCGATGGTCGATCTATCTTCGATAACGACGTACCTCGCCGATGCGAATCTATTCATCCGGGCTGGAACGCCGAATCGACCGGCTGCACAGGGCACTGCGCGCGTTTTTCGTGCGCGAGCCGTGGACGCTGGTGATCCATCCTTCCGTCGCCACCGAGCTGACCCACGAGACACGAAGTACCCGTGACATCGAACCCTTCAACAGGCGATCGAGGAAGGATGACGAGGATGGCGACTGTTCCCGATGATCTGATGGCATCCCTCGAGAAGCGGGCAAGAACATGTATCGCCGCAAAGACGAACCGACCACCATCTGTGATCGAAGCACGGATATCCAACTCGTCGTGCTGGCTACCGACCGGCTTGAACGCGGTATCGATACTGATATCGGCGTCATTACCAACGACATCGCGGCCGGCACCTGCTTCGACAGCGTGCTCACCGACGCTGGCTACGAACGGTCGGAGTACATCGATGCGAAGCAGTTCCTCACGAGGCTCCGAGACTGGTATACAGCAAACGCGTGATAGTCATGTTCGCCTTTACCTTATTTCAACTCCAGCAGACAGAAACACCACAGACACCTCGTATCCGAGGCCGAACCTATTTCTCGGTGCCCCCGTCGCCTGTTGGCATGAAAATAACTGGCGTTACCCAACACCACGTCGAACACGCGATGGACGAGCCGTTTCACCCGACGTGGATTCCGGGCTACCCCCAAGCGACACACGAGGCCGAGCTGTTCGAGATCGAGACCGACGCGGGAATCACGGGGCTGGCAGCCAGTCCGAGCTTTGCAGGCGGACTGGACTACGAGGACCAACTATCATACTTCCTGCTCGGCGAGGATCCGCACAACGTCGAGGGGATTTTGCGCAAGCTGGAGGGGTTCAACCTCGTCGGACCACGCCCGTGGCACGTCGAACACGCGTTGTGGGACATCATCGGCAAGGATGCAGGTAAACCAGTGTACGAGCTGTTGGGCGCAGAAAGCCGTGAGATTCCGGTGTACGCGAGCACCGGGCAAGTGATCGACGCGGACGAACGCGTCGACTACGTCCAAGAGCGCGTGAGCGAGGGGTACGAGGCGGTGAAGCTGCGGATCACCGAACCCGAACACACCGAGATCGTCCGCGCAGTACGCGATGCGTTCCCGGAGCTGACGCTGATGGTCGACGCGAACAAAGGGTGGGCCGTCCGGGTGATGGACGAGGAACGCCAGTGGTCGTTCGCCGAGGCGCTCACGGTCGCCCGCGAGCTGGAGGAGATCGGCGGGATTGGATGGCTGGAGGAGCCGCTCCCCCGCCACGATTTCGAGGGGTACGCCCGGCTCCGAGAGGCAACCGACGTCCCGATCGCCGGTGGGGAGTTCAACAACGGCGCGTGGCAGCTTCGGGAGCACCTCACCCACGACTCGCTCGACGTGCTCCAACCTGACGCCGCACTCGCAACCGGCATCAAACGCGCCACCGAGATCGCGGCGATGGCGCGCCAACACGGCGTAACGTTCGTGCCACACACGTGGACCAACGGGCTCGGCTTCGTCGCAAACCTCCACGTGATGACCGCTGCCGGAAGTCCATGGTGTGAGTTCTCGATCGATCCCCCGTGGACACCAGCAGTCCGGGATTGCTTCCTGACCGAAACGATCGACCACGAGGACGGCATCATCACCGCACCCGAGGGACCCGGACTCGGCGTCGAACTCGACCGGAACCAGATCACAGACGAGTAACACGATCGCCGGGTTCGGTTGTGAAAAGCGAAAAGAAATGTGGCTCGACCGAAGAAGTGTTTTGTCTGGGGGTCTTCGGTTGAGGTAATGAAAGCGAGCACTACCGACCCGCTGGACACCGAGCACATCAGGGCGGACTTTCCGATCCTCCAGCGGGAGTTCGACGGCACGCAGCTCGTGTATCTCGACAATGCCGCGACCAGTCAGACACCCGAGCCAGTCATCGATACCATTGCGGAGTACTACCGCACGTACAACGCGAACGTCCACCGCGGGCTTCACCAACTGAGTCAGGAGGCGTCGATCGCCTACGAGGAGGCCCACGACCGGGTGGCGGAGTTCATCGGCGCGTCGGGTGGACGCGAGGAGATCGTTTTCACGAAAAACACAACGGAATCGATGAACCTCGTGGCCTACGCGTGGGGGCTTGCAGAGCTCGGTCCCGAAGACGAGGTGGTAACCACCCAGATGGAACACCACTCCTCGCTCGTGACGTGGCAGCAGATCGGTAAAAAAACGGGCGCAGAGGTGAAATACATCCGGATCGATGAGGAGGGCTACCTCGACATGGACCACGCGAAAGAGCTGATCACCGACGACACGGCGATGGTGAGCGTCGCCCACGTCTCGAACACGCTGGGAACCATCAACCCCGTCTCGGAGCTCGCAGAGCTCGCTCACGACCACGGGGCGTACATCTTCGTCGACGGTGCCCAATCGGTGCCCCACCAACCGGTCGACGTCGAAGCGATCGATGCGGACTTCTTTGCCTTCTCCGGCCACAAGATGTGTGGTCCGACGGGAATCGGCGTGTTGTACGGCAAGCGCGAGCTGCTCGAATCGATGCAGCCCTACCTCTACGGTGGCTCGATGGTTCGGAAAGTCACCTACGAGGAGACGACGTTCGAGGAGCTGCCGTGGAAGTTCGAGGCTGGCACGCCGGTCATCGGTCAGGGCATCGCGCTCGCGGCCGCGTGTGACTACCTCGACGAGATCGGATTGGAACGCATCCAGCGCCACGAGCACGAATTGGCCGAATACGCCTACGACAGGCTCACCGAGTTCGAGGACATCACGGTGTACGGACCCCCCGGCGACGATCGAGTGGGACTCGTTTCGTTCAATCTCGACTCCGTCCACGCACACGACCTTTCGAGCATCCTCAACGATCACGCGGTCGCCATCCGGGCAGGTGACCACTGCACGCAACCGCTGCACGACACCTTGGACACCGCAGCCTCCGCACGGGCTTCCTTTTACCTCTACAACACCCGCAAGGAGATCGACGCGCTCATCGAGGGTATCGACGACGCGCGCGCGTTGTTCGCCTAAGCTTGACGCGCCGTGCCATGCCGTCACTCACGATACGTTTTTCCGGCTTTACCTGCTATCGAAGACAACGATGGGACTGGGCTCCGATATGTATCGCCAGCAGATCCTCGATCACTACAAGAACCCCCGAAACTACGGGGAACTCGAGGAGCCGACGTTCTCACACACTGGCGAGAATCCGACCTGTGGCGACACGATCCAGATCGATGTCGTGCTCGCCGACGACGAGGAAACGATCGAACGCATCGCCTTCTCCGGAGACGGCTGTGCGATCAGTCAGGCCAGCGCCTCGCTGCTCACCCAACAGCTTCAGGGCATGACTGTTGCCGAACTCCACGAACTCGACCGCGACGACGTGATCGATATGCTGGGCGTCGAGATCAGCCCGATGCGCGTCAAATGCGCCGTACTCGCCGAGAAAGTCGCACAGGACGGTGCGAAGATCCACAGCGGTGACATCGAGATCGACACGACACAAACCGAGTGACATTCTCCTCGCCGTAAACGGCGGAATTCTCTCCTTGGAGGAAGAAAGCAGCTGTAGCCGAAATCGATCACCGGCCAGAAAAGCTATACAGACACCACAGATCATATCCAAGCATGGTAGATCGAATCGTCGAGTGAATTCTATGACAGATATGTATCTCTATATTCACGGTACGGTCGATGGCACGACAGCGCAGCGATGGGAAGGGAGGACGGATCGATGAAGCGCCGAACGTTTGCGCTCCTGTTGGCGTCCGGTCTCGCGGGCTGTAACACCCAAGGTAACGACGAGCCACCCACGACGACAGAGCAAGCGACGAAGCCAGAACAGACCTCGACGCTGGGAGGTGGATCACCGACACCAACCACAGCAGGGAACACCACAGACACGCCCTCAGACAGCAGTTCGACGATGGAAATCGACGGAGTCGAAATCCAGCGAGAGCAGTACTCGCTTCAGGAAGTGTCCTACGACGAACGGCCGACGATCTTCGTCAATCGGTGGAACGAGCCATCGTGTCGGTTTAACGCTTCGGAGGTCGATTCCATCCCCAACCTGCAGATGGCGACGATCAACGGTGAGCGGGGGCACATGCCGGTTCGCACGTCTCGAACGATGATGAAGTTGCTCTACTGCTACCGCCAGCTCGACCGGGATTCCTATCTCGAAAAGGCGATCGAAATCTCCGAGGCGTATCTGGACACAGCCGCACGCAACGACGGGGCGTTGTACTTTCCCTACACGATGAAAAAAGGCGGTGCTGGCGTGACACTCACTCCACCGTGGTACTCGGCGTTGGCGCAGGGTACATCGTTGTCGGCGTATCTCAGGCTGCACGAAGCGACGGGGAAAAAACAGTATCGGGAAACGGCCGACGCGGTGTATGAGAGTTTCCGGCGGCTCACGCGTTCGACCGATGGGCCGTGGACCGCGATGGTCGACGACGAGGGGTATCTCTGGTTCGAGGAGTATCCTCACGATCCGCCGACGCACGTTCTCAACGGCTTTCTCACCGGGCTGTGGGGTGTCTATGAGTACTGGCTAGTCACCGAGGACGAGAAGAGCCGACCACTGCTGGAAGCGGCGATCACCACGATCAAGCAGTACGTCGAGCAGTTCCGAGAGCCGGGCGAAGTGAGCTGGTACGCGCTCAACCGCGGCTACCGGGGCAACGAGTTCTACCACGCAATGCACATCCTCCAGCTCCGGAAGCTCCATCGGATCACCGGTGATCCGTACTTCAAAGAGATATCCGAGACGTTCAACGAGGATCATCCCGAGGAAGCCGGAATGAGAACGTGACGTTCGGTTCAACGGATCTCAACGCATGATAGAGAAGTATGGGGGACGCCACGAAGGGTAGTTACGGCAGCATTCCTCGCGTCCGGACGGCACCGTCACCGATCAACACCGGTTCACCGTTGTGCGCAGCGAGTACACCACCGCAACCGAAGGGACCGAGACGCTGGCGTTCGATGCAAGGTGGTAAGAACTGTGGCTCACTCGGGTTTCAGTCCCTCATTTTCGACGCGCATGACGGACTCGCCATCGGGAAGGTTCGGTGCGTCGACGAGTTTGACGATGCGTTTGTTCGCCTTTGACTTGCGGAGATAGATGCGGAAAGTGGATTTGTGGCCAAGGATGTTGCCACCGATGGGTTTCGTTGGATCGCCGAAGAAGGCGTCCGGGTTCGACTGGACCTGATTGGTCACGACGACGGCAGCGTTGTACAGGTTTCCGAGTCGATCGATATCGTGGAGATGCTTGTTGAGCTTCTGCTGGCGGTTGGCCAACTCGCCACGACCGACGTACTCCGCGCGGAAGTGGGCAGTGAGTGAATCGACACACAACAGTCGCACTGGATACTCGCTATCTTCGTGTTCGCTTGCGATCTCTTGGGCCTTTTCCGCGAGCAAGATCTGGTGGTTGGAGTTGAACGCCTTTGCGACGTGAATGTAGTCGAGAAACGTCTCCACTAACTCGGACAGCGCCTCCTCGTCATCCGGATCGCCGTCGATCTCCCGGTCATCCATGGCAGCAGCGATGAGTGAATCGTCCAGCCCACGGACCATCTCATCGATGCGCTCGGGACGAAACGTATCTTCGGAATCCACGAAGATGGCGCTACCACCCAATCCACCCACTTCGGGCGGCAGCTGGACGTTCACCGACAGCTGGTGAGTGATCTGTGATTTGCCCGCACCGAACTCGCCGTACACCTCCGTGATCGACTGGGTTTCGACGCCGCCACCGAGCATTTCGTCGATCTCCGCTACCTGCGTTTCGAGCTTGCCGATCCGCTCGCGGCGCTGAAGCACCGACGCCCCCGTTTCGAACCCACCGATGTCCGCCTGCTCCCGTGCCGCCTGAATGATGTCGTGAGCCGTGCTCTCACCCACGTCGGCGGTGTTCGAAAGCTCCGCCGGACTTGCGACGGCGATACCCTGAAAGGAATCGTACCCATTGTCTTGCAGCTTCTCCGCCGTTGCTGGACCGACGCCTGGAAGGTTCTCCAAATCCGTTGCCATGGTTCTTCGTTGTTCCCCACCCTTCATAAAAACTCGTTAACACCCCAGTGAAAGTGAAACCGTGGGGCTACGGCCACCACGATCACCAGAAAAAGCACATCGAAAACGCCGAGGTCAGTTCATTCCCACGGGTCGCCGGAGCCGTCGGGCCAGAGCGGATACCAGTATTCGGTGTCGTCTTCTACTTCCAGTTCCCCCTCAAGGGCGCTTTGGAGTTTGAACTCGGCACTGGAGTCGCGTTCATTGCCGGGAAGCGGCGCAAAGGGATAGTACGCGCCACGGCGGAACGAGTACACCCAGTAGACGGTGTCAGACTCCTTCTGGAAGGCGAAGACGGCGGCGAGCAACCGGCTCCCAAATCCTTCCTCGACGAACGTGTCTGCTGCGAAATGCATGCTCGTGATCAAATCCTCAAAATCCGGATCATCAAGGATGACCCACTCATAGCCGTGTGAATCAGTGTTGAACCGGGCTTCGGTACCCGTTTCCTGACGACCGGCTTCGAGGATGCGTTCGACCTCCCGTTCTGCTTCTTCGAACGCCGCGCTATCGACGTTCGAAAAGCAGAGCGCGGCTTCCCCCGTCGGTGTGTAACCGAGGTCGGCCTCCATCGTAATATACGCAGTGCTCATCCCGAACAGGTCCTCCGGTTCGGCCGCGCGAGTGGCGTCTGCCTCGGCGCTGAGACCGAGTACCTGTCGGATCGAATCAAAGATGCCCATGTGTCACTCACGGGCGTGTGACTGCTTGGGGTTTTCCATGCTGTGAGAGGAGAAAAACAATGGAAACAGCCAGTCGATCGGTCAGAAACGATTCACGCGAACTGGATTTCGCGTTCCATGTCCTGAAGCCGCTCGATCCGGCGTTCAGTGCTCGGATGGGTGCTGAACAGCCGCATGATGGAACTTCCCTTCATCGGGATGATGAAAAAGGCGTTCATTTCCGATTGTTCGCGCATATCACGGTCGGGAACCTTGTCCATGCGGCCGGAAATCTTCATGAGTGCGGACGCGAGTGCGCTCGGGTTGCCGGTGATCATGGCTCCGCCCCGATCGGCGGCGAACTCGCGGTACCGCGAGAGCGCCCGGATGAGGAAAAACGAGACGATCCAGACGACCAGCGAGGCGAGGATGGCGACGAGTGCGCCGGGGCTGTCGTCGTCGCCGCCACCGGTGAACAACCACCCCCATCGGACGACCATGAACGCGATCGTCGAGAGGAACGAAGCGATCGTCATCACCATCACGTCCCGGTTTTTGACGTGGGCAAGCTCGTGAGCCAACACCCCTTCGAGTTCCTCTTGGTTCAACGTGTTCAGGATACCAGTGGTGACACAGACCGTGGCACTGTCCTGTGACCGGCCGGTAGCAAACGCGTTCGGGACCCGGGAATCCGTGACCGCAACCGTCGGTTTGGGCAGGTCAGCCTGCTGGGAGAGCCGCGAGATCGAGGCGTGTAGTTCGGGATACTCGTCTTTGCTCACCTCGCGCGCGCCCATCGTATACAACGCGAGCTTGTCGCTGAAAAACAACTGGCCCAGCAAAAACACACCCACAACGGGCATGATGATCCACATGTTCGCTTCTGCCAGAATGGCAATGAACACGATGTAGAGGGCGAACAACAGGAACATCGTGAAGGCCATCCGCCCCCGGAGGTTCCAATCCGATTTCCACTCCATATCCAGAATACACGGTCTGGAACATATAGCCCCTCCGCTATACGTACTGTGTCAGCAAGATACACGGAGTAAAGGGCGCGCCCGGCCCGGTCCCGCCCGCTGTGGTAGACGAAAGCGGGACCGTCTAGAACGAAACAGAGGGACTACATGACCGTTTCGACGTACGTCCGGTCCGTGCTCACGACGGGACGGAGCGAGCGAGTGCACACATAGGTTACCTGTGAACATCTTCATCGGTGGACGGCACCGACAGGTCAGATTTTTATAACGATCGGAGCAGACGAGTTTAAACGCGCTGGGACACTACCGTCACCAATGGGTTCCGGCGAATTCTGTCCTCGGTGTGGTGATCCTGTCGAGCCGCGATCGGAGCCACGTCCCGGCAATCCCAGCGGACACCGGGCACGCCTTTGTGACGACTGTTACTTCGAGGAGTTCGACCTCGTCGATGCTCCTGAGGAACTGGTCGTCGAGATCTGTAGCGGGTGTGGAGCCGTCAAGCGCGGCGAACAGTGGGTCGATGTCGGAGCAGATGATTACACGGATGTCGCCATCGAGGAGACCACCGAAACCCTCGGGATCCACGTTGAGGCCGATGACGTGGAGTGGATGGTCGAACCCGAGCAGATCGATCGGAACACGATCGAGATGCACTGTTATTTCACGGGCGTGGTACGTGATACCGTGATCGAAGCGGAACACGACGTTCGCGTGCGGTTCAACCGAACGACGTGTACGCGCTGTTCGCGAATCGCTGGGGAGTACTACGCGAGTACGGTTCAGGTCCGCGCCATGGACCGCACGCCGACCGAAACCGAGCGAACGCGTGCGGCTGAGATCGCCAACGAACGCGTCGACGAACGCGAGGGCGATCGTAACGCCTTCATTACGGAGATCAGCGAAAGCAACGAGGGGATCAACGTCCGTCTCTCGACCACACAGCTCGGTCGAACCGTCGCCACCCACATCCAGCGGGAACTCGGCGGAACGGTAACGGATTCCCAGACACTCATCACCGAGGACGAGGATGGAAACGAGGTGTACCGGGTCACTTACGCCGTCCGACTGCCGCCGTTTCCCGCCGGAACGGTCATCGAACCTGCTGGTGAGGACCCGGTGCTCGTTCACAGCGCCCACGGCAATCTGAAAGGACGACGGCTCACGACCGGAAAGCAGTACGAGGCAGACGCCGAGGACGGGATCGCTCCTGATGCACGCCGACTCGGTGACACCACCGACGCCCAGGAAACGACGCTCGTCGCTGTCGAAGACGACCACGCTGTGCAAGTGCTCGATCCCGACACCTACGAAGCGAAAACCATCCCCCGACCGTCATATCTAGATCCCGACACCGACACCGTGCCCGTCATAAAACACAGAGAAGGGTTACACGTGCTACCCGAGGACGCGACTGCGAGCCGGTGAGACAGAGATCACGTTTTTTTGACGTCTCTTACTGCAAATATAGATATAACCGATCGGAAACCGAGCGGTCAGTACGGCTCACTCGCGTTGATCTCGGTACACGACGACATCCTGCCCGGCCCGGCGAACGGTGACGGCGACATCCCCATCGAGTCGTCGGCTTGCTGACCGGATAGTGGTCTCCAATCGGGCGAGTTGATCGGCGTCCGGATCACGATCAGCGAGAGACCGACACTGATCCGCGAGCCGCGCCAATCGCTTACTGATCAGTCCGTTCTCCACTGTTTCGCTTGCCTCCTCAAGTCGAATACCTGCGCGCCGGAGGGTCTCACCGCCCATACTATCTTCCATGAGGATATCAAATATAATCATTCTGATCTTCGGTTTGGGATCAAGACCGAACGGGGTCTTCGACCGGGGTCCGTACCGACCGTGAAATAAAATCACTGCCAAACATCATCAAGTGGATGATCTTCGATCGAGGAAGCGGTCGAAGAAGCGGTCGATCGGCGTCGATCCGTGGAGGTCTCCGTACACGCTTCGCTCGGATCGAACGCCGGGAGCGAGGGAGAACGCATACGGTCGATCTGTGCTTGGAACCACGGTGGAATGTCCGAGTGCGCCCGTTCGAACAGATCGAGGAGGCTTTCGTCGGCGAGGTAGGTTGCTCCCTCGTCGGTGGGAGATCTGACGACACGTCCACACGCTTGGATCACGGTTCGTAACGCGCTGCGGTAGTACCATCCCCACTGTCCGTCTTCGAGTCGGCTGGCGACACGAGAGTCGCGCGTGTTCGGAAACGGTGCCTTACACAGCACTTGCCACCGGGCGAGATCCCCCTCCAGATCGAGGGCTTCTTCCATCTTCACGGAGAGCAGCACGGTCGATTCGTCGCGTTTCCACGAGGAAAGCACGGCGTTTCGATTCTCCCGATCGTGCGATCGAACACGTTCTTCGACCCCGAATTCGGACAGCAGCGTTGCGAGTCGTTCGGCGATCGCGTACGAATGACAGTGGACGATACCCTTCCGATCGGAATGACGTTGCATGAGACGAACCAGGAGGCGTGCGAGCTTCGGGAGCGTCTCGTCGCGGTGTTCGTGGGTCATTTTCCCTTGTGTCACGTCGAACAGCGGTCGGTTCTCGACGGGAAACGTGTGATCGACGTCCACGAGGCTGACACGGGACGGATCGAGTCCCGTCTGGTGACAGAATGCTGTCTTGTTCAGGATGGTCGCCGACAACAACACGAAGGACGTGGCGCGGTCCCAGACGGTGTGAACGAGGTATCGTTCGGGGTTCATCGGTTTGATCGTGAGTGGTGATCCCTCGCCCCCGTGCTGGTCTGTGACCCACGTCGTTGCGCTCTCAGCATCGCGGGCGTCAGTGACGAACCACTGTAGCTCCCTGAGGAGTTCGGCCAGCCGATCGCGTGTAGCCACCTCCGTGGCGCTGAGTTCGGGTTCGCGTTGGAGTTCTTGACGCTTGCGGTCACAGACCGAAGCGAGAGTATCGGCGTACTCGACGGCCCCATCTACGCTCGTGATCTCCGGGGCCGGCGTGCGATCCCAGACGGGAACCGTTTCAGGACCGAGTTTGATCGTGGCGTACATCTCCGCCCAGTCGACCAGACCGTGGGCTTCGTCGATGACGAGCACGTCGCGCTGGTCGAACACCGTAGAGCCGGCCGTTTGCATGAAATACGCCAGCGTCATCGCGGCGATCGGACGGTTTGCCGCGAGATCCCGGTCAGAAAAGTACGGACACCGGTGTTTGACGGGACAGTCGAATCCCGTTTCGCGGACACACGGCGCGCGGTCGACAGGCGTCGTCGTTTCACCCGGCAGGACGCATGAATAGTTTCCTTTGCCCCGGATGACGTTCAGATCGTCGAGCAACGGATCGGCTGCCACGTCATCCAATTGGGAGACTTGTGGAGTGGTGTAGTACGCACCGATGGGCTGGCCGGCGTCGGCTTCTCCGGCCCGTCGGGCACAGCCAGCGATGGCCCGGGCGAGCAACGATTTCCCGCTGCCGGTGGGCGCACGAACGAGCACGATGTCGTTGCCCGCTTCGAACGCTGCCCGGATGTCCGTGAGGGCCTGACGTTGCGCACCACGGTACGTGTCGGCGGGAAATTCGGATTCGATGCGAGTCGGATTCACGGTCGTTGATATCGATGGATCGTCTGGCTCTCGATCACGCTACTGCCTCACCGAACCGAACGAATAGGAGACGGAAAAACGACCCGGAGCGACGACAGTTCGGGCGGTATCGTTCGTCGTTCACCCCATCAACGGGCACCGTGTTTTCGCTGGCTCGCCCCGAGAGCACGCTACGCTCTGGCTCCACCGAGGTGTCAACTACTGATCGCAGATACGTCAGCCGCGATGATGCCAAAGCCATCACAGAGCGCCGTTTCGACGGCTCTCGGCTCCGTCGCTGCTGTGCGGACCTGCACCTCGACGACGAGATCGACACGGATATCCGTTGCCGTGGGACGACAGCCCACTACGTCGATCTCCTCGACGGTAACGACGGGGGTAGCGCTTGTGAGGACATCCATTGCGCCAGCAGTGAGATCGCCCGCTGCTCCCCGAGACACCCAGAGGGTGATGTCGGTGCTCGCCGTGACAACGAGAACCGGATCCTCCATTGTCATACATTCCCGCCGAGGCTCGAACTCGGTCCTCGGCCGTCCGGCCGCGTGCGTACCTGATACACCACGGGAATTTCGGTCGAATGGTCGATTCACTCAGAGCGAAGCGTGAAGTTCCCACGACGCGTCACCGATCACAGAACAGTCCGCCCCCGATACCGTCACCGAGACGATCATCTCTAGGGTGAGATGAACGAGGAACGAACCCGAGGTGACACTCACTTCCTGGCTGGGGAAGCGGTGGCACAACGGGCGTGTGGACAGGGAAGCGATGAACGATGCGCGTCCACACTGCCAAGAGATGTATTCGAGAACAGTCCGCCCCCGTTCTCGAATCCCTCAGTGGCAACAGCGAACAGTCGGTGTGTGGAAAGCGTGCTCATCATTCGTATCACCAGCCCACGATGTGTCTCTTCGTATAATCGCAATTATATTAGCTTTTCCGATGGTGTGGTGTATAATACCACACTCGTGTGGGATCGTTCAGCTACCAGTTGCTGCTGTCGACGAGCTGAGAGGGCGTGATGACGTCGACATCCGCATTGTCGACGTGATCGATGATCTTCTTGAGGGCGTTTACGGGCACGCCCTCACCACCGATCTCGTGGTAGTAGATAACAGCCAGCTGGTTGAATTCGGCAGCCATGTTGACGATCCGACGGGTCCCTCGGATGGATTCCCCGTTTACCCGGGAGATGAAAGCGGGATTGCTGGGTCGGCGGGCGTTGTTCGGTCCTCCACCCTGAAGATAAGCTGTTTTAAACAGCTCGCTGATATGCTTGAGACTCGTACCGTTCACTCGGTGGTACGGAACGATGAAATGCTCCGAGCCTCGTTTGAATCCCTTCACGTCGAGATACCGTTTCGTCTCTTGGAGGATCTGTCGTTGTTTTTCAGAGGAGTATTTCGGGAGGAGTTCGCTAGCATGACCAACCATATCCCACCCGTTCTTGCCCATTTCGCGCATATTGGCTTCGGAGATACGATCGTCTCCGCCGACCGCGTTCGGGATGACGGCGACCGAACCCGTCCAATCTTTCTCCTTGAACAAGGGATACACCGTTTCGTAGGCACTCACGTGTCCGTCGTCGAACTGGAACATCACCTTCCCGGTGTTGGCCTTGGGCACTTTCCGCAGATCATCGATTAGCACTTCGAACGGTTTTTTCATCGGCCCGATCTGGAGGTTGATCTTCGCCACGTTGTCCATCACTGGATTGCCTTGTTTGTCCGTATAGCCGATATCGAACCGAACCCACTCGTCTAACTCTTTTGGGATATGGCGGGTCGCAGTGAGCATGGAACTTTGGGCGGGAGCAATGATCTCTGCCCGTATTTTGACGGTATCCGGCTTGTTCACTTTCGCAGCCAACGAGAGATCGTGGCCGCTGAGATCCAACGCCTCCGGGTAGAACGTGCGGGAGACCTTGGCGATGGTCTGTTTTCCGTTTTTCTTCGGTTGGAGCACGATGGACTGGTCACCCTGAAACACGTCTTGAGTGGTGGTTGTCAGCTTACCGTAGCTAACCTCCCATTGTGACGATACATCTTTGAAGCTATCCACTGATTGACCAGTGATGTCGGCTCCATCGGTCGTGTTAGTATCGTTGGTGGAATTGGAACTGTTGGTGGGATCGAACGGATTCGATCCGTCACTTCCACCCAAGATCGATGAACAACCAGCAAGTGATACTGCGCCAATGGATCCGATCGTCGTAATGAATTTACGTCTATCTGAAGAGTTTTTCATACGGGTAATGGGATCAAGAACTCCGTGGATCATAATTATGTGGGTGATAGTTGGATAATATTGGTAAATATTTTCGAAAATTATGGTGTCAATTCAGAAATGGACATAGTATAATCATATATGGAATAGTAATATGATGAGTATCACCCGATCATGGAATAGGGACAGGAACGGATTCTCGTCGGAATCACAGTCGAGAAACGGAGTGAAAGAGGGTGGCGTCAATCGATCCGACATTCACGTGGATCGCCAGCATACCCGAGGAACAGGAGGAACAGGCCGATTCCGGCGACACGGAGCACTGTCTGCTGGAACGGAATGAACGAAACGGCACCCGTGAGACCGAAAATGGCAAAGAGACCGGGACCACAGCTCGCACAGCCTGCAGCGAACAGCCCAGGAACAACGGCACTGAGATTAGCAACACTACCGAGCTGCAACATCCGTAGCTGTGCAACCATGTTCGTGATTGCGATCCCCGTCAGCACCGCATAGGCGACGTTCATCGCTATCGACATGGTTCCTATCTGTTCGATGTTTATCATGAAGATGCTTCTGAAATACTCGACGGTAACGAGCTGGGTGTTGTTGAGAACCATGTTGATCACACCCATCGACTGTGCAAACAGGATAAGCACGAAAAACGTGAGTCCAGCTACGGCAGCGGTGAGCAACACCCGGCCCACTGAGAGAAACGGATAGGAAAGCGCCGCGAACAACTCTTCACCGAATCGTTGAAGTCGATTTGTACCGGTTCGTGTGTACGTCCTGAAATCGCTACTCATGGGTTATAGGTTGCGGTAGGCATCGATCTGTTGTTTGAACGTGGAGTACGGCTGTGCGCCGAAAAAGGAGGTTGTTTGCTCCGATTTCGGATGGTACAGTACGAATCCGGGCGTGTCGGAGAACCCTTCGTTTCGGGCACGCTTTCGTTCCTGTTTGATCTCCGTTTCGTGTTGCTTGCGGTTCTGTTTCATACACTGATCGAGAGCATCGGCGTCGATACCATCGATGTCACGGGCGTATCCTAGGAGGCTACTCCGGGATGACCACTCTTCACCATCGAGTTGTTGATTCTCGAAGACGGTCCGGTGCCACTCCCAGAAACGGTCTGGACGATCGTCTTTGACCCGATTCCAGAGACAGGTGGCCATCACATCGGCTGTCCAGGAATGTTGTCCGTAGTTCGGGTAGTGAAGCAAAACGATCCGAACCGTCCCGTCAGCCACGTCGTTTCGAATGAGCTTCGGGAATCCTCCGTGATCGCTTACCTCGAACTGTTTGCAATATGCACACTGGTAATCAGACCAGTAGTAGATGTCGACCGCCGGATCCGACGTGTTGGCGATTACTGGATTGCCCGCCAGTTCGATCCCGTAGTTCGTCGTTCCTGACTCCGACCGGAACGGGGGCGAGAGCGATCCCGAGGGAGTGGCGGTCTGCGTCGGCGTATCCCTTGGTGTGCTATCTGAGGGGGCAGTCTTCACCACCTGATCCGGCGTATTCGTCTCCTGTTGCCCGTTTTCGTCTCGTGTGGTAGCGGGATCCCCTGTGTCGTTACCATCACCTAAACACCCCGCAAGTCCTCCAAGGGCGCCGACACCCACGCTCACAAGGAATCCTCGACGGCTCGCTAACGTTCCTTTCAAACTCATGTTACTGCTTTATTCATATTAAAGGATTGACTCATCTCCGTGTTCGTCGCGGACATCATTCCGTTCTACTAGTAGTATTGCCGGGTTGTGTTTTATGACTTTTGCTGTGGTAAACCGATACTAATTTATTATCTACCATCTGTATACGTGATGAATTATATTAATTAGATGCATATACCATCAATAATCTGTTTTATGGTTTAATAGTTATTTATTAGTAGATGATCAACCAAGTGTATTAGCGGAATTATTGGTAATTACTCACCTTGTTCGATCGGTGCGCGGATGGAGTTACCCCACTCGGTCCACGATCCATCGTAGTTTTCCACGTCGCCAAAGCCGAGCAGTTCGGTTAGTACGAACCACGCGATCGAAGAGCGTTCCCCGACGCGACAGTACGTCACGACGGCCTGATCTTCGGTCACGCCGTGCTCTTCGTAGAGGTCACGAAGTTCCTCGGCACTTTTGAACGTACCGTCGTCGTTGAGTACCGATGCGGTTGGAACATTGCTCGCCCCGGGGATATGGCCCCCGCGCTGGGCGGTTTCTTGGAGTCCTTCCGGTGCAATGATTTCCCCAGTAAACTCCTCGGGTGAACGAACGTCCACCATCGGTAGTCCACTTTCCATAGCCTGTTCGACATCCTCCCGATAGGCACGGATACCTTCGAACGGACCGCGAGCAGTGTACTCCTGCGAAGAGAAGTCATTGGACTCCTCAGTGAGTTGGTAATCATTGTTCACCCAGTAATCCTTTCCTCCGTCGAGGACGCGAACGTCCTTGTGGCCGTAGTATTTGAACTCCCAGTACGCAAACAGCGCAAACCAGTTTGCGATCCAGCCGTCCCCATAGAAGACGACGGTCGAATCTTCAGTGATCCCGGCCGAACCGACCGTCTCTTCGAACGCCGTTTTGTCGAGGATGTCCCGCTCGACCGCATCAGAGAGATCCTCGTCCCACTGGAAGCCGATCGCACCGGGAATGTGGCCGTCCTCGTACCGTGAAGGAAAGTCCTCTTCGGGCGACTCCGGACTGTTCACCTCGACCAATCGCAGATCCGGCGCATCTGTTTGGAACTCCTCGAGATGATCCTCGACCCAGTCGGCCGATACCAGTACGTCATTAGCGTAAGTAGAACTACTGGCGCTCATAGACACGGTGATGTTCGCTGCCCACTGTAATGTATCTTCGTGACTCTTCATAGAGTATAGAATCAAATAAACACAATATGAATAAAACATCAGATCCGAGGCATTGTTCGCATAGCTCGTTACGGTGTTGATACAGTAACATTCGACCGGTTCGTTTTACCCAGTAACTGCCTAGGTAGGAGTATGGCGAACGAATCCGGTGGCCGACCACCGCGAGAGAAACGCCAGCAACACACTCGTCAGCGTCGTTCTTCGACAGAGACACGTCGTTACCGTCTCTTGCACACGACGCTTTTCATGGCCGGAGCGATTCTGCTCACAGCTGCCGTCGTTATCACCATCATCTCAGTCGTGGACGCCATGCTTTGAGACGGTCGATGCACCATCGTCTTCGCCGCAGTGCTCGCTCACGGCGATAGTGACGTCATTCTGATGGTCTCCAACAAATACCAAAAGGAATATACATGTCTGACGCAATTTTATACGGTTTGGGCAACCCCTAGCGGATATGAGTCGTAGTGACCGCGTCGAAGAACTCGAAACGCAAGTTCGGGAGCTAGAAGCCACTGTTACCGGACTGACCGAGGAACTGTTGGAATGCAAACAGCGGCTCGGAGAACTCGAGGATGCCACCGAGGAAACCGACGGGGAGGAATCGTGGTCGATGACATCTACCTCGTCTTCGGAGTCGTCGTCATCGACTGATTCATCGGTCACTGATTCGATGTCGATTCTGGACGAAGTCGACACGTATACGACGGAGGGGGATGAATCCCAGTCAGAAACGGAGACCGAGGGGGACGGCGACGGGATCATCGTCGCATAGGTCGGTCCGTCTCAGCCACACGATGCACATCAAAGAACTCGTTTTGGACGATTTCAAGAGCTTTGGTCGAAAGACGCGGATCCCTTTCTATGAGGATTTCACCACGATCAGCGGTCCGAACGGGTCTGGAAAATCGAACATCATCGATTCGATTCTGTTTGCACTCGGGCTTGCGCGTACCTCGGGTATCCGCGCGGAGAAACTCACAGATCTCATTTACAACCCCGACGACACCGACGAAGCTCCATCCGGCACGCGTGAGGCGAGTGTCGAAGTGATTCTCGACAACAGCTCGGGGGTAGTGTCGCGCTCACAGATTGTCAACGCGGCTGGCACGGACAACATCGGTGATACCGACGAGATCACCGTCAAACGACGGATCAAACAGACCGAAGATAACTACTATTCGTACTACTATCTCAACGATCGGTCAGTGAACCTTTCGGATATCCAGGACCTGCTAGCGCAGGTCGGAGTCGCTCCGGAAGGGTACAACGTGGTGATGCAGGGCGACGTGACCGAGATCATCAATATGTCGGCGGGCGATCGTCGCCGGATCATCGACGAGATCGCGGGTGTGGCGGAGTTCGACGCTCGCAAAGAGGACGCCGCTGAGGAGCTGGAGGTGGTTCGAGAACGACTCGAAGAGGCCGATCTCCGAATTGAGGAGAAACGCGAGCGACTGGATCAGTTGGAAGACGAACGGGAGATCGCGCTCGAATATCAGACGCTCAAAGAGGAGAAAGCCGAGTATGAGGGGTATCTCACGGCCGCAGAGCTCGAAGAAAAACGCGACCGCCTCCAACGGACCAAAGAGACGATCGCCGACACGGAGGCAACGCTCACCGAACGTCAAACGACACGTTCGAAACGGGAAGAGACGGTTACCCAACTGGAAGCCGACGTATCGGAGCTGAACGCCGAGATCGAGCGAACTGGTGAGGACGAACAGCTGCGCGTCAAACAGGAGATCGAGGAGATCAAAGGCGAGATCGCCCGCAAGGAGAACGCCATCGAAACCGCCACCGAACGCGCAAAAGAGGCAGAACGAAAGCGAAGTCAAGCGTTCGTGAAGCTCGATGGGAAACAGGAAACAGTCGAGGAGCTGTCTGGCCAGATCAAGACTCAAAAGGTCGAAAAGGCGTCGATCAAAGCCGAGATCCAAGACCACGAGTCAGAACTGGCAAGCGTCGAAACAGAGATCGAAGCGGTCGACACGGAGTACGAACGGTTGAAAACGGAACTGGCTGACGCGCGCGACCGACTCGAAACGGCGAAATCGGAGCGAAACGACAGCCAACGCGAACAGGATCGGCTGCTCGACGCGGCCCGACGCCGGTCGAACGAACGACGTGAGCTTGAAGAAGAAATCGAATCGCTCGAAGAAACGATCCCCGAACTCAAAGCAAAGCGAACGGACACCGAAACGGAACTCGAAGCTGCCAAAGAAAACAAAGCCACGATCCAATCAGCGGTCAACGACCTCAGAGACGAGAAATATGAGCTTCAATCGGAACTCGACGAGATCGAAGACGAGCTGAACGCGACCCAACAGGAGTACGCCGAACTCGAAGCGAACACCGACGACGGTACGAACACGTCCTACGGTCGCGCGGTGTCGACGGTTCTCAACAGCGGGATCGACGGCGTTCACGGAACGGTGAGCCAACTCGGAAGCATCTCCGGGCGGTATGCGGTCGCGTGTGAAACGGCGGCAGGAGGACGGCTCGCCCACGTGGTCGTCGAGGACGATGGGGTCGGACAGCGCTGTATCGAACACCTCCAGTCCCGCAACGCAGGCCGGGCGACGTTTCTCCCGATATCGGAGATGCAGCGCCGCTCGCTGCCCTCGCTTCCGGGACACGCGGGCGTGGTCGATTTCGCGTACAACTTGGTGGAGTTCGATCGCCAGTACGCCGGCGTCTTCGCGTACGTACTGGGTGACACCCTCGTTGTCGAAGACATCGACACCGGCCGCGAGCTGATGGGAGAGTTCCGGATGGCTACGCTTGGGGGGGATTTGATCGAGAAAAGCGGTGCGATGACCGGCGGTTCGAACAACGGCACCCGGTACTCGTTTTCTTCCGATACCAGCCGGCTCGAACAGGTCGCAGAGCGCATCACCGAACTCGAAGACCGGCGTCGATCGCTCCGAGAAGATCTTCGATCGGTCGAGTCCCGTCTCGACGACGCCCGGGAGCGCCAGTCCGCTGCCACCGATCAAGTGCGCGATATCAGGGCTGAGCGCACGGAGATCGACGAACGCATCGAATCCACGAAGAAAGCGATCGAAGAAAAAGAAACGGAGATCACGGAGATCGAACGCGCCCGTGAGGAGACCGACGAGCAGATGGCAGCGATCGAAGACGAGATCACGGAGAAAGACGAGACGATCGCTGCGATCGAAGACGAGATCACCGATCTCGAAGCCGAACTCCGATCCTCGGCCGTCGCAGAGCTTACCGACCGCGCGGAAACCCTCCGAGAAACGATCGCCGATCTCGAAGACGATATGCGGAAGATCGACGAAGACCTCAACGAGTTGAAGCTTGAGCGGGAGTACGCGGAGGAGACGATCGATGATCTCGAAGACGAGATCGAAACTGCAAAAGAACGTAACGCCGCCGCGATCGAGCGTATCGAGGAACTCGAAGCGGAGATCGAAGACGAGAACGCACGTCTCGAACGCAAACACGAGCAGGTGGCAGAGCTAGAAGAAGAACTAGCTGATCTCAAAGCCGAGCGAACGGAACTCAAAACGGAGCTGCAGGAGGCCCGTGAGAGCTACGAGACGGCAAACGACGCGGTCGATCGTGCAGAAAGCCGGCTCGAATCGCTTCGGGAGCGGGAAACGCGGCTCCAAGAGGAGATCGAGGAGCTGTCCGAACAGGTCGGTTCGTACGATCCCGATGCGATTCCCTCCCACGAGACACTCGAACGCGAGATCGATCGACTCCAAGAGGAGATGGTGGCGCTCGAACCGGTCAACATGCTCGCCATCGAGGAGTACGATCGCGTCTCAGAGGAGCTGACCGATCTCGAAACGCGCCGGGAGACGCTCACAGAGGAGCGTGATGCCATCCAGACCCGCATCGAGGAGTTCGAGACCAGAAAGAGATCGACGTTTATGGACGCGTATGAAGGGATCAACGAACAGTTCGAGGGGATCTTTGCGCGGTTGTCCGACGGATCAGGCACGCTGTTTCTCGAAGATGAAGAGGATCCGTTCGCGGGCGGTCTAACGATGAAGGCCCAGCCCGGCGACAAACCGGTTCAGCGGCTCGCGGCGATGTCCGGTGGTGAAAAATCCCTAACTGCGCTCGCGTTCATCTTTGCGATCCAGCGGTACAACCCCGCGCCGTTTTACGCACTCGACGAGGTCGACGCGTTTTTGGACGCGGCCAACGCCGACGCCGTCGGCGAACTCATCGACGAACTCGCCGGTGACGCTCAGTTCGTCGTCGTCTCACACCGGTCGGCGCTGCTCGAACGGTCCGAACGGGCCATCGGCGTCACCATGCAGGGCAACAACATCAGCGCAGTCACGGGGATCCACCTGAGCGATTCCGATGCGGACAGTGAGGTACCGGCGGATGACTGAACACGTCGACGGCGTTACGATCGATCTCACCGGCGGTGATCCCGAGGACACGACCGAACCGACCACAGAAGCAGAGGCGACGGACGAGGAAGTCGAACCAGTCGAACTGCTCGTTCAACTCGCAGAAGACGAGGAAATCGACCCGTGGAACATCGACATCGTGGCTGTCACCGACAAGTTCCTCGGTGCGCTCGATGCGGCCGATCTCCGAGCGGGTGGTCGAGCGCTGTTTTACGCCAGTGTCCTGTTGCGCATGAAAAGCGAGGCGTTGACACAGGCGAACGAGCCGGACGATTCGGCGGACGAGGAAGAACACCAGTGGACGGAGCCGACAGCACCCGAGACGCTGGGAACAGCCCCCGAAAACGGAATGGATCCGTTCGATGCGCTCGAACGGGAGATGGATCGACGGCTCGATCGGAAACGCGCACGCGGCACTCCTCAAACGCTCGACGAGCTCGTTCGAGAGCTCAGAGAGCGCGAACGCAACACACACTGGAAGGAATCACGGACCTACGACACCAGCGACTCACCGCGCGGATTCACCCGCGGCACTCAAACGCTCGATTACCGCGACGACGACGCCCTTCGGATGGACGAGGAGCCGTCGGAAAGCGAAGTCACTGGCACGACCCACACCGAAGATATCGAAACGACCATTCAAGCCGTCTATCATGCGCTCTGTGAACAGTACGACCGAGGACGGGACGAAGTACTGTACGCCGAGGTCGATACGGTCGGTGGCTCACGCGTCGAAACGTTTCTCGCGCTGTTGTTTCTCGCTCACCGAGGCCAGATCCGCCTCGAACAAGACGAACTGTTCGGAGATCTCTGGATACACGACCAGACCGCCGGATCGGCGACCGACGAAGCTGTCGCGGATTAATATTCGAACCACACACCAAAAATTACGCCACATTCTTCGGAGTAAGATTTATATTCTGTGGCTATCTATGTCATAGTATGACACCCGACAGGCTCCAAGAACGGTTAGCGGAAACGGAGGGGCGTGTCGATCCGCAGGAGTTGGCCCAGGCGCTCATGTACGTCCGTGAAGACGGGGCGTGATTCGGTCTCGGACAACCCGGATCGACAGCGTAGTTTATAAATACCCTCCACGGATGATTCATTTCGTCGTTGATCTTCCAGAATATTGTCAAGAAAGTCGAGCTTTCCGGTCTCCAGCAGATCACGAAGCGATGTGCAAGACTCGGGCCTGTTCTGCCTGGTGGCACACCCGACGTTGATCAGTGTAGCTGTCGCCACCCATCGTCAGTTCGTTCGAGGAAATCCCGGCGTACCATCTCCTGAAGCACCTCTTCGAGGCGGTTGGGCTGTGCGATCTCCATCTCGATCCGGTCGAGTCGGTGGTACTCACGGAGGAGGCGGCGGACGTCATGGCGAGTGAACGTCGTTGCGTCTGCTTTCCCCATCACGCCGTCGATGAGATCGATCATGTCTTCGATGAAGTTCCATGGGTAGACCACCCACGCCCATTCATCGAGGCGCTCACCGACGAAATCCGGTTCGAATTCGCTCGTTCCTAACAGTTGGAGCGTCGCCGTCCGGACCTCGCCGGGATCACGGTCGGCGACGTACTTCTCGGCGTGACGGATCGAGCCGCCCGTGTCGGCGATGTCATCGATGATGAGGACGTCTTTTCCCTCGACGCTGCCCTCGGGCATCGGATACCGGACCTGTGGCTCGTCGATCTTCTCGGCCGTTCCAACGTAATGTTCCATCTTGAGACTCGCAAGGTCGTCCAACCCGATGAAATCACAGAGACACCGACCCGCGAACCAGCCACCACGCGCCAGCGCGACGATCACGTCCGGCTCGAACGACGTTTCCCTGATCTGATGGGAAACGTCTCGACAGAGATCGTAGATGTACTCCCACGTCGTGATCGTACATTTGAACTCCTCGGGAAGATCGCTCATATCGGATGACTCACAACGGGGTACGGATAAGAATTGCCAGAGACGACTGTACACGCGATACGAGCACACACCCGGCTGTGCCCCGAACGTCGCTCATGCTGTACACACGACAGTAGCGAAGTCCATTGGCTCACAATGTACACATGAGGAGTGCCGATAAGAAACGCGTCCAGTTTCGCGCCCCTTACAGACTGATTGACCGAACCGGAGACCTGACCGTACAAGCCGTAGATCTCGATACCACGTTCCCACTTGATGATGGTGAGAACGCAGCAGTCACTCTCGCCAACGAAATCAACGCAACCCTCTGTCTGTGTGATGAATTCAATCGACTCGGGCTGATTCACGCCTCTCTAGCCAATACACGGTTCGTAACGACGCCGACACTACTCTCAGTGTTCGTTCGAACGGAACGGCTACAGACGGATGAAGCAATCACGCCCCTCGAAAATGCGTGAGACCATCCCGTACTATTAAAAATGAAGTGGAAGCAAACGAGTGAGTAGTTGTGTTACACTGTCCCTCCTGTACGCTATAATCAACAACTTAAGTTCGAGTTAATTCTATTCGCGTCGGTCGGAAGGTTCTTTATTGGCCTTGGCGACCCTTCGAATACGCAATGGCTGTACTCTGGCTGGATACGATCGGGTCGGATGACCTCGATTCCGTCGGCGGAAAAGGGGCGTCGCTCGGTGAGCTTACAGGGGCAGAGCTTCCTGTACCGCCGGGCTTCGTGGTAACGGCGGGGACGTATCGATCGTTCATCGAGCAGACGGGGATCGACGAAGAGTTGTTCGAGGCGGTCGATATCGATCCGGACGACTCCTCGGCTCTGGCCGACGCCGAGGAAACGGCCGAGGAACTCATTCTCGACACGGAACTGCCCGAGGAGATCGCATCCGGAATCCTCGAGGCGTACGACGATCTCGATGATGGTGAGGCGTTCGTTGCGGTTCGGTCCTCGGCGACAGCGGAGGACCTTCCGGATGCGAGCTTTGCGGGCCAACAGGAGACGTTCTTGAACATCACCCGCGAGGCGCTGCTCGACCGGGTGAAACAGTGTTGGGCGTCGCTGTTCACGAAGCGGGCGATCTACTACCGCGAAGAACAGGGGTTCGACCACGATATGGTGGACATCGCCGTCGTCGTGCAGACGATGGTCGACGCAGAGAAAAGCGGCGTCATGTTCACCAGCCACCCATCGACCGGCGACGACGAGATCATCGTCGAAGCCGCGTGGGGACTGGGCGAGGCCGTCGTCTCCGGATCAGTCTCACCGGACAACTACGTCATCGACCCCGCGACCGCCGAGCCGACGACCGTTACCATCGCTGATAAGAAAGCGATGCACATCAAGGATCCAGAAACGGGCGAAACCGTCGAAACGGAGGTGCCCGACGAGAAGCGCACCGAGCGCGTGTTGACTGACGAGGAGATCGCTCGACTCACCGAACTCGGCCAGCGGGTCGAAGATCACTACGGCACACCTCAAGACGTCGAGTGGGCGATCGTCGACGCCGCGGAAGACGAATCTGGAGACGGAGTGTTCATGCTCCAATCGCGGCCGATCACGACGATCACCGAGGAGACCACGACGCCACAGGCCGAGGCGACGGACGGAAGCGGTCTCGAAGCGGAACAACACAGCGAGATGCTGCTGAAGGGTCTCGGCGCGAGTCCAGGCGTCGTTTCGGGACCGGCACAGATCGTAACGAAACTCGATCAGCTCGACAAGGTCGCGGAGGGAGATATCATCGTGACCGAGATGACGACGCCGGATATGGTACCGGCGATGAAGCGCGCGGCGGGGATCATCACCGACGAGGGCGGGATGACCTCCCACGCTGCCATCGTTTCCAGAGAGCTGGGTGTGCCCGCCGTCGTTGGGTCTAGCAGCGCGACCACCCAGATCGATGACGGACAGGTCATCACGATCGACGGCGACAAAGGAACCGTCGAGGAAGGCACGACCGAAACGGACGCCGGTGAGCGCGAGCCACACGAAGACGTCAGACCCCAGAGTCCCGTAAAACCGATGACGGCGACGGAGGTGAAAGTGAACGTTTCCATTCCGGAGGCTGCCAATCGCGCCGCTGCCACGGGAGCCGACGGCGTTGGGCTGCTCCGACTGGAGCACATGATCCTTTCGACCGACAAAACGCCCGAACGGTACATCCGTGATCACGGGGCCGATGCGTACATCGAGGAGATCGTCAGCGGCGTTCGAGGAGTCGCCGACGAGTTCTATCCTCGACCCGTGCGGGTCCGTACGCTCGATGCGCCCACCGACGAGTTCCGCCAACTGGAGGGCGGCAAGGACGAACCGAACGAACACAATCCGATGCTTGGGTATCGGGGTATTCGACGGAGTCTCGACCGGCCCAACGTGTTCGAACACGAACTCGAAGCGTTCCGACGGCTGTTCGACATGGGATACGACAACGTCGAGATCATGCTTCCGCTCGTGAACGACGTCGAAGACGTCCACCGTGCAAAATCACTCATGAAAGACGTCGGTATCGATCCGAGCATCCGGACGTGGGGTGTGATGATCGAAACGCCGGCGAGCGCACTGTGTGTCGAGGAGATGGCCGACGCTGGGATCTCCTTTGCCTCCTTCGGTACGAACGATCTCACCCAGTACACGCTGGCAGTCGACCGGAACAACGAAAACGTCGCGTCTCGGTTCGATGAACTTCACCCCGCGGTGTTAAAGCTCATCGGTGATACCATCGAAACGTGTCGTGAAAACGACGTGGATACGAGCATCTGTGGCCAAGCCGGTTCGAAACCACAAATGGTCCGGTATCTCGTCAACACCGGCATCAGCTCTATCAGCGCCAACATCGACGCCGTCAGGGACGTCCAACACGAAGTCAAACGCGTCGAGCAGAAGTTGCTGCTCGAATCCGTCCGCGAGTAACCGATCGAAGGACGATAGTCCCGTTACAAATAATTTTTTACCTGTGTGCATCCGTAATAACACAGTATGGTAACCATTCCTGATCGACTGAAAAATGGGATGTCATCGTTGTTGGGTCCGGCAGGGAGCGGGATTCAGTGGCTGGGTGGGGCTGTCGTCGTGTGTGGAGTAACGCTCAAAGGCGTTCTCTTCCAGTCCGGTCGGGAAGATCTCCTCACGGCGACTATCACCTCGATCGGACTGCTCGGTCCGGTATGGCTCGCGTTCGGCGGAATGGCGATGATCGGTGCGAACAACAGCGTGCTCTGTACGACCGGGGAGATAGGGATCCCTGCGCTGTTGGTGACGACGATCTTCGAGGCCTTGGTTGCGCTGTTCGTGCTCAAAGGACTCCTGCGACTAATGATATCGATCTCCCAAGCTGAAAACGAACTGACCGATCCGATGTTATCGATCGGTGCAGCGATCCTCCCAGTCTTATTCGGATCGGTGTTGAGCGTGGAAGGCGGCAGCCTCATCGCGTGTCTATACCCGTAAACTACCCTCCCCACTCGCTCGGTTCATACGGAACTTACCTCCATCCGGTCACGAACTGACATCCATCGAGAGATAGATGGTTGATTAGTGTATCATACTAATGTGTTTATGGAAAGGAATTCCTGGATTGGTGAGTGTCAGTGAACAACTCAGTTCGTTCGTTCACGCAGTCGCTTGGACGTCGAGCGACGGGTGTGAGCGCGTTCATGGGCTGTGGAATCTGGCTCGTGCTCGTGGGCAATTCGTTGTTTGATCAGCTTGAGGTGCTCTTTTTACTGGCACCACTGATGATCGTGCCGTTGTTGCTCGGTCTCGTCGGTTGGGAGGTTCGATCACGCTGGTATCGCTATGCGGTGCTCGGTCAACCGATCGGGGCAGTTCTCGTTGTGGTCTCATTCACAGTTGATCGTGGGATAGCGGCCGGGGTGGCGATCGTTCCGTGGGTCGTGGTGACAGTGATAGTGGCATTGTGGGGACTCGAACGGCTGTTATCCCGGGGTCTCGAACCGCTGTCTGCACTCGCCGTCGACGCCGGACTGTTGTACGTCATCGTCGGGAGTGGATGGTTGATGTGCAGCCGTCTCGGGCTACAGCCGATGGGGTTCAGTGATTCGATCGTGTTTTTCACCGCGGTGCACTTCCATTACGCCGGATTCGCCCTTCCGATACTCGCCGGCATGACCGGGCGCGTGGTTGAGGCGAACGGGGGGACCGTTGGACGATACGTCTACAGTGGTGCGGCCACGACGATCATAGTCGGTCCGGGGTTGATCGCCGCTGGGATCACGCTGTCACCGCTGATCGAGATAGTCGCTGTGACCGCGCTCGCCAGCGGAGTGATCGCGTTCGCGTTGGTGACGCTGGTCGTCGTCGTTCCCGAACGGGGAAATCGGATCCAGCAGGTGGCGCTCGTGATCTCTTCGGTCGCGGTCGGTGTGTCGATGCTCTTTGCGTTCGGCTACGGCCTTTCTCAGTTCATCGGCCGAACGATCGCCGGACTTCGGATCGATACGATGGTGATGGTACACGGGCATTTGAACGCGGTCGGGTTTGCGCTGCTGGGCGCGCTCGGGTGGTCCATCTCTGTGCCATCTGCTATCTCTCATCGGGTTCCTCCGCTTAGTTCACTCACGGCCAACCGTCGGGTGGGCAAAGAGTTCCTCGAACGGAACGGTCTCCGCGGTTCGGATGCGCCCTCCGGACAGATGGATCAGCTGTCGGCGTACGCCCGGCCGGGGTTCGATCCGGAAGCCGTCCACCCGTCGGTTCGGACGTTCTACGAGGAGACCAACGCCTATGAGCTGCAGTACGACGTGCAGTACCACTCCGGATTCCGGAGTGGGGCACGGCTCGGGAGCTGGGTGACAGCGCGGATCGAACAGTGCAATCTTCCCGCTCCGGGCGCTCAGACGAAACGAACCGACAGCCGAATCGTCGATGTCGACGACGTTGCCGATGGACGAACGGGCACCCGTGCGTGGATCAGAACCGATCTGGAGACGGAAAACGCGGTGTTCGTCGCCGTGTACGCCACACACGAACACAAGGGAGAAACGTACATGAACATCGGACTACCACTACCGTGGTGCAACTTGTCCGCCGTTCTGTGGATCGATTCCGTCGACATCGATACTGATAAGCACGGAATCCGTCTCTCCTCGCGGCAACGGGACGATTCAGGCGACGAAGGTATCTATCTCCGAACGCCCATCGGTCCCGTCCGGCTCCCGATGCACGAGGATTTTCGCGTTTGGCCCGCGAAGTCCAAGGCCCGCTCTGACGACGATCTCGTGGCAGAACACCGGCTGTGGCTGTTCGGACGGCGGTTTCTCACGATCACGTACACCATCGAACGGACGACGGCCGAGTCACCATTCGGGCAACGAGAACGCAATGGCTAAACCCGAGAGTTCGATAGGGTAGCCATGCAGCGGGCCGACCCGCAGGATTTCGCTCGCGTTCTCTCGTCGATGTGTACGATCCCTCATCCGGAGGCCCGCGCCGCAGCACAACGGTTTCTGGCGACAAATCCCGGCGATCCGGGAACGTACGAGACCGTTGCGGCGCTCGAAGAGGAGGCGATCGAGATGCTCGGACGGATTGCTGGACTCTCCGACGCGGCCGGATACGTCGCGTCGGGAGGAACGGAGGCCAACATCCAGGCCGTTCGAATCGCGCGAAACCGTGCCCGGAACCGCGACGGTAGTACTGATCCGAACGTCGTCGTTCCAGAAAGCGCTCACTTCAGCTTCACGAAGGCCGCTGACGTGCTCGGTGTCGAACTCCGGCGTGCACCGCTTACGGACTATCGAACGGACGTCGACGCCATGGCCGAACTCACCGACGAACAGACGGTGTTGGTGGTCGCCGTAGCTGGAACGACCGAATACGGTCGGGTCGATCCGATCCCCGAGATCGCCGCGCTCGCAAAGGCACACGATGCACTCTGCCACGTCGATGCCGCGTGGGGTGGATTCGTGCTTCCGTTCACGGACTACGACTGGAACTTCGAACACGCGCCGATCGACACGATGACGATCGATCCTCACAAGATGGGCCAAGCAGTCGTCCCTGCCGGTGGGCTGCTTGCGCGGTCTTCGGAACTGCTCGACCCACTGGCTATCGATACTCCGTATCTCGAATCGACCGGACAAGTGACGCTCACTGGCACACGAAGCGGGGCAGGGGTTGCAAGCGCTGTAGCCGCGATGGAAGCGCTGTGGCCCGACGGCTATCGGACGGCCGCACGAACCGCACAGGACAACGCCGAATGGCTCACGGCGGCCCTCACGGAACGCGGATACGACGTCGTATCCCCGGTACTCCCGCTCGTTGCAGCCGACATTCCACGCGCCACGATCGAGAAACTCCGTGACCATAACTGGCGCGTCTCGAAAACCGGAGCCGGTGAACTCCGCATCGTGATGATGCCCCACGTCACACGAGAGATACTCCGATCGTTCCTCGACGATCTGGACCGACTCGACTGATCCACGGTTACCACCGTGGGTGTGCATGGCACAGAGCTAAGTACCACTGTAGAGTATATAAAAACGATGTGGGGGATGCGACTCGGGCGCGAGGCGCGCGTCACATGTATCGCCTGCGGGACGCGAGTCGCTCGATCGAACGCACGTGAGTACGACAAAGAAGGGGATCGGTGGGAGCGGACAGACAAGGAGTTCGAGCATCTGTGTAAGCCTTGTCACAGCGACATCGATCACCACCCACGGGGCGAACTCGAGCGGCTCCTGCTCGACGTCGAGCAGCCGCGGCACATGACCCACGCGGAGTTCATCCACCGATACCACCGTCTGGTTGAGGAACGATACGGGCGCTCAGAATAACGCCGAGAGATCCGTCCATCTCCACCGGGCGAGATTCTGTGGAGTGAGAACGCACGTCGATACCCGATACGGCTAACTGTCCCACTCCTGTAGCTCTTCTATGAGCGATTCTCAGGATCAAGCGGAGGCCGGAACCGCCGAAGGGCAGGGTCCGGTTACGATCGATCGAGAGCTGGCGCGTCATCTCGATAACAAGCGCCAAGAGCTGTTCGAGAAGTTCGATATCCGGGACGAGTTTCCACCCGAAGTGATCGAAGAGGCCGAAGAACGGACGGCAAACGTCCAAGCGGAGATCGAAAGCGAGATCGACGACCGGATCGATCTCCGCGATCGAACGACGTGGACGACCGATCCGATCGATGCCCAAGACTTCGACGACGCCATCAGCATCGAACGTACCGACGAGGAGTACGTTCTGTGGGTGCATATCGCAGACGTCACCCACTACGTCCACCCCGACAGCGCCATGTGGACCGAGGCGATCGAGCGCAGCAACACCGTCTATCTCCCAGCCTACACGATCCATATGCTCCCACCGGTCCTCGCTGAAACGGTTTGTTCGCTCGTTCCGAACGAGGACCGACTCGCCCACACCGTCGAAATGCACCTCGATCCCGAAACGCTCACCTATGAGTCTATCGACATCTACAAATCCGTCATTACCTCCGATGAGCGGCTGACGTACACCCAATGTGAACGCCGTCTGGACGATCCCGACGCGCCGCTTCACGAAGAGTGTGCCCTGGTGTATGAGTTGGCGGAACGGATGCACGAACAGCGCAAGGCGGACGGATCGCTCGTGTTGAACCCCAGCCGCGATCGTGCACACACCATCATCGAAGAGTGCATGTTGAAAGCGAACAAGGCAGTCACTCATGAACTCATGTGGGATCGAGGTGTCGAGGCGATGTATCGCGTCCATCCCCAGCCCGCGCCTGAAGAATGGGACGAAGCCCTACAAGAGATTCAGGAACTCAATGGCGTCTCGATCCCCGCTGGGAGCTGGGACGATCCCCGCAAGGCAGTCAACGCCACCCTCGAACAGGCCCCCGACCGCCAGCTCAACAAGATCCAGCGCGCCGTGATGCGGGTGATGCCCCGCGCGAAATACATGAATGATCCGTTTGGGGGCCATCACGCCCTCAACTTCGAGATCTACGGCCATTTCACCAGCCCGATCCGACGGCTGTCGGATCTCATCAACCACTGGATCGTCTACACCAACGACGTGCCCGTCGATCTCATCCAACTCTGTGACCGTGCCTCCGACAAACAGACCGACGCAGAACACTGTGAGCGGGAGTACAAACAGTTCCTCGAAGAGGTCGGTCTCGATCCCTACGCCGTCAACAACCGCGGACTGGAAGTCATCGAGGACGAAGACACAGATGCTGAAACACCCTGAGACCGCCGACGCCGAAAGATACACCGCCATGCCGCACCTACCCGCGGTATGATCTCCCGTGTCGTACTGTCCCACCCCTCGGAGCTGAGCGACTGGGGACGGCTCCAGATCGATCAAACGCATTTTCGAGCGTGGCTCGTCCGATCACGCGACTCCTTCAGCGAGGGCGAGCGCTTCGAGGAATTCGTGGATACGGGTTGTTGTGGAAACACCCACTACATCGAGTTCGTCGTCGAACGCGTCGACGGCAGCGGTTCCGTGAGCCGTGAGACCGACATCGAATACACCGAACGAGACGGCCGCGATCGTGGCGGCGGCTGGGCCGCCCGAAGCACCACAGAGTGAGGCACGTTCTACCCCTCTTGGCCCGATTGTGAGATCGATCAGTCGTCGTCGGAATCAATCCGACTCGATCAGTCGTCGTCGGAATCAATCCGACTCGATCAGTCGTCGTCGGATGAGATCGGATCCGACTTCTCCTCACTGAATCCTTCTGAGGCTTCCATGCGGGCCTTCGCTTCCGGATCGAACTCGGCTTCGATCTCCTGGTAGCGGCTGACGAACGAGAGTTCGTGGTGGCTCTCTGTTTCGTGCCCGAGATACCGGTCTTCGAGATCGAACTGGGCCTGTTCGTCGTTTTCGGCGATGTTGGCGTAGTCCTCGTAGGCGGAGTGAGCGCCCGAGTGCAGTCCGTACAGCGTGATGAAGATGTATTTGTACCCCAGATCGCCAAGTTCTTCGAACGTGAGCGGGTCTTCCTCTTCGGACCACGCGAAACTCGACGAGTAGTTGAAGGCGAGCTTCAGATCGGGATGGGTCTCGTGGATGGTCTCGGCGTAGTTGACGGCGTCTTCCCGCGAGGGGTCGGGCATCTCCGGCCAAACGAGATCCACGCCCGCATCGGCGTACAGTCGACCACGAGCGAGATGCTCGTCCCAGTCGCCGTTTGCCGATCCGTACGCGTCTGTCCGCGCGATGATGACCGTATCATCCGATTGCTTTGCGTCGACTGCTGCGGAAAACCGGGATTCGGCCTGTTCGCGAGAGACGATCTGCTTGCCAGCGATGTGGCCACACCGCTTGGGCGTGGTCTGGTCCTCGATGTGAACCGCCGCGACGCCAGCCTTCTCGTACTCCCGCACTGCTCGGCGGACGTTGTGAACACCACCGTACCCCGTATCACAGTCCGCGATAACCGGCAGGTTCGTCGCCTCCACCATGCGCTTTGCGTTCTCGACCATCTCCGTCATGGTCACCATTTCCAGATCCGGGAATCCGAACTGACCCAGCACGGTCGAGTAGCCGCTCATGTACGCCGCGTCCAACCCGGCCATCTCCGCGAGCCGGGCATCGAGCGCGTGGTACATTCCCGGTGCGAACACGAAGTCTTGCGAATCGAGGAGTTCGCGGAACTCCCGGGCGGCGCTGTTGTCCACGTCACGAATGCTTGCCTCTCTGTCGTTGACGAGCTGTTCGACCTTGTCTTCCTCTGTGTCGTTGGTCATGGTTGTTGTATGTCCTCCCCGCCGAGCCGATGAGACCGTATCAACGGGGATCGCTGGTTGCTTCTGTGCGTTTGTCGATGTCCTTGCCGCAGTAAAAACTGTTATGATTTATAATGATAATATTCTTTAATCGGTTTACAGGGTGTAAATGGTGGGGATGGATTAAAGGGAGTGAGAATAACTAGCACATCTAGACCACTGGATTCATTGGATGTTCCTTCGGCGTTTGGCACGTGACAGCGATCAATACGTAATGTTCCGAAATTATCTAAATATTAACTGATTAGATCATAACAGCTATGTATTCATTTCCGTTGGTTAGGATATGGAAACGCGACGACTGTCGGTACTGAGCCTTATCTTCATAGTTGGATTGGCTGGCTGTTCGGGGATGGCCCCGTTTGGAGAATCCGAAAACGTGACGGATACCCACGATCTTTCCTATCCTGACGGCTACAACGAATCAGGTATCACCGACCCAGAGACAGCAGTCAATCAGCATAAATCGGTCCTCAGGGACTCTGAGAGCCTCACACTAAAACTGAACGCCACTGCTCAGTTTTCGGTTCTTAATGGATCACTTCGATTCCACGCAGAACAGAACACCACTAGCGAACGAGGGATGTTGTCAATGGCCGGCATGGTGGAAAATAACACATTCATGGAAGAATCGGAATATAACTCTAATGGGACAACATATGTTATGAACAAAACAGAAGAAGAACCCGTCCAATACGAGGCGTATCAGGAGTCGTTCGGTAGTCAGCCCACCTTTGACGAAGGCTATGTGTCGGAGTGGCTCACAAACGCGACGGTTGGAGAGCCGACCCAGATCACCCACAACGGCGAACAGGTGTTCCGATACGAAGTGACTGACGCTGCAGCCGCTGAGCCGTTTGGTCTGGACATTGATGATAATATAACGCTGAACGATCTCAACGGAACGATGCTCGTGGATGAGAACGGTATCGTCCGGTCGTTCTCTTACACGATGAACTACACCACAGCTGATGGAACTGACAAGATGCTATCTGCTGACTACCGAATATCTGACCTCAATGCGACTACCGTCGAGGAACCAGACTGGGTTGAAACCGCAAAAGAGCAAGTTTGAACACTCAGTGATCGGAGCTGACTCGAAACGGTATTGCAAATAATAACGATCATATATCCATTCCTGATGATTGAACGTATGAAAACGCGGCAGTGGTCAATGGTGTGTCTGGTGGTCATCGTCGGATTGGCAGGCTGTTCGGGATTGTTTCCGTCCGACGGAAAGCAGTCTGGAACCACGACGGAGCCCCACGATCTTTCCTACCCTGACGGCTACGGGGGATCGGGGATCACCGATCCCGAAAAAGCGATTGACCAGCACGAATCGGTTCTCAGTAAAGCAGACAGTCACACTCTAACAGTGAACGTTACTGGTGAGGTATCAATATTTAATACGTCAATGGATTTTCAGTTGGAACAGAACACTGCCGCCGAACGTGAGGCCTTTTCTGAGTCATTTAGTGTTGAAGAAAGCACATTCATACGGGAATCAAGATATAGCTCGAGTAATAATACATATGAGATGAATAAAACGGAGGACGAACCCGTTCGATACGAGACGTATCAAGAGTCGTTCGATAGTCAGGCTGTCTTCGTTCAAGGGTTTATTTCGGAGTGGCTTTCGAACGCGACGTTCGGAGAGGCGTCCCGCGTTACTCACGACGGCAAACAGGTGTTCCGATACGAGGTCACTGGCGTTGATTCTGCCGAACCGTTCGTTCTCGACTTCGATGGGGATCCGAGGTTGAAATCGTTCAACGGGACGGCGTTCGTGACCGAGAACGGCGTCGTTCGATCGTTCTCCTACACGATGGGCTACACCATAGCTGATGGAACGAACAAGACGCTATCCGCCAAGTATCATATCACTGATGTCGATTCCACCACCGTCGAGGAACCGACGTGGGTCACAACCGCCAAAGAACAGACATGAATTCCTGTCGGTCCCTCACAGGAGCCGATACCGACCGTCGGTTTCGGTGACAGTCCCTCGTTGGACGAGTTTGTCGAGCGCATCGTGAACGTAGTCGTTAGGAACACCCGCGGCAACAGCACGATCCACGATCTCTTCGCGCGTTGGTCGGTCGAGATCCGATAGCGCCCCGAGCACGATCTCTTTTCGGCTGCCCTCGCGTGTCGAACCGGTGGTGGCGCGTTCCTCAGCGGCAGCGGTGTCGTCCGTGTCGATCCCCATCCGATCGAGATACTCCTTCGGACTCATGCCAGCAGCGTCGGCTTGCGCATCGAGTTCTGCGAAGCTGTCCACCGCAGCGTACGCATCACTATGACCGCTTCGCTCGGCGAGTAGCCGGGCACGGACCTCGCGAGCAGCGTCGAGATCGTCGTTCCGATAGATCGTCCGCAGCTTCTCGAAGGCGGTTCGACGACCGCACCGAGGACACTCCGTCGTTTCCGGACGGTCTTCCACGATCTTCAGCGCCGAACACGCCGGACAGCCGACCACACTGTACATACGAATGCTTGCGTCGGGATCGTAGTTAAATCACTGGACCGATCACTCACAGAAGATCGCTCCGGATCGAAACGATCCAGAACAGATAATAACAATCACATATCCGCCCCCGATAGTAAAATTATGAACATGAGACAGTTGACAATTGTGTGTCTCCTTATCATGGTCGGGTTGACCGGTTGCTTGGGACTGTCCCCGTTCGGTTCCGACATCTCCTACCCGGAGGGCTATAACGAGACCGGGATCACTGATCCCGAGCTGGCAGCCGAGCAACACAACGAAGCGTTGTCCGAGCACGATAGTTACACTAAGATAACAAACCTCACAAGCCCGAGTGGCGATGGATACGCGGCGGCTACGATTCGAACCAACAACACCAATAATCACACTGGTGCAACGGTGAAGAGCAGAAGATCGGGAAAGGATACACTAAAGACAGAGATGTATCATAATGGAGATATCGGATACACGAAGTCAGAAACAGATGGATACGGCAACACGTATACAACGTATGAGGCACCGCTGTCGTCAACGCGAAAATCCTTGGTAAATCCATCAGAGTTTGATAAATGGTTCGCTAACATCAGCTTCGAGGCGACGGGAACGGTCACTCGTAACGGTGAAACGTTGCTCCGGTACAATTCGACCGACATAGTCGATCCAAAGACATTCTTCCATACGGTTGGGTTTTCGACGATGGACTCCATCGAGTCGGTCAACAGCACGCTTCTCATTGACGAAGAAGGAATCATCAGACAGTTTACTATCATGACAACGTACCGATCTGACGGCAAGACGCAGACGGGAACGATCAGCTACCGCATCACCAACGTTGATTCGACCTCCGTCGAGAAACCGGACTGGGTCGAAACCGCACGGAAACAAGCGAATTGAATCCGTCTCAGCCCGGACAGGGCACAGTGTACGACTATTGATCGATCGGTTGATGAGATAACCAACATACATCCGAGATATTTTATTTCATAGTTTCAAATACCAAAAAATCCATGCAGCCGCTATGGTTATAAAGCATATGGAAATGAGACCATTTGGGTGTGCAGTGCTTCTCATCGTCGTAGTCGGGCTTGCAGGTTGTTCAGGGCACTCTCCGACCGAGTCTACGATCTCCCACCCGACCGGCTACAACGAGTCCGGAATCGTCGATCCCGAGCTGGCTGCTGACCAGCACGCGACCGCGTTGTCCAAGCATGACAGTTACACCGAACGAATAAATATCACGAGTCCGATACTCGAAGGGTTCGTAGCGACGACGATCCGAACCGACACCGTCGAGAACCGATCTTCAGCGGCGTTGGAGATCAACAACTCCGGAGAGACGTTCATGGACTCGAAGATGTACCACGACGGCACGAAGCGGTATACGAACTCTCAGATGGACGTGTACAGCGATACGTATGCGACAGGGAACGAATCGCTGTCGTCGTTCCAGGAAGGCTTGATGAACACGTCGGAAATCGACAACTGGCTCGCGAACATCAGTTTCGAAGCCACAGGGACGGTGACGCGTAACGGTGAAACGCTGCTTCAGTACAACGCGACCGACGTGGACGATCCAGAAGCGTTCTTTTACACTACTGAGTTTATCACGATCGACGCTATCGGGTCGGTCGACAGCACGCTCCTCGTCGACAAGGAAGGACTCATCCGTGCGTTCGAGGTGACAGTGACGTACAGTTCGGACGGGACGACCGAGACGGGAACAGTCCGCTACCGCGTCACCGACATCGACGCCACGACAGTCGACGAACCCGACTGGATCCAGAAACTCAACACCACAGTGGAAACAAACGACTCGAAATCGCGTGAGACGAAAAACTAGCAAAATCCCTTGGCTTTCGCGTACACGGAATGTCGGTTTACCGACTTCGGCTCGACGACCGTCGAGAAGCCACCGTGGATCGACGAAGCTACCTACACAGAAGAGAACGATCACGATACTGATTAATCACAGGTAGAAAATCACAAGAATCATACTATCACTCGATGATCTTTTGAATGTATGAACTCACGTTCGCAGTTGGTCCTCGCTGTCGTTCTGGTGATCGGATTGGCAGGCTGTTCGGGGTTGTCCCCGTTCGGTTCCGGCACTGCCTACCCGGACGGATACAACGAATCCGGGATCACCGATCCTGAGACCGCGGCCAACCAGCACAGCAACGCGTTGTCCGAGTACGATTCGTACACCCAGACGATGAACATCACGAATCCGAACCGGCAAGTCACGATGAATCTCACCGTTCGGGTCGATGAGGCCAACAAACAGTCCGGTGCTGACATCAAGGCTAACAGGGAGGGACAGGAAGTCATGCGGATGGAAATGTATCAGAAGAACAATACAACATACGAAAAAACACAGATGCCCTTGCTCGGTACTGTCTACAACACGACTGAACAGTCGTTCTCGTCGTTCAAAGCGAATCAGACGAACACGACCGATACCGAAAAGTGGTTCTCTAATGTCAGCTTCGAGGAGGCAGACACAGTCACTCGCAACGATGAAACGCTGTACAAGTACAACGCGACCGGCGTTGATAATGCAAAAGCGTTCACTAACGTTTCGGGAAGTACTACGATCGACTCCGTCGAATCGTTTAACGCCACGCTTCTGGTCGATAAGGAAGGAATCCTCCGATCGTTCTCGTTCGATATAACGGCAACTTCGTTCGGAGAAACACAGGAGATGTCGGCTGAGATTCGTACCACTGATATCGGTTCGACGACCGTCAACGAGCCGGAATGGATCGAAGAGGCCAAATCACAATCCGAGTCGAACGATACGATCCCCTTCGAGATCGGGGCATAAGTACGTAACCGGTGGTAGAACAGGGAAGTTGCCGACGAACGATTTTGAAAACGGGCAGCTTGGTTTTTCCGGCAGCGCTTTCTCGATCGGATCGTGAGCGATAGCGTTAGGCGAGGTCGTAGATCGTGTCCGCGACTTTGCCAGCGAAGTCGCTAGTAGAGAGTTTGGTGCCGCCGCTGATCTGCCGTTCGATGTCGTAGGTGACTTGTTTCGAGGTGATCGTTTCTTCGAGCGCGTTACGGATGAGGTCGGCAGCGTCGTCCCAACCCATGTATTCGAGCATGATGCGCCCCGAGAGGATCATGGCTGTGGGGTTGACCTTGTCCTGCCCAGCGTATTTGGGTGCCGACCCGTGAACGGGTTCAGCGAGGAACAGGCCGTCACCGATGTTCGCCCCGGGAGCGATGCCGAGACCGCCGATCTGTGCGCCACACGCGTCCGAGAGGTAGTCCCCATTGAGGTTCGGCATGGCGAGCACGTCGTACTGTGGGGTGCGGGTGAGGATCTGCTGAAGCATGTTGTCTGCGATGCGATCGTTGACCACGACCGCATCCTCCGGTGGCTCGCCGTCGCGCTCCTCCCAGAGCGTGTCTTCAGTGATGACCTCCTCGCCGTACTCTTCTGCGACCTCATACCCCCAGTCGCGGAACGTTCCTTCGGTGAACTTCATGATGTTGCCCTTGTGGACGAGCGTCACCGAGTCCCGATCGTGTTCGAGGGCGTAGTCGATCGCCTTGCGGACCAGTCGTTTGGTGCCGAACTCCGAGATCGGTTTGATCCCGATCCCGACCGGTCCGTCGTGAATGGTTTCGTCGTACCCCATCTCCTGTTCGATGAACTCTCGAACCTGTTCGACCTCCTCGGTTCCGGCCTCCCACTCGATGCCCGCGTACACGTCTTCGGTGTTCTCCCGGAACGTCACCATGTCCATCTGATCCGGTCTAGACACTGGGGAGGGAACGCCGTCGAGATGGAACGTGGGACGCATGTTCGTGTACAGATCGAGGCGCTTGCGCAACGCGACGTTCAGGCTTCGAAAGCCCGCACCGACCGGCGTCGTCAGCGGTCCCTTGATCGAGACCTTGAACTCCTTCATCGCGTTGATCGTATCTTCCGGCAGGTTTTCGTCGTATTTTTCGCGGGCGGACTCGCCAGCGAACACACGCATCCAGTTGATCTCTCGTCCCGTCGCCTCCGCAGCGGCCTGGAGTACGGTCTGGGCAGCCGGACCGACGTCCGTTCCGATTCCATCCCCGTAAATGATCGGGATGATCGGATTGTCAGGGACCTCGAGGTCGTCCGATTCGGCGTCTACCACCTCGATAGCCGCACCATCCTCTGGCACTTCAACGCTATCGTAAACGGAAGCCATACCAAAACTTCCGTCGTCAGGCTAAAAATTCTGCCGTTATTACCCCACTAACTTGGATGAACGATGAGGAACAATCGGTTCAGCGTTTGTATTCATCGATTACGCGCCGCTCATCGCTCGTCAACTCACTACGAGTTTAAAGTGCGATGAAAATTCGAGGTCGTGTCATCATCACATCTCAACGTAACGCAGTCATGATCCGAGAAATGTGAGCCGTTATTTCCGACATAGCTGTTCATTCGAACCGGACGATCGATCGATTATTCATCGTTAACATCACACATAGATGGAATATTTATGATTCCACTGGTGATATGAGAGTATGTGTGATGATTCGGATCAGTTCGGTCGTGCGATCTATGACTACCACCGGGGAGAGCGGGCGGAGCCGTTGCTCCAGCATGGTGGGAACGAGACGCGAGAGCATCCGATCGAGTCGTTCTACTTCGAGCCGTACGATCCAGACAGCGCTCGGGGTGTGTTTCTGGACTCGTGGCTTTCGGGACCGCTTCTCGATATCGGAGCCGGTGCTGGACGTGACAGCCTGTATTTCCAACAGCAGTTCGAGACGGTTGCGATCGACGTGAGCAACTATCTCGTGGAGACGATGCGCGAGCGCGGCGTGACCGACGCCCGAACGGTCGATATGTTCACCTTGCGAGAAACGTTCGATAGGGATCGATTCGAGTCCGTGCTCGTCTACGGCACTCAGATCGGATTAGCGCGGTCGATGCAGGGCCTTCGGCGGTTTCTCGGCGATCTCGCGTACGTTACGGACGGCGGTGGGACCGTCGTACTCCACGGCATCGATCCCGACCGGGTGGAACCATCGGAGCTGTTGGGCTACCGGTCGGATCCGACGCCCGGTCTCGCCTACCGCGTGATACAGTTCGAGTACGAGGGGCAGAGGGACGAGCCACTGCTGTTCCGCCTGTTCAGTCCCGATCGGTTGCGAGAAGCTGTCGTCGGCACCGGGTGGCGTATCGCCGAACTCGGAGGATCGTCGGATTTGGACGACCCGCATTATCAGGCCGCGCTGACGAAATCCTGACCCACTACTGCGGACCTGACGACTCGGGAACGACCGCGTCCGCTTCGATCTCGACGCACAGGCGCGGATCGATGAGCCGCTGGACTGGACCATCGACGTGGCCGGCCGGATTTCCGCGCACACCGCCCGGTGTGCCCGACCGATCTCTTCCCAGTCATCAATATCGATGACGAACAGTCGGGTCCGGGTCACGTCCTCGATGCTCGCGCCCGCCTCTGCAAGCGTCTCCGCTATCTGGTCGAGGACGTGAACGGTCTGCTCGTATGGGTACCATCGATCGGGGTACCGTCTTCGTCCGTCGCGGTCGTCCCAGCCACGTGGACGACGGTTCCGACGCGCGTAGCCCGCGAGTAGCCGACTTGCTCTTCCCACTCCGTTCCGCTCAATACGGTTCGTCGGTGCATACTCGAGCGATCCATGAACCAAAGCACCTAGCTCCCGGCGTACCCTTTCTCGATGTCTTCGAGATCCTCCCCACCGACGGACGATCGGAGGCTGTCCATACCGTCGTCGCGCGAAACGTTGAAGTTGGTTTCTGCAAGCCCACGGACCCGTTCGGTTTCTTCGGGAGAGAGCGGGGGCGTCTCGGATGCGGCAGCCCACTCGTCGATGTCCGCGGTGGTACGGAACGTGGGCGTGACCGTGGCGACCTCGTCGTGGCTGAGAAGCCACTGGATGGCGGCTTGGCCCATCGTTCGTTCCCCATCGCGTTCGAGGAACCGGAGCGCGTCGACCTTCTCCCAGCCAGTTTCGTACCATTCGTCGGGGCGGTACGCGCGGTGGTCGCCCTCGGCGAGTTCGGTGTCGGGTGTGACCTGTTCGTTGAGTAGCCCCGAGGAGTGGGGAACACGAGGGATGAGGCTCGTGTCCGCGTGCTGGTCACGGATCGTATCGATGAAATGCTGTCCCGGAACCTGCTCGAAAACGTTGAACACGGTTTGGACGGCGTCGAACTCCGCTTCGACCGCGCGTTCGCCTTCCGCGAGCCATCCGATCGAGGGACCGAGCGCCAAGCCGACAGCACTGACCCGTCCTTCCTCCCGGAGTTCATCGAGCGTTTCGAGCACGTCGGGCGTGATCTCGCCCACGTTCGCGTTGTGAAGCTGGAGCAACTCGACGTGGTCGACACCCAAGCGATCAAGCGACCGATCGACGGCAGTACGGAGATACTCCGGCGAGAGATCCTTTGGGAGTTCGCCGTGGCCGGCTTGGGGATTATTATAGAAGTCGTAGCCGACTTTCGTCCCGAGCGTGATCTCATCACGAACATCCGCGAGTGCACGCCCGATCAACCGCTCGCTGTCACCGTGACCGTACACGTCCCCCGTGTCGAAAAACGTGATCCCCTGGTCGACGGCGTGGGTAACCATCTCGATCGCCTGCTCCTCGGACCGGTCGCCCCACCAGTCGGTGCCGATGACCCATGCGCCAAACCCGACCTCGCTGACCTCGATACCGCTGGTACCGAGCGTTCGGTAGTGCATACCTCAACTAACGCGTGCGCTCACTTATCGAACGCGATCCGTGCGATAACCTGCCAAAACGACCGATGACGACGGAACGGTACGACGATATGATAGTCATATGAAAATGGTACCACGACGGAAACTCCTATGTCCCAGCCACCCAAAGAGCGGGCCATGACGAAACGTCACGTGTCGCTTCCGATGGGAGCCGAAGAGGGGTTGCGGGAGTTCATCAACGAAGTCGACGAACGATTAGCAGGCCCGGAAGACACCTGTGATGTCGTCAAAGACGTTCTTATTGATCTGTATGGGGATCGGCAGGCCTACGAACGCTGGCAGTCGGGCGAATCGGTCTCTCCTGCGACCCGCGTTCGGTTACAGGGGTACGACCCGTGTAACTCGACGCTTGAAAGCGAATACTACGCGGAAAAAGACGAAAAGGCGTTCGAGCGGTCGAAACATCTCCAATGGCTCTGGCGACAGTTCGACGCCACGCCGATGGCTGACAACATCGAATTCGCGCTTCGGTTCCGGCAGATGCTCGCAAACCACCTCTTTGAAGAGGCGGGGGATAACCTCAGAATATTTAAAGGGGTTACATTTTCCTATGGGCACAACATTTCGATGGGAAACAACACAGTCATTCACGACGACGTCCACCTCGACGACCGGGGTAAGCTCAGTATCGGTGAGCGAGTGAGCATCTCCGATGACGCTCACGTTTACTCACACGATCACGATGTAGCCGACCAGACCGAGGTCTCGAACTACCACACGATCATCGAAGACGACGCCCGCATCACCTACGACTCGTTGGTTCGGGCGGGGGTTCGGGTCGGCGAGAACGCCATACTTGCGGCGAAAAGCATCGCACAGCGTGACATCCCTGACCACCACATTGCGGCGGGAACGCCTGCAAAGAGCATCGGCGTCAAATCCGGTTGGGAGGATGTCGCCAAACCGGTCGGTGAAACACCGGACAACCGCGAAGAACGAACCATACCCACGGAAGTTCCGGATGACATCACCGTCTTTGACGAGTTCGAACGTGATTTACAACCGCCCGGAGAGTAGTCCGGGACATGACCTTCTCGGGTGCAGAAACCCAGCCGATGCACCGATGTCGCCGCTTAGCGATTGTTCTGTCGACGTTAGCTGAATGCAGGCGCTCGAAAACCGATCAGACAACGAATCTCTACAGATGATCATTGCTGGATGCGGTGATTCCCAATTTCCTGTGAAGTACGCGTAGCACTTGCTGTACGAGTCGAACGGTCCGAACCTTTACCACCAGTCCGAGTAATCGTCAGTCGATGAAACGCCGGACGTATCTCCATGGGGTGGCGATCGCCGTCGCGGCGGCGGGATGTATGGGACACGACGACACCTCCGAGCCGTCCACATCGACGAAGGGAAACGGTACCCGGAATTCCACAGAGACCGTCAGTGTCGAAACCGTCGTCGAGAACCTCGAAGTACCGTGGGGTGTTGCCTACCGCGGAGATACGCTGTACGTGACCGAACGACCGGGACGAGTCGTGCGCGTAAACAGCGGTGAAAGCGAGGTCGTCGCGGATTTTACCGGAAACACGACGACCGGTGGCGAGGGAGGACTGCTGGGACTCGCCTTTCATCCTACGAATTCCGATGTGGCGTTCACCTACCAGACCTACGGGGCAAACGAACGGAAAAACCGAATCGTTCGACACGACGTTGCAAACGGATGGGACCGCGAGCCCGTGCTCGACGGTATTCCCGGTGGAAGGATCCACGATGGGGGCCGACTGTTCGTGCACGACGAAGCCCTATTCGCCACGACCGGGGATGCTTCCCACGCCGAGGACGCACAGAATCCGCAGCTGTTGAACGGTAAGGTTCTTCGGCTGACGCTCGACGGACGACCACATCCGGACAACCCCTTTGGAAACGCCGTGTTCACCTACGGGCACCGGAATCCCGAGGGACTTGCCGCCCGGAATGGGACGATGTACGCGATCGAACACGGACCGGACAGCGACGACGAAATCAATCAGCTAGAACCGGGAGCAAACTACGGCTGGCCCGAGGTCACAGGCCCCAGCGATACCGAGGAGTTCACCGATCCCGTTACCACGTATGAGGAAATCATCGCTCCTGGTGGCGGCGTGTTCTACGATGGACCGATCGAACACTGGCAAGGTGATCTCTTCGTCGGAACGCTCGCTGGAACACATCTCCGGCGAATACGGATCCAAAACGGCACCGTTACCGAGGACGAGAAGTTCTATGACGGCAAATACGGTCGACTCCGAACCACCTTCACTGGACCCGAGGACCACCTGTACGTGACGACGAGCAACCGAGATGGACGTGGCACGCCGAACTCAGGCGACGACAAGATACTCAAACTCCGTTCTGTCTGACTATCGAAACGTACCGAAAAGACAATATGATTGAGAACTGTCACCTGAACGGCGGAGATCACCAAGGCTGAAACCGAAAACGGCAGCTATCCTACCGGAGGACGAACACCCCATCACGGACACTGAAATGGATGGGGGACGTCCGCAAACATGAGATGGGTAGACACCCATGCTCAATCGAACAATCGAAGTCATATTTTAAAATGGTTTTGAATTTCAATTTCATATAATATTATTTCATACGTGTGGCTGATATCACCAAACTGGTTGGCTGTCGGCAGTTCGTTTCAGTGGACTAGCCATCCAAGAGGACTGCTGCGATGTGAGGACGTTGAATTCGTAGTCCTGCTTTCGTGTAGGTGACGTATCGGTTCGCTTCTTCGTGGAGGTAGTCGGTAGGATGCTCACACTTCTCTCGATCGAACTCCGTGGCGAAGGATTCGTACTCCTTACCCTCGGGCGTGAACATTTCCTCACGGACCCACCCATCGTCCGTCTCTCGAAACTGGAGCCATGCACCGCCCTCGAAGAACAACCGAGCAGTGAGCAGTCCCGCGTCGTCGGTCGTACAGGATTTGCTGACGATCCCCGGTGGCCGCTCGATCATTCCGAGCGGCGGATCAGCAGACACCGTCTGTTGGCACCACGGACAGGTGTAGTCGGCAGTAGACTCATGAACGGTAATCCGATATGCTTGCTGGGGATCGAATCCACGATCGCAGTGAGGACACTGCACACGTCGATCACCGTAATTCTCACCGCCAAGCTGCATTCTGTCACTCATTCTAATCACCCGATCGTATGATGGAGCCGCTGTGTAGTTTGAACGCTGTTCGTGTCGTCCGCTCACGTTTGCCCTTCTGCTTCATTGGTGCTGTCTCATTTCGTCAGTTCGTTGGAGATGCCTCTGTATCGCTATCCGTTGGTGGCGTACACTGCACCGGCTGTCCACCATCACGAACGCTGTCGGCCGAGCCGATTCATAGGCCCCGACGTGTCCCACCCGTTCGTCGTCCAAGTCAGCCCCACAAGAGGACTTTCGGTTTTATGTGATGATGTTATCACGTTTGCCAGCAGCGTTGTCGATCGGGTCGGGAGTGAAAACACCACCAACCCATTCCAAGACGCCGGTGCTACATACCGTATCGACGATCGTGTTTCGTTAATCGATCACACTACGCAGAATACCCCCCACACACTTATATGTCTGTTATTATTTACCTCATATGATTTTATTTATCAGAAGTGAGCTGCTAGGAGTGTGGGCAGATTTGCTGTATCAAATAGTCAAGTCCAACTGCAAAAATGAACCTATAGAAAACTCCTGTTCCCGAAGTGCCACGGTTACGAGCGGAATAGATGAAAGACACGCTGAAATTGACACAGGGAAACTTGTTTTATATAATGAAAGCAATATTCATTGACAGATAGGGAGATGTGTGGCCATTGGACCGATAGGAATCGAACCACCACCAGACAGTTGTTAACATCCGTTCGCGCTGCGACTGCTGTCATTCAATTCCCAACTGCTCATTCGATCGAAATTCGCGCACTGCGCCGACCGGGAATTGAACCCGGGCTATGAGCTTGGGAAGCTCATGTCCTACCACTAGACCACCGGCGCGCGTCGTCTATGTTTGGGTTCTTTCCCGCTCTACTTGAACGTAGCGACTCATCGATACCGTCGGGATGGTTATCTAATGAGACGGAGCTTCACAGACGATGAGTTCATCGAGGCCGGGGACGTAACGGAGATCGGGCAGGCATATGTGTGGAATTCCGTGAATCGGTAATCGAACGGTGATAACCGGACAACCGTTCGCCCTCGGACCCCGGCCGGGCAGCTATTAGTCGTCGGCTGCCATCGTTCCGATATGCAAGACGTAACGGCGCTTCCCGAAGAGATCCCGATGGAAGTACAGCTCACCGATGCAGAGCTAGAGGCCCACCGCGAGCGGATCACGTCGTTCATCGCGTCGATCGTCGACGACGCCGGTGCTGAGAGCGCCGTGATCGGACTGTCGGGCGGCATCGACAGTACGCTCACTGCTCGGCTCGCTGTCGAAGCGCTCGGTGCGGACAAGGTCCATGGGCTGATTCTACCGAGTACGACAAATCCAGAAGAGAGCATGAGCACCGCCGAAAAAGCGGCCCAACGGCTCGGGATCGAGTACGACGTGATCGAGATCGAGCCGATCGTCTCGGCGTTTTTCGACGCCTATCCCGACGGGGCCGACACGCAGACAGCAGCCGGCAACGTCCGCGTTCGAACGCGTGCGGTCCTCAACTACTTCGTGGCGAACACCGAAAACGCCATCGTGCTCGGAACTGGCAACAGGAGCGAGTCGCTTACGGGCTATTTCACTAAATACGGCGATCAGGCCGTCGATTGCAACCCGATCGGAAACCTCTATAAACACCAAGTACGACAGCTCTCGCGCCACGTTGGCGTGCATGATTCGATCATCGAGAAGCCCCCGAGCGCGGAGATGTGGCAGGGCCAAACAGACGCCGAGGAGATGGGCATCACCTACGACCTGCTCGACGCAGTGCTCATCTTACACGTCGACGGTCCGTTGTCGGGGCGAGCGACCGCCGAGACACTCGGCGTCGATCAAAGCGCGATCGATCGCGTCGTAGAGCTGTACGAACAGAGCGCCCACAAGCGACGGCTACCACCCGTGCCTGAGGAATTGGATCTCTGATCTGACACGGTCACGATCGGAGGGTATTAGCGTGGGCATCGACGAGCGCCGCGAACGCGTGGGCTTCCCGGTCTTCTTGGGTCGTCCGATCGGCAATGCCTGCGGTGCCCATGAGTGATTTGAGGCGTATGAGTGTCTCACGGTCGCAGTCAGCGATTTCCTCGACGACCGACCGAGGGGTGTCGACGATACGCGAGACCAGCCCCATTTCGAGCGCTTGCTCGGCGTCGAGGACCCGTCCAGAGAGAGCAATGTCACGCGCGTGGCTCCGACCGACAGTCGCCGTGAGCCGGTGCGTTCCTCCCCACGCCCCGAACAGCCCGAACGTCACACCTGGCTCTGCGAACGACGCAGCAGGCGTTGCGACCCGAACGTCACAGGCGAGCGCGAGCTCTAGCCCACCGCCTCGAACAGCACCATCGATTCCGGCGACGACGACCGCATCACTCGTTTCGATGGCTCGTGCGACCCGTTGTCCGAGACGTGCAAACGCTGCTGCCGGATCGGTGGTGCCCGCCGCGGCGTCGGCAGCGAGATCGGCGACGACGTCGAGATCCGCGCCAGCACAGAACGCGGAGCCAGCTCCTCGAAGCTCGATGACGTGGGCATCAACTTCGGTCACAGCCGTTTCGAGCGCCTCAAGCGCTGCCGGAGTGAGAGCATTGCGTCGTTCCGGTCGATCGATGGTGACAGTTCGAACGGTCTCGTCGTCGGTCGTCCGTATCACGAGTTCAAGTGGGGGGCGGTTTCCAAAGGTCTTTGCCAGTTGCGAGTTAACAACCGAGTGATGGACGAAGCCGCTGCCGTGCGCCGAGCCGCGCGGGCGACCGTCGAGGACATCGAGCCTGCGCGCCTACGGAATGCCCTGTTAGCGTTCATCGATTCCACGTCGTTGACTCCGGGAGTATTGACACTGCTCACTGCACGGATTCGTTCTGACTCCCACGATGGACTCAAACAGCCTGCCGCCGGTGTACAGCTCATCTACAACGGTCTCCGCCTCACCCGCCAACTGGCCCACAACGAGCCGTGGAACGACGGCGAAGAGGAGCGTGAAAACGCGAACATGCACATCCTCGTCGCCGACGTGCTCGTCGCACGGGGGTTTTACCTCCTCGCTCACACCAACGCAGCGTCGACCGCCGTCGACGTGGTGCGGTCGTTCGGGCAACACCAGGCCGACGAACACAGACACGATCCCGAGACCGAGGGGGAGTTCGAACCAAACACGTCGACCGCAGAGCAACAGCTCAAACGTGACGTCCTCGAACTCGCGTTGACCACCGGCACAGTCGTGGCCGACAGCGAGGAGACGACCGGTGATCTCCAAACCGTTGCCAAGGATCTCGTAGAGACCTGCGATGGGGCAGGCTTTCCAGCCCCGGAAGCGTTCCTTTCACCGTCCGTCGCCGATCGACTCACCCAATCCGTCGCCAGTGCCTATGTTGACTCGTGAATCGAAACGCCTAAAGATAGATCACGAATAAATGAATATACACCCGACGGGCCTGGGTAGCTTAGCGGTAAAGCGCGTCCTTGGTAAGGACGAGAGCCCGGGTTCAAATCCCGGCCTAGGCTTTTCTGAACGGGTTCGGTTTGTTGCTTTTCGAAGAGCGGCGGTAGTCGACTGATTCGTCCACATATGACTTTTTGTAGTCTATCAAACACGATATGTAAATCAGAGTTAGATCACTGCTGGTCGTTCCCGGTGTCGATATCCGCATCGACCTCGATCCGTTGTCGTAGCTGCTTGAGCTGCCGGATCTGGAGGAGGTAGTAGCCGACGCCAGCCAGACCACCGAGGAGTCCGATTCCGAGAACTGCACCGAAGATGTACAGATCACGGACGAGATAGTACTGGACTGAAACGGAACTGCCACTGACAGCGTCCCAGACGATGTGAACGCGGCCGTCCTCGGTGTTTGTCTCGTATCCTCCGGGGCTTGCGGTGCCAAGGATGGGCACGTCGATATCCATGTTCGGCGGGAGAACGATCTCATAGGAGGGATCGTCCGATTCTAAGAACACCGGTGTCGTGACCGATTTGGGGCGTTTGTCGGTGACAAAAGCGATCTGACCGTCGTCACTAGGTGCCTGAATGACGGTCCGACTGTTCGATTTGTCGACCGATAAGTCGGAGTGGTCGGTCGTAACGACTGTCTCGTTGGGATAGCGATATTTGACGGCTCGAACGTCAAGCGCCCGTTCACTACCGACAGGACCGTGTGTGTACAGTTCGAGCTTATCGTTCCCGAGCTCATACACTGACTGATACTTGTCGGATTGTAAGGTGAGTGTCGCGTTGGTGCTCGTGTTCCAGTCGTACGTGGTGTTCGTCTGGTCCTGATCACCGACTCCCAGCCCGAACCCGAGATCTGGAGAGGTCATCCCCATACAGCCCGCACCCATGCTCAGCACCACCAGAGAAACGATAGCGAGATGGCGTTTCATGGTAAAACACATAACAGTTCCGCGGGGAGATGGCGACCGATGGCCGCGAGCAACCCCGGCGGATCGGTGTGCTCCTGACAGACGATGCTCTGTTCGAGGAGTCCGAGCCGTTCGACGGTGACGATGTCGTCGGCGTGGCCTGCGCGGTTCACCGTGGCGCGCACTTCCGCCCGCGTCGCACTGTTGACGTTCACGCGCCCCGCCCCTCGGGTCCAGTCGTACAGTCGATCGCGTTCTGTATCGGCCAAGCGAGGCGGATCGCCGGGGATGAATCGGAGGGGAAGATGCTGGACCAACCCGAACCGGGTGCGGATCTCAGCGGCCGTTCCAGGACCGAGACCGAGCTGGTCGGTCGGGATCCGTACGTGCCCGTCCGCATCGATTGCCAGCTCCGAGTCCGCGCCAGCACTGTCGCCGACATCAAGCGTGAGCCCGTCCTCATCCCACGCAGTGAGCGTTCCGACGTACTCGGTGCCGGCTTCGAACGACGGTGTGATCGTCCCCCACTGATCGCGTAAGATGTTGCGCGCAATGACCGCATCAGGTCCATCAACCGTGACGGAGGGGAACCCATCGGAACGGACACCCACCGACCACTCCACATCAACGCCTCCGATGTCGTTTTCGATCAGCGAGCGCAACGAGTCGATAGCTCGATCCCGGGCAGTTCCATCAACGTACAGTTTGGTTGCGAGAACGACCATCCCTTATGCTTCCACGTTGAGTTCCGAACGGAGCTGTGTAATACGTTCGTCCATGGAAGTAACGAGGGCGTCGTTGTTCATCGGCTCCAGTTCAGCCCCACATTGGGGACATTCGAATCCGAACTCGATCGCTTCCTCGAACTCGAAGCGAAGTGATTCTTCCGGACAGAGATAGAACTCGTGGTTGGTCTCGTACTCACGCCGTTCTTCGAGCGCGTCGAGGAGTCGATACATCTCGTCTTCGAGCTGCTCGGGCACGTTTTCGTAATGAAACGTCCAGAGATACGTAAGCCAACCCGAGTCTTCGTCCCGAAGCCGACGATAGCTCGCTAGATCGTTCTCATACAAGATGAACAACGCCCGTCGTACATCGTTCAGTTCCAATCCGAGTTCCTCTGCTAGCTCCTCGTCGGTCACTTCGCCGTCAGGAGGGGCAGCAGCAACCGGCATCCCTGTCGGGCCAACAAGCTCGTGCAGATATTTTTGGATGACGGGATCGTTTAGTAGCTCCTCGAAAGCCATTACGGGAATATGTGCCACTGATTCTGGTAAATCTTCCGCTCCAGTGGCTCGAACTCGAAGGTAATGTGGCAAGACAGAAATTGGGGGTGTACAAGAATGGGGGGTTGGAAATGGCCGCAGACCGGTTTCGATCCCGGAACGGGGGAGATCCGGGATCGACACGGAGGCGGGAGACGGATACCGGAACACACGATGTCGAACAACCACGTGCGACACTGCTTCAACACAAGCCAAGCGTTCGTCTTCGATCCGGCATTTATGCGTTGGGAGGGGATCACCCTGTGTGTGGTGCTTGTCAAATCATGGTTTTAAATGTAGAGTGTCCTACTCGACGGCGGGCGTGCTCCCGTTCGTGCTCGGTGAGTCGGTACCGTCGGAGTTCGGTTTCGAGGGAGTCCAACCGTCGGCGGCGGCGTTGGTGTGCATCCAGAAACGACGCGATCGCATCAGCGGCCATCTCTTTGAGTTCGCCGCTCAGTAGTGCTCCATTCCGGTACTCGCGTTCGATCCGATCTAGCCGGTCGTCATCCGCTTCGAAAAACGAATGCAAGAGTTGGTAGGAAACGTCCGCTTGGGGATCGCCGCCGTGTTTTCGGTGTTCGTCGACGGTGGGTTGGCCACCGGAGTAGGCGTGGGTGTGGATCTTCTCGAAGACGGTCTCGCGGTCGTCGGAGAGGTAGATGGTGGGAGTGGTCCCGGAGTTACTACTCGAACTCATCTTCCCGGGACCGTCGAGACTCGGGAGGAATTTCGAGAGCAACGCGCCGGGCTTGTCGACGTCGTAGCGCCGTTTGGCCGCGATGTCCCGGCACACTCTCACGTGGGGGTCCTGATCGACGCCGATCGGAACGAGCGTCGGATGGCGACCTTCGACGAGTTGCGGAAGCAAGAGGTGAGCGGCCTGAACCGCGGGATAGAAGGCGTGGCCGATGTTTTTCGGCTGACCGTACGCCGCCTCGAACGTCGATCCGGTCACCGACGGAGCGAACGCGGCGGCGAGCGGATAGATGACATCGGCGTCGGCCGTGTCGACGATGATGCGCGTCCGGTCTGGATCGAAGCCGACCGCAAGCAGATCACGGAGGTTCTCGCGGGTTTGGGCGCCGATCTCCTCGAGAGAGTTGTCCGTGACGAAATACTTTTCGTCGTCGGAAAACGGGAGGTACACCAGTGCGTTCGTCTGCTGTTGGAGGTGTTTGGCGAAGTACAACGGGATGATGTGTCCCAGATGCATCGCTCCAGAAGGACCCCGTCCGGTGACGATCGAGTGGCGTTCACCGGCGGTGGCTGCGCTCAGAAACCGATCCACGTCGCGCCCGGCGTAAAACACCCGCCGTCGCACGAGCGGATGGACTGGTGTGGGAAACCGTGCGATCTGTTCGTCCGTGAGCCGGTCGGCTCCGAACTGTTCAAGTACGTTCTCGTAGTCGATCTCACCGGACACCGTGTACGGTGTCACAGTGAATCCGTCGTCTGTCATACGATGATGTATCTGTGTTGTCACTCGGCGATCGATACAGACGAGAAAGCGAGGGAGCATCGCGACCGTCCCGGGTGGGGGTCTCCCACGAGGGTCAATCCGACACTATCCACTTTCCGAGCGATGCCACTGCCACCGCCAGCCCAGTTGTGACAGCAGGCAGACCGCTCGGAAAGTGGCTGTCATCGGTAGTAGTTGGGACGGGAACGTAATACGGGTAACGGTCGATGAGACAACGCCGTGGTTTATTTAACGGATCACCCGGAAGAGGCGACAATGGTTACTGTGGGGTTTCTGGGGATCATCGTGGTCGCGTCGGTCGCCAGCCTGTTCATGGCGTGGACGATCGGAGCTGGGTCGAGCGGGTCGACACCCTTTGCCCCGGCAGCAGGGGCAAACGTCATCTCCGTGATGAGAGCTGGATTTCTCGTCGGGATCCTCGGATTCGCGGGGGCGGTATTTCAGGGGGCGAACGTTGCGGGGACGGTCGGTACGGGACTGATCCGGGGGGTAACGCTGTCTCCCGGCGCGATCGCGGTCGGGTTGTTCGTGGCGGCGCTGCTCGTTTCGATCGGGATCTTCACGGGGTATCCGATTCCGACGGGATTTACGGCGACGGGTGCGGTGATCGGCGTCGGATTGGCGATGGGTGGACTCCCCGCGTGGGAGACCTACCGAGAGATCGGAGCCATGTGGGTGCTCGTGCCGTTCGTGGGAAGCGCCATCGCGTACGTGACGGCTCGACTGTTGCGCCACGAACGCATTCCCGAACGCGTGAGCGTGCCGGTGCTCGGGGGGGTGGTTGGAGCGATCATCGCGAACATGTCGTTCGTCTTTTTGGGTGGACGATCGTTCGCCACAGCGGGCACGCACTGGCCAGTGCTGTCGAGGCTGAGTGAGGGAGTCGCCTCGGTGGTGATCACGGTCGGGATCGGCGCGGTCGTCGCCGCGTTGCTCGCGTGGGACATGACCGATGCGGACCGCGGCCTGCGTCATTTCCTGTTGGTGCTCGGAGGACTCGTTGCGTTCTCCGCAGGTGCAAGCCAAGTCGGTCTGGCCGTCGGACCGCTGATTCCGTTGCTCGAGGTGCTTCCGATCACGCTCGTAACGTTGCTCATCGGTGGAGGGATCGGATTGCTCGCCGGCTCGTGGATGGGTGCGCCCAGGATGATCAAAGCGCTCGCGCAGGATTACTCCTCGCTCGGTCCCCGGCGTTCGATCGCCGCACTCGTGCCGTCGTTCGCGCTCGCACAGACCGCGGTGTTGTACGGAATCCCCGTGTCGTTCAACGAGATCATCCTCAGTGCGATCATCGGAAGCGGATTCGCTGCTGGAGGAGCGAGCAGCGTCAGCCAAGCGAAGATGCGCAACACCGTGGTAGCGTGGATAGGGTCGTTAGTGATCGCTATCGCTGGGAGCTATGGTGTCTACATCGTGCTTCAAGCGCTGCTGTGAATGGGTGGTGTTGGTCGCAAGCTCGACACCGCTGTCGAACGTGTTGAACAACACGCCACAGCTCCCACACACGTGGTGGTACGTCGGGTGCCACGTTCGCTTCGTGGGGGTCGATCGCTTACAGACAGGACACGCCGAATCGTCTCCGAATCGATCCATAGTCACCACAACGGGACAAGCCCCGTTGAGCATACGGCATGTATTGTCAAGGCGCTACTGTGTGATCAGCCGTCGTTCGGGAGGCAGGCCTACAACTCGTACAGCGCACCGTATTTCCGCTCGGCGTAGTCGAGGAAGTAGTCAGCGGTGAGCGGTTCACCGGTCGCGTGTTCGATGAGATCGGGCGTGGTGTAGCGCTGGCCGTGTTGATGCACGTTGTCAGTGAGCCACTCCTGGAGCGCGCTGAACTCGCCGTTTTGGATCTGCTCGTCTAGGGCTTCGATCTCCTGAGTGGCTGTGGCGTACAGCTGCGCTGCAAGCACGCTTCCCAGCGAATACGTCGGGAAATAACCGAAGCTGCCGTGCGTCCAATGAATGTCCTGAAGACAGCCAGCGCTGTCAGTGTCGGGTCGAACGCCTAGATACTCCTCCATCTTCTCGTTCCACACGTGCGGCACCTCCTCGACGTCGATCTCTCCGTGGATGAGTTGCTGTTCGATCTCAAACCGGAGCACGATGTGGAGATGGTACGTCAACTCGTCCGCCTCGACGCGGATCAGATTGTCAGGATACACTTGGTTCGCGGCTTCATAGGCTGCACGCGGAGAAACACCGCTCGTTTCGGGGAACCGTTCCGTGACGGCTGGGAGGAACTGCTCCCAGAAGGAACGCGAGCGCCCGACGTGATTCTCCCACAGCCGCGATTGGGACTCGTGAACCGAAAGGTTACGGTTCTGTCCGAGCGGCGTGCCGTACTGTTCGCGGGGGAGTCCGAGCGTGTACATCGCGTGGCCGAACTCGTGGATGGTCGAGGTGAGTGCGTCGATCGGGTCGTCCTCGGTGAATCGCGTCGTCACTCGCGCGTCGAACTGTGATCCAGTAGAGAACGGATGGGGTGCGGTGTCGAGCCGTCCGTGCTCCCATGGATAGCCGAGGCGATCCAGCGCCGACCGACAGAGCGCCTCCTGTTCGTCGGCGGGGTACGTCCCCGAGAAGGCGTCCGTTTCGAGTGCAACATCGCTCTGTTCGATCGACTCGATGAGATCGACAAGGCGATTTCGCAGCCGTTCGAGAACGCGCTCTGCGGTGTCCAACCCGAGATACGGCTCGTACTCCGCGAACAGCACGGCGTAGGGATCCGCGTCCGGATCGATCTGTTCGGCGTACTCCCGCTTAAGATCGACGAGCTTCGAGAGCGTCGGTGCGAACGCCTCGAAATCGTCGTTCTCTTTGGCTTCTTTCCACACCGGAAGCGCCGAACTCGTGGTGTGGGCGATCTCCTCGACCAGTTCGCTCGGAACCCGGTCGGCGCGTTCGTACTGGCGTCTGATCTCCCTGACGACTGCCGATTGCTCGTCGGTCAGCGACGACGATTCCAACGCCGAGAGATACGTTTCGGTCTCCTCGCTGGTGAGCAACTCGTGGTGGAGCGTCGAAAGCGTCGAAACCTGCTGGGAGCGGGCGGGCGTTCCTCCCTCAGGCATCATCACCTGCTGATCCCAGTTGAGGATATGAACCGCGTGTTCGACGTTCGAGAAGCGTTTGACATGGTCGATGAACTCGTCGTAGGACTGGGCTGCCATACCGATGACAGGACATCCGGGGCTATCAATCCCCACCCTCAATCTGCGAGAGGAGATCCCGATAGAGCCGATAGCAGCGTTCGAGTACCGGCAGGGAAACGCTTTCGTCGTCGGTGTGGGCCTCGCCGGGTTCGGCTGCGCCACAGACGACGCACGTCGTCCCGGCTTGGGCGAGCCACCCGGCGTCAGTCGCGTGGGGCTTCGTTACCAGCGCCGGGGTACCCGTTTGAGCTTCGGTGGCGGCATCGAGCACGGCCTGAGCGAACGCGTCGTCGTCACACGCCATCGGCGGGAGATCCTGCTCGACATCCCACTCGACGCCGTCGATCTCCGTCACGCGTCCGATATCGGCGCGCTCGCCGGGCACAGTCCGCTCGTCGACGGTGATCGTACAGGAGTCGGGAACGACGTTCCACGCGCTGCCGCCCTCGATCTCCGCCACACAGAGGCGGCCACGCAGATCGTGCCCGAGCACTCCGCTCTCGGGCGGTGACAGCTCCTGTAGCACATCGATGGCGTCTGCCGCCCGGTACACCGCGTTCGTCCCGCTCTCGGGTTCGCTCGCGTGGGCCGCCGCTCCGTGGGCGTGAATCGTGCTCGCTCGACGCCCCTTGTGGGCGATTGCCACGTCGGTCACGCCGGTGGCGGAGTAGCCGGTCGATCCTTCGACGACGACGGCGTAGTCGGGAGCAAAGCCCGCATCGATGGCGCGTCGAGCACCCACTCCACCCCGTTCTTCCCCCCGGAAACTGGCGATGGTGCATGGACTGTCCGCGTCTCGGAACGCACACAACGCGGCCGCAAGCGACCCTTTCATGTCAGCGCTGCCGCGACCGTACAACCGATCGCCGCGTTCGGAAACCACATACGCACCGTCGTCGGTCTGTTCGTCGGCGGGCGGGACCACGTCGTGGTGACCGACAAGTGCACACCGACCGCCACCGTCGCGCCGGGCGATCACACCGGCCTCGGTCCGTTCGACGACGGCATCCGTCTCCGACTGGAGCCATTCCGTGATGGCACTCTCCGCCGCCGTCGGATCGTCGTGGCTCGGAATGGAAACGAGCTGTCGAGCCAACCCACGAACGGTCATCGAACACTCACCCCAGACGTGCGTGCAGTCAACAGGAACGAACAGTTCATGTCGACACCAACAGTCGACAGCACAATAGTGTCTCCCTCGGCTTAGAAAGTATAGAATATACGGCTCGTGAGAAAACGTGTGGACACCCTTATAGCGCCGCGGGGCCGTAGCGAAACTATGAATGTCGTTCCGGACACGAGCGTGGTCATCGATGGCCGCCTGTCCGAGCGTGTTAGCCCGGAGTCCCCCGACGAAACCGAGGACGACGTCGACTTAACTGGCGTCCACATCTACGTTCCAGAGGCGGTCGTCGGTGAATTAGAATCGCAAGCAAACGCCGGTCGATCGGTCGGCTGGCGTGGTATCGAGGAACTACAGCGGCTCGTAGAACTGGAAAATGAGGGCTATCTCGAGATCACCTACGTCGGCCGACGAGCGACGCCCGAAGAGATCGAACGTGCCGAGCAAGGAGAGATCGACGCGGTCATCCGTGACATGGCCACCGAACACGACGCGACGCTGGTCACGAGTGATCTCGTCCAAAGCGAGGTGGCGAAAGCCAAAGACATCGATACGCTCTATCTCGAGCCGTACGAGACGACGATCGGAACGCTCGCCATCGAATCGTATTTCGATTCGGAGACGCTCAGCGTCCATCTGAAATCCGGCGTCCGACCGATGGCAAAGCGTGGCGACGTGACGGAAGTGTCCTACGGACCGGTCGACGAGACGGAACTCGACGACGAGGCGCTGCGCGAGCACGCCAACGAGATCCGAAACGCCGCCCAAAGCTCCGAAGACGGTTTCATCGAGCTTTCGGAACCGGGAATGACCATCGTGCAGTTTCGAAACTACCGGATCGCGATGGCCCAACCACCCTTTTCCGATGGGCTGGAGATCACGGCGGTTCGTCCGCTCGTCAAAACGGAGATCGACGACTACAGCTACGACGAGGAGATGAAAGAGCGACTGCTCGACAGCCAGCGCGGCGTGTTGATCGCCGGCTCGCCCGGCGCGGGCAAATCGACCTTGGCCCAAGCAGTTGCCGAGTTCCTTTCCGGAAGCGATTACTCGGTGAAAACGATGGAAAAGCCACGGGATCTACAGGTCGGTCCCGAGATCACCCAGTACACCGAACTCGGGGGCCGAATGGATGCGACGGCGGATTCGCTGTTGATGGTCCGTCCCGACTACACCATCTACGACGAGGTCAGAAAGACCAGTGACTTCGAAACGTTCGCCGATATGCGGCTGGCGGGCGTCGGAATGGTCGGTGTCGTTCACGCGACCCGAGCGATCGATGCGCTCCAACGGCTCGTCGGTCGGGTCGAACTCGGATTGATTCCTCAAGTCGTCGATACGGTCGCGTACGTCGAGTCCGGCGACATAGCGACGATGTACGACGTCTCCACGCAGGTCAAAGTGCCCGAAGGGCTGATGGAAGAGGATCTCGCCCGTCCCGTTATTGTCGTCCGCGATCACGAAACCGGACGCCCCGTTTACGAGATGTACACGTTCAATCGACAGGTCGTCACGGTACCGATCGAGGAGGGCGAAAGCCGGGAATCAGGAGTCGGCCAGCTCGCCAAACAGGAGATCGAGCGCGAGATTCGGTCCGTTGCCCGGGGTCACGTCCAAGTCGAACTCCAAGGGGAAAACCGCGCCATCGTCTACGTCGAGGACGACGACATCTCTGCTGTCATCGGTAAAGGCGGAGGGCGCATCTCACAGATCGAAAACCGCCTCGGAATCGACATCGACGTGCGGTCGTTCGAGGAGCGACCCAGCCAAGACGCAGGGAGTGGTGGGACACAACGGACCGGCGACATCGTCATCCCCGAGATCACCGCCCGCCACATCGTCATCCCGCTCGAAGAGTACGCCGGGGAGACAGTCGAAGTCAACGCCGACGGGGAATATCTGTTCACTGCGACGGTGAGCCGTGGCGGTGAAGTGCAGGTCTCACGCGGCAGCGCCATCGCAGAAGAACTCGAACGCGCCATCGACGATCGGCGTGAGATCACCGTGTCGTCTTCATAACGACCTCGAAAACGAACGAGAGATTCTGCACGGTTCACATCGAGGATTCGTAGGAAGAGGGCGGTTGTCCGGCTTCTTCGATCACGCTGTCTTCGAGTTCGATCGGACAGTCCACGCGCAGCGCGATGGCGATACCGTCGCTTGGCCGGGCATCGAACGTTCGCGTTCGTCGTTCACCATCACGGTACTGTTCGGTGTGTATTTTCGCGTAGAACGTCTGTCCAGCGAGATCGTCGATACAGATGTTGTCGATGGCGGCACCGAACTCCGTCACCATCTCGACGAGAAGATCCTGGGTCAGCGGTCGGTCGAACGACTCACCGTTGAGAGCGAGCTGTATCGATCGCGCCTGATCCGGGCTGATGTAGATCGGAACGATCTGCTCGTTTGCATCGAGTAACACCACGGGGACCTCCTGACCCTCGTCGGACATGCTCACACCGACCCCATGAACGGTGGCGGTCTGTACCATACCATACATTCAGCAAGGAACTATGAAAAGCTAACCCGATATCCGCCCGGTAAGACGGTTTGGATGAGTGACCACCGATCGCCGGAACTGTTTTAATATTTGTTAACAATAATCACAGTATGGGCGTGTACATGTCGTTGGTCACGGTGAACGAAGCCCGCATCCAGAACGTTCAGTCGCTGGCGACGGTCTGGGGTGACCTCCGTAACGAGATCAACGACCACGGTGGTCATCTGCTCGAATCGTACGCGATCCTCGGCGAGTACGATTTTCTGGTGTTGTTCGAGGCAGAAGATCGCAATCACGCGTTTCGGATTTCGCTCATCATCGAGCGCCGGGGACTAGATATGCAGACGATGGAGATCGTCCCGACCGACGAGTTCGGGCAGCTCGTTGAGGACATTTAGGCGGTGAGCCGCGACAGCCGCATCGCGTTACCGGTGACGAGCAGCGTCATTCCGACGTCTCCGAGGAGAATGACGAGGTAGACGGGGATGAACAGCACGGGGATGAGCACCGCGAGCACCGCTTTCACGGCGAGGCTCGCGTAAACGTTCTGTTTGATGACGCTACTGCCGCGGTCGGCGAGCGCCGCGAGATACGGCAGCCGTTCGATGTCGTCACCGAGCAACGCGATGTCGGCGGTTTCGATGGCGGTGTCGGAGCCGGCTGCCCCCATTGCGATACCTACATCGGCCGTCGCAAGCGCGGGCGCGTCGTTGATCCCATCGCCGATCATTGCGACACTGTCGGTAGCGCCGAGCGCTTCGACCGCGTCGACTTTCTCCTCGGGGAGCAGCCCCGCGCGGTAGTCGTCGACGCCGATCGTTTCGGCCACGGCGCGCGCGGTGCCCTCGTTGTCGCCGGTGAGCATGATGGTTCGGAGTCCGCGTTCGGAAAGCGTCTGGACGGTTTCGGCAGCACCGGGACGGACGGTGTCCGCGACAGCGAGGAGTCCCTCCAGTTCGCCATCACTGGTCTGTCCGTCTACCGTAGATTGCTCGGCTGTACCGACGAGAACGACTGTTTTTCCGTCCGATTGGAGATGTGCAACGATATCCTCGATGGCGACCCCTCCAGCCCGTTCGTCCTGAAGTTGCTCGGGGAGCGCGTCGGCATCGATGGCTCGAATGCGTTCGAGATCGAAGCCGAGATCCTCGAACAGCGTCGGTGCGCCCGCATAATGGGTATGGCCGCCGATATCGGCGCGGACACCCCGCCCCGTGAGCGTTTCGAACGCTGCGATTCCCTCACCATGATCGGTGCCGGCGGGTTCGGTCGCAGCGTGCGCCGTGATAGCGGTGGCGATCGGGTGTTCGCTGCGCCGTTCGACCCCTCGTGCACAGCGAAGCACGTCCGACTCCGTGTGTCCGTTGAAGGGCACCACGTCCGTCACCTCCAGTTCGCCTTCCGTGAGCGTCCCCGTCTTGTCGAACGCGACCACATCGACGTCACCCATCGCTTCGAGATGATCGCCACCTTTCACGAGCACACCGTTGTTCGCCGCGCTCGTCAACCCCGAGACGACCGTCACGGGCGTGCTGATCACGAATGCACACGGACAGGCGATCACCAGCAGTTCGATCCCCCGAACGAGCCATGGCACCGTTGCGTGTCCGAACACCAGCGGGGGCACCGCACTGACCAGCAGCGCCGCGATAACCACGACTGGGGTGTAATAGCCCGCAAACCGTTCGATGAACTGCTCGTGGTCAGTTTGGCGCTCCTGTGCGCTCTCGACCAGATCGATGACGCGCGTGATCGTCGAGTCCTCGCTCGTCGCCGTCGTTTCGAATTCGAGATAGCCGTTGGTGTTCACCGTCCCCGCGTACACGGTGTCGCCGTCGGTTTTGTCGACGGGAACGCTTTCGCCCGTGACGGGCGATTGATCGACAGCGCTTTCTCCCGCCACGACCACACCGTCTAGTGGAATCTTCTCGCCCGGCTCGACGATCACCGTCTCGCCCACATCGACCGCTTCGACAGGAACCTCGGTCGGCTCGTCTGGACCGGCAGCTCGATCAGTACGATCGACGACTGCGGTTTCCGGCGACAGTTCGAGCAGCTCGGCCAACGAGTTGCGCGCTCGGTCGACGGAGTGGCGTTCGAGCAGCTCCGCGACGTTGAAGAGCACTGCCAACGACGCCGCCTCGATGTACAGCTCACGAGGTGTAAGCACCGTGATGAGCAGTGCACCGAGGATAGCAGTGCTCATCAGGAGATCCATATCCAACGACACCGTCCGAAGCGATCGGTAGCCGCCAGACAGGATGACCTCACCACCGACCGCGACCGACCCGAGAAACAGCACGTCAGAGACGGAAAACGACTGTCCAGCAACGGCTACCAACGTCGTGTCGAACGCTGGAACGACGAACCCGATGAGCGCGATCGCAGCGAGCACGGCACTGATGCCGGTTTTGATTGCTCGAGAGCTGCGCCAAACAGGCTCACTCCGAAGATCTTGGCTAGTATCGTTGACAGTGTACCCTGCGCGCTCGATCGCGCTAACGGCCGACTCCGGCGACGGTGATCCGTCGAAAGTAACAGAGACCTGCCCGGTTGTCGGACGGAGTTCGTACTCCGCTACCGACGGCACGTCGTCGAGTGCGGACCCGACCGTTTGGGCACACGATGGACAGTCCATGTCCGGCACGTGAAACTGCCCTACGCCATCCGCCTCGTTTTCCATCTCGCTGGAGGAGGCGCTGTCATCCATCGCTCCATCAGTCATTATCTACTGAAAATCGACGTAGAGTTATTAATTCACCTGTTATGAACCCCGGTTTTAGAAATAATCCCTATTAATGTGTAGGGCATAGATTAATAATATGCTGTGAGCGGGGTGTTTTTGTCCGTCCTCGTCAGATCAACAGTATGGATGACAACGAGCGAGGGATCTCGGGGAAACGAGCGTTGCTCGCCATCGTTCCGTTTTTGGCGTTAGGGCTCATGTGCGTCGTCTTTCTGTTACAGTGGGGACTGAACCTACTGTGGGCGATCATGATCCTCCCTCCCATCTTGTTCATGTCGGTGCTCGGGTGGCTCGCGTTCCGTGGCGGGTTCATGGAGGACCGGACAGGATCACATACGGTACAGAACGGCGACACCCCCGACGGGGAGTAAAAAGGTGAGTGACCTGTCCGCACCGCTCAGCGACCGCTTCCGCGACCGTCGACTCTGTTATTCTCAACCGTCAGCGTGGACGACTGGAGCTTTGTCCACAATACGAGCTACGTCGGGGTAACAGGCCCGTAGTCCATCGAGATCCCCACGCTGTCGATAGTGATAGTACCCCGCCAGCGTTGCGACCAACGCGGCAGGCGCACTCTTCGCCTCGGACTGTTCGGTTACCTCGGCAGGCTCTCGATCGTTTTCGGGTGTGAACACCGACTGGGCGACGGTCCCATCGCGCTGCTCGTGGTAGCGCACCCGACCACCGTTCTCGAACCAGCCAGCGACGACCAGCTCCTCTGCCGCGTTGTAGCGCGTGACGTTCGTAATGCCGGGCAGATCGTCGTAGTCCATTTGTGACCGACCAAGCCCGGCCGTCGCTAGTATCTCCTCGATCTGCGTCGCATGGGGACAGCCCGTACTCCGACAGGGCCTGCACCAGACGCCTTGCCCTACATCCACGACGTAGTACAGCTCCGCTTTCGAGATCGTCGATCGATCATCGACCGTTGAGAGGTTTACCGACTCGCCCAGCCGATTCCAGAACTGAAACACCGGTAGCGTCATCTTCTTCCCCCCGCGAACGAAGTGAGCGGCCTTTTTTCGCCCACGTTTTTTGCGTGAGGGTGGCGCAGCCACCCGAGCGGAAAAAAGGTGGCTGGTCACGTTTCTGATACGATTCGACACCGTTACATGTCTCTGCTTCGTTCCCAGTCATGGGTTTCTCTGTCGTGAGAACCCTGCGTCGGGTGCCTTCCTCACCCGGCGCGTTCATATACGAACGCACACGCCCCGCGGCGCACGCAAGCGTTCTCATCTATCGTTCCCTGCTCTATCACACATAAAGGTACTGATGTAATGAATAATGTCGTGTCACACGGACAACTCGTTCGTCAGTAGGTGCTCTTAGGATGACACTGAGGCACCGACAGTAGGTGTTACCAGTACGTCATTAACTCATATTATTTATCAGTCCGCCAGTTGAGCTTGTGCAACACCGAGGGGTCACTTCCACGAGCACATCGTTCACGATCGCGGAGCGGTCGCGGAGGCGGAGCGGGGACGGTCGCGGAGGCGGGAGATGCAGGTGTAGTCACCGCGAGCTTCGCTCGCGGCCTTTTTTAGTCCAGGTTTTTTGCGTGAGCGGTGGCCGGAGGCCACCCGAACGCAAAAAAAGTGGCTAGAACTCAACAGCCGTTTTGATGGTGTGATCGTCGTCGGAGAAGGCCCGTTCGAAGGTATCGACGCCGACCACGTCGGTCACGAGGTCGTCGAGGAGCCACTCCGGAAGCGAATCAAGCGTTTCGACGGCGCGCTCGAAGTGTGGCCGACCGGAGTTGACGGTTCCGACGAGCGCCTTGTTGTGTAACACGAGTTCCTCGTGGAGGGTTCCACCGTCGATCTCGAACTGATGGGAACCGGGAACGCCAACGAGCGCGCCCACACCGTTGGGTGCGAGGGCCTCGACGGTCTCGAAGGCGTGGGGCGCGTGGCCCGTTGCCTCAAACACCAGATCCATCGGCTCATACGCGGCTGAAACGCGGCTGAGGGGCGTGTCGCGGGAGTCGACGTACGTCGCGCCGAGCGACTCGATAATGTCGATCGTCGGGTCGGGCCGGTCCCGTCGACCGAGGCAGTACGTGCGATCGAACCCCCTCCGGTCTAACATAGCAAGCGTCAACAGTCCGAGCGAGCCGTTACCCAACACGAGCGCGCTCTCGGGAGTCCACTCGAACGCAGCCCGCGAGGCGATCGCGTGTTCGAGGGCCTTCTCCGCGATGCTCACCGGCTCGATCAAAAACCCGTACTGCGCCACCGATTCCGGAACCGAGACGAGATACTCCGGCTGACTCGTGAAATACTCACACAGATACCCGTGTGCGCCGACGATACCCCGTTCGTGATACTGCCCTGCCGGTGCCATGTCCGGCTCGTCGCGCTGGAAATATTCGTTTTCGGTCCCCGGTGGGCGTCGAACCATCGGTACGACCACCTCACCCTCTGTGAACGCAGTCCCGTTCGCATCCTCGATCACGCCAACCGCTTCGTGTCCCAACACGAGATAGTCATCGTCGTCGGGTGAGACACCGTGCTCACCGGCAATGACCTCGTGATCCGTTCCGTCGATCCCGACGCGTGACACGCGTACGAGCACCTCACCCGACGCCGGCGTCGGCCGCGGAACGTCGATCAACTCGGGATCATCCCCGTCGTCGTACACTGCAATGGCATCCATCTGTCCGTCCACCTTGAAAATACTTATTCTATTTCGAGTTAAAGCTTTGTGTGAAGACGGGAGGGCTTACATGCCTTCCCAGAGAGGGAACACACGATGTCAGCACACGCACCGACGCCCGGAGCGAACGACCCACTCTCGCTTCAGGGTGTCATTCCACCGACGATAACGGCGTTTTCCGCGGACGAATCGGTCGACCTTGAAACGACAGCTGCGCACGCTCGATTCGTCGTCGATCGTGGCGTACACGGCGTCTTTCCGCTCGGTACCAACGGGGAGTTCACCCTGTTGACGCCCGAAGAACGCACGCGGGTGATCGAAGCAGTCGCCACCGAGATCGATGGAGAGGTCCCAGTGATCGCGGGGGTTGGTGCACCGAGCACGTACGAGACTATCGATCACGTAAAACGAGCTGCAAACGCGGGTGCAGACGGGCTGGTCGTCGTCACGCCTTACTACTATCCGATCGACGACGACGGAGCCGTCGAACATTACCGACGGGTGGCACAGTCGACGTCACTGCCGGTGTACGTCTACCACATTCCGAGCAAAACTGGAAACGCCCTATCGCGGGAGACACTCGTCGAGATCGCCAAACTCGATGGGATCGCAGGCTTGAAAGATTCAAGCAAAGACGTACCGTTGCTCGGTCAAGTCGTCGCCGACGCGCCGAATGCGAGCTTCTTCGCCGGATCGGATTCCCTGCTCGTTCCGGGGCTTGATCTGGGCTGTTGCGGTCTCGTCAGCGCCGTGGCGAACGCCTTCCCGGAACTCGTCGTCGAGTTGTACGACGCCTACGACGACGGTGATGAGGAGCGAGCGCAGGCGATCCAAAAAACCGTGTACGAAGTTCGGCGGGCGTTCAAACGCGGACCGTATCTCGCTGGCGTCAAAAGCGCGCTCTCGCTTCGCGGTTTCGACAGCGGCCCGCTGCGTAGCCCGCTCCACCGGATGAGCGACGACGAGGAGACGGCACTGGCCGAGGAGCTAGAGCGGCTAGAACTCCTGAACCGCTAATCATTTACTACGGTACGAGTGAACGGGGAATATGGGTCGTAAGTACGACGCGCTCCGAGATCCAAATGCGGAGTATACGATGCGGGATCTGTCGGCGGAAACGATGGGCGTAACGCGTTCGCGCGGTGGATCGCGCGACGTGGAGATAACCGACGTGCAGACAGCGATGGTCGACGGCAATTTCCCGTGGACGCTCGTGCGTGTTTACACCGATGCGGGGATCGTTGGGACGGGCGAAGCGTACTGGGGAGCGGGCGTCCCCGAGCTGATCGAGCGAATGAAACCGTTTCTGATCGGTGAGAATCCGTTGGACATCGACCGACTGTACGAGCATCTGGTTCAGAAGATGTCCGGCGAAGGATCGATCGCCGGCGTGACAGTGACGGCGATCTCCGGTATCGAGATTGCGCTCCATGATCTCGCCGGTAAAGTGGTAGACCTGCCCGCTTACCAGCTATTGGGCGGGAAATACCGAGACGCGGTTCGAGTGTACTGTGACTGTCACGCAGGAGATGAATCCGAGCCGGAGTCCTGTGCCCAAGAAGCAGAACGCGTAGTCGAAGAGCTAGGGTACGACGCATTGAAGTTCGATCTCGACGTTCCGAGTGGCAACGAAAAAGACCGCGCCAATCGGCATCTCAGCGATCCAGAAATCGAGCATAAAGCCGAGATCGTTCGGACGGTCACCGAACGTGTGGGTGACCGAGCGGACGTTGCCTTCGATTGTCACTGGTCGTTTTCGGCAGGAAGCGCCAAGCGGCTTGCGCGCGCCATCGAGGACTGTGACGTGTGGTGGCTCGAAGATCCGGTCCCACCCGAGAACCACGACGTCCAACGAACCGTGACACAGGACACGACAGTTCCGATCACTGCTGGAGAAAACGTCTACCGAAAGCACGGACAACGCCGGCTCATTGAAGAGCAGGCAGTCGACATCCTCGCGCCGGACCTCCCTAAGGTCGGTGGAATGCGGGAAACGCGGAAGATCGCGGATCTGGCCGACACGTACTACGTCCCGATCGCCCTGCACAACGTCGCCTCACCGGTTGCGACGATGGCCGCTGCACACGTCGGCACGGCCATCCCGAACGCACTCGCCATCGAGTACCACTCGTATGAACTCCCGTGGTGGTCGGAGATGGTCGAGGAAACTGTGATCGAGAACGGTGAGATCGAACTCAACGAACGGCCCGGTCTCGGCGTGACGCTCGATCTCGACGTTGTTGAGGACCATCTCGTCGAAGGCGAAACGATGTTCGACGAGGAATAACTTCGAGTCATACAGACACTACTCAGACACTTATCGAATCACATCGTTTCTCAATCGGAGACGGCAGCCGTATCAGGCCGGAAGGAATTTGTATTATTCGAAGTAAGTAGACGTATGGATTATCGACCACTGTGCATCGAGCGACGATCTCGGTTGGCGTGGTGGGGTTTCACACTCTTACTAGGCGCGATTCTCGCCCACATCATCCTCACCTATCTCGGTGCGTTCGTACTCGGGGTGTTCATCTACTACGCAACTCGACCGATCTACGAGCAGTTCGCCGATCGGATCCCATACCCAAACATCGGGGTAACGATCGCACTGCTGACGATCTCGCTACCGGTGCTCGTGTTGGTCGGCTACACCATCGCAGTTGCGATCAGTCAGTTCGTCGGGGTTGCGCCGGATATCGGACCGTACCGTGACCTGTTGTCACCGTATCTCAATTTCCCACCGGTACACTCACCACAAGACGTGATCACTCTCATCGCTAACAACCCCCAACGGCTCAAGGAGATCGTTTCGATCGGAACGATCGATCAGCTTCTCGGATCGGTCGGGATGTATCTCGAAATGATCGCTTCCGGACTGTTCAAGGCGTTCATCGCGCTTGCCGTCGCGTTTTATCTCCTTCGGGACGACCACAAGCTCGCCGGATGGGTTCAATCCGCACTCGGACGAAACGACGATACGTTGATCGCATACGGTCGGGCCGTCGATCAGGATCTGAAGATCGTCTTTTTCGGTAACATCCTGAACGCGTTCGTAGTCGCCGTGACGGCGCTGTTCGCGTACAACGCGCTCAACCTCATCGCCCCATCCGGTGGAGCGATCCCCTCCCCGACGCTACTCGGCCTGTTAACCGGTGCGGCGAGTTTGATCCCCGTGATCGGCATGAAAATCGTCTACGTCCCCGTCGCAGTATACCTCGGCGTCGTTGCGGGGGCGACCGAACTCCGACTCCTGTGGTTTCCGGTCGTGTTCTTGCTTGTCTCGGTGCTTCTCCTCGATGGACTCACGGAGCTGATACTCCGACCGTACATCTCCGGGCGAAACCTCCACGTCGGACTGGTGTTGTTCGCCTACATCCTCGGCCCACTCATGTTCGGCTGGTACGGGCTGTTTTTCGGTCCGCTCATTCTCGTGTTGATCGTTCATCTCGCCCGAATCGTGCTACCAGAACTCATCCACGGGGAACCGCTCTCTCCGTCTGCCGTCGGAAGAGATCCCATTCCCAACCCAGAACAACCGGACCCGACGACAGACGACCAGCCCGAATCCGAGGAGGAATCCACGGACACCGATCAGACGCCCGATTCATCCGACGAATCCGACGACTGATATCCATCCCGAATGAGACACGGCTCAGTCCGTCGCAAAATGACGGTGTACTGGTCGGGACCGACCTCCTGCTCGTCACCGTACTGAGGATTTTGAGGTACCACGCCGCTGTAGAGTGCGTCCATCACCGATCCCGGATCGGAGGGTTGTGCCACGTAGTTATCCGGCCGTGGACCGAATTCAGCGACGATCTCGTAGTTCGGGTCGTTCGAGAGCAACGCGCGAACGTACTGTTTTCGCGCTGGATCGTTCCGTAGAAACGTTTCAGAGTTGAGATAAAATAAGTCCCGATAGCCCAGTTGGATGTACGTCGGACACCGGCTTTCTCTGGCGTTAAGGGGGTGATTTGCAGCGATAGGATGGTGGATCGTCATGCCGTGCGGGACGGCCACGTCCTGCATATCGAGGCGGTACGTTTCCATCGTCGCGTTCTCCGGTGCGTTCTGTTCTACCCACGCTGTCGCCTCGTCTCTGGGCTGGGTAGCGTACCCGAGATCACCGACGACACCGTACGCACCGCCAGTCACGAGGAGAACGGCGATTACGGGGCGAGCGAGCCTCGGAGACCGATCGGACAGACAAGAGAGCATCGCTCCGATCAGGACCGCCAGCAGCGGAAACGTCGGGAGCAGGTGATGAACGCGGAGATCGTGCCACGAGGAGAACAACAGGAGATACGCACCGAGTCCGAACAGTACGAGGATGGTGGCGTTAGATTGTATCGATCGCCCGCGCAGACGGAAGACGCCAGCCGCGACACTGCCGACACCGGCAAGGAACAACGGCACGCCGAGACCGTTGAGATAGTTCCGAAGATACCACCACCAGATCGGCGCGTCCGGTCCGTAGTAGCGCTGTGGCCCCACTGACGCCCCGTGAAGCAGCCGGTTGATGAGCGGATCGACGCCCGAAACGAGTACAGTCGGGAAGCCAGCGATCACCGTCACCGCTCCCAACGCCGCGCCGCTCACAAGCAGCCCCAGCCGTGCGAGCACGCTCCAGTCGTTCACGTGACGCGCCCGAAGAACGTACGCGATACCGAGAATGGGAACGACCGGTGCAGCCGTGAACTTGAACGCGAGAGCGACTCCACCGGACACACAGCCGGCCAGAAACGACACAGCGTCACCGCGTTCCACGTATCGGAGCGCGAGATAGAGCGCGAGCAACACGAAAAACAGCGCAGGCATGTCTTCGCCGCCCTCGTGAGCGACGACGAGAAAGCCGTACGTGATCGTCAACACTGTCGCCGACAGGTGACCAGCCCGTCGATCGGAGAGCACCGTTCCGATCCGGTAGGTGAGATACACCGATCCGACCGCTAAAGCGACCGATGTCAGCCGAACGACGGCCAACACTAACGTCCAAAACCATTCGGGGGTCCCGTTCCAGACCCGCCAGAAACCGAACGTCGGATCGGGGTATTCGAACGCCGTGATCGTGTCGGGACCACCGACGAGTATCGCCACCACCACGACCGGTAGGAGAACGACAGCGTACAGATAAAACGTCGCCCCGAACGGAGCCCGACCCCACCTGATACCATCCTGAAGCGACTCGATACCGGGATCGCTGAGAAACGTGCCGTACGCCACCAACACGTCAAAGATCCGATCGCGTTCGTCCCGAGTAGCGAAGTTCGGAACGCGGTGCCAAAACCAGAATCCGGCTAAAACCACTGCCACCCCCAAAATGTATGGGAGATACGGATCCGACTGAATATCATCGACAACCCGACGTTTCGCGCGGATCAACAGCTCACGGAGCGACTGTAGCATACGTCTGTATCGACCACAGATTGAAACGTGACGAGCAGACGTATCAATCATCGGTATTCTGTCCGCACCGAGTTCGATTCATCGTTTGAGATACAGGCAATGCGTTTCGTTTCGAGCAATATTTGTTAGTGGACGGCAGTGTGTTTCGTGTGCTACTCCCATGCCGACAGTGACGCTCTCTGACGTTCGTGCAGCCCGCAAACGGTGTCGTGATGAGTCGGTCGTTCGTGAGACGCCCCTCGACCGGAGCCGTTCGTTGAGCGAGCAGTCCGGGGCGGATGTCCATCTGAAGATGGAACATCTCCAACGGACGGGATCGTTCAAAACGCGCGGCGCGTACAACAAGCTCGTACAGATCGCCGACAGTTACGACGGAGTGGTCGCGGCGAGCGCCGGCAATCACGCCCAAGGTGTCGCACTGGCAGCGACGACGGTCGGACTGGATTCCACGATCGTGATGCCCGAAAACGCGCCCCAGACGAAGATCAACGCCACACGAGGATACGGGGCAGAAGTGGCGCTCGAAGGTCGGGATTTCCAGGCAGCACTGGAACACGCTCAGACCCTCACCGAGGAAGCCGATGCGGCGTTCATCCACGCCTACGACGATCCGGCTATCGTCGCTGGCCAAGGAACGCTCGGGCTGGAGATCCACGAGGCGCTTGCAACGGTCGACACTGTCATCGTGCCGATCGGTGGGGGTGGACTGATCGGAGGGGTCGCAACGGCACTGAAGACGCTCGATCCGGACATCCGTGTCGTCGGTGTCCAAGCCGAGGAAGCGGCCACCGTTCCTGAGAGTCTCGATAAGGGAATACCGGTCGACATCGACCATCCTCAAACGATCGCCGACGGGATCGCAACCGGTGGGGTATCAGAACTGACGCTGTCGCTCATCAAGGCCCACGTCGATGAGATCGTGCTCGTCGATGACGAACAGATCGCAAACGCCACGCTCATCCTCCTCGAACGGACCAAGCAGCTCGTCGAAGGGGCCGCAGCGGCCTCGGTAGCAGCGCTGCTCTCGGACGATCTCGACGTGGCCGATGAGACCGTCGTTCCGGTGCTGGGCGGGGGCAACATCGACATCTCCCTGCTCCAGACGGTGCTCACCCACGCGCTGACCGACCGGTCACAGCTCCTCCGGTTTCGCGTGCGGATCGACGACCAGCCGGGGAAGATGGGGGAGCTGTCCTCGGTCATCGGAAACCTCGGTGCGAACATCAGATCCGTGCGCCACGACCGGGCGGTCGACGATCTCCACGTGGGAGAGGCGTATCTCGTGTTCCAGATCACCACCAACGGCACTGGACACGCGCAAAACATCATCGAGGCCATCGAAGACCGAGGCTATCCGGTCGAACGTATGGCGTGAGCGGTGATCGACCATCGCGGTTTCGAGAGGTTGGCCATGATAGTTATCAGGCTGTCACTCCCACGTACAAACGCCCTGTACGCCCCGGACGATCCCCTTGGTCCCGAACGGCTGGCCCGTCTGCATGGTCAATGCACACCGGATCAGTCACACCGTGGGCGCGCCCGAGCCGATCTCCGGACCTGTGCAGGGTATTTATCTCTCGAAACACCACGCTCGTCCGCAGACAACGGGGGACGGATCGAAAACGGAACGATCAGTGTTGTACGTTCGTCTCGAACTGTCGTCTGACTTTCTCCACTTTCGGCTGTGCGTGCGCCTGACAGTAGGCGTCGGTGGGATTCTTCTCGAAATAGTCCTGATGGTACTCTTCAGCCGGCCAGAACTGTTCGAGTGGTTCCAGTTCGGTCACTACGTCGTCGTCGTACTCGGCGTCGAGCGCATCGATGTACGCCGACGCCGTCGTCCGCTGTTGTTCGTCGTGATACAGTACGATCGATCGATACTGGGTGCCGACATCCGGTCCCTGCCGGTTGCGCTGGGTCGGATCGTGCGTCCGAAAGAACGCCTCAAGCAGCTCGTCATACGACCGTACGCTCGGATCGTATTCGACCTGTACGACCTCGGCGTGGCCAGTCTCGCCGGAACAGACTGCCTCGTAGGTGGGATCGTCCACGTGTCCGCCGGCGTAACCCGACGTGACCGACTCGACGCCGTCAAGGACTTTCATCGCGGCCTCAGTACACCAAAAACAGCCGCCACCGAACGTTGCATCGTCGGTCATACTTCACGTACGGCACCGAACGGTATGTATGTGGCGCGCGGGTGTCACTCACGCAACTGTCGCAGTTGTGCGTCCGTCAGATCGATCTCCGCAGCGGCAACGTTCTCTTCGAGATGATCGACGCTCGCAGTGCCGGGGATCGGAAGGATCACCGGCGAATGATGGAGTAACCACGCGAGCGCGATCTGTTGTGGTGTCGCGTCGTGTTCATCGGCCACCGTTCGGAGCGCGTCGGCGTTCTCGCCGATCGATCCAGCGTCCATGGGTGCCCACGGAATGAATCCGATGTCCGCCTCCTCACAGGCTTCGAGTACGTCTTCGTCGTCGCGCGTCGTAACGTTGTACTTGTTTTGGACGGTTGCGATCTCCGTGATGTCTCTCGCTCGGTCGATCTGTTCGACAGTGACGTTGCTCAATCCGAGATGGTCGATCACGCCGTCATCGCGTAGTTCAGCGAGTGCCGTGATCGAATCCTCAAAAGGTACCTCCGGATCCGGTCGGTGGTACTGATACAGGTCGATCGTCTCGACGCCGAGACGGTCACGGCTACACAACACCGCGTTTCGGAGGTAGTCCGGATCACCACAGGGACGCCAGTCGCCGTCTCGGTTCCGGAGGAGACCGCCCTTCGTGGCGATCACAAGCTCCTCGGGGAAGGGATGGAGCGTCTCGCGGATGAGCCGCTCACTCACGCCCGGCCCATACGAATCAGCCGTATCGATGAGGTCGATGCCGAGATCGATCGCGCGCCGAAGCACCGCCTTGGCGGCGTTTTCGTCCGTTGGCGGCCCGATGATCGCCTCCCCGGTGAGTCGCATCGCACCGAAACCGAGCCGGTTGACAGTCAGTTCCCCACCGATGTCGAACGTCGTTGGAGTGGTATCAGCCATACCCTGAACAACGACGGACTCGAAGTAAGAGGTTGTGACGTCGAATCGAACGACAGGTTCACCGCCACTCGTTGAGTCGCGCTCGGATTTCGTATCCCGTGACCGATCCGTTGGCCCCGGTCGTGATCCGTCGCAACCGCTCTCGTCGGCTCCCGAGTTGGGCGACGTCCTCGGCGGTGAGACGCTCCCCTCGGTAGCGGTTGTAGCTGCCGATCCACGCGGGCTGATCGACGTCGCTCTCGTCGGTGACGTGTTCATAATCGAGTGCTACGATGGATCCCGACCGCGAAACGCCGATCTGTCCCGCTCCATCGAGTCCGAGTCCTAATCCAGCGTCGTCGAGTCGTTTCTCGAACGTCGAAACGCGGCGTTCGTACTCCTCCTGTTGGCGCGTCTGGGAGTGATCCACTGCTCTCTCCGGGTAATCATAACCGATCGTTTCGACCTCCTCCATCACGAGCCACCGATAGTCTTCGGCGTGATCGATAACGGGCGCGAACAGCCCCGATACACCCCGTTCTTCGGCCTGTTCCCAGATCATCGCTTCGACCCAGTTTCCCATCTCCGTGCGAGGAGTGTCGGGGTTCACGTCGAATTCGATCTTGAGGACGTAGTCGTGAGGTCCACGAACGATCGGCTCACCGTCCAACCGAGCCGGCAGCCGCCCAGCAACCCGGTTGCCCGAGCCGACGCTCCATCCGAACCCGTGGAGCGCCGTGAGCTGCTTCCACTCCGCGTACGGACTGTCGTCCGTGGTGTACAGCTCCTCGGTGAGGCGATCGCACAGTGCTCGTCCACGATCCGTGAGCAGCGAGTCCGATTCCGACGATGGCACTGTCATCGGTCTGAGTCCCGTACACGTCCTGTTGACCATTCATCGTATCAATGAATCGGTTTACGAGCGGTAACAGCTCCGGGTCCAACAGAGCCGTCGCGGTCATTGTCGTTGGATTCAACAGTATCCCGTCGATTTCCCGATGCGGCTTGGAGAGTTCATCGAGGGCCTTGAACGCATCACATGGCGGGTGTTGACAACGAATACCACCAGATTCCTCCGGATTGGCTGCGAGTCGCTCGGCAGAAGGCTTATACCACCACCATTCCTATCGTTAGGTACGGTCATCGGGATAGTATTTACAGTAAACGAACTATCACGTGATCGGATCAAGGGGATCCACTATGAGCGTTATCAACCGGATCAGTGATGCTTTTTTTGACAAAGAGCACGATCAGGGTCCCTACGCCTGTCAGAGCTGCGATCGTCGGTTTTCACTTCAATACCAGGTTTGTCCCGAGTGTGGGGGCTACGCGATCGAACGCGTCGATTGGTCGGAGCATATTCAAAATAAATGATCGCTTCCCGCCGGTTCGATCCTATCGTCCGGTCGGGTATCGGATTCGGCCATGAGCGGTGGAAACGATTATGACGATTGCTGTGGTATAGGAAAACATGGTGGAGGAACCCATGCTGAAAGGGATGCCGCGATGTCTCAACTGCGGCTTTGAAGCCCCACACGATGGTGGAGAATGGAACTCCGCCCAGGTACCCCCACTCGGTGATCTCATGCGCTGCCCCGAATGTGGTAGCACCAACATTCTCGGGCGCTGGTGATCGCCGGAAGAGCGTTATCGATCCGTAGGCACAGCTGTTATACTCGTTCTCGCAGGCCCCAAACACCGTGAGACCGTGAGTTCAATCGCCGTTTGCTGCCGTAATCCTACGACAGCGTCTTCAATTGCCTTGGATGCGGGGCGCGAGCACGAAGGTGACAGACCCGTCTCCGGCAGCGATATCGAAATGGAGATTGACAGGGAACTCCTCGCCGAGCTCGACGCTCACTTCGGCGTCGTTCGGGATCGCCTTGTTCATCTCTTTGAGGTAATCGAGGCTGAACAACGAGTGGGCGTCCCCGGCAGAGAGCATGATGAGTTCATCACGGTCGAGTTCGAAATGCACGTCGTCAGTGTCGCCTTCCGCATCGACATAGAAGTACTCCTCATCGGCGTCAACGCCGAGCGCGATGTGGTCGGACACCATATCGGCGGCTGTTACCGCCCGGTCGATGTCCCGTCCTTCGATGCCGATCGTAGCAGACAGATCGAGGTCTGGAAGATCTGGCTCCTGTCGGATGGAGTCGGGATCGATGAGCGCCAGCGTGTACTCCAGTCCATCGATCTGGATGTGAAGCTTTCGCGTCGTCTCATCGAGTTCCAAGTGGATCAGATCATCCGCGTTGGCCATGCCAGCGATGTCCTCGAGTCGGGTGAGGTTGACCCCGATCGTCTCTCCATCCGTCTCGTAGGATTCGAACGCACTCGTATCGAGCCGGAGGTTTACCATCCCAGCGTTGGCGGGATCGACCGCCCGAATGGTAGCGCCCTCCTCGTCGAGTCGGATCTTACACTCATCAACCAACACGCTCACCGAGTCGAGTGCTGCCAACAGCGTCCCCGAACTCACGATAGCCGTGAACATGGATGGCGATTCTCCTCGACGGGTTAAAAAACGATTCATTCATCCAATTCAGGGTGGCTGACCGACGTCCCGACAGTCAACGATCCACCTCACCCGGGGGCTACCCAGACCAGTCCACGTTAGGAAGAGATCGTTTCGAGTACACTGCGCTCCTCGGCTCGGTCGGGACCTCGTTCGACCGTCTGTACAGTGGAGACAACGTGATCGACAGTGGTTGTGACCGTCTCTGGAATCGGTGTCGCCTCCCAGCCGATCGATTCGAGTTTGTGAGTGTCGAGAACGTGAGGGTAGTCGCGATACAGCGGGAAATCAGAGGGATCGAGGGGGGTAGTGGCGAGTTCGCGCTCGCTCATTTCGATCGGTTCTGCGCTCGTCCCGAGCGCGTCAGCGATCAGTTCGATCCACTCCGTGAGCACAGGGAGCGTGTGGGTTCCAACGTTGTACGCGGTACCAGCATCGCCGCGTTCGGCGATCGTTCTGATGGCGCTGGCCACATCGCCTACGTACACGAGATGACGCAGTGCGCTGTGGGGAACGATGATGCGGTCGTACGCATGGACCCGATCGATCCAGTACGCAAAGCGGTCGGTGTAGTCGTGTGGACCGTACACGATCGGCGGCCGGACGCTCATCGCACGGACGCCCCGGTCGCCAGCGGCAAAGACGGCCCGATCCCCGTCTGCCTTCCGCGGACCGTACGTTTCCCAGGAGTCGTCAGTCGCCTGTTCGGGGCTGCACGCACACAAAGGGGTTTCTTCTTCCCGTTTTGGGATCACTTCCGTTCCGTAGGCCGCGCCGCTGGAAACGTACACGTACGCGTCGGTGTCGGCGAAGATCTCCGTCGCGGACTGAACGTTTGCGGGATGATAGGCCACACAGTCGGCAACGACATCGGGATCGATCTGTCTGCGTGCGCGGTCGAGCGCGTCGTCGTCCATCCGATCGCCGGTGACGTGAACGACGTCATCCCGAGCAAACGAACTGTCGTGGCGTCCCCGGTTGAAGATCGCAACATCGTATCCGTGGTTCCGAAACTCACGGACAGTGTGCCGACCGATGAATCGCGTCCCACCGATGATGAGGGCTGTGTCCATGTTCTCCGTATTACCGCCCATCCAATGGATGTACTGGTGTGCGGTACACATTTCTTTGATCACTACTGACTACGACCATGGCCGACGATCCAGCGTCACACACCCCTGGGAAAGGAAAAACACCGACGGCACAGCCGATCGAAGCCGGGAGTCCCGAGGCGTTCGGGTTCGTTCAAGCGTGGTGGGGAGATGGAAAAGGCAAAACGACTGCCGCGCTCGGGATGGGACTGCGCGCCGTCGGCCACGGCTACCGAGTTCACCTTCTCCAGTTCATGAAAGGCGGCGCGTCCAGCGTCGAGTCCGTTCGTGGCGAGTACAACGCTATCGCAACACTGCCGGGGTTTAGCTACGAAAACCTCGGCCATTACGGCTGGCACGCGCTGAACGACGGTACCGATGACCACGATCACGAGAAAAAGGCCATCGCTGGCTACGAACGCGCAACGCAGCTGATCGAGGCGATCCACGAAGCCAACCTCACCGAACCGCTCGAACTCGACGCTCCACCGGAACAGGGCGTCCACATGCTCGTGCTCGACGAACTGCTGTACGCCACAGAACGAGGGCTCATCCCGCCAACAGACGTAGTAGATCTCATCGAAACCAAACCCGACGATCTCGAGCTCGTGCTCACCGGTGGCCACGAGCGACCCGAGTTCCTCGAAGCCCACGCGGACCTGATCACCCACGTCGATAAAGACATCCACCCATTTGATTCAGGACAAAGATCCAGACAAGGAACTGAATACTAATAAATAAATTTGTATAATACAGTCCCAAATTTATATACTACACATAACGATTGGATAGAAAACGAAACATTAATTGTGGCAGCGTTAACGAATTGCGGTGGAGGACAAGGCGGCGCACGCTCCCTTTGTTCCTCTCGCGCCCGGCTAGGGTACGGAGCGACACACGCTCAACCCCATGACTCACACGCTCCTCGTCGCGGGAACAGCGAGCCACGTCGGAAAAACGACTGTCGTGGCAGGGCTTTGTCGCCTGTTCGCATCCCTCGACACCCCTGTCGCTCCGTACAAAGCCCAAAACATGTCGAACAATGCCCGTGTAGTCCCGACACCGTCGGGAGAGACGGGAGAGATCGGCGTTTCTCAGTATATTCAAGCGCGCGCAGGCGACGTACACCCGACGACTGACGTGAATCCCGTGTTGTTAAAGCCACGCGGAGACGGTGATTCGCAGGTAGTGATCAACGGACAGGCAGTCGGTCATTATGAGGCGCGCGAGTATTACGCCGAGCACTGGGACCGTGCTCGTTCGATGGCACGAGCGTCGTGGGAACGGTTGGCTGAAGAGTACGAGTACGTTATCGCGGAAGGAGCGGGATCGATCGCGGAGATCAACCTCCATCACCGTGATCTCGCGAACGTCGAAACCGCTCGGTTCGCGGACGCCGACATCCTGCTCGTCGGGGATATCGAACGCGGTGGCGTCTTCGGAAGTCTCCTCGGAACGCTGTCGCTGTTGCCCGACGATCTTCGAGCACGTGTCGTTGGCTGTCTTATCACGAAGTTCCGTGGGGATCGCTCGCTGCTCACCCCCGGTATCGAAGCGTTCGAACGACGAACGGGAGTTCCCGTTCTCGGCGTGCTTCCCTACGACGATCCGGGGCTTCCCGAGGAGGACAGCGTGGCCTTACCCCCAGAAACCGAGCGCGCTACGATCGGGGGTGACGACGGCGTCCCGGAGACGGAATCGGTCACGATCGCCGTTCCCCGCCTCCCACGGATCTCGAACTTCACCGACCTTACACCGTTAGAGCGCACACCGGGCGTTCGGGTGATGTACCTTCCGCTCTCGGCGGGCAAACAGCTCACAGATGCCGACGCGGTCGTCGTTCCGGGGACCAAAAATACAGTCGATGACTGTCTCGCGCTCCGGTCGAACGGGTTCGACGCGTCGCTGCGCGCGTTCGATGGGCCGATCGTCGGGATTTGTGGCGGATATCAGCTACTCGGCGAGCGGCTCACGAACGCCGCGGTCGAAGCGACCGGTTCCGTCGACGTGGTCGAAGGTGTCGGGGTGCTTCCCACCGAAACACGCTTTTCGACCGAGAAACACGTCGAGCCAGTGAGTCGGACGATCCACGGCTGTGGCCCGCTCGACGGAGCCACCGGGACTGTCACCGGGTACGAGATCCACATGGGAGAGACGAAGCTGCTTTCCCCCGTCGATCAGCCGTTCGACGGAACAGGAGCAGCGACCGATCGGGTGCTTGGAACGTACGTGCACGGACTGTTCGAGAACCGGCCGGTACGGGAGGCGTTTCTCGACAGCGTGTTCGCCCACGCCGGACTCGTTCGGCCCGAAGCCGATGAATCGGCGAGAAGAGTAGATCTGGAGGCGGCTTACGACCGGGCAGCAGATCTCATCCGCGAGCACGTCGATCTCGAACCGCTCGGCCTTCCTACCTGAGGGTGGAACGGCAGTGTGTTAACGACTACAGATACGCACCGTCCCAGTCGTCCGGTCGGTGGACGTTTCCACATTCCGTACATTTGATCCGATCCAGCTCATCGGCCGCTTCGACTGCCGAACCACAGTTCGAACAGTAGAAGCCGTACTGTTCGTCGTAGGTATCGTCGTTGTACACCGGATGGAAGGGTGCAGCATCGCCCGGGATCGTGTCGTCTGCGACGAATCGTTCGTCGCCCTCTGCGTCGATCGTCGAAGGCACATTCTGAGGTTCGGCTGGATCCGTCTCCTCCGCCTCTTTGGCGGTCGGTGCGTAGATGTGCTCTCGCCAGTCATCGCCACCGAATTCGGTGTCTTGCTGGTCGATTCGTTCGTAGCCGAATCGTTCGGCAAAGCTGTCGCCCTCGGAGTTGCTGGCGAGAATTCGAACGTGTACAGCGGTCGCTCCTCGATCGTGGAGCGTTTCGCGCATCCATTCGAACAGCTCCGTCCCCGCTTTCTGCCCGCGCTCTTCGGGATGAACGTGGAGCCACCGCAGTTCCCCCGTATCGTCCGCGAGGGTCCCCTCCGCAAACCCGACGACGGAGTCATCGGTCTCGGCAACGCCGATCACGCTCTCATCGAGTCGATCCTCTATGGTTTCTACACCGAACCATTCCTCAATGATGACGTCGATTGCGGTGGGACTGACCGCGTACGACGCCTGTATCGACTGGCGCGCGATATCGTAAATCCTCGTGGCGTCTGCCTCGGTTGCGTTGCGGACGTTCATAGTGAATGTTGGGTGGTAACGGGAATAAAACGTGAACTCGGTCTGGCTCTCGATGGTTACTCCTCTCTGTCGTAGGACGTGACGCGTCCCCACGTCGATTTTTTGCCCCACAGTCCGGATCGAAGACACTCACACTCGACGATCTGGGAGTTGTCGATGAACATGTTCACGTTCGGGCCGAAGTTTTTGATGTACCATTCGAACATCTCGGGACCGGGCGCTTCGAACACGCAGTTTTCGAGTCCTAGTTCGGTGGCGATCTGATAGGCGACATCGGTCCGCCAATCGGTCACGTTCTCAGTGATGCCTTCGGCTTCGACCATCAGCTTGTACGCGCCTGCATCGAGGTGACGACGCCCTTCTTCGATCGCCAGCGCGGGATCCTGCTGGGTCTCTTCTAACAGCTCTTCCTCGCTAGACGCACCGCCAGCACCGAACTGAACGTTGATCTCAGGTTTGGCCTTCAGTCCGTGATCGACGACCAGTTCGGTGAGTGCGACCACGTCGTCGACGTCGATGGCGAGGAAACCCGAGGAGATTTCCACGATGTCAAAGCCTAGCTCCCCTGCTTTCGCAACATAGTCTTCGACATGGGCGTTGTCCGCGACGAGTACGTGCTCGATAAACCCACCTGTCGAGACTTCGACGTCGAACTCGTGGCACGTTTCGATCAGCTCGACCACCGCCTCTTCGGGCATCAACGCGAACGACCCACCAGAGAACTTGTAGATGTCCACGTAGTGCCCCATCGTTTCGAGAATGTCGCGTAGTTCGCGCGGTCCCATCGGATCGTAGTAGGGACCACGGATCTCCGTGATGCCTTTCTCCCGGGGCTTGTCAGGACGGTCGTTCACCCGGAGAAATTCGAACGCTCGGTTGTCTACTGGCATGCCAGCAGTAGACACAGTTCCCATCCACTTATCGGTTAACCGGGAGTACGCAAGCAAGAAACCTCCTCTGCATAACTCGAACGAAATCGTCTTGGCAAACACAAGCCACAAACGATCCGAAGCCGCTCGACGTTGTTGGACGACGAGAACGGAGACGTGTTCGATGTGGCACTCAGCGAGAACCACAGTGATCCCCGGCGAACGTCCGACAACGTGATCCTGGATCCCATCGACGAGAACCCGATCACTCTCATAGAATCACTGAATTATCCACATGTGTGACACATACCGACCCCGTTAGGGAGGTAGGTACAGGTACTCACTTTCTGATCGTGAACAGTGTGGTTGTCATCGAACTGTTCGTCGTACGCGTCCTTGTCAACGTCAACCTCAGTGTCGATTGCGACCGACATACATGATACATTATGGGATAATGTATTAAACCTTCTGCTATATTTGCATGATGCAAAAATAATAAATATATTGATTTTCGGCTATGATAGGGTAAAATCAGAGGACGAGAAATAGATTGGACTCGACCACTACGACCAAATTTTACCCCAGTGGCAGGGCAGCTTTCCTTTTTCTCTGTAAATTTTACCAGAACATTTAATAATAAGGGATAGGATTGGAGGATATGTTAGTATATATTGACATAGTAAGAGGACATCGCACGAGTCAGCAAGAGCACAGGCAGCAAGAGCACAGGCAGCACGGTACCGATTTCGATGGAAGAGACCGATAAGCATGGTGGAACATCTTTCATCCGAGGACCGGCGGACGATCGCTGGACGGGCCCGCACGATACACGAACGATTGAACGGACCCTCGAACGAGCCGGGAGGAGAGCCACCGATCGACCCCGACGAGATCGTGGCGGAGTGGACCGAACTGTTTCCAGACGAGGAGTCGTTTACCGAGCGCCTCGAACACGAGGGACTCACCGAAGCGGCTGTATACGAGCAGCTGTCGGCGACTCGGTGGCCAGAAGAGACACCGACTCCGGAGTGGATCGACGAACTCGAATCGCTCATCGATCACATCAAACAGTTCGATCCCGACGGTCGACGCGCTATTTCCAGTGAGATCCCGTTCGTGGATCTGTTGATCGCAGTTGCTGACTACGGCTGGGCACAACTCGCCGATGAGATTCGACCACCAAACGGGGTACCGAAGCTGGAAGAATGGCTGCTCGCCCGTCTCGGGCGGCTCTGCGTTCGAGCCCTGTACGTCGAGTTCAAAGCCTTCATCGAGTATCACGATCCGGAACTCGCGGCAACCGATCCCGAGGACGTTGCCGAGCCGGGGACAGCGTACTACGATCGGTTCATCGAGGCGATGTTTGACGACGGGTTTCGGAAACTCTGTCTCGAATATCCGGTTCTTGCCCGGTTTATCGTTCGGCAGATCGAGCAGTGGGTGACGACCGTTACGGCGATCTGTCGACGGCTTCGAGCCGATCGTGGGATGCTCGACGACCGCTTTGCGATCGATGGTGAGATAACGGCCATCGATCCGTTGGCCGATGATGCACACGCAGGGGGTCAAGTCCCCGTTCGCGTCTCGTTCGAATCCGGGTCGGTCATTTACAAGCCACGATCGGTCGACGCTGGACGTCTCCTGTACACTGTTCTCGACCGACTCGGTTCACACCTCTCAACCCTCGAAATGACCGCACCCACATATCTATCACGCGATGGATATGGGTGGATGGAAACGATCGACTACCGTGAACCGTCGGACACAGCCGCTGTTGACAGCTATTACAAACGTGTCGGGATGTTACTCTGTGTGGCATACGTTCTCGATCTCCCAGATTGTCAGTTCGAAAATCTGATGGTGAGTGGCGATCAGCCGACGATCGTCGACGCGGAGACGATTTTCCACCCCTACATCGATCCCGTTGCGGCCGCTTACACGACAGAGGTTGACGCAGCCATCTCGGACTCGATCCTCCGTACAGGGCTACTACCGTGGGCAATCGGTGATATCGGCGATGAGGACAACGATCTCAAAAAACCACTTTTGGCCGCAGGCGTTGGGAGTAGCAGCGAGACGATAGAAGTATCGGAGATATCGAAACCGACCGTTACGGCAGTCAATACGGACGTAATGACGATAACGGGCGAAGCGCCAACCGTCGATCGGACCACGAACACGCTGAGCAAAGACGGCACGGACCACCCTCCAGAAGAGCACATCGACACGATCGTCGATGGATTTCAGCGGACGTACGACGTGATCCGGGAACTCCACGAGAACGGACGATTCCGTTCGGAGATCGTCGATCCGGAGCTGATCGCTGGGGTCGAAAACCGACTTGTCTTTCGATCGACAGACATCTACTATTCGATCCTCCGCTTGAGCGTTGCACGAGATCCGCTCCGGGATGGAGGACGTCTCTCAGTCGAGTTCGAGCGACTTGCGGCATGGTTTTTCAACGACCGGATCGAATCCGATCGGTATTGGGGGCTGTACGACGCCGAACGTCGGTCGCTTCGCCAGCGGGATGTGCCCCGGTTCACCGGCCGGCCCGGTGGGACGGCGTTGTATCACGACGGAACACCCACGGGTCTCGATGCCGATCTGTCGGGGTATGAGCGGTGTCAACAGCGGCTCGATGCCATGGGTAGCGCCGACCTACAAACACAAACGTGGCTCATCCGACGGTGTATCGACGATTCGTTCCCGGCACGAGAGACCCCGTCATCTCCCCTCGAGTTGACCGACGAACGGCTTCAAGAAGAAGCGATCAGATACGGCGATCAGGTGATCGATGCGGCGATGGAAACGACGGTCGGTCACAGATGGGTATCATTTATCGGCGGGGAACTGCCACAGCTCTGTGTCTCACCAGCAGACAACACGCTGTACGATGGACGGGGCGGAATTGGACTCGCTGCAGCGGCGATATACGATCGCACCGGTCACGATCGATTCCGCGATGTGGCGATCGAGGCGTTGGATTTAGTTGCCGCAGATCACGGTGAATCGCCGACGGAGTTCGGCGGGATCAAGGGAACCGGCTCAATCGTGTACACGCTTTCGGTCGCTGCCAGTCTCCTCGATCGGCCGGAATACCGGGATCGTGCTGCGGAGTACGCTCGTGCCATGACGAGCACACAACTGGAAGGTCGACCGTTCGATCTGGTCGATGGAACTGCGGGAATGTTACTCGCGCTGCTTGCCCACTACGAACGGTACGGGGGGACTGCGATCCGTGATCGAGCGATCGACTGTGGACAACGACTCCTCGATGGGCGCGTTTCGGTCGACGGCCATCGCGTGTGGACGACAAACGACGGTGATGCGATGGCCGGGTTTGCCCATGGCGTCAGCGGGATCGCATACGCCCTTGCACGGCTGGCTGCAGTGGTCGGCGACGACCGCTATGGGAGTGCAGCACGCGAGGCACTCGCGTACGAATCAACGCTGTATGTTCCCAAGCGATCGAACTACGCGATCTCCTCCGAACCGGACCGATTTCAAGACCAGTGGTGTCACGGGCGGACTGGCTGTGCGCTTGCTCGACTCGGTATCGGCGTGCAACTCGGAGACGACGAGCTGGTTACAGAGGCAAACGAACTGTTATCGGCGACCGTCGAGGCCGAGTTCAGCCAGTACGATCAGCTCTGCTGTGGCAATCTCGGACGGACGGTAACACTACTGGAGGCGGCACGTCACACCGACCGAGCCGAGACCGATGCACGCGTCATCGCTGGTCAGTGTCTTGCACGCGAACAACAGACAGGAGCATTGTCGATGTTAGGAAACGGCGAACCAGTTCACAATCCGACCTTTTTCCACGGGAGTAGCGGGGCTGCCTACACCATACTTCGGCTCCGTGATCCCGAGGCGCTCCCGTGTGTGCTACTACTCGAATAGAAACATGACTGAACAACTAAAAATCATCTTCGAAGTCGCTTCCGCCGCTGGTGAAGAACGGCTGATACGGGAGTACATCTCTCCCGCGTTCTCCCGGCTGGAACAGCGCGATGATGCCCACTGGCCGATGTTTAATCGGTACGCCCAAGATCCCTCCGTCGAGACGGGCGAAGTAGTACTGATCGTTTTCGGAGCTGTCGAATCGATCGTCGGTGACGAACGCCCCCGATGGATCGATCTCGTCGACGATGGTGTACTACTCGACTGGCAATTAGAAACGACAGGTGTCGAGACCGATACGCTCGACGAACAGGAACGGTTCCGGTACCGTCTACGAACCGCAGCAAGCCGAATGAGTCTCGAATTTTTCGGGACGTTCGATCCGCTCCCTGAATCCGTTCATGAACTCGACACCGAGGGACGATCGATCGGCTGGGAGCTGTGTCTTCATCATATCATCAATCAACTCGGATACCAAGCAAACTGCGGTGAAGAGGAGATCGATCTCCTCTTCCGAGGGCTGGTCAGCCGGTTGTACGCGATGGCGATCGCGCCGGAATATGGCCCCGAGTTCGCAGAGAATAAAATCGAAGAGCTGACAACAGAACTCGAATCACTGCCGCCGGAGCTACAGCGGTTTCAGGACGCCCACCAGCCGTGAGTCAGTATGTGGATGGTCGATACGTCGCCCACAAGGGCCATCACGATACGTCCAACAACCGGGTGAGATCGTCCACGTCGTGTTCGTCGAGCGTACGCACGGTGTCGATGATCTCCTGCTGGCGAGATCGGTCGTACCGATCGTCGGTCATGGTGGTGAATTTGTCTTCGATCTGGTTCCACGACATGGGGTTGTTCGGATGGCCGCTGAAATCATCCGTTTCGGCCCGGTGCGTGGTGCCATCATCGAATTCTACGGTGACTCGGGCAGGCATCTCCCCGCGCTCGAAGCGCTCTGTGAACTCCTCGTCTTCCTCGACCGTCACGGTTCGCAACAGCGTTTGGACGTCGTCACGGTTGATTCGCTCGGGATCGTAGGCGTCGTTGGTCAGCTGCCGATCGATGAGCGCTGCGGCGAGCATGTACGGCAGCGAGTGGTCGGCTTGGGCTTTCGATTCGACCTCATAGCGCGAACCTTCACCGCCGCCAATGATGAGCTTCGCGCCAGCGAACGTGTCGAGGTGGATTGACTCGACCGTTTCCGGGTCGATGTCGTGGATCTCAGCGAGTTCGATGATCGCTTCGACGGCGGATTGAGCGTACGTTTCCGCCACGTAGCGTTTGGTCATGGTGTCGAAGACGCGTTCGCAGTTCGAGTCGAGAGATACGTCGAATTCGCCGCTAATGATCTGCTTCCACCCCTTTTGGCCCTCGAACAGGTTCGTCGGACCCTCCATCCCGTGATCCGCGAGCATCACCGAATACACCGCGTTCCGAGCGGCGTTCGCGCTGGCGATCCCTTTCCATTCGTTGATGCCGCCGGTTCTGGTGACCCGAAGCGCGTTGTGTGCAGTACCAGCGATTCCGATGGCGTTGCGCAGCTGTTCCCGGTCGAGACCGCGAACCACGCCCGCACCCGTGGCCGCCGACACCACCGTGTGGGTCACATGGTCGTAGCCACGGTCCCGGACAGGGGCGTTCCACGCCAGTTCGCCCTGCACCTCGTAGGCAACACCGATGCCCGCGAGCAGTTCACGGCCGGTTCGATCGCCAGCTTCGGCGCACGCGATCACGCTCCCGATGTTGTCGCTGGGATGGGGTGTTTCTCCCGGCGCGAGAAACGAATCCATGTAATCGAGATACCGAGTGAGCGCGGTGTTGTACATCGCGGCCCCGACCGGGGAGGCAGTACGGTCACTTCCCCACAGCCGGCACGGCCCATCCGATTCCAGTTCGGTGCAGGTCGCCCGCACGCTGTCGGTTGCGTCGGCCCCCAACGCACCAACCGCGATCCCGATCGAATCGAGCACGCGCTTTTTCAGCTCCTCGCACACGTCTTCAGACAGCTCCTCGTAGCTGACTGACAACGCAAAATCAGCGAGTTCCGCGGTTGTCGTCATACACGATACGTCTCTTGGGTGTCGGATAAGCCCGTGGCCGGCATACTCACAGGTGGCTCTGAGCCGGGGCCGACAACCGAACAGTATCAAACACCCTCAGTCCGAAATCGCTTGCACGCCACATCAACCGGGAGTGCATCGAAATCGTCGTCCGCGCCGATGACGAGCGTCGCGTTCTGTTCATGAGCAAGCGCGACAGCGGTGGCATCAGCGATCGAAAGGCTTCCATCGGCTTTGATTTCACCTGTGAGCCGCCAATCAGCCGACTCGATAGCGAGTCCACGCCGGTTGAGAGCACGAATATCCCGGTCGGCCAGCCGGAGCGAGTCCGTTGTCGGTGTCTCCTCGGCCGTGCCCTCAAAGCGAGCAACGAGATAAAAGACCTCGCTCGCATTCGTCTCACTAAGTACACCCTCCCCGTTCCCAGTAAAGACGGTATCGAGAAGGGAGGAGATCGTTTCGTGACCAGGTTCCTTGTACAAGTATGCGATGATCGCTTCGGTGTCGAAGACGTAGCTCGTACTCATTCGTCCCCAGAAGGATGCAATCGCTCGGCCCGCTCCTCTTCGTGGCGTTGTTCTTCGTCGGTTATCTCACGCACCCGATCGAGGACATCACCGGAGGAATGATCACTGGCGTGAATACCGTGAAGATCGTTGGGCGTTGGAACTGGCTCAAGGATGATGCGATTGCCCTCCTCGTAGACGAACACCTCGCCCGGCGTCTCGATTCCGAACTTTTCCCGCAATGGCTTTGGAATCGTCGCCTGCCCTTTTTGGGATACTCGTACAACAGTTGGATCGTTTGTATTACAGGCCATCCATAGTTGTATCTAAAGACGCTATCATTACTAAACGTTCCGCCACCCACCACGCTTCAACGGCTCTTGCGGATACCAATAGTAACGACAGCGAATATTTGACAAGCGATCCGAAGTCACGTCCCGTGTTGCCAGCTACTCACGTACTCCTGTTGCTCCTCGGTGAGCTCGTCGATGGTGATGTTTTCGGCGTCGAGTTTGATGCTGGCGACCTCTCGGTCGAGCACGTCGGGCACCTCGTGAACGCCGTCTTCGTAGCCGTGGTTGGCGACGGCCCGCGAGCCGTTAGCGCGTCCGAACCGATCCCGGATCGCCGTCAACAGCCGGTCTGGAAGCCCGGTTTCGTGTGCACCGACGAGTTCTCGGACACAAACCGCTTGCACACCGAAACTCTGATCCATCACCTCGGCCGGATGACCGAGCGCGCGGGGACCAGCGAGATTGACGAGCCGACCCTCCGCGAGCACGTTCAACCGGCGGCCGTCCGGTAGCTCGTACTCCTGAACCCCATCTCGGACTTCGGTTACCGAGGTGGACAGCTCGGAAAGATCCTCGAGGTTCACTTCCACGTCGAAATGGCCCGCATTGGCGAGCACGACGCCGTCACTCATCCGTTCGAAGTGCTCGCGCGTGATGACGTCCGTGTTGCCTGTTGCAGTGAGGAACACGTCGCCTTTGGGTGCAGCGTCACGCATCGACATGACGTCGTATCCTTCCATGTGCGCTTCGAGTGCGCGGCGAGGATCGACCTCACAGACGATGACGTGTGCGTTCTGTCCCGAAGCTTTTTTGGCAACTCCTCGGCCACAGTCGCCGTATCCCGCGACGACGACGGTTTTCCCGGCAAACGAGAGGTTAGTAGTCATGGCGATGTTCGCCAGCGAGGACTCTCCTGTGCCGTGAACGTTGTCGAACAGCCGTTTCATCGGCGTGTCGTTCACCGCGAACACTGGATAGTCGAGCGCGCCATCCTCATCCATCGCGCGCAGCCGATTGACACCCGTCGTCGTCTCCTCACAACCACCGATGATTCCATCGATCAGTTCCGGATGCTCCTCATGGATGCGGAACACCAGATCGCCGCCGTCGTCGACGGTGATCGTTGGTTCGATGTCGATGACGGCCTCGATGGCTGCATAATAGTCCTCCTCGGGGAGATCGCGTTTCGCGTAGGAAGTAATGTTTTGTTGGGCATCAAGCGCGGCACTCACGTCGTCGTGGGTCGACAGCGGGTTACACCCCGTGATGGCGATCTCCGCACCGCCCGCAGCGAGCGTTTCGACGAGTACGGCCGTTTTTGCCTCGACGTGCATCGCCATCCCGATGCGCTGGTCCTCGAAGGGCTGGGAGGCTTCGAACTCCTCTCGAAGCGTCGAACAGATGGGCATGTGCTGACTCGCCCAGTCGATCTTCTGGCGTCCGGACTCGACGGCCGCTTCGTGATCGTCGAGCTGCTCGGTGATTCGGGAATACGTCGCGCTCATTGGTGGGCGTTGACTGAGCGGTGGGAAAACGGTATCGAAGCGTGGATAAGCACAGCTCGGTTTATGGGATAGTCGAGATCTCAGTACACCCACTCACGTTCGAGTACAACAAAATGGGGACGGAGGGATTTGAACTGGAACCAGACGGTCCTGCTCGCTGCGCTGTGCGGGCTGCGACTGGTAGGGTTCAAACCCTCCTCAGATCTCAGTACACCCACTCACGTTCGAGTACAACAAAATGGGGACGGAGGGATTTGAACCCCCGATCGACTGATATCTCCGGTTTCGCCTCGGTACTCCAGAGGGTCGTCATCGCGGGCGGTGATCAGCCCCCCGCTCGGTATATCAGTTCTGGAGTGTCGTCACCGGCCTTCGGCCGGTTGCTTGCGGAACGTTGTTCCGCTCTATCACCGGACTACGTCCGATTGCTTGAGGCACGGAGTGCCTCTCTGTCACCGGGCGTGTGACCTCTGGAGTCAGTCGCCATGCCTGGCTTGGCCACGTCCCCGTACCCCCAAGAAAGGCCATCTTCCCTAAAGCGGTTTCGGTTCAGTAGGTGAGCGTTCGATCTCGGCTCGAACGTCGTCACTCCCGGTCGGTCGCTTTCCAATCGCAGTCCTGGCATTTGTAGCCAGTCACGAACTCCATCACAGACGGCATGTATCCAACCGAAACGACGGGACCGCCACAGTCCGGGCACTCCCGGTCAGTATCCGAAATGGATTCGGCATCCATCACTGAGTCGTCCTCGATGCGTTCGGCGAGCGATTCCGGTGTCACCATCCGTCCTTGCACGACGCGGTTTTCTTTCTTGGTCATACCAACAGTGTTCGAACCACTGAAACTAAACCGTGTTCGTCTCACCGCCGATCGCATGCACCGAAGAACGGAACCCAAATAAATCACCAGCCATCCAAGCCCGTATCCTCATGCGAGTCGCTCACAGAGCACGCCCATGACGAACTGGTTTCCATCGCGCGAATGGCTAGCAGCCTACCGGGATCGACTGAACGAAAACGAAACGTACGAGGAACAAAGCGAAGGATGGGGTGTCGATTTCGACGGCGGCTTCGTCTTCGAGATCACTGAACTCCCGGTCGCGGAGACCACCATCGGTGAGTTGCCACCGGAGCTGTCGGATGCGTTCCGTGAGCGGCTCGAATCCGTCTCCGAATCCCGGATCGAGGAACTCATCGAGGCGGCACCTCACGAACTCACCGAACGGATGAGCGACGTGACGACCGATAGCCAACGAGAGCGATTCGTGACCGCGTTGTTCGAGACCGAAATCGAGAATGCACCGACCGTAACGTGGCCCGACCTCAATACGGAGATGCCCGACGATCTCGAAAATCTCCTCGATCAGCTGGAACGGTACGTCCATGAGGATACTGTGTATGCCTCGCTCGACCTCCACGATGGCGAGTGCCGCACAGCAGAAGTGCTCGAAACGCCTCCCGAGGGGGGTACCGGGTTCGTCCTCACCGCTCCATACAGCAAGTGGACCGAACTCATCGAAGGAGCAGATGTGATCGAGGCGGTCATGTCACAGGATATGAATCTCGACGGGGATATCACCAGCGTCATTATTTATCCCGAAGCCGCACAGGAGATGGGCGACACCGCCGGCAGAATGGAAACGACGTTCCTGTTTTGAAAATATTTGGAAAATGAATTGTTATTTGAGAAACCGATTCCCTCGATATGGTATCTAATGTTTTTCTAAATTAATAATAGAAGTGCATCCATAACAGTTTAAATTACCCCGTATGCGCGGCCGAACCCTGATACGGATTTGACGACGAATAGTGGAGTGTATGTCACAGGTGCTCCAATCACAATACTCGGGCCAACGGGTGGACACCGGGAGCAAGTGGTACACACTGTTTCAGAAGGGGGTCGAACTTGGGACGTGGAACGTCGAAAAGCTGTTCGAGGAGATCGGGTTCGAACAAGATCGAGAATCCTGGCAACGGTTGTCTCAAAACGAGCGAGATCAGATTCGGTATTTGATTTCGGGATTTTTAGACGGTGAGCGCGAGGTCGCGGGCGACGCAGCGACGAACCTCCAGCGCATCATGGGCGCGCCGTGTTTGGATGGAAACACGGAAAAGGAGATGTACATGACGATGCTCACGCTGACCGAGCACAAACACACCCAGTTTCTCGACGTGTACATGCAGGAGGTGATGGACGACCGAGACAATTACAACGATCTCGATCCCCGTCGTGGCGCGCGGATTCCGGTCGTGCAGGCGACGGGACTCGGAGAGGTGTTCGAACATCAAGGTCTGTTGACGGCAAAAGCCGCGAACACTCTAGATCCCGTGGACATCGCCAAGGCCGCGACGAACTACCACCTGAACGTAGAGGGGATCCTCGCCCGTGTGGGGGCAAGCGCGATCAGTCGGTTCCCCGAACGGGCCGATTTCCCGCTGTTGAACTACGCGTTCAAGTTTGTCAGCACGGATGAGGGACGCCACATCACCCACGGGATCGAACTGCTAAAAGAACTCATCGAGAAAGAGGAGGCTGGCGACCCACAGTTCCAAGGGGTAAAACAAGGTATCATCGAAACGCTGTACCAAGACGTGCCGTACATGGCCGATTTCGGCTACATGTTCACCGACGCACTAGACGATCCGCTCGAACTCGATTTCAACGAGGTGTTGATGCGCGGAGGAAACCTCATCGACGGCATGTACAACGAGACGCTCGGACTCGACGTCGACTACATGGAGGTTCTCAACGTGGTCCGCGACCGATATCTGGAGATCAACGAGTGGGATATCAAACAGCGGGTCCACGAACAGGAACAGCATTACCAACGAAAGCGCGGCGTCGCCGCCGACGGGGGGATCTGAGATGGCACTCGACAGGGAGCTCAGGGAGCTCGCTCGCGGCGCGGAGTTCACTGCGACCGACGAGGAGGTCGATCAGGCGATCGAGGACGCTGCCGAGGAGTTGGGCGAACCTCCCGAGCAAGTCCGTGAGAACGTCGCATACATCATGGATTCGACGTTCGAAGAGGAAGGCGTGAGCACCTCGTTCAACGAGATGGTGAGCGGTACGAGCCTCGAGGATGATGTTTCGAGCACCGGCGACCCGCGCCTCGAAGCGCTCGAAATGTACAAGCTCCGACAGCGGATCTAACGAAACGTGAGCACCGACTACGAGGTCACCTTCGAGTTCGAGGGGGACACGACCACAGTGACGGTTCCAGACGACGAGTACATCCTCGACGCGGGTCACGAGGCGGGTCTCGATCTTCCCTTTTCCTGTCGTAACGGGAACTGTACGAGCTGTGTCGGAAAGCTGCTCGATGGCGATGTCGACCAGAGTGACGGACTGGCGCTCGAAGCCGACCAGAAAGAAGACGGGTATGCCCTACTGTGTAGTTCATACCCTCGTTCAGACTGTCACATCGAAGCCGGTGACGGTGTCCAACAGGAACTGCTCGGTCTCGATATGTTATGAGTCAGGGCCGTTAGATCCGGATGATTACTCGGTGGTTCCCGTAAGCGCGGTGAGTCCCTGTCCGCCGACGTACACACGTCCGCCAGCGACGGCACTCAGTTCCCGACCGTAGCCAGCGACCGGGAGGGGGTGTTTCCACACGGTGGATCCGTCGGTCGGATCGATCGCTGCTCCGCCGACGTACAGGAGATCACCAACCCGTGCCACGCCATCGGTTGGGACGCGCTTTGTGTCGGGCTGGTCGATCGCTGCCCGCCAGCGCTCGCTGCCGTCCGCTCGATCAAGCGCGATGACGTCGTCGTCGATCGCCCCCAGCTGGAGATACACCCGTTCGTCGTCGACCGTCCCGATTCCCGTCGAGTAGCGAGCATCCGGTGCGTATGCGGTACGCCAGTGTTCGTTACCGGTCGCTGCGTCGAGTGCGATGAACGTCACCCCCGGATCGGCCGTCTCGGCAACGAACAACGTTCCGTCCGAAACGAGTGGCGCGGCAGCAGGCTGGAACTGTACCTGTGGGAGTGCCGTCCAGACGGTACTCCCGGTCTCTAGATCGAGCGTTCGGACACCGCTCGCTGTCGGCACGTACACACGGTTCTCAGAGACCGGGAGCGATCCCGAGTACATCTCCTCGATCCACGTCTGCCAGCGCAGGGTGCCATCGAGACCGAGAGCGGTGACCATCCGACTACTGCCGTACCCCTCACCTTGGGGCATCGTCGTCAGAACGGTGTCGTCAGTGACCGTCGGCGAAGCAAACGCTCGAGAGGAAGCCCCGCCGGTATCAATTCGCCAACGGCGCTCACCCGTGTCCGCATCGACCGCGATGAACGCCGTGTCGTACGTTCCGCCATCGTAGGGACCGAACCAAACGTTTGCGTAGACGGTGCCGTCGACCACGGCCGGGGAACCGACATCGGGTATCAGCGGCTCGCCGGGATCGTCGATATCCGGAAGGTCCGGCTCGAACGACCACTGAACAGTACCGTCCTGTGTGTTCAGTGCAACGAGAGTCTTTCCACCGACGTACACCGTTTGGTCGACGACCGCCACACCGTCGTGAATGCGATCGTGAGACACCGTCCACGCCTCTTGGATATCACCGGTAGGACCCGCGCCAGCCGGGAGACGAGCCGATTGGCCCGCATCGGCCTTGAACTGCGACCACACGCCCTCCGAATGCTGACTCGAAGCCGCTGTCACCCGATCCGATCCGTACCCGACGACACCGAACCCAACCGAGCCGACGACAACACTCTTGAGAAACGAACGACGACCGGACATCGGTACTCGCTCTTTCATTTCAAATACAAAAAAGATAGTACATTACAAATGTTTTCTGGCCATTTCAGGCACGGAAAGACAGATCGAAGATGAAAGGGTTCGTGCCGAACCACGAACGGCTCTGTGCTGTGTCCGTTAGACGGTTAAGAAAAAACGAGCCAACCAGCCAGACCAATCGGTGACCCAGAGGGACAAATGAGACGACACTGGTGTACGGTCTGACGATAACGGCTGGGACGCCGCTGGTCTGTACGAAACCCGTGGTTGAATCGGTGACCACGGGTATGTGACAACGCTGGTCGGACTATGCCAGATGGGACGCCGGGGGATTGCTTCGATTGGATGAAACCTTCACGTCACGTTGTGGTATATCCGACGTCCACATGATATTCAGTGCCACACAGGTATGAGTCTTGTGCCCCATAAGTTCATATGCAGAATTAGACATATTTTATATCCACCACAATTGTATTCACGTGTTAGGAGATAGAATTCAATGTAAGGTTGCTCGAAATAACTGAGATCGCGATTATAGGATCACTACCATCACAGCTACGGTCTGTTGTGGATGTCGGCAGTCATCTCCATCGGAACTGGACGGTTAGAAGAGAAAAGAAGGATTGAAAAGGCGTGTACATGGGAAACGTGAGGCGTTACGTTGCTGTGTTGCCAACTCTACTGGATCGGGGAGCAGTACACGGTATCGTGATCCCGAGGTTCCAGTTGAAATGCAGGGAAAGAAATGAACTAACTCTGATACGTCGACACCAGTCTATCATCACGCCATGTGTATGTCGTGTGAATAGGTAACACTGATTTATCGCGCCAGACCATAGTCGTCGTATGATAGTTGTTGAATTCCGAATGAATTCACCGATCCTTCAGGAGAGCCTCACTCACGCCCCTGAGATGACTATCAGTTATGAAGAGATGTACCAAACTGACGAAGGGATTCTGTTCCTGTTTTGGGCAACAGAAGGCGATTTGACGGCGTTTGAAGACGGTCTCGATGCTGACCCAACCGTGGCGAATCCGACGCAGCTGGCTGAAACCCAGACGCGACGGTTGTATCGAGTGACGTTTACTGAATACGGAGAGAACGTTGCTACCTACCCGACTTGGCCTGAATTGAATATTACTGTGCTCGATGCAACAACAGCGACAACGCACGAGGGATGGATCCTCCGGATGCAGATGTCCAGCCGAGAGACGCTTCAACGGTTCCGGGAGATATGTGCGGAGAACGACCTCGAATTTTGCCTCAAGACGGTGTATAAGGCGAGGGAAAACGCCACCGAGGCCGACACTCAGCTCACGAGCAGCCAACGAGAAGCGTTGATCGCTGCGCGTGAGCTTGGCTACTTCCAAGTTCCACGACGGGTCCCCTTGGCAACTGTTGCGGACCATTGTGGAATCTCTTCACAGGCGCTCTCAGAACGGCTCCGCAGAGGAACAGCCACATTGATTGATACAGCATTGTGAGCGGAGCTGACTTAAATGGGTGAATATTCACGCAGCGGATAGATTGCTGGTAGAGCAAGTACAGAGTACCATGAAAAAGCGTTATGAAAACGACTTCGACTCATTCGATCCTCACTGCAAGATACAGGCTGATCGGCGTCGGCACTGTGCGCTTCATTGTCTGCACCAATTCGATGTCCCGCTGGCACTAGCCGACTTGGCCGAGGAAGTTGCCGTCCGAGAGCACGATACGCCTATTACTGAGATTTCTGCCGAGGAGGTGAAGCGAATTTACATGTCCCTCTATCACGACCACATCCCGAAGCTAAAAGATGCGAGCGTTGTGCATTACGATCAGGAACGGGACGTTGTGGCACTGTCGGAAAATAGGGCGCAGTTGGCACAACACCTACAATCGTTAACATACAACGGCTCGATAACCTAGTTCGTGCTGACGACCTTGATCACGTCACCCTCAGAAAGCTCGTGGTCGTCGCTCACGCGGCGGCCGTCCCGTGCGTCAACCGCGTGAAGATAGCCATCACCGATGTCGGAGTGGACGGCGTACGCGAGATCTACCGGCGTAGCGCCCTGTGGGAGGAGCACAGCGTCTGGAAGGACCGTATCCTGTCCGTCGGTCCAGTTGGTCTCGTTTTGGACGGGATAGACGGTGATGTAGTCGAGATGGTCGTACACGGCCGTGTTTAGCGCGCGTTGGACGCCCGTCCCGTCCCAATCGTTCATGACTGATCGAATGCGTTCGAGCCCCTCCTGTTGTTCGGCAGTGAGATCCCCGACGACAGCAAAGTCGGGATTACCGGGTTCGTACTCGATAGCACCTGCGTCGCTGGCTTGTCGGAGGGCTAGCTCGCCCTCTGCCGTCGTGGGAACGACATCGCTCGCTACGTCCCGGAGTCGGTCGATAGCCTCAGTGTCCGCGATGTCGGCTTTGTTTCCGACGACGAGGATCGGTTTCGTGCGCGCTCGAAGCTCGCGAGCGAGTCGTTCGCGGTCCTCGTCGGTCCATGACCGAGGATCATCAGGATACGTCACGTTTCGGAGGGTGGCCGCAACCGATGGCTCGCTCGCACCGAAGCCGGTCAACAGCTCCGTGAGCGCGTCCTCGAGGTTGAAATCAGGGGACCGAGACTGTCGTTCGACGGTTTCCCAGTTCCGATCGACGATCCCTGCCAGCCAGAGATCCATCTCCTCCCGAACGAAATCCACGTCTCGAACGGGATCGTACGCGCCGACTTCGACGGGTTCGCCTTCGGCGTTCGTTCCGCCACTGGCGTCAACGACGTTGAGGACGGCATCGGCGTTCGAGAGCGCGTCTAGAAACTGGTTGCCGAGACCACGTCCTTCGTGTGCGCCGGGGACCAACCCGGCCACATCGAGCAGTTCCACTGGCACGAAACGGATCCCGTTGTGGCAGTTCTCGCTATCACACCGTTGTTCGCGGTCGAGACACGGGCAATCGGTGCGGACATGAGTGACGCCGCGGTTGGCATCGATCGTCGTGAACGGATAGTTCCCGATCTCGACGTCGGCCAGCGTCGCCGCACGGAAAAAGGTCGATTTTCCCGCATTGGGCTTTCCGGCAAGCGCGAGCGAAAGAGAGCCGGCGGTCATACGCCTACAGGGTGACCGAGCGGAGTGTGCCTTTCGGTTCGGCTACCGTCCCGTGGCTGAACAGGCCTCTATCCCTACGCGGGATCAAGCTCGGGAACATCAACGTCGACCAGCGGCTCGTTCGTGATCGACATTTCACCGCTGGCGCGGATCGAGCCGTCGATGTGGGCGTTTTCGTGGAGGTCGAGATCGCCACAGCTCACATCGCCCCGTATCTCCGCCCCTTCGGCGACGGTGACCGTCCCATGGCGGGTGGTCACGTCGCCGTGGATGCAGGTGCCTTTCCCGATCGTGATACACCGTTTCGTTCGGAGGCTTCCGAACACCTCGTTGTTTGCACCGATATCGAGCGCCGTCGCACGGATGTTGCCGTGTAATCGACAGTCGTCCCCGATCTCGCCGCGGGTCGAAACGCGCCACGTATCATCGTTCACGCGCGATCCCTTCGGAATGACGAGCGGATCCGGTGCGTCCTCGTCTTCGCTCAGTAGCTCGGAGGCAACCGTTTGGGCGGCATCCTCCTCTCCGATCCGGAGCAAATGAGAGAGATAGATGAACAGAAAGACGATCGAGGGCATCGGATTCCGGATGACGATCCATCCGCTGGCTTCGAATCCCTCTTCGATAGTCACTTCATCACCGATGTCGAGATCGCCGGACACCATCAACTGGCCGCCGACGTAGGCCCGTTCGCCGATGTAGGCGTCGGCTCCGACCAGGACGTTGCCCTGAATCTCACACCACATGTCGAGTCGACAGTCCGCTCTGGACTCGATCGATCCACCAAAGACGGTGCGCTCACCGGCGATAACAGTTCGTCCTCGCACCCCGAACTCGACCGTGCTCTGTCCACCGATGATCACGTCGCCATCGGCCACGAGGTCGCGTTCCTCGACCGTCGTTCCATCGGGAATGACGAGCCGGTCAAGCGCTTCGCCGCGAATCGACACGTCGTACCGTTACCACGACGGGGCTATAATCTCTTGGGACCGTCTGACGCGTGGCAGACGAGAGTGACGCGAGCGGCGAGATTTTTATTTCGCCACGAATAATCCATCGTATGACCGTTCTTTCGTTCGACGAGCACGGCGTCGATGTCGTCTATCAGGGAACCGAGTTTCGGCTCGAACGCCAACTCATCGAGGACGCGACCGAAAAGTCGTATCCGAACGTCACCGATCACGAGGTGTTGAAGATCATCGAGGAAAACCCAGCGCTAGAGGGTGAGCCTCGCCGGATCCAGGACATCATTCGATGAGATAGCTGATCGAGGACACGATAGAGGCGTCGACACCGACAGGTCTATTGGTCGAGCGATCGATCCATGGATAATGAGTCAGTTTGTGTCGCTGGGTGACTCCGAATTCAAACATCCATCGTGGCTGACCGCGTTCGGAACCCTTGCGGGGTATGGTATCATCCTGTTTGTGCTGTTCGTCGCGTTGTTCGTCCTTCCGTACGTCGTGTTCGCGGCGTGAACCCCCGTTCACTCGTTCGTGAGATCGTACGAGTGGCTAAACACCCGCGTGGGAAACCGCGGTTCGATCCGACTCGGCGGTCGTCCGATGGAGCGTTCGCCGGTGTCGTTGGTAACTCGCTCGATGACGCCGGTTTCGGCGAGCTCGTACAGGAACCGTTTGACCGTCGCCGCGGACAGTTCGATATCGGACGATGCTGCGATCGCCTCCGTAGTCGCATCGACAGACGCCCGTTGTGACTCCCCGAGATCGACAAGTTCGCGGAGCACGGATTGACGGCTCTCGGCCAGTGACAGCACGCGAGCGAGCGACACCGACGGACGCGGAACGACTGCCATTCCCGTCTGGAGGTTCTGTTCGCTGATCTGCGATCGATCCTGTTCGATCGCGTCGATCGCTCCACCGAACAGCGCCGCGATCGCGTCGTGAGCGTTTCCGTCGGCCCACCCGACGAGGCGGCGTAGCTGCTCGTGGGAAACGGCGCGTTGGGCGAGTCCGTTCGACGCCCGTTCGGTGAGAACGTCCACGAGGACGTGATCGTCGTACGCTGGAATTTCGATGTGCTCCGGTGGAACGTGCGCCAGTTCAGTCGGTGGTTGACGACCGACAGCAATCCACGAGAGATCGTCGAACGGATCCAACACCGAAGCAAGCTGCGAGACGGAGTACGTATCGGCTTCATCGACGTGATCGACGGCGACGAGGATCTGGTTATCACTGAGATACTCATCGAGCCACGACCGGATCGAATCGATTCCGATACCGTGTTCGGGCACCGACTCCACGACAACGCTGTCGAGAACCGTCTGGTGTAGCCCGAACTCGCTCGTAGACCGGCGTGCGTCCACGTAGACGAACGACGGCGTACCGTCCGGATGTGTACGCGTGGCCGTGTGAATCGCCTCCCGCGAGCGGTGAAGAAGCCGTTCGAGATGGGCGAACAGGGCGGTAACGATCGCCGATTTACCCGATCCAGGTGCACCCCAAACGTAAGCATTCGGCGGTAGCTCACCATCGAATGCCGGATCCATATAGTCCAGCAGCCGCTCTAATGTGGGTCCTCGACCGATCGGCTCCTCGGTATGAACTGCCGGACTGATGGCGTCGTAATCGAGAATGAGCTGTGTGGTGGTCCCAGAGCGCTGGCGACGGCGGATGCGAGCTGTTAGATCCATCGTCGGAAAACGTGCGGCGGCGATATGTATCTCATTCTATCGATACGTGAGTGGTAGTTGTAACTACGGCAAGGGGACGGGAAAACCGCTTCGTCTCTGAGCGCGAAGACGGTCGTTAGCATTCGATCACAGCGGCAACCACGCAAAGCCTGGGAAGAGACCGACGTAGTACAACACGGCGACGAAGAACGTGTTGAGTGCGATCGCGGCTGCAGGTGGATCGAAGTGGGTGTCACCGTGGGCGTAGAAGATGCGTTGGATGACCTCTCCGGACAGCGCACCGCTGACGCCGAACACCGCTGCGATCGCCAATGCTGGCAGCATAGCCATGTCCGTGGTTCCACCGGCCAACGCCATTGCTGCAGTCGACGCCGGCAACGTGATGTGGTGGGTCACGGGGATCTGTTCTATGCCACAGGCCAAAAAGAGGAGTGTGGCCGCGCTGATGCCGAACCCAAGGAACACACTCCCGGTAACGACGATGAGATACCCCCCCAATAGACCGACGACAACTCCGAGCATCGCCACGTTAGCCCACCGGTACTGATGAGGGAGCCACGGCTCGACGAGAAACCGCTGTGAACTCACGTCAGTATCGGTGTCAGTGGTGGTCTCCTCGTTCCCTCCGTCGGCAACGATCTCTCCACCTTCGGCGGTCGTGTGCATTTCCTCGTGCTCGAACGGCGTCATATCCCAGAGGCTGTCACCGTGGACAGAACCGATCAGCGAGTAGCCAAAGACCAGCCGGTGGGCGACCGCGGAGACGACGACACCCATCGCGATCGGATCCCACGGCATTCCTAATCCTTCCGACGTCTGTCGAGCGATCATCCCGAACACGCCGAACGCGCCGCCGACGGCGAGTACGTCGTATTTCGTCCCGAGTGCGTGGGAGATGTTTTTCGCCTCGTGATAATCGAAGCCCGTGTCCATATAGCCCTTCCGTGCCGCATACGCGGCCGCAGCAGCGCCACCAGCGAACGAGATGTGCGGACCGAACACGGGACCGAACGCGATGCTGTCAGTAATGGCGATCTGAGCCTCTATCCCGATCGCTTCCGTAATAATGTTCGCCGTCTCGCCAGCGACAACGATGATACCCATGAACGCGAACGCTGGCAGCGCGCCGAGCGCTGCTCCGAACGCGCCGCCCGCAAAGGCAGCGAGCCACAATCCCGGATCGCTGAGCGCGTTGATGACTGCTCCGATGCCCATGATCAGACGTCCCCCTCCCGAGCCCAATCGAGCGAGCGCTCAACGGCGTCGTTCCAGCGGCTGTACATCGCGTCGGCCTTCTCGTTATCCATCTTCGGAGTGAACTCCCGGTCGGCCTGCCAGTTGTTCCGGAGTTCGTCGAGATCGTCCCAGTAATCCACGGCAAGCCCGGCCGCGTACGCAGACCCCAAGGCGGTCGTCTCGTCGACTTCCGGACGGACGATAGTCGCCTCGATGATGTCGGCCTGCTGTTGACAGAGGAAGTTGTTTTTCACCGCCCCACCGTCGACTTTCAAGTCGGTAATCTCGATGTCGGCGTCGGCTTCCATCGCTTCTGCAACGTCCCGCGTTTGGAAGGCGATCGATTCGAGCGCCGCCCGAACGATATGAGCGCGGTTGGTTCCGCGGGTCATCCCGACGATCGTCCCGCGTGCGCGGCCGTCCCAGTGGGGAGCACCGAGACCTGTGAACGCGGGCACCAGATACACGCCGCCAGTCGACTCGACGCTGCGAGCGATCTCCTCGGTGTCAAGCGCATTGTCGATCAGATCAACGTCTTCGAGCCACTCGATCGCCGCACCCGTGATGAAGATCGAGCCTTCGAGCGCGTACTGAACCGGCTCGCCGGAGCGCTGGAAACCGATCGTCGTCAGCAGCCCGTGATCGCTCTCGACGGCCTCCTCACCGGTGTTGGCGAGGAAGAACGACCCCGTACCGTAGGTGTTTTTCGCCTCCCCCGGATCGAAGCAGGTTTGTCCGAACAGTGCCGCCTGCTGATCGCCAAACGCTCCTGCGACCGGTATCTCTGCGCCCAGAAAGCCCGATGGATCAGTGTAGCCGTAGTAGTCGTCGTCGCTCGATGGCCGAACCTCCGGCAACATCGCCCGTGGAATTCCGAACTCCTCGAGGAGATCCTCGTCCCACGCGAGATCGTGGATGTTGTACAACATCGTTCGGGAGGCGTTGGTCACCTCCGTGATGTGGTTGCCAGTGAGGTTGTGGATGAGCCACGAATCGATCGTTCCAAACCGGATCTCGCCATCCGCTGCGCGCTCGCGAAGATCAGCCGGCCGGGCACGCTGGGTTTTGATTGGTTCGGCGTTGTCCAACATCCATTCCGCTTTCGTGGCCGAAAAGTACGCGTCCGCCTGTAGTCCCGTCTTGGCACGGATCTCGTCGGTCTTTCCTGCTTCCTCTAGTGCCTCGATACGACCAGTCGTCCGACGATCCTGCCACACGATGGCGTTGTGGATCGGTGCTCCCGTATCCCGGTCCCACAGCACTGTGGTTTCGCGTTGGTTTGTCACCCCGAGCGCCGCCAACTGCTCCGCGTCTACTCCTGCGTCAGCCAACGCCTGCGTGATAACCGCTTTCGTGTTCTCCCAGATCTCGGTCGGATCGTGCTCAACCCAGCCCGGCTCGGGATAGAGCTGTTCGTGTTTTTCGTATGCGCTGGCGACCACCCGACCACCCTGATCGAACACCATGAACCGGGTGCCGGTCGTCCCCTGATCGATCGCACCGACGTACGTTTCAGTCATCTCGTCCCCTCTGTGGGAGTGAACGACTCCCATTCGATTTGTTTATCCATGATTCTGATCTACTGGTAAACAATTGAGTCGACCATTATAAATCTACCGACGGATTTCGGTCGCTTTCCGTCCGAATTCCGCTGAAACGGGGTAAGTATTCTCGGCAGTCGATATGGGGGCGGTCAGTGCTTTATCGAAAGTGGGAGTACAGAGATAAAGTACAACGCTGGCGAGTAGTCGCGTTCGGTCGATCGAGTTCGTGTGGTCCGGGCGATGAATCCGGTTCCAATTGGGACGTCGTATCGAACTCAGTGGTAAATTACGAAATATTAGGAATAACTAGAATGTTCAGGTAGTTCTGTTTGAGTATTACAGCGTGTATGGTATTAACTGATTGTTAAACGGTGGTGAGCAGTGTGAATGATGGCTTCAAGCTGAGCTTGAAAATCTTCAAGCACACCAATACAAAGTACCCGAGGGCCATGGGGTGGTGTAGAGTCAGTCATCAATGCGTCGGATACGTCGTCTTGCGATCGTGTTGTCATCGGTCTCGTGAGGAGCGCCATCTACGCGACGGGCGCGTTTTCGAATTTGACGACATCACGTGAGGCGAGCGTGGACGTGGTTGGTGATAATGCGGGCTATCTCGTACTCACGCCCGGTGAGAACGGGGAGTACACCAACCAGAACGGGGAACTCCAACTCCAGTTGAACGGCGCACTCGAAGGCGAGGACGCGCCATCCGGGAGCGGTGTCAATATCAAAGCAGCCAGTGATCTTAAGCGTCGAGACTACTCACCTGCCGAGGTCAGTCATCTCGTGAAACAAAGCAAAAAATCCTATGTCAATAACAAGGGGATCCTTACTCAAGCCCAAAAACGAGCTGACCAAGGGCTCCCGAAAGACGACGTCAAATACTACGTGGAAAACGTCAGTCTCAAAAATCACTCATCACACGTACATACCGAACTAGCTCACGAACATTCTACTCCGGCACTGATCGACGACACAGAACGTACCCAATCGACCCACAGCGCGACCAACGACGCATTCACACCGTCTCTGGATCTCGTTCGATCGAATCAGCGACGGATTCGAACAGCCGCGCGTCACAGCCATCACACGAGATGGCGAGCACGGTGTGTTCTCGACAGCACGATTCGACGGTTTCCGATACCGGAGTAACAGGTCCATCACAGCTCGGACACAGATCGATGAACACGCGGAGTCCCCGGATGAGCGTCCCTTGCTCGGCCACATCAAGACGGTCCCACTGATCGATCCACTGGGGTAGCTCCCGAGCGGCTGCGAGATCCGCAACGAACGCGGCGTGTGATTCCCACTGACCGATCGATTGGCCGTTGATGTGGGCAGTAAACGCTTCCCCGTGATCGACGAAGGCGATCTCACCGTCCGTATCAAGCGTCTCCGCCAGCGCTTGGCGTTCGGTCTCGGAAGTGGTGATCCGATCCATCCGTCCATACCACGACTCCCGGAACTGGGAGGTGAGACAGAGATCGTCGAACTCTTCACACGGTTTGAGCGGTCCCGATTCGACGAGCAACCGTTCGGTGTTGGCCGCAACCGTCTCCTCGGTCGTCATCGGATCGGTCCCCACGGTATCGAACACCGAGAGCACACGATCGGGAAGGTACCGCTTCGTCAACGTCGGTGTACCAGGCACGAGATATCCCCGAAAAACGATGCTCAGGAGCGCCAAAGATCCGAAGGCCATCGCACCTGGCCACCACATGACCCACAGCCAGATACACACGACGGCAGCGATCGCGAGATTGTTTATCGTACACGGGATACATCGGTTATCACCAGTGTACTCCGGTTGACGAAGCACGTCGAATACGGTCTGTATATGCATAGAGGGATCTCTTTACGACAGGAAATATAGCTATCGGTGTTTGAACACCTAATGTTAGTTGATTAAGATGGTTATATGTCTGATACTTCAGGTGTCTCTACGGGACGCGATTGGTAGGAAACTGACCCAGGCAAGAAATGATAAACCATGTACCTTTATGATCTTCCATGATGAATACAGGGATGTACCATGATCGACGACCGACCCACAGACGAGATCGAACCGCTGGTGCCGGTGATGCCACAGTCCCGTGTCCGGCCGGACGGTGGAGTGCTTAGGAACGATCGTCGGGGCCCGGACGTATTGCCGGCAGAGGAGCGTTACACCATCGATCCGCTTGTTCCGGATCTTTCCTAGAGTTCGAAGACGGTCGCTCGTCGGGTCGTCGTGACGCCGTGTTCAGTTTCCTCGGGTGACGGCGTCTCTGCGTATCGGGAGGAAAGACTCGCACGGACACTTTCTCTGACACAGGCCCGAGCCGCAGTACCGACTGCGGTCGCGCTGCCAGCGAAGGGCTGCTTTTCGCGGTCTCGATCGCTGTCATCGGGCTGCGTCCGGTTGTCCGAGGAACGGAGTCTCTCACAGCCGACGACGATCGCGTCCGACGTGGTGCCAGTAATGTCGGACTCGGCGAGTAGCGTTGCGGTTTTGGCCTCAACGGCGGTTCCGAGTAGTGTCGCAAGTGCGCCGTCGGTGAGCGGTTCGGAGGTAGAGAGGATGATATTGACGGTGCCGGGACGAAATCCCCTCGAGGACTCGGACGTGGCCGTCGATCGTGTCGGGACTATCGGAAGCGTTGCTGGATTCGAGATTCCAGCGGTCGTGACGGCTTCGACGGAACCACAGCGCGCTCCCCGTGTGTGTTGGAGATCGACTCCGGTGAACAGTGTCGGACCGGCCGCATCGAATCCTGCCCGCTTACACCGGCGTTTCCCGTACGCATCCAGATCGACGTGGTCCCACTCCTCGGGAACGGAGACGTTGTACACGACCGGATCGGTGCGGTAGCCGCCTCGCCACCCACTCGAAAGCCAGCGCGTGCCCGACCGGCGGTACTGGAGCACGCCGTCTTCGATAGTGATATCAGACATCGAGGAGCGCATCGATGAGCAGCTCGTTTTCTTCGGGCGTTCGCACCGCGATCCGGATGTGCGTATCGAGCCTACGAAACGTCGTCGCATCTCGGACAGCGATGCCCGCCGCACGGAGTGAGCGACGGATCGGTCCGGGATCGGTCCCGACGTCGACCAGCACAAACGGAGCACGAGAGGAAGCCACCTCAAAACGATCGGAAAGGGCCTCAGTCAGCCGGTCTCGCTCGCGTCGGACGCGCTCGCGCGTCCGAGCCACGAACTCGGAGGCCGCCAAACAGTGGGAGCCGACAGCAGCGCTCGGAACACCCATTGCCCACGGTTTGACGGCGTTGTGAAGCCGTTCGCCCACCTCGTCGGTCGCCACGGCGTATCCCATCCGGAGACCGGGCAGCCCGAACAGCTTCGTCAAAGAGCGCGCGACGACGACGCCGGGAGTGCCAGCGAGCGAGGGCTGATCGGTGAATCCGAGAAACGCCTCGTCGACGAGCACCACAGTGTCGACGGATCGACAACGATCCACGAACGCGAGCAGATCGTCACGATCCGGCAGTTCCCCAGTAGGATTGTTCGGCGTGGGGAGGACGACGAGCGCGTGGTCTTCGGGATCGACAGCGAGTAGCTCTTCGAACGGAACGAACGCGGGAGTTGCGCCCTGAAGACGCACCTCGCGGGCGTACTCACCGAACGACGGCGTCGGAACGAGCACCGACGACGAAGCGGTCACGACCGTTTCGATCGTGAGTCGAATGGCAGCCATACCGCCAGCGGTGGGTATCACCTGCTGTGGAGCACAGCCGACGAACGCAGCTGCCGCCCGCCGAAACGCGTCGTATCCGTCGGGATAAGAGCGCGCCCGCTCCAAGGCCGCTCGATACACCTCGCGCGTCCCATCGGGAATGCGTGGGTTGCAGTTCGCGCTAAAGTCGTACTCGACGGCTGGATCGCTGCCGTGTTCGACGCGATCGACCGAATCGACGGCGTCAGGCTCCATCGTTCGCCTCCTCCAGCAGCGTTTGAGCGATCCATGCGTCTCTCGGTCGGTTCACGTTCACCGCGAGTCGGTCGTCATCCCTGATCATGTATTCTTCGGTGTCAGTGTCTCCAACCACGTTCACGCCGGTGGGAGCGAGCGATTCAGTTCCCACGACAGTGGTGTCGACGCTCATTCCCAGCGCGCGTTTTCGTTCGACCGGGACACAGACAGTGAGCGAACCGGTACTGTATCGATCGAGCACGGCGTCGATCGTCTGTCCGTCGAGCAACGGGAGATCGGCCGCGACGGTCATCACCGGTGGAACGACGCGATCAAGTGCCCGTTCGAGATCGGGAACATACCCCGAACCCGGCGTCTCGATCGTCGATACATCGAGCATTCCCTCGATCCGGGCGGTCGTCCGTGGTGCGTTCGGAGAGACGCCGGCGTACACAGTGTCGATTCGAGCAGCGGCGAGCGCATCGATCACGCGGTCGATCATCGGTCGACCATCGATCGGCAAGAGGGGTTTTTCGCCACGGTCGAGTCGGGTCCCGGTGCCACCGCACATCACGAGAGCGTCCATGCGATCACCCCCGCGTGCAGCGCGAAAACGCGCCCAAGCTCGTTTGCACCACCGAATACGTCCCCGCTCACGCCCCCGAGCGTTCGGTAGGCCCACACCGATACGGCGAGTCCGGTACACAGCCCGACCACCACAGCGGTTGTCCCACCCAGTGATCGACCAGTCAGTCCGCAGGCGAACAGCGCTACGACTGTCGGACCGAACAACGCTCGCGGTGTCGTGGCTGTCGTAAACGCCGATCCCAGCCCCTCGTGAGTCGCGGTGCCGAGACAGGCGATCGCAGCCAGTCCGAGTTTCGTGCCGACCTCCGCAGCGATCACAAGCCCGACGGCAACGAGAGGGGGACAGTTTGTGAGTGCCATTCCCGCAAGCGCCAGTCCAACTAGCGTGCTTGTGAGCGCGAGTACAGCTCCGACACCGACAGTCGTGTCTTTCATCACCGACCGTCGACGCTCACGGTCGCCGTGGACGACCACCGCATCGCCGAGGTCCGCGATGCCGTCGGCGTGATTGACGCCGGTAAGACCGATCACGCCACCAACCAGTAGCGCCGCCACTGACGCCTCGACATCGGGGACGAGCCACAAGCCGACGCCGACAGGGAGCGCGATGAGCGCACCGATCGGATAGGCGGCGAGCACGAACGCGGATGGAGTCCGACAGAATGCTGTCCACGCCGCCTCGTCCGTACCGATCGGTAGTCGCGTCAGAAAACCAAGCGCGCCACGGATGGCCTTCAGAACCATGGTTGTACCCCTCCCGTCATGGCGATCCGAAATCCGGTTACAAGAATCGCCCCGAGCACGAACACGAGCAGACTCACACGACTGACATGCTGGATGGCTTCGTGTGCGACTGTAACCGATGGGAGCGGACAATCGGGATTGAGCGTGTACACACCTGGTTTCTCCAGCCGACAGCCCACGACGGCGGCGAGCGTTCCCATCGGCCAGCCAGCGTTGGGCGAGGGCACAGTGGCCAACCACGCCCGTTGTGTCGCGAGCGCAGACACCGACCCAGTGGCCAACAGCAGGGCGCTCACCCGGGCAGGAACCCACATCACGAGATCGTCAAGGCGAGCGCTGATCGTTCCGACTGGCTTGTGCTCGTATCCCAGCATCGAATCCAACGTGTTCACCGCCTTCACCGCCGTGGCACCCGCCGCGCCCAGTGCCAGCGACACGGGAGCGAGTACGACGAACGCGCACAGCGGCGCAACCAGTCCGTCGGAAAGGTTCTCTGCGGCGCTCTCGACGGCCCCACTGCGGACCTGCCCTGCCGACAAGGCGGTAGCGTCACGGCCAGCCAATGCCCGAAGCCGTGTGCGTGCATCCGGCAAGTCCGTGGTCGTGTGCGTGATGACCGTCCGAGCAGTGTCGAGCAACAACCGGCGGCTCGTCGTCACGAACAACACGAGACCGGTAGCGAGAACGCCGCCTCCCGGATGGATCGAGTCGGCGAGAACGACCACTACACCACCGCTACCGGCTGCAAGGAGTGAAACGATGCCTCCGACGATCCCACCGACTACCAACGGTCGATCCCAGTCCCGGTCGAACGGAGCGATCACCTGGCCCAACCACGACACCGGATGAACACGCTCGGGAGGCTCCCCGACGGCGGTGTCGAGCACCAGTGCGAGCGCGATCGACGCCAGCGGTGCCAGCGTCCCGGTGGCAGTCATCGATCCAACTCCCGCAATCGTTCCGGAACCGTTTCAAGTGAACCGTCACCCACCTCGATGAACGTTCCACCGACCGCTTCGACGCCACCGTCTGCGTCGGGATCGTCACCGACGTGAACGAGCGTGTCACCGCTCGCCTCAAGCTGTTCGGCAACGGCTTCGAACGCGCGTGGGTGTGGCTTTCGCCAGCCACAGCCGACGCTCGTGACGACAGCGTCGAATGACCGATCCACCGCCGAGCGGGCGAGCGCCCGGTGTACGAGTCCGGTCACGCTACAGTTCGAACAGACACCGATCTGCCCTCGGTGGGCCGCCGCCGCAAGGGCTGTCCGTGCACCCGGCCGGATCCGTACATCAGGAGCAAACGCCGTTGTAACGGCGCGGGCACACTGATCACGGTCCGGATCGATACCGCGGCTTTCCAGCGCGTGAACCACGTGCTCAGTGAGTGAAATCTCCACACCGCTCGGAACGGTCGTATGGGATTCACCGTACGCAACCGACCAATCCGGTGGTACCGACACCCCTCGATCCGCCAGCGCCGTGGCCACGGCGCTGGCGGGATCAGTGGGGGGCTGAACTTCGAGAAGCGTGCCAAAGCAATCGAACGATACTACCACTCCCGTGGAATTAGTCCAAACAGACTTGAACGTCCCGATCTCCCAGAACGTTCCAGGTCATATAATACATTAGTCATATTATTTTGCACGATTCTTCAGAAGATAAATACTACAATTATTGACAAAGTTGTCTGGTGTAGAAGGCGCGCGATAGGGAAAATAAAAGACCATTTCCCTCTTGCGAAAGCTGTTTGTTCTACTGCCACATATAAATACATATGGGAGATGATGGGAATCGTTTCAGCTCGTTACTTGGAGGTGATACATCTGGGGGCAGGTATGAGTGGGGTGTCAGGGCACTGTACGACCTATCACCATCAGCGTTCGAGCGGGTGGTGGGCGCTCTGTACATTGCTGAGGGGTATGAAGTCGAGCGGGCAGGTCCCACTGTCGAAGGAGGAATCGATCTCATTGCGAAGAAATCAGGATTCATACGGTCGAAGACGGTCGTCATCTCCATTATCCCCCCCGGTGGGACGGTGTCATTACCGACAGTCAAGCAGTTAGAGCGCGGTCGAGGAATAAACGGGGCCAAGGTGGGTATACTCGTGCGACCGAAGCCGTTCAGAGACGAGATTCGGAGAGCTGCCACCGACAACGGTGCCATCGAACTACTCGATGGGCAACAGCTCACTACCAGACTCACGGACAACGGTGTCGCCCATCCCGGTCGGTGATCGATGCGTACGTTTTTGCGGGTGCTTCTCGATGGATGACGTATGACGAGAGAGAAACTCGTGACGGCGAGCAAGGCACTCGATCAGGCTACGACGGGCGCGGACGAACGCCACCGCGAGCGAATCGAAGAACAAGCCGAGCAACTTGAGCAGCTGGCCGAACGGGAACACGATCCCGATCACGGCCGGTTGGATCGCCACATGAACGTTCTCAGAGAACTCCACGACGAGACGAATGATCCCGATATCGAGCGCGCCTACGAACGGCTCCGAGAGTATCGACAGGGCGTAAGTGGGGTGTGAGCTGAAAAGCAACCGTTTTATGGACGTATTCCAAGGATCAGATATGCAACGACGAGCAGCCGCGGCGTATTTTCTGTTCTTTCTGGTGATCGGAATCGGCGCGTACGCGATCAGAACGATGGCCAACGTTCCTTCGGGCCGGGCTGGGGGACTCGGGGCTGTAGCGGTAATGAGCCTGCTCGCTGGGATCCTCGTGATCGGACTGTCGTATCTTCCCGTCCGTGGATAGGAGCACTGAAAACGGGCTGGGAGGGACTTGAACCCCCGGCCATCTGGTTAAAAGCCAGACGCTCTGCCAGACTGAGCTACCAGCCCTCACCTGCACGTTTACCGTCCCCCGGCTAAACGGTTACGGAATGCTCCTCCAACCGAGGCCGTATCGGCGGGCGAAGACAGGACTGAACGTAGCTACCGTCTCTGGTCGGTAATCCGTTCGAGCGCGTCAGTGACGATCGTTTCTGGATCCGTATCGTTGATGGCAGCAACCCGCCGGAGTTCGAGATACGTCTCCGGTGGAAGCGATAGTGTGAGCCGACCGAGTTCGATCCCTCGTTTTTCGAGCGCGCTGTCGAGCGATTGGCCATCGTTCACGTCGCTTGCGATCGCCCGGACCTCCCGGACGGTCAGATCGTGGTCAAGTACGGTCCACGCGAGTTGGTATCGGGTTTCTCCGTGAACACGAGCGATGTGTTTGGCTGCCGTAGGCGCGATCCGCCCCGTAGCGACGTACTTTCGTACCGGTCGTGGAAGATCATGTACCCGGGCCCACTTTCGGATGAACGACACCGTCACTCCACCGCCCGCGCGCTCGGCAGCGCTCTTATACGACCCTTCCCCCCGGACCAAAGCGGCACAGGCGGCTGCGCCACGGAGCATGTAGATGTTATCCTCCGCCCCGGCCGTGTTGTCTGCGAAGGCACGTACCGTTTCTGCCGCCGCCGAAAGACTGCTGGGGTCCGATGGATCGAACTGAACCGCTTGCGGAGCGCGTTCTCCCGCCAACTCCGGATTCCCACGAATTACTGGCTGGCCGACGGGAGATTCACGGTCTGTCGGCGGTGGATTATCACTCATCACTCACGAAAACGAAGGCGATAATGAAAAACGTCTCGGGTAACAAGTGGGGGACACTCACCCATCCCGCTGTTCGGAAAGGTGTTCCCAAATTTCCGTACACCCACACCCATCCTCGACCCCTTCGAGATGGGAGCGATCGGTCTCTTGGTCGGTGTCGCCATCATCGTCGAGCCGACACGCGCTGGTCTCCGACTCGACGTCCACGTTCGATGTCCTGCTATCGGCGTTGCTCATCTGAAACGCACCTCGGAATCTTCGTAAAGTTCCGGCGCGACATCCGCTGACGTATGCTGTCGCAGATTACTCAGTTCCGCGTCTGTCATCACTCCTCTTACGATGCTATCATGTATAAGCCCGTGTCCCGCTGTAAGGCTGGCCCGTACTATCGCCTGTGAGAAATATTTACCGGTATCTATTTCAGTGTATATTGGATAATCCGTGTTTCGTCCCATGGTTATGTTGCCTCGAAGCGTCATCAGAGTTGATGACGTGAGCGAAAGCGAAGACACCGTAGGACTTATCAGAAATCACCGATGGTTGATGACGATCGGTAACCACTACCCGGATCGTCGGGATTACTATCGTTCGGAAGAAAACCCCAGTCGTGACGACGTCGGTTCATCAACTCGACGATGGGGCGTGGATCAGCGTGAACGACCGTCGCGTTATGCCTGTGAGCGATCTGTGGCGGTTACGAAAGCACGAGTTCTGTGAGTGTGACGTCGCCGACGTGCTCGCCGAGGGGTTCGTCGCGGTCGGCGTCGATCGCTCGAACGTCGAGGCACGGATCGCTGGCCAGTGTATCGCGTGTGGATCCGACGGTGTGACAGGATGGCTCCAGATGGGAACTGTCGACCCGAAAACCGACCGTTTCCGTCCCGTCGTCCCCGAGAGCATTCACCAGCCCCGTCCCGCCACGAGATAGCGGAGATATTTTCCTAATGGCTGATGAGGGAGGCAACCTTGTCGGAATACGTGAAGATTTAGGCGCAGGACTGTTGAACGTTGATATGCCGAGTAAAGTCGAGGGATGGAAAGACGAAGTGTACGGACCCGAGATCCGCGAGCATCTCTTTCGATTCGCCGAAGAAGGGTGGGACTCTATCCCGGAGGACGAACACGACGCGTGGTTCGAGCGGTTCAAATGGTGGGGGTTGTACCACCAGCGCAAGGGTCAGGAAGGCAATTTTATGATGCGTGTCGGGGTTCCCGGTGGTCGGCTCACGCCGGAACAGCTCCGCGTTGTCGGGGAAATCGCCAACGAGTACGCTCACGGACCGGTCGATAACCCCGAGTTCGGTAACGGGCTCGTCGATTTCACCACTCGCCAATCGATCCAGTTGCACTGGATACAGATCGAAGACGTTCCGGCGATCTTCGAGAAGCTCGAAGAACACGGACTGTCGACGATTCAGGCCTGTGGTGACTCCTGGCGCAACATCGTCGGGAGCCCCGTCGCCGGTCGGGATGCCGATGAGCACATGGACGTGTGGCCGATCATCGAGGGGTTGAACGAGGAGTTCAAGAACAATCCTGATCACGCCAATCTTCCTCGCAAGTGGAAGGTGTCGGTGACCGGAGACACTCGTGGCGCAGGACAGGGGGACATCAACGATCTCGCGTTCGAACCGGCGGTCAAGGAGATCGATGGTGAGACGGTCAAAGGCTTCAATGTGCGTGTTGGGGGTGGACTCGCCCGGAAAGAACCCCGATTTGCTCGAGACATCGACGTGTTCTGTACGCCCGAGACGATCTACGATGTGGCTGGGGGCGTGTCGGCGCTGTTCCGAGACCACGGAGACCGCGACGATCGCTTTAGCGCACGTGTCAAGTTCTTGATGGATGAATGGGGATCGGAGAAGTTCCGGCAAGTCCTCGACGAGGAGTACGTCGATCACGAACTGCCGACGGCGGGCGAAGATCTCCGCGATGAGTACGATTACAACGCAGGGCGCGCCGACGCCCCGGGCGATTACGTCGGCGTCCACGAACAACACGACGGGCAGCATTTCGTCGGACTGAGCGTACTCGTCGGTCGGATGGGAGCAGAAGAAGTCATCGAACTCGCCGACACCGCCGAGGCATACGGGTCGGAACTCGTCGGCGTCACTCAGCGTCAGAACCTCATTATCGCCGACATCGACGAGTCGGATCTCGATGACTTCCTCGCAGAACCGTTGTTGACGGAGTACAGTCCCGATCCCCATCCGTTCATGCGCGGCTCGATTGCGTGTACGGGCACGGAGTTCTGCTCGCTATCGATCGTCGAAACGAAAAACCGGATGGTGCGCTACGCCCACTGGCTCCGGGACAACGTGTCGGTGCCTGACGGTGTGGAGGACTTTCATATTCACCTGTCGGGCTGTACGGCATCGTGCGCCCAGCCCCAGATCGCCGACATCAGCCTTCGTGGGATGAAAACCAGAAAGAACGGCGAACCGGTCGAAGCGTTCGACATCGGTCTCGGCGGTGGTCTGGGAGAAGAACCCCAGTTTGCCGACTGGATCGAAATGCGCGTCGCGGCCGATGAGGTGCCGGGATACATTGAAAACCTACTCGAAACCTACGAGGCCCAGCGCGACGACGAGAGCTTCCGCGAGTTCATCTCGGCTCACAACGAAGAGGAGCTACAGGAACTCGCCGATCCCGAGGAGACGAGCTACGAGGATCCCTACATGCACAACACGAAGATGACGTGGTACCCCTACGCCGAAGACGACGAGATGGCAAGTTCGCCCGCGCCGGCCGACGACTAACGCTCGAAGGATCAGATTTACCGTTCTCAGGCGTGTTCGTCCGGTATGGCCGACCGAATCATGACGGTCAACGCGTACACCACCCTCGATCTCCTTTCGGGTCACGCGGAGGGACACGGATTCGAAGAGGAAGCGATGGCGACGCTCAACGTTCGCACACCTCGTACAGAACCCGAACACGTCACGCTGCAACTCGAACTCGACAACACCGAACTCGAACAGTTGCCAGCACACGCCGACTCGGTGACACTGACCGCCGAACAGGCGCGCACGCTCGCCCAAGAACTTACCGAGTGTGCCCAGCGGGTCGAAGCCGAGTCGGAATGAGTCACAACCGAAGCGACATTTCGAACTCGAAGCTCTCGGTTTTGCTCGGTTCGAAGCCCACCTTTCGATAAAGCGTGCGTGCGGCGCTGTTCCACCGTTCGACCGACAACCACACCTGTTCGATCCCGTGGTCCTGTCCGGCACCCAACAGCGCCGTGATGAGTTTCGTTCCGATGCCAAGCTCCTGGTACTCACCCAGTACGAAAATGGCGAGTTCGTACTCGTCAGTCCCGTCAGGGACGAGTGTCGCGTGGCCGACGAGTCGGTTCTCCGTCGAGGCAACAACGTTGACGGCGTCCTCAGTAAGAATGCGATCGAGCCACTCCCGGATTCGGTCGTCCGTGGTCGGGGGAATACCCTGTGCCCGGTCCTCGGGATCGAACGCGAGATACATCTCGAGGAAGGCGTCGAAATCGCCGCCGGTGTACTCGGTGATCTCCACCGTGTGACCAGCGGCGTCCTCGAACGTCATCGGCGGGGGATCGAACTGTCCGGCCGGTTCAGAAGGATAGATACGTGTCATCGTACCAGCGTGACTGTCATCGTTGCGTTCAAGAGGACGAATTCCGCGATATCTGCGAGCTGGATCTTCCCGAGTGGACTCCGTCGTCCCCCGTCGATGATGACCCGATCGAATTCCTCGCGCTCTGCGAGTTCGACGAGTTGACTACCGGCGTGACCGGTGAGTGACCGTATCGAGACATCGACGGAACGTTCCGAAAAGAACTCTCGAACCTCCTGTTCGAGCAGATCAGTCGGTGGACCGTTATCAGTCTCCACGACGGCGACAGTGATCTCGTCGCCCATGGCTGTAGCGCGCTCGATGGCCGTTTCGAGCACTGCCTTCGTTCGATTGCTGCGATCGATGCCGACGAGCAGTTTCATAGGGGTCGATTGCTCGCGCGAGCTAAAAGTCTCTCGGCGACATCACCGGAACACTTCGCGTTCCGGTTAGTAGCCAGACGTAGTCTGGCGACACGCTTTTTCATCGCCCAGCGCCCAGTATGAGTATGACCGACGATCCTGTAGGCAACGGAGAATCATCTGCAGTCCCCCCGGTCGAATCCGGTGATACCGTAACCGGCGACGGCTCCGACACGGAATCAGAAACCGAACAGGAACACGAGATACCCACCGAGATCCAGCAGTACGATCGGTTCAAGAAGATCGACGGCAGCCAGTACGAGCGAGCGAACGAGTTTCTTCGAGACCGCACGTACATCACGGCGCGCGAGTGGGCCATCGCCCGATTGTGTTCGGATTTCCGAACCGAGACGGGCGTCGAGATGACGAAAATCGGGGAAAACCTCCCGGATCTCGTGCCGTTCATGGAAGATACCTACACCCCTCAGGCGGTCAATCAGGCCCGGTCGGCGTTCGAAGAGAAGATCAGGACGGCAGGAGCGACGTTTCTCTACGGGGCGATGTGTGATTTTTTCACTGCCGAAGAGCTTGACGACATCATGTACGAATCCACCGAGGTTGCGAAGTTCCTACTGGAAGTCGAAGGTGTCGATCTCTCAGTCGAACAAGAGCTTGAGGCCGAAGAACGCGTGTCGAGCATGATGCGGGAAGTGCGTGAGGCCAGCGCCGAACTTCGATCGGACGAACTCGAAGAGGAGTAGCTATGCCGAAGGGGATTCGGTCTCGGAGAGATCGAAGTCGTCGTAGTCGATGCCGATCGTCCGGTCGTCCGCGAGCGTTCTGATGGTGGTGGTGAGCCCGTCGTCCGCTCGGTCGGACAGTTCAATTGCCGTCTGACGGTCGTAGTACAAGGGACAACAGACGGCGACCTCTCGATCAGTGTCACAGGTAACCGTGAGCACGAACGTGACGCCCCCGTCTTCGGCCCGGTACAATTCGGTGGTATCGAATGCAGCCTCGGAAACGGCTGTTTGGAGCTGATCGAACTCGTTGTCAGGAACGAGCACGTCGAAGCGGGGAGGTTCACCCGGAAGCGGTGTCACGTCGCCGGGATGAAGTTCAACGACCGTCCAACCAGCAGCCCGGTAGTCGTTTGCCGTCGCTTCCATGTCGTCAATCACGGCTTCCCACTGCTCGGAAACCGACTCGATCGGTGTGTCCATACCCTCTTTCACAGAGCAACGCGCATAGGGATTATCTTCTGCTAGATGCTCGATCGTCGGGCTGGCAGAGGTTTGATAGAGGAAGCGGCAGCCACCGTCGCCCGTGCATGAATCATCGGCTGAGGGAAAGAAGACATCTACAACACGGAGCGTGGCACACACAGTTCGGTTGTTTTTGGTGTTTCTGACAGCCAACATCCGTGGATCGACACCACCAATCCGACATCGGTGGTACGAGAACGTCGTCGTGTATGCCAAGCCGGATCTTCGGCGGACGGGATCACGGCTTGATCTGATCGGGTTCAAAGCAGCACCGATCGACGAGTGTGCACGGACACAGCCACAGTGATGGCGTGGTGTTCGACGCGCCGATCCGTCTCGCTGGCGCTGAAACCGACGGCACCGGCTGGGAAAGAACAACCGTTCTGACCGCCGAACATGGGCTACGGTTTCGGGTCGAAGTAGCGGGCGAACTCTGTACCGAACGTCTCTGCGAGTGTCGCTGTTCGTGCGCCGACCAAGATTTCGTAGTCCTCGTGGAGCGCGTCCTCGATGTCGACGCCGAGCGCGATCGAGAACAGCCGGTCTTCGAGCACCGAGCGGACGCTCGTGAGTTCGCGAGAGCGCTCGACCACATACCGGTCACCGTCGATGAACGGACCGTACGCGTCACTATCGGCGTACTTCTCGTAGAAGCCGCTCGCGTGTTCGACGGCGTCGACGGGCGGTCCTTGGTGGCGTTCGACTGCCGGACGGTCAGTAACCTCACATTCGACGAACAACACGGCGTGTTCGTCTGCGAACGTTGCCGCCCGGAGGGGATCGAAGCCCCGCCGATCCAGTTCGTCGCGGAGTCCTCGAAGTGATCGATCGAGTTGGGGATACAGCTGGTCATCGACGAGATCAGGGGCATCGAACCGCACCGCGATCGGCGTCGTCTCGCGGCGGGTGATCTGGGTGCGCATCTCCGCGGGAGAGAGCGGCTCGGGATCGTCCGGAACGAACCGGTCGACTGTAGGATCGTCACGGAACGCCCGAGCGTGGTGGATCAGCCGAGCGACGTTGCGCTCGGCACAGACCGCAGCGACATTGCGCTCTGGGTCAGTGGGATCGATCACGACCAGCGGCGCGTCGAACGAGCGTTCTCTGTGTCCTTCGAGATCGATCGTGACGGGTAGGGTCCACTCAGCGACGGATTCGATGAACGATCGGAAGCTACTGTATTCGAGCACGAGCAGCTCGGTCAGATAGCCCGAGAAGCCCCGTGTTCTGAGATCGCTACCGTAGACACCGATCCCCCGCAGAAAGCCTTTTGCGAGACGAACAGCTCCCGCGGTCTCGGGATCGAGACGAGCAGCGACGTATTCAGTGTGAAACGGCGTTCGATCGACCGCCGATTGGATCGCGCTAGCGCTCTCGACAGCGAAACACGGCACGACGTCTACGCCAAATCCCGAGCGTTCGCCCGTCACGTACGGATGCTCTGCGAACTCCTCGCGGCCATCGGGAAGCACATTCCACCCGACACGTAACCCGTATCGTTCGAGCTGCTCGCGCGAAAGATCGGGAGAAAATCGGACGAACACGTCGATGTCTCGGTCACCGCTGATCCACGTGTTCCGCGCGGTCGAACCGACCTGTAACACGTCTGCCGAGACGGGTAGCTCCTCAACAGCCTCCTCCGCCCGCGCGGTGAGCGCCGCCGCGGTCTCCGCAAGGCGTTCTCGTTCCGTCTGATCGGGGTCGACACGCGAACGAACCCGATCGGTGACCGCATCGAACGCATCGCACATAGCACGTCGGTAGATCCTCTGGTGGTAAAGCGTGTCGGACCGCGAAAGCGACCGGACCGCGAAAGCGAAAAGGATTTCAAGCGAATGCGACTACCATTTACCACGTGACAAACGACGGGCCGCCATAGCTCAGCTGGTAGAGCACCTCGCTGTTAACGAGGTTGTCCCAGGTTCGAGCCCTGGTGGTGGCGTTTTCTGACATCACACGGTCACCACGCGTTTTCGAGAACGGCTTTGATCTCCGATTCCGTCGGATCGAGTCCGTTCGGCGTGTTTTCCATCAGTCCGTCAGTGACAACTGCATTTGCGACCGCTGACAGCTCTTCCCGTGAGAGATCCGGTACGGATCGGAGACGGGCAGGCAGACCGAGCGAATCACGGACGTCAGTGACCGCATCGATGACGGCCGTGGCTGGGTCGTCGCTCGCACCGACACCGAGCGCAGCAGCGATCTTCGCGCACCGACCGTCGACCCGATCGAACAACAGTTCAAGCGCGTGGGGTGCGATGATGGCATGGGCTGCACCCTGCTGGACATCGTAGCCACGGGAGATACCGTGACCGAACGCGTGAATCAGCGACAGCGTCGATCCAGTGTTCCGCGAAACGCCGTACTGTACTAGTATCGTTCCCTCGATCGCGTCGTGAAGTGCGTTGTCGTGCGCACCGGAGCCGAGTCGCGGAAGGCCCTCGGCAAGCAACGTTAGCCCCCGCATCGCCGTCGCGTCCGTGATGGGCGTCCGGTTCGGTGCGTACAGCGATTCGATCCCTTTATCAAAGCCGTTCATCGCAGAGGCACACAGGATCTCATGGGGCGTCGTCTCGATCAACGCCGGATCGTACACGAGTGCCTCGGGCATGAGCCGCTCGTCGAACACGCCACCATGAACCGTCGGCCGGTCGTCGGGATCAGCAGTGATTCCAGCAGCAATTGAGAGATCTGCACCGGCCAACGTGGTTGGTACCACGAACACGGGTAGCACGTCCGTTTCGGGATGAGAGATGAATCCCGATTCGAGAAACTCGGATCGGATCGTCTCTCGCGAGCGGTCGTCGGTCGCAAGCACGCTCATAACCGTCGCTACGTCGAGACTGCTTCCCCCGCCGAGACTCACCACCGCGTCGGCATCACTCGTACGCAACCGCTCAACGCCATCGAGTACAGTGTTCAATCGCTTTTCGGGCGTCGTCTTTGCGAACACGCCAGCCAGCCGGTCGCCAACCCCTTCTCGAACCGGGTCTACGACGCTAGGGGTGTTCCCAACCGTGGAGCCGGTGACGAGGAGCGCGCGATCGACATCCCGACGAGCGAGCTCCTCACCCATCGTGGCAACACTCTCACGACCGTACACGATCGTTCCCGGTTCATACTCGAACCTGAACGAATCAGTCGTCATACACGACGGTTCGAGTGGGATTAACAACGCTCTTTGGGTTACTCATCGGCCACAGCAGGGTTCGACGATCCCGGTTCGGTGGTGGTCCAGACGCCGTCTTGAAAATCGATCGCGTCTGTCCACTTGGCAGCCAGCGTCGACACCGCAAGATCACCGGTGACGTTGTTCATCGTCGCTATCCGACCGAGCACCGGATCGACAGCGGCGACGAACCCGACAACGGTCAGGGGAAGGCCCGCTTGTTGGAGCACGATCGTCAGCATGATCAACCCCGCACCGGGAACGCCAGCGGTACCGATACTGATCAACACCGTGACGAGGAGGATCGCCACCTGATCACCGAGTCCGAGTGGCTGTCCGACGACGTTGGCGGCAAAGACGACTGTCACCGCCTGTCGGATCGCCGCACCGTCCATGTTGGCCGTCGATCCAAACGGGAGCGAGAAACCATAGACGCTCTCGTCGATGCGCAACCGCTCTTCAGCATCGGTCATCGTCACGGGCAGCGTGGCGCTTGAGGAGCGAATGCTGAACGCCGTGATCATCGCGTTCTTCGTACCGCGTAGAAACGCCATCGGAGACTCTCCCAACAGTCCTCCAACGATGACGCCGAGATACGTAACGGTAATGTGGATGAAGACGCCGACGAACACCACTGCGACGAGCGATCCGAGTGCGAGGATGGCACCAACGTCTTTGCCCGCCAGCTCGGAGGCGACGAGCGCAAAGACGCCGATCACACCGTATTCCATCACTCCCCACACGAGGATGAACATCGCCTCCATCCCGGTTTCGGCAAGCTTGAAGAACGTCTCGGCACCATCACGGATCACCGTCTCGTCGGTACCATCACGAAGGGTACCCTCCTCGGCCCGATCTTGAGCGATGGCGAGTGCGATTCCGAAGACGATCACGAAGAAAATGATGGAAAGGAGATCGCCGCTAGCCAGCGCATCGACCGGATTGTCCGGAACCACACCAAGGAGCACCTCACTGATGCTCGGGGGCTGGGCGGACTGCGCTTTACCGCCGGTAAAGGTGACACTTCGTCCCGGTTCGAGGAGGTTCGCAACTGCCAGCCCGATGCTCCCTGCAACGGCCGTCGTTACTGCATACAACCCGAGAACGATACCGCCGACGCGTCCCATCTGTCTCGGCGACAGCCGACGGACACCAGCGAGCAAACTGAACACGACGACCGGTACTACGATCATCTCCAACAGCGTCAAAAAGAGATCACCCACTGGTGCGAGCCGTGTGGCTGGAGCACCGACCGTAAACGCGACCCCAACACCGAGAACGAATGAGATAGCGAGTCGATAGACGATCGGCACCGAGCGATATCGATGCCACAGACGAATTACCAGGTGCTCAGCGTCCGACATCGGTGCTCGGTAGTTGCTTGAAGTTGCTATGGCTGTCGGAGTCGACTCGCTGTGCAAACTGGTGTCGCAAAACCCGTATCAATACGTGACAATTCATTGTCTAGTCAATCTGGAACGTACTTGCTCTAAGCATGGGCAGCTGCACGAGAGACCGTCACGATCCGGCTACCGACCGCTCCGTCCAAAGTAGACGCTTGGCTCCAGTTATGAAAATTGAGTGGAAGCCAAGGGCCGGATTTGAACCGGCGTAGAGTCGCTCTGCAGGCGACCGCGTCAACCGAACTCTGCCACCTTGGCGCTGGATGTCTCTATTCGGGCGAGACGAATAAGGATAGCGATCGTTAGCTGTCGCTATCCGAAATGAATGAAAGTAGTATGAATGGAAAGGCGGCGAACCACCAGTTACAGGTGTCGACAGTTTGGTCGCCAGGTCCACCGGGACGAACCCTGCGTGTACTGTGGCTGGCAAACCTCGACCTGCACTTGGCCACCCTTGCGGGTCAGTTTTCCCAGAGGCTCTCGCACTCCAGTACTCGCTGGAACGCAGGCGGGCTTATCTGCCGTGTTCGGGATGGGTACGGGAGTTGCCCCGCCGCTGTGGCCGCCTCAATGCCGATCCACGGAATCGAACCGTAGTTACAGACCACGATCGGTGTATCGTACGTGCGATCCAGTTTGCGCCTGGACCCGTTCATCGGGCCAGTACGAATGAGTGGCGTCGACCAGTTAGTGCTCGCGGGCTGAACACCTCGTTGCCTCGGTGCGTACACCCCGAGTCTATCGAACTCGTCTTCTACGAGTGGTCTCAGCGGTGTCTCTTTTCTATGTGGGTTTCGGGCTTAGATGCATTCAGCCCTTACCCCGTGTCGCGTAGCTGCCCGGCACATGCCCTCTCGGACAACCGGTACACTAGTGGCGACCAACCGTAGTTCCTCTCGTACTATACGGCCGTTCACATCAGACACCAAACACCCCCAATAGATAGCAGCCGACCTGTCTCACGACGGTCTAAACCCAGCTCACGACCTCCTTTAATAGGCGAACAACCTCACCCTTGCCCGATGCTGCACGGGCAGGATGGAGGGAACCGACATCGAGGTAGCAAGCCACCGGGTCGATATGTACTCTTGCCGGTGACGACTCTGTTATCCCTAAGGTAGCTTTTCTGTCAGCCATTGCCCGCATCAAGCGGGACTAATGGGTTCGCTAGACCACGCTTTCGCGTCAGCGTCCCTCGTTAGGCAGGACACTGTCAAACCATCTTTTGCTCTTGCGCTCTTCTCCGGATTCCTGACCCGGATGAGATGGTCTTAGGGCGCGCTCGATATTGTTTCGAGCGCGTACCGCCCCAGTCAAACTGCCTGGCTATCGGTGTCTTCCTCCCGGAGTGAGGGTCACAGCCACTGACGGGTAGTATTTCACTGATGTCTCGGCGGTCCGCTAGCAGCGGACGCCTGGGTAATGACTCCTACCTATGCTGCACATCAGCGGCCATGTCCCAGCGACAGCCTGCAGTAAAGCTCTATAGGGTCTTCGCTTCCCCTTGGGGGTCTCCAGACTCCGCACTGGAACGTACAGTTCACCGGGCCCAACGTTGGGACAGTGACGCTCTCGTTGATCCATTCATGCAAGCCGCTACTGAAGCGGCAAGGTACTACGCTACCTTAAGAGGGTCATAGTTACCCCCGCCGTTGACGGGTCCTTCGTCCTATTGTACTAGGTGTTCAGATACCCGCACTGGGCAGGATTCAGTGACCGTACGAGTCCTTGCGGATTTGCGGTCACCTATGTTGTTACTAGACAGTCGGAGCGTCTAGGTCACTGCGGCCTGCCCCTTTCCAGGGCAGGCATCCCTTATCGCGAACTTACGGGACTAATTTGCCGAATTCCCTAACGTCGGTTGTTCCCGACAGGCCTTGGCGTTTTCAGCCACGGACACCTGTGTCGGATCTCGGTACGGACGTTGTGCTTGTCTTTTCACGGGCTCTAGGTTGATCCGAGTTTCCCTATCCCGCCGTTCGTTCGCTTCGTGCCATTACGGCTTCCACGAACTTTGACGGTTCGACCGGGCGATGGCCCGGCTCGGACGACCCTAAAGCGTCGACGTTCATTGCACAACGGCACTGGAATATTAACCAGTTTCCCATTTGTCTCGCTCGAATTACGACGAGACTTAGGACCGGCTAACCCTCAGTTGACGATCATTGCTGAGGAACCCTTGTCCGTTCGGCCGTCGGGATTGTCACCCGACTATCGCTGCTACTATGGCCAGGATTTTCGTCACCGGTCGGTCCACACGAAGTCTCCCCCGCGCTTCCATCCAACCGGAGCGCCGATCTACGGAATCACGCTGTAACGCGTGCCGCCAGGTCTCGGTGGTGGACTTGAGCCCCGATAATTTTGGGCGCCTCAAACCTCGGCCGGTAAGCTGTTACGCTTTTCTTAGAGGGTAGCTGCTTCTAAGCTCACCTCCCGGCTGTCTATGGCTCGAGACCACCTTCAATTGCACTTAGTCCACACTTGGGGACCTTAACCCAGCTCTGGGTTGTCTCCCTCATGGTGCACAGGCTTACCCCGCACACCGGACTCCCTGCGTCAATGGCGTCTGTCAGTTCGGAGTTCGACAGGGGTGCCGACTCCTCTCGGAGGCGGTCACCCCAATCGGTCGCTCTACCCGACAAACTACCTCGGCAGAGGTCATGCTTCGACATGTTTCGATCGGAACCAGCTGTTACCGGGCTCGATGGGCCTTTCACCCCTACACGTAGATCACGAGAGGGTATTGTAGGACACCAACTCTAACAGGCCTCCACATAGCTTTCGCCATGCTTCACCTTGCCTACGCGTAGATCGCCCGGTTTCGGGTCGTGACCGTATGACTCCCCGCGCTTGAACACGGCGGCCCTGGAACGTGGCAAAGCCACATCCTGCAGCCATGTCGGTTTCCCTACGCCTCCCCCGATGAACGGGTTAGACTCGTCATACAGACACACTCCCTGGCTCGTTTTTCAAAACGTACGATGGAACGTCGGCTCCGATCGCTTCCTACAGTGAGATCGCCCTCACGTCGTTTCACGATCGGCCTTGTACGCTCCATCGCTCCATCACCGCGTGATTTCAGGCCCTATTGCACCTCCTTTCTCAGGGTGCTTTTCAGCGTTCACTCACGCTACTTGTCCACTATCGGTCTCGAGTAGTATTTAGTCTTGGCAGTAGATGCCTGCCATCTTCACGAGGGATTTCCGACCCCCGATACTCAGGGAACCGGCCCACGGTCGACTGACTACGATACGGGGCTGTCACCCTGTATCGCGCTCCGTTCCAGAAGACTTCTCGTAGTCAATCAACCGATTACGGCCAGCCCATACACCACATTGCCCGAAGGCTTCGGTTTGGACTACGCCGCGTTCACTCGCCGTTACTAACGACATCCCATTCGGTTTCTTTTCCTGTCCGTACTAAGATGTTTCAGTTCCGGACGTTCCCCATTGCGCGAAGCAATTGCTGTGGGGATTCCCATTCGGAAATCCTCGGTTCCACCCCTCCGTGCGGGTCCCCGAGGCTTATCGCAGCTTGGCACGTCCTTCGTCGGCACTCGAGCCGAGCCATTCACCACGCGGCACAGTAGCCACGCTGATACCATACGGTATCATTGAATATAATGCTCTGGACCACGATGAACGGGTCCAGTGAGCGCCTGGATCGCACGTACATACAGTCTCATCCGCCACTGTGCAGATAGTGGCTATCGACCCTTCCCATCCACGCTTGTCACGGGATGGTGCATCTGTCGTTACCGGAACGAACACCGTCTTCCACTTAAGGGACACGGTTTCGTCCGGTGAACATGGACCCACTGGGATTCGAACCCAGGGCATCCTCCTTGCAAAGGAGGCACTCTCCCACTGAGCTATGGGCCCTACCTGTTAGCCCTGATAGTTCTAAGGTGCTCGGTCGGTCAATCGCACGAACCGATCCGCGAAAGGTGGGCCAGGTCATCGACCTGGTCCCGGTCTGTGGAGGTGATCCAGCCGCAGATTCCCCTACGGCTACCTTGTTACGACTTAATCCCCCTTGCGGAGCCCAGATTCGACCACCGGACGGTGGCCTCATCCGGACCCCACTCGGGTGATTTGACGGGCGGTGTGTGCAAGGAGCAGGGACGTATTCACCGCGCCCTTCTGAGACGCGATTACTACCGAATCCAGCTTCATGCGGGCGAGTTTCAGCCCGCAATCCGAACTATGACCGGGGTTAGGAGATTAGCGCCCCCTCTCGGGGTGGCATCCCATTGTCCCGACCATTGTAGCCCGCGTGTTGCCCAGCTCATTCGGGGCATACTGACCTACCGTTGCCCGTTCCTTCCTCCGCTTTGGCAGCGGCAGTCCCCCTAGTGTACCCAACCATCGCGAGATGTTGCTGGCAACTAGAGGTGCGGGTCTCGCTCGTTGCCTGACTTAACAGGACGCCTCACGGTACGAGCTGACGGCGGCCATGCACCTCCTCTCAGCAGCTCGGGCAGAGACCATCAGCCTGACCGTCATTACTGCTGTCGGAGCTGGTGAGATGTCCGGCGTTGAGTCCAATTAAACCGCAGGCTCCTCCGGTTGTAGTGCTCCCCCGCCAATTCCTTTAAGTTTCATCCTTGCGGACGTACTTCCCAGGCGGCTCGCTTCACGGCTTCCCTACGGCACAGCGCAGGCTCGTAGCCTGCGCCACACCTAGCGAGCATCGTTTACAGCTAGGACTACCCGGGTATCTAATCCGGTTCGAGACCCTAGCTTTCGTCCCTCACTGTCGGATCCGTCTTCCCGAGGCGCTTTCGCCACCGGTGGTCCGTCCAGGATTACGGGATTTCACTCCTACCCTGGACGTACCCCTCGGGTCTTCCGGTCCCAAGCCGAACGGTTTCCGCTGGACGCCCACTCGTTGAGCGAGTGGATTTCCCAACGGACCTGTCCGGCCAGCTACGGACGCTTTAGGCCCAATAATAGCGGCCATCACTTGGGCTGCCGGTGTTACCGCGGCGGCTGGCACCGGTCTTGCCCAGCCCTTATTCGTACACCACCCTACGGTGTACAAAAGCGAGGACTGTATGCCCTCGCACTCGGAATCCCCTTATCGCACTGGCGTGCAGTGTAAAGGTTTCGCGCCTGCTGCGCCCCGTAGGGCCCGGACTCGTGTCTCAGAGTCCGTCTCCGGGCTCTCACTCTCATGACCCGTACCGATTATGGGCACGGTGGGCCGTTACCCCACCGTCTACCTAATCGGCCGCAGCCACATCCTATAGCGCCGTAGCTTTTCACGCTCAATACATTCCAGCGAAAGAGCGTTATCACGGATTAGCCTCAGTTTCCCGAGGTTGTCCGTGTCTATAGGGTAGTTTGGCCACGTGTTACTGAGCAGTTCGCCACGGGTCTAAACCCGTGCGACTCGCATGGCTAAAGCGGATTCCGATAGCAATGGCCTCCGGCAGGATCAACCGGAATGTTCTCCCCGGAATGGGGAGGGTTAGGCGGAATGCATGTCAAATGCACCAACTATCGGTCGTGCGGTGATACATAGACCGACCGAGTATCACCGAACTACCAGGGCTAACATCAGATCCCATCTTAACGGCGGACCGTAGGGGTGGAATCCTCATGTCCTTCGGATCTGATCGTAGGCCATTGATGGGCTTAAACCCATCGAACGGCCCGTGCCGACCGATCCGAGCATAGGTCGGATCCAACGACCCATGCTCCTTCGTATTTCATCCGAATGCCCTTACACACATAAGGGCTTCGGATCGAGTATGGATCCGGGAAACAGACCCATGCTCGCTGCGTATTTCATCCGAATGCCCCCACATATATAAGGGCATCGGACCGTGGTTCACCACCCCCGTGGGGGGTGTGTCCCACGTCGCTCGCATTTCATTCGAATGGCAGCGACACCTTAAGCCCGTCGAACCGAAGCCGCTTCGTCATGCGTTTTCATGAAATGCAATCGCACGATACACGCGACTGTCCATGCGTGGCTATCGTCCCAGTAGTATCGCACGGCTGGAGACCGGCGCGTCATCCCGCGCTCGCACGCTTGGTCTGGCCGAGTGAGAGCCGCGCACTCGACGATTCGATCCGGGATCATATGGATCTTTCAGAACGTGTGTAGCGACTACAGCAATAAGAGGCGAAAAATCGTAGAGACTGATCGCAGAGATCAGATCTCCTCTAGGTGTTCGATACCTTGCTTCGAAACGTTGGCCTCTGTGATTCGGTCGGGCATCCAATCAGGTTTGTCGTCAGGAGCATCTTCTTCCCACGCCCAGCCTTCGTAGATATGAACCTTCTTCGTCCCCTTCTCTCGGAGCTCGATCTTCGTGCGTTGAGCCTCATCTTCCGACGATGCTGGCTCGAGTCGTCGAGCTGCCTTCAGTGCTGCCTGACGTGGCGTTCGACCGGAGAAAACGCTCGTCTCCTGGCCCCCCGACTCACGAAGGGCAAAGTTTCGTTTGTCATCCGTACTGCGTGCCATGATTTTCACACCTCCATGTCACATCAGTACATACCGTCATATAACTGTATCCCCAAAATCGGGACCCAGCGCCCAGTACATTTATATAGATGGCCTCTATCGTGAAGATTCACTGACCATATCCCCGGCACGCCAGACTTATGTATAGCGTATATCGAAGATTGCAATACGATAGCGCGATGGTGCGAAAGAAAACGCTCAGTCCGAGCGGTGCCAAGGACGACAACGGCGAGTACCACAACGTACACTTGAACCTCCACGAGGACGAGCTGACGGTTGCGGGTATGGAGATCGGTGATGAGGTGTTCGTGCGGGTGCGGGACAATAAGATCATCATCCAGAAAGCGGACGATGATGAGGATCTCGAACACGAATTCTGATGCAGTTGTACGACGTCGCCAAGCCGGTTTTGTTTCAGCTTCCTCCAGAGACAGCTCACAGCGTCGTTCACTCCATGCTCGGAGTTGCCCAGAAAAGCGGAATCGACCGAACGCTGGTACAGCGCTACCGAGTGACCGATCCACGTCTTTCCTCGACGGTGTTCGACATCGACGTACCGAATCCGGTCGGTGTCGCTGCAGGGTTCGACAAAAATGCTGAGGTTCCGTCGGCGCTTTCCGGTCTCGGCTTCGGACATGTCGAAGTCGGTGGAGTAACGGCCGAGCGCCAGTCGGGAAATCCAACGCCCCGTCTGTTCCGACTGGCAGAAGATCGGGCACTCATCAATCGGATGGGATTCAACAATCACGGCGCGGACGCAGTCGGTGCTCGTCTCGCGCGGACGCGCGTAGATGTTCCCGTCGGGGTGAATATTGGAAAGTCGAAATCGACGCCGCTGTCGGAGGCTGCCGAGGATTATCTCTACACCTACGGACGGGTCGAATCGAGTGGTGATTATTTCGTCGTCAATGTATCGAGTCCGAACACGCCAGGATTGCGCGAACTACAAAACCGCGATCACCTCGAGGAGATTCTCGGCACGCTCAAAGACGCCGGTGCGTCGCCGCTGCTCGTGAAGCTCTCGCCGGATCTCACCGACAAGGCAACCGAAGCGGCGTTGGCTGTTGTCGACGATCTGGAACTGGATGGGGTCATCACGACGAACACGACGACCGACCGGCCCGACTCCTTAGAAAGCATCCACCGAGCCGAGACCGGTGGATTGTCCGGCGATCCGATCGAAGAGCGCGCGACGCGCGCGGTCCGGTTCGTCGCGGAACGGACCGATGTCCCCGTGATCGGCGTCGGCGGCGTGTCGGATGCAGCGGGAGCGTACGCGAAGATCCGGGCCGGTGCGTCGCTGGTCCAGTTGTACACCGGACTCATCTACGAAGGACCGACGATCGCTCGTGACATCAACCGAGGACTACTGGAACTGTTAGAACGGGACGGTTTCGACTCGATCGAGGAGGCGGTTGGGGTAGATTTGGAGTAAAGCGAGAGCAAACAGATCATTCCTCGTCCGGCGTCGGCTCCGGTGGAAGCCGCTCCAACCCTGCGGCGTCGTAGTCTCGTTCACTAGTCAGAACACTCTCACCCCTGGTAGCGACGATACCAGCGTGGAGCGCATCGAACGGGGGCAAGTGGTACTCATCGATGAAAGCTGCCCCAGCGAGAACGACATCCTCATGCGCTTTTGGAGCAATCGGAACGAGTTCTAGAAGGTTGGAAATCGCTCGCGGAACGTCGACATCGTATGACGCTGTGGCACGATCGTAAAACAATACAAGAACTTCGGCGTAGGCGAAAATCGATGTGTGAACGTTGTCGTGCTCTTTGAGGGCGCTGAGAGCCGGTTCACGGAGCCAATTCTCGTCATTTACCAACGAGAAGATCCGTTTCGACGTACGCAGCTCAGTCCTCACTATTCCGTGACCGACGATAGGTCTCTTCTTGTATCTCCTGTGTGACGGACGTTCGTGCGTCCGCTTTCAGTTCGTCCACGTCCATCCCTTCGAACGCGTCCCCAACAGCAGCGCGAATCCCTTCCAACGGATCATCGTCAACGGGAAAGAGTGCGACGTGTCTGGGAAGTTCGGCGATGCGATACCGATCACCGAACCGCTCTCGGACGTCTTTCGGGAAGTAGAGTCGTCCACGTTCGTCCGTGGACTTCGACATGGGGTCTTTGAGTTAGACGTGAATATACCAAAGCTCTCCCGTATATTCATCTGTATTCCCGTTCGAGCACTGCGACCCGGAACGCGCCTTCTTATCACTCGATCGCTGCCAGATCGAACTCGAAGGCGGCGACGGGTAGTTCGAGATCGTGTTCGACGAGCACCGACGGATGGAGTTCTCCGATAACACCAGCGTGTTCCCCATCGAGCACCACCGAAGCGGTCCGTCCGTCGAGGAAGCTGGGATGGGCAGTCGGCGGCGTTTCGAGGGTCACACCGAGCGCGTCGGCGACCGATTGAAGGCGGGCTTTCGCGTCTTCGTAGCTGGCATCGGTGCGCGCGAGAACCGCCGCGACCGTCCGGCGTTCGTGGACCTTCGTCTCCTCACGTTCGTCGACGCGGGCGGACAGTCCGATCTCGGAGAGGTCCTGTGGATAGCTCCGGTGGGTGTTGTTTTCGAGTACCATCAGAAGCGATGGAAGCGCCCACGTTCGAACGATGGTGTACTGCTCGCTGTACGGTTCAGTGATCATCGGCGGCCGATTGACACCGAACGCGTCGCTGTCGCCTGGATCGATCTCCACGTTCATCCGATCGAAACATTCCTGTTCGCTTGAGAGGTGGAAGTTCAGCATGTCCTCGAAGCCCAGCCCGGCAAGCACGTCACGAACTGCGTCCTCTCGTCGTGTGCGGTCGTGACAGCCGCCAATGGTGCTTACGTCGGGATAGCGTGGTTCGAGATCGTTGAAGCCGTAGGCCCGGCCGATGTCGTCGACGATGTCGATCGCGTGGAGCACATCGACCCGATAGGGCGGAACTGCGACCTCGTAGGTTCGATCGTCACCGATGTCGGCGTCGAGTCCAGCTCGTTCGAGGTAGTCGACCACGTTGTCCGTGCTGAGATCGATTCCGAGCACTGACTCGATGCGTTCGTGAGAGACGGTTTTGTGTGTAACCGAAAGGTCCGGACGGTCCAACTGTCGGTCGGGATAATCAACCGTAACGCGCTCGACACGACCACCACGCGCATCGAGTGCGTAGCAGATGATGGCACACATCTTGTCGATGGTCCATTGGTCGGTCCCGGTTAGTTCGATGAACAGATCCCGGGAGTCGGTTGAGACCTCCGTCCGTCTGCCGTTGATAACCGGTGGGAACGAGAACAGCCCGATGTCGTCGTAGATCGCGGGATACCGCTCGTACTCCGTGACGAGTTCGGAATACGTCTGGCCGGTCGGATGATCCGAAAGCACGTCCGCAGGCGTGAGTTCGGCGTCGCTATCCAACGGAACGAATCGGTCGCCATCGGGTTCGACGCCTCGATACGTGATCGACTTCGCGCGACTGTCGCCGCCATGGTGTCCTTTGAGCATCGTGAGATCGTGAACCCCGATCGCTCCTTTCGCGCGTTGGCGACCCATCGTTGCGTGGAGTTTCTCCTGCAGTTGGATGAGAGACTGGAGTTCACCCTCGTGCATGTCGAGTCCACGGACGACCGCACCGGTGACGTACGGGCGCTGTTCGGGAACGGATTCTTCGACTTCGATGACCCATTCGGAATCGTTGGTGGTCGGAACGTACACCCCTCGATCGTGGCCGTACTGGTACCGGAGCGAACGCGCCACACCTTCGACGCTGAGACGGTCGAGTCGGTCGGGGGCGAACTCGAACTGGAGCTCACCCTCTTCAGTTTCTCCCTCGAACTCCAACCCCAACGCGAACAGATCGCGCTTTAACGCATCGTCATCTTTCTCGGTCGCGGCGAGCTGTCGGAGTTCGTCGGTGTCGATATCAACAACTGGCATCAGTAAGTCACCTCCGCAGTTCGCAGGAACTCAAGATCAGTGAGCGTCCCGTGGAGATCTCGGATGTCCTCAGCACCGGTGATGAGCATTGCGAGTCGTTCGAGCGCAAGTCCCCATGCCATCACATCACAGTCTACGCCAAGTGGTTCGAGTACTTCCGGGCGGAACAACCCACTATTGCCGATCTCGATGAGTTCACCCGTCGTCGGATGACGCCCGAACAGCTCGAAACTCGGCTCGGTGTAGGGGTTGTAGTGGGGTTTGAATCGGATGTCCGTGATCCCGAACTGCCGGTAGAACTCCGTGAACGTTCCCATCAGATCACGCACAGAAAGCTTCTCGGCCATCACCAATCCCTCGATCTGGAAGAACTCTAAGAGATGAGTCGCGTCGAGTGTGTCGTTTCGGTACGCCTTTTCGACGCTGAAATACCGCTGTGGTGGTTCGAAATCGCCAGCCGCTTCGCCAGCGAGATATCGCATCGATAGCGACGTTGTATGACCGCGCAGCGCGAGCTCTCGTGCGAAGTCCTCGTCCCACGGGGAATGATATCCCTCGCTCTCCTCGCCCACGCCGGTACGGTGGGCCGAACGGACGCGATCGACAAGCTCATCTGGGAGATCATCGATGCGATCGGGATCCGAAAGCGCGAATCGACCCCAGTGGGTGCGTGCGGGGTGGTCTTGGGGCATGAACAGCGCGTCGTTGATCCAGAAATCCGCGTCCACGTGCGGGCCGTCCATCTCGTTGAACCCCATTCCGACGAGTACACGCTTGACGCGGTTTGCGATCCGGCGTAGTACATGCGTTCGACCGCCGTGTATCGTCTCGGTGTCGGCCTCGACGTTGTACTCCGCAAAGTCGACATCCTGCCACTCCCCGCTCGCAAGCAGTTCCGGCGTGAGCTGGCCGACGGTGTCAGCCACCTCAATCCCCTCCATGAGCGCGGTCACCCCGTCGTCGGTGAGCGTGACCGATCTGGTGGTGGTTTCCTCGCGCACGAGCAGCTCTCGGCGTTCTAATGCTGCCAGTACGTCCGTCGAGATCCCGACGTCCGAATCCGAATCGATCGCCGATAACGCGGCGGCTTCGGCGTCCGAATCAGGGTCCTGATCGGGATCGACCGAAACGGAGCCGTTCTCGATCTCGCCGTATCCCTTGCGGGCGAAGTTCGACAGCGCGATCTCTACCGCCGAGCCGTCGAGATCCGCTGGATCAAGCAGTTCACCGATCGAAGTCGGCGTTTCTTCGGCACCGTGTTCGATGGCAGCCCGATAGAGCCGAACCTCGGGCAGTTTGTACTCGGCATACTGTTCGCCTTCCTCGGTCAGAGTGACGGATTCGGTCGTCTCCTCGGTCACATCGAGCAGACCCGCGTCAGCGAGTTCGAACGCTGCGCGAGTGATAGCCGTCTCGTTTTCGTCCGTTTCGACCGCGATCGCGGAGATCGACCGCGGTTCGGTCGCGCTCGCCGTTTCGAGTACGGCGACTTGGGTTCGTGGGAGTTTCATGCGTTGTAGTGTCGTAGTCAGTGATTCGAAATCGGAATTGGTTTCGACCGCAATCCGCACAAGGCGTCGGTTTCGAGGTGTGTCGCATTTCCGCTCGACACCGCTCCACCGTCGCCTACGCGGAAAAAAAGCGACCCCCGAATCCAACGCGCGCTCGCCACCCGATAGCGGGATTCACTGGCAGGGGGTTCGATGCCATACGCGCCCTTGAACCACGAATACTGAAAAACGTTCTGGGTCGAAGCGACGGAACGCTCATACGGAGTACGAGTGAAATCTATCCATCATCAGAGAGCCATGTTTCAGGCATTTGGATGATGTAATGGCCGTTCTCCTGGAGGGCAATGATGTATTCCTCGCGGTCGTACAGTTCCATCAAGTTGAGTTCGTACTGTCCCGGTTCGAGGATTTTGATCGACTCGAACTGATCGTTGAGTTCCGCCCGAAGTTCCGCGAGATCTGGCTGTTCGCCGGTCGGCTCTCGAACGACACGACCGTTACTTGGTGGGGGATCAGAAGCGGGAGCCGATCGAGATGACTCTGATGAAGGGGTATCGGGTGTGTGAGGGGGAAGACTGTCGGAGGAAACGAACTCGGATCGAGCGGTCGCTTGGGCAGAATCCTCCGGTCCATCGGAAGGGTCCGGCTCGGTAGAATCGAGTACATCGGCGTCTCGCCCCTCGTCAGTACGCTCGGAGCGTACCTCGTCGGCCACCGGTGGATCCGACGAACCACTCGACATCAATCCACGGACGATCGAAGTCGCGCGACCGACACGCGTGCCGACAGCCCCTTCAGGCGGGTCCGGCGGCTCCTCGGCCACCGGAGCGTCCCCATCATCCACGTCGTCTGGTCGGAACTGAAACGTCGTTCCCCCACACTCTGGACAGCCCGAAAGCATCTCCTTCGAGCCATCCCCAAACACACAGCCGCAGTTAGTACACTGGTGTGGCATTAGCGCTCGATTCGTTACTGTGTTACAAGGGCCTGGATCAAGTTTTCATCCTTGTGGAGCGTCTCGATACGGTTGGCCGGGCCAATAACGGTCAGTTTGTTCGGTGGATCACGACCAAAGAGCCGGCTGAAAAATCCAGGATTCGATTCTTGTTGTGGATAACTCTCGATTTCGATGCCGGTGAATTCATCGGGACTGATCTCGTTCATCGTCACCTCAATGAGCTTGGATTCCTCGTCAGGCGAGAGCCCCTCTTCGAGAATAACAATGTTCCCCTCGCGGACGCCATCGAGAATGAGGCGGATCTTTTCCATGCTACGGAGACTTTGCATCCGCTCACGGCTAACGAGGTCGATCTGCACACCGTCTTCCGTCGTTATGTCAACCATCTGATTCACCCGAAATGGTCCGCGATTTTGTCGTAGACTTCTTCCATATTGTCCCCTTCGAGAGCGGATAGAGGTACCACCTCGTGCTGTGGGAACGCGTTGACGATGCGCTGGACGCTCGCGTCGTCCAGATCGATCTTGTTGGCGAAGATCAACACCGGTAGATCTCGGCTCTCGATAATCCCGACGAGCATCGTATTGACCTGTGTGAACGGGTCCGTCGTGCTGTCGAGCACGTAGACGACGCCGTCAACGTCCTCTCGAAGCCAGTGCATGGCTTCTGCAACGCCTTCGGTTGCCTCTCGAGACCGGCGTACGGCGTCCTCTTTGGTCATATCGTGTTCGAGGAATTCGTTGTAATCGACCTTCGTGGTCACCCCCGGTGTGTCGACGATATCGATGGTAACAGCCGATCCATTGCGTTCGATCTCGACGTTCTCCTTTCGGCGGGCTCGACGGGTTTCGTGAGGAACGTGGCTTTCGGGACCGACCGCGTCGCCCGTCCAATCCCGCGCAACGCGGTTCGCAAGCGTCGTGTTGTGAACGACAAGTCCATCAGACGTCGTGAACGTATGGTGTTCGGGAACGGTAAGATCGTAAATGGCACCGTCGTACTCCACCGTGTCGATCGAAACGACCGGCTCCCACACGATGTTCTCGCCGTGAGAGGTATCGACCGTCGACGAAACGGCCGTGTGTACACCACCGTCAGTCATAAACCGACTGCTAGTATCGGTTCCCCCACTGGACGACCAGCGATCGGAAGTGGTGAGGGGAGAGACAGTAGGGAAACGAGCGATGGGGGTTCCTACCGAAAGGGCTTGTGCCTGCTGTTGGGTCACGTCGCCGTCCGATCGGACGATAAACGGATGTTCGGGGCTAACGACGACTGAACTTCCCGAACTAGTCCGGACGCGGTACATCTCACCTCGATATCGCTGACGAAACACGTGCGAGACGGTCGCCGGAACGATCGACAGCTCCCCGGTCAGCGCCGGTACACGGATCCCTGCTTCCGAACATTCGATCCATCGCTCGTGCGGTAAATCACTCACGTCAGGCGCGTCCGGACACGCCGTCCGCGCAGACGAGTAGATATCGTCGATCGATCGACGGGTACCGTCCCAAAGCAGTACCTCTTCGTCTGCCGCAAGACATTTTCCAGCGTTTGGCGGCCCGTAAATACCTATCCGCTTCGGTTCACTTCCCGAGAACAGCTTTGAAATGCTGTCTTTGATGCTCGCTATCAGACCCATCCTAACGCGCTCCTCCCACGGCCGTCGGCCGCGTATACCCGCAACTCTCCATCCGATGTACTTAAGCGTGCGTCAGACAACCATATCTTTGTTTTGGTATTATTTTTGCAACATCTCATAGTAGTATATTTTGGTTGGAGAGAACGCTATTAACTTGAGAGATGAAGTTGTCTTGACAAGTCGGGATCGACAGTATTGTTTGAGGTCACGGTTTGTTTTCTAATAGATACTCGATCGTTAAATGGTCGGGGGTCCCACTAACCCCCCCCACCCCTTCGTTTCAACTGGAACGCCTAGAAGGGTGGGTACCCTCTAGAAATAACGAATTTATAATGTCATCAAAAAATTAATTACTGTAGTTGGTACTGTATAACACAAAGAACTAGAACTAGATAGCGGAACTAGCAAACAAACTACCTAGAAACAAGCTAGTAACAGTAAAAACAGAATAAGTAGTTTCTTTTCTTATCCTACGGATGCATTTCTCAGGCCTTCCTATTAAAACTTCCGCTATACTAGTACTCGCTCCACGGTTCTCATTTCCGCCCTAGGCCTTGTACGGGTTCCAGTTGAAACGAAGGGGTGGGGGGGTTTGACGTGATATTCCGACACGATGTTCCGTAATATCCCAACGTCACATCGTAGTATCCCAACGTCATATTCTCGTACGTCATGTTCTAGCTCACATCCTCCACCGTGATCATCCATCAATCAGCGTGATCATCAGGCACCCCAGAGACTAGATCACCTACAGCTATATCTGGCTATATCACCTACAACTCATTATACCTAGGATAGCTCCGACAGAAATCGATTTACCTTATGTATCCAATGTACCTTATATCACTGCCGAACCCTATCGAATCTCTAGGGGAAAATCAATATCATCGTCTGTAAACCTGACCGTCTTTACAACTAGTAGTAGATAGAGTGAGATAATAGGAATACAGCGCGCACTGCATCTAGAAATACGACAATAGATAACATGAAACGTTACGATTACCACAGCATGTTACACTACCTCATCCGTCCGAACCGCAACGTTTAATGGGAATCTCACCCTCGTGTTCCCCTGCATCAGGTGGACACGAGGGGCAGCCTCCCCCCCTCGATAAACAGCGTTAGACACTCGAAATCGATTATTATAACGAATGCGCGGATCGGTTCCACTTGAAATGGAGGGGTGAACGAAGGAATGCCAGACACAAGCAGGGACGGAGATTCGGACACCATATTCGACGAGGAGCCAGTCGACACCGACGGTCAAAACGCGTTGTTCGATGGACTCCCCGGGGATGAGGAGGCTTCTCGGGGACTGTTCGATGATCTTCTCAATAGCGAGCCGATTTTCGAGAACAAAGAGGTTCTACGGCCGTCGTACACCCCACGCCGTCTTCCACACCGCGAAGAGCAGATCAACAACATGGCCACGATCCTCGTGACGGCACTTCGTGGCGACACGCCATCGAACATCCTCATTTACGGAAAAACTGGAACCGGAAAAACCGCTTCAGCGAAGTTCGTCAGCGAAGAACTCGAAAGCACTTCCGAGAAGTATGAAGTTCCGTGTGAGGTGCAGTACATCAACTGCGAGGTCACAGACACTCAATATCGCGTCCTCGCTCAGCTCGCAAACACGTTCATCGACCAGAACGAGCAGTACATCGATCAGCAACTGTCCGAGCTGAACGATCTCAAAGCACGCGCAAACGAGTCCGTCTCCGTACTTTCGGAGACGGAGTTCGACTCGATCACGGCGATCGACGACCGAATCGAGACGTTGACGGACGACCGCGAACAGTTCGAATCCGTTCCGATGACGGGATGGCCGACCGATCGGGTGTACTCCACCTTTTTCGAGGCCGTCGAATACGCCGAGCGCGTGGTAGTTATCATGCTTGACGAGATCGACAAACTCGTCGAGAAGAGCGGTGACGACACGCTGTACAACCTCTCACGGATGAACTCCGAGCTCGAAAATTCGCGCGTCTCCATCATCGGTATTTCGAACGATCTGAAGTTCACGGACTTCCTCGATCCACGCGTCAAATCGAGCCTCGGTGAAGAGGAGATCGTCTTTCCACCCTACGACGCAACACAGCTCAAAGACATCCTCCAACACCGATCGGAGGTAGCGTTCAAATCGGGAGCACTCTCCGACGACGTAATCCCGCTGTGTGCGGCGTTTGCAGCCCAAGAACACGGTGATGCTCGTCGGGCGCTGGATCTCCTTCGGACCGCGGGAGAGCTTGCAGAACGCGATCGAACGGATTTCATCGAGGAAGAACACGTCCGTCAAGCCCAAGAGAAGATCGAACTCGACCGCGTAGTCGAAGTCGTCAGAACGCTCCCGACACAATCAAAACTCGTTCTATACGCCATTATTCTCCTCGAACGCCACGGTGTTCGCAACATCAACACCGGCGAGGTGTTCAACATTTACAAACAACTCTGCACCGAAATCGGTGTGGACGTGTTGACACAGCGTCGTGTAACCGATCTCATCAGCGAGCTAGACATGCTCGGGATCGTGAACGCTGTCGTGGTCAGCAAAGGACGGTACGGACGAACCAAAGAGATGAGTCTCTCCGTCCCTCTTGAGGACACCGAAACGATCCTGTTGAGCGACTCTCGGCTCGCAGACGTAGAAGAAGCACAACCGTTCGTCCAAGCTAGATTCGACGAGTAACGTTCCACACGGTTGCGTAAGCCGTTTCCTCGGACTGTGAAAATATCACCCTGTTTTCACTGGGGCGTAGACTACGATCGAGCGTGGTCCATCACGATCGCTCCACCCAGCATCCCCGTACCGAGGAGTCCTCCATACATTCCGGCTGCGCTGGCTACGTGCCCGCTGATCATCCCCATCAGCAACCGAATAGAGCCGAGGTACGGGATGCGGAATACGGCCGTTCCGATGATCCACGTGGGTTTGACAGGCTCACTCAGTCCCACGACTTGATCGTACTGACCATTTTTCTCTTTGTTGTCACCTTTCGTGATGAATCCACTGTGTTCCGCTGGGCAGTTGGATAGCTCCTCACAGTTTTCTGCGTTCCCGATGTGGTCTGGGTTTGCCTTGTCGTACCAGTTTTCACCCTCTTCCACCCAGAACCGTGCCCGGTGAATGATCGGTGTTTGTCGTTCTGACCCGTCCGGCTTGTATATAATCACGTCCCCGTACGTACCGAACTTCTTATGATCCGTCTGTTGTGCTTGCTGATAGGGAATGACCCCGGTGCTCTTCCCGTTGTGATTGATGGCCGCTTCTCCCGAAAAGCGGTGTTCATCCATGACGAACACGAGATCACCCTTCTGAATATGAGGCTCCATACTAGGACTTTCGATCGCCACCATTGGCGGCCAAACCCCACTTATTCCAAACAGTAGTCCCCCGACGAGAAGTACTATCAGTATAGATCCTGCGACCTCCCTGAGGAAGGCGATGAGTCCGTTCTCCGTCGTCCACAACCACTTGAGCCATCCAACCGGCCCTGCCGGACTGTCCTTATCGCCGGGGTTTGTCATTAGGACTCATTGCTGCTCATCTCGTTTGAACCTTCTGGGTTCTGGTGAGTGTTCTACAGGGTAGGAACACATTTTTTCTATGTATATTTATATGATAACCGCTAGTCTGATCTCTATAAACGCCACGGGATTACACCCCACCGGTATCGATACCGATTCACACCCCCCGTTTCGACTGGAGGCTATCGTATCGTATTGACAAGAAATCCCGGGGGAAGCCCGCTATGGATTCGAACAATCCACTCGAAACCAAGGGGTCGAAGAGCTGAATTCCTTCTCACTGGCTGTGTTCGTTTTAGCTCTCGGTTCCGAACACGCAGCCATCGGTCGGCCGGATGTGGTGACCGATTCGATTACACATACGCAAAACGATACGACCATTTCAGGATTCCAACCGATATTTGAGTGTTCGTGTCCCTTCGAACGTCGGACCGTTCCCGTCCCGTTCGAATGCAGCGTTTTCGACGGCTTCTTTGGTTTGTTTGTCGGATGCAGGAACGAGTAGTTCGACGTCCATCTCTTCTTTGTGTGCGAACCGAATCGGTTCATCAAGTAGTCGTTCACAGATCTCTTCCGTTCCTTCCAACTGCGTGATGTGAACGGTGTTACGGCGGGCGTCGAAACTGATGAAGCCCCGAACGGTGTCATCGTCGACGGCGACACGCACCGTTCGGTCGTGAACGAGGTTACGCATCACGTCACGCGGCGCCCCTGTTTGGGCTGCCAGTTCTTCAGCGTCCGCCTCGGTCGCATCCCGAATGTGCATATCCGTTGTAGGGTTCCCTACGAGTATAAAGCCTCATCGGTAGTGACACCGGAACGGCAAGGCTTCGCGTTATACTGCCGTTTATGGCTGCTCAGAAGAGACATACGACAATGAGTTACATGGATCCGTTCGGAGGGGAACGACGATGCGGGTAGTCTCGAAGTTCGGGGGAACCAGCCTTGGCAACGGCAATCGTGTCAATCGGGCTGCTGACTCTATTGCGGCAGTGGTTGAGGACGGTCACGAGATCGCCGTAGTGGCGAGCGCCATGGGTTCGACGACCGATTACCTTCTCGATTCCATCACGTTCGACGCGGACGAATCCGACCGTGCTGAGATCGTCAGTATGGGCGAGCGGACCAGCGTTCGGATGCTCAAAGCGGCGCTGGCAGCACGCGGTATCGACGCGTTCTTTCTGGAACCCGGTGCTGATGACTGGCCGATCGTCACGAACGCCCGCGGTGAAGTCGACGTCGACGAGACCGAGCAGCGCGCGAAGGTGCTCGCGGATCGACTCGACGGACAGGTACCGATCATTACGGGCTTTCTGGCCCAAGACCATGCCGGCACCGTAACCACGCTCGGCCGTGGCGGGAGCGACAGCACGGCTGTCATGCTCGGCAACTACATGAACGCCGACGAGGTCGTCATCGTCACCGACGTCGAAGGCGTCATGACCGGCGATCCGCACGTCGTCGAGGGTGCGCGCAACGTTGGTCAGATCACCGTCGATGAGCTTCGAAACCTCTCGTTTCGGGGGGCGGAAGTCATCGCACCCAGCGCGCTCGGGTACAAAACCGACGACTTCGGTGTTCGCGTCGTTCATTACCAACACGGTGATCTCCTCTCGGGCGGCACGACGATCGAGGGACAGTTCGAGAGTCTCATCGATCTCCGTGATGAGCCGTTGGCGTGTATCACCCTCGCTGGCCGCTCTGTGAGAAATCAGGAGGGCGTTCTCTCTCAACTTTCGGGTTCGCTCGCCGACCAAGGGATCAACATCGATGCTGTCGCAAGCGGGATGGATTCGATCACGTTCTACGTGGACCAGACGCTTACCGAACGCGTTGAGACCCTCCTACACGACGTCGTTATCGATGACGAACGACTGTCGAGCATCACCGTCGAGGACGAGATCGCCGTGGTTCGCGTCACCGGTGGAGAGCTTCCCAATCAACCCGGCGTGATCAGTGACATCGTCAATCCGCTTGCTGACGCCCACATCAACATTCACGACATCATCACGAGCGCCACCAGTGTGGCGATCTTCGTCGACTGGGACGACGGTGAAGAGACGCTCGAAATCGTTCAAGCGGAGTTCTCTCAATAACTGTCGACAGCGGGGAATAATTCATTGTAATCCCACAGTAATTGGGTTGCATGGCGTCAGAACACACGCGACGAGAGACGCTCAAACTGCTGTCTGCCCTCGGGGCAGCCGGTATCGTCGGAAGCGGATCCGTGATGGCTGTTCCCTCACACGGTCACGAGGGAGTCGGTGCGACGTTGAACCGATTTGCGACGACGGTCGCCGGTGCTGAAATTACGGGCGTGTTCGTCACCCAGGACGGACAGCTCTTTTTCAACGTCCAGCATCCGTCGGAAACCGCCCAAGAGCGCTATCAACCGGGGGCGATCGGTGCCGTCGCTGGCGTGGACATGCATCGCCTGCCCGCTGATTTCGAAAGCGTCCAACCGCCGGAAAGTCCCGCAGAATACGTTACGACCGCAGCCGGGGAATACCAAATCCTCGCGACCAGCAACGACGAAACCGAAAGCGGACAGCGGCTCGGAATGCCGTATTCCCCAGACGGCGAGCCACTGACCGACGGAAATGATCCGGATTTCAACGGATTCATATCTTCTGACAAAACGACCGACGAGGGATATCTGTTCACGAACTGGGAGGATGTTCCGGGCATGATGAGTCGGCTTCACCTTCGGCAGTCACGCTCCACCGGTCGGTGGTCGGTGTTGGAACGCACGAACGTCGATTTCCGCGAGGTGGAAGGCACGTGGAACAACTGTTTCGGAACGGTGACCCCTTGGAACACTCCCTTGACTTCCGAGGAGTACGAACCCGACGCACGGGCGTGGTTCCACGAAGACGAGCAAACCTACAACAACCAAGAGGCGAAGATCGAGTCGTATCTCGGACGGTTCGGAAACGCCTACCGCTACGGATACATCGTCGAGATCGAAGAGCCACGATCGGACGATCCTGCGCCGACCAAACACTACACGATGGGTCGGTTCTCTCATGAGAACGCCGTGGTGATGCCGGATGCCCAGACAGTGTACATGAGCGACGACGGAACCGGCACGGTCTTTTTCAAGTTCGTTGCAGACGTGCCCGGTGATCTCTCCGCTGGAACGTTGTACGCCGCAGCGGCCAAACAGCAAGGAGGTAGCACTGATCCACGGGACGTATCGTTCAAACTGGAGTGGATCGAGCTGGCCCACGCCACTGACGAGGCGGTCGAATCGTGGATCGCCGACTACGACGACCAAGATCCGTCTTCAGATCCGACCTACATCACTGACGAGCAGATCCAGACATGGGCGAACGGCAACGCAGACGACGATCGCGCGGCGTTTCTCGAATCCCGAAAGGCTGCCGCCGCTAAGGGCGCAACCAATGAGTTCCGAAAGATGGAAGGCGTCAACGTTCGCCCGAACGCGACGCCCGGCGACCATCTGTATCTTGCGATGTCTGAACTCAACGAAACGATGCGCTCGAACGACGATACCGACGAGTTCGGCGATCCACAAGACGACGTTCGCCTCGATCGAGAGGATTCCGGAGCGGTGTATCGTCTCCGGCTCGATGGAAACTACGACGTTCATCGGATGGAGCCGGCTGTCGTTGGTGGTGACCACGCCACCATCTGTGGTGGCTGTCCTTACGACGCCCGCCCCAACTCGAACGCCACCGTCTGTCAGGACTGTGCGTACAATCCGTCTTCTGCCACCGAAACGTCCTCCTCGACCACCCCGGATCCGAAGGGCATCAACAAGGTGACTGAAGGAGCGACATCACTTCTGGGACGTGGACTAGCGTCGTTAACGCGATCCACGTCGGTCGATCCGGAACACACCATCGCAAACCCGGACAACATCGTGGTCTTACCGGACGGCCGCGTGATCATCGGAGAAGATAGCACCATCCACAAACCGAACATGCTGTGGGTGTACGATCCCGGCCATTCCGCGTGAGCCGCTGACGATCTCGTCTTTTTTCCCACCGCTATCAGCGTTCGACACGTCGGATCTCAGTATGACAACAGTTATCGATATATCGTTATCGCATAGTATATATAGAAACGTAGGAACTACATACAAAATCCGCAAGTCTCATAATCCGTTCCGGGGCAAATACGTGTAATGGCAGCGGAAAGGCCTATGACACGGCGTCGATTCGTCGCGGGGGTTGGATTGGCCGGTATTGGTGCCATGGCAGGGTGTACAGCGAACCCGAATCTGGGCAACACGAACGGTGGCGTTGCCGATGGTGGATCATCCGAAACACTCTCAGGACGCATCGACATCGCCGGGAGTTCGACGGTGTTTCCGCTTGCAAAAGCGATCGGGGTAGCGTTTCAAAAGCAGCATCCGGATGTGGAGGTGTCACTGAGCAGTACGGGTACTGGCGGAGGCTTCGAGAATTTCTTCTGCCAGGGAAAAACCGATCTCAATAATGCTAGCAGATCGATCGGGGATGACGAGCGCAATCGGTGTTTGGACAGCGGTATCGAACCGTTGGAACTTCGCGTCGCCACGGATGCGGTCACTGTCATCGTGAACAACGATGCCGATTGGGTCGACTGTATGACCGTCGAGGAGTTGCGACAAATCTGGGAGCCAAACGGCGCAGAACAATGGAGCGACGTTCGTTCGGAGTGGCCGGACGAATCGATCAACCTGTTCGGTGCAGCAGACACCTCCGGAACGTTCGACTACTTCACTGAGTCTATCGTCGGTGAGGAAGGCAAACAGCGAGATGACTACCAGGCAACCGAGAAGGACAACACCATCATTCAGGGCGTTTCGGGCGATCGATACGCCCTAGGCTACCTGGGGTTTGCGTACTACCAATCGAATCAGAACGCGGTGAAGGCGGTCGCTATCGATGACGGAAATGGGTGTGTAGCTCCTTCGATCGACACGGCAAAAACGGGAGACTACCAGCCACTGTCTCGCCCGCTGTTCACATACGTTTCGAAGGCCTCGCTCACGAAGCCACAGGTCGCTTCGTTCGCCCGGTTTTTCGTCGAAAAGAGCACGAGCGATCGAATCGTCACTGAACGAGTCGGTTACGTCCCAAACACCGATCAACGGATGAACGAACAACTAACGGAGCTTGAACGAGCGATCGAGAGCGTCCAAAAACAATGATGAGACAGTGTACGCTCACAGGAGGGGATCGATGAGCGACGAACTGGGAGTGACACGACAAACCAACACCGCTCCACGCGAGCGGATCGCGCGGTGGTTCTTTTTCACCTGTGCATCGGTATCGGTCGTCGTAACCCTCGGGATCGTGGTGGTGTTAGTGCTCGGTGCGGTGGAGTTCTTCCGAGCTACGGCGGTACCTCTCGGCAGCGCGCCCGAACAGACCGTACGATTCACGGAGTATCTGTTGGGAACGACGTGGTCGCCGGGTGGCTCACCCCAGTCGTTCGGCTTGCTTGCACCGTTGTCCGCGACGGTCATGCTCACGATCGGCTCCGCTCTCATCGCGCTGCCGCTCGGACTTGCGACTGCCATCTACCTGAGCGAATACGCCAGCGAGCGTAAACGCGCCGTTTTAAAGCCCGCACTGGAAATCTTGGCAGGAGTTCCGACGGTCGTGTACGGCTACTTCGCGCTCGTGTATATCACGCCCGCGATCAACGCTGTCGTCCCGTTCGATCTCGCCACGTTCAACCTCCTGTCTGCGTGCATCGTCGTCGGGATCATGATCATCCCGATGGTGTCCTCGATCAGTGAGGACGCGATGAGCGCAGTGCCCGACGCGCTCCGGCAGGCCGGTTACGGTCTGGGTGCGACGAAGTTCGATGTCTCGACGAGTATCGTCGTTCCGTCGGCGATCTCCGGCATCGTTTCAGCGTTCATCCTCGCGCTTTCGCGAGCGATCGGTGAGACGATGGCCGTTGCGATCGCCTCCGGGAGTCGTTCCGTGCTCCAGAACCCGTTGGATCCGACGGCGTACATCGGTCCGAACTCGCCGATCACGGCCCAGATGATCAACCTCGCGCTCGGTGATATCTCCGCTCGCGGACCGGCGTACCACGCCATGTTCGCGCTCGGACTGACGCTGTTCGTCGTCACACTGCTCATGAATCTCATCAGCGATCGGATCGCCCAACGGTACAGGGAGGTGTATCAGTGATGGCGGCCGAAACCGAAAACTCGCCGGGGTTCGGCCGAGTGAGCCGGACTCGTGGTGTAGTGTTCAGATACGTGTTGTTGGTCTCGACGCTTTCGGGACTCGTGTCGTTGGGTGTGCTTCTCACCAACGTGGCGGTCGACGCAATCCGCCCGTTCAGTGCGGATCTCGGCTGGTATACCACGTATCTCGTGGCGTTTCTGTGTCCAAGCGCGCTCGTTGGGCTGTTTCTCTACTCCAAGGATCGGGACACATTGGCTGTCGGAATCGAAGGGCTGTTCGTCCCGATTGCCGGACTGTTCGGTGCTGGGACCCTGCTTTTGCTGTTCGAAGCGATCGTGTTTTACGTCTGGTTCGCGTGGATCGCCGCGATCGCGGTGCCGGTTATCGTGTACGTCGGCTGTCGAGCGATGGAGCTGTCCCTTCGTAGGCGAACGATCGCAGTGCTTGCCACCGGGTGGATCGCGCTGTTCGGCGTTCCTGTCTCTCGGTTCATTGCTGTGCCCGATGCCCTCCCGCTGACGATCGAGTCGATCCCATCTCACGTACTGACCCTGTTGGCGCTCGGGATCCCGGAGTACGTCCAGTTCCACGTGTTGACCATCCCGAATCAGTATCTGTCGTATCTGTTCACGCTCACGCCTCCGGTGGCTATCTACGTCGGTCGTCGTGTGCACCACAATGAAAGTCGACGTCTCGGCCGACTCGCTGGCGGTCTCGTCGTGGTTGGGGCGCTGTCGGTCGTCTTTCAGAAGGTGCTCGATCCCGGAACGGCGCTCATACTCATGATGACGGTCGCCGTTCCGACCGTCTACTACGTGGTAATGACGATCAGGCACCGGACTGACGTCCGCATCGGGTTACTCTTTCCGGCGGTCGTCGTTGGCGGTGCGTTCCTCGGCCGTGTGCTCGTCTGGGCGCTCGGAATGGAAGGCCCGGCCGCGTGGCTCGACATGGCGTTTCTCACGGACACTCCAACGGGGATGCCAGAAACGACGGGGCTCAATCCCGCACTCGTCGGATCGTTGTTGTTGATGGTCGTCGTGATCGCGTCGTCGTTTCCGCTCGGCGTCGGTGCAGCGGTGTATCTCGAAGAGTATGCGCCTGATACCTGGTACACGCGGTTCATCCAGCTCAACATCTCGAATCTCGCTGGCGTTCCGTCGGTCGTGTACGGCCTGCTCGGACTCGGACTGTTCATCGACCTCGGTGGCTTTAGCGGACAGACGGTGTCGATCGCTGGTACGACCATCACGCTGTCGGGGCTGCCAGCAGGATCGCTGCTTGCAGGTGGTCTTGCGATCTCTTTGCTCATCCTTCCTATCGTCATCATCTCTTCGCAGGAGGCGATCCGGTCGGTGCCTGACTCGCTCAGACAGGCCTCGTTCGGGATGGGCGCGACCCAGTGGCAGACGATCAAAAACGTGGTGTTGCCGCGTTCGATTCCCGGCGTTCTGACCGGGACGATCCTCGCGGTCGGGCGTGCAGTCGGCGAGACCGCACCGCTGATCATGGTGTTGGCGGCGGACTTCAAAGTGACCCCTCCGACGAGCCTCTTCGATAAGACGAGCGCGTTACCGTTGCAGGTGTACAACTGGGCGTTTCTGCCAGACGAAGCGTTTCGTCACGGCGTGCTCGCAGCTGGTGTCGTGACGATGATCGTGGTGTTACTGTCGATCAATTCGATCGCGATCGTCGTTCGTAACAAGTACGAAACTGAACAACAATGACCGACGAGACCGTAACAACTGATGAACCGGTATCGACCGAAAGCGAAATCACTCCCGAAATCGATCCAGATCCGGCGTCGAATTCGGATTCAAACCCGGGATCGGAGTCACGGACTACCGATCGTGACGGGACAACCGAATCTGGTGGCTTCGACACGACGGAGTCGACTGTCGGGGAGCCGATCATCGAAGCACGCGATATCAACGTCTGGTACGACGATGTCCAAGCGCTCACCGACATCACCATGGATGTTCCCGAACACGGCGTGACGGCGATGATCGGCCCGTCCGGGTGTGGGAAGTCGACGTTCCTCCGGTGTATCAACCGGATGAACGACCTCATCGACGCTGCGCGGGTCGAAGGGGAACTCAGTCTTGCTGGGAAGAACGTGTACGATCCCGACGTTGACCCGGTTGCGCTGCGTCGCCGTGTCGGGATGGTGTTCCAAAAACCCAACCCGTTTCCAAAGAGCATCTACGATAACGTCGCTTATGGATTAAAGATTCAGAACATCGACGGCGATCACGACGAGATCGTCGAAAACGCACTCCGGAAAGCGGCGTTGTTCGAGGAGGTGTCTGATCGATTGGATGAGAGTGGTCTCGAACTTTCCGGCGGTCAACAACAGCGGCTCTGCATCGCACGGGCGATCGCGCCCGATCCGGAAGTTCTCCTGATGGACGAACCGGCGAGCGCGCTCGATCCCGTTGCGACATCGCAGATCGAGGATCTCATAGATTCGTTAGCGGAGGAGTACACCGTCGTCATCGTTACCCACAACATGCAACAGGCCGCGCGAATCTCCGATAAGACGGCCGTGTTTCTCACGGGAGGAGAACTCGTGGAGTTCGACGACACTCAGAAGATCTTCGAAAACCCGGACAATCAACGCGTCGAGGACTACATCACCGGAAAATTCGGGTGATCGGTTGGGTCGAGATCAGGGCGCACCCGCGAGAACGAACGTGCTTTCGGTGTCACCGTTTCGGATCTGGCGCGTCGTATCGGGTGAGAGACGGAGCGCATCTCCAGCTTCGAGCGAGATCTCCTCGCCGTCGGCCACGACGGTCGCGCTACCGTCGAGAAGCAGATACACTTCTTCTTCACCCTGTTCGCTGTGATCGTGTTCCTTTCCTGTCCACCCCGGCTCACACTCGACAACAGTCAACCCGAGCTGCTCGCAGCTCAGCGGCTCTCTGAGAAAGTGCATCGCGTTCCCGACCTGGTCCACATCGTGGTAGTTGACTTTGTCTACCGACATACGGGGCGGTTTCGTCTGCAGGTCCAAAAACACACACCCCTGAATGCCCTGCCGATCGACCACTCCTGAGCTGACAATAGTCCTCTATACTGCTCTTAGCGAGAGTTACATAGCCCCCACGACAACAGTCAGTTGGCGCGTGCAACCGGCCGATTCGACCCATTGGAGCTTCGTCCGTTCAGTCATTCCCCCTCGGATTGCCGTGTCACCACGCTCCCTGTGGTCCATTCGGTGCACTCTCCCCTGTACGCATGTCCACCCGCGTGTGGATCCACGGTTTCGGATCGGAGACTGGTCTCCACGCGCCAGTTAGTCGTTCACAACAGCTGTTTCGATAGTCTCATCGACGGTGACACCGGCTGCACAGACGGGGTGCTCGAACTCGTGGAAATACACCTCACGAGCCGCCTCGGAGGCTGTTTCAGCATCGAACGCGAACGGCTCGGGAGTGTCTCGTTCGTAGGTTGCGACGAGCGTTGGTGTGGTGACCTCGTGTACGAGGAGTGCGTCAGTTCGGACCGTTCCGACGTACGCTGATTCCGATCCAACGATGCCGGCAATACGTGGCGTGTCGTAGTCGTCTTTCTCATAATCGAGCGCCAGTAGCGCCTCGGCCATCCCATCGCGGACGGGATACCCCCGATCGAGCTTCTCAGCGATGGGATCGACGTGAGAACCGTTCCCGAGGACGACCGTATCGTCGACCTGCCGCAGGCAGTTGTACGCGATGTACGGATTGTCCGTTTCCGGTGCGTCCGTCGTGGGACCGACGGTCAACGTTCCGTCCCGGTCGGTTATCGCCCGATGGGGAAATGAACGAGACGAGACGCGGTACGCACCGATACCAGGAGCGACGACGATGAAACGTCCGACGTACATGCTCGCCTGTCGCTTGCTGGCGGGCATATAGCTGGCGATACCCCTCTGACAAACCGGTTTGTCTTCGCAACACTCATTAGGATGTATCGAATACCACTGCATGACGAAACAGTCCCATGGGGTAGTGGCCAATCCTTCCGCCTTCTGGGGGCCGAGACCCAGGTTCGAATCCTGGTGGGACTATTCTCTTTCGAGGCTGAATTCTTTAGATTTTCAGCTGCCGAACGATAGCCTCCCGAACTGACATCGGCAATCCATCGGTCCCATGGGCCGTTACGACGGTACAATTGGCTTTTTCACTGATAGTCTCGGGAAGTGATCCGAAAATAGCCCGGGCTACCGGTCCAGACCGTGGTGCCCCAATACAGATCGTATCGTACTCGCTGGCGTGTGTAAGGATCGCTTGTTCGATATCCGCTGTTACTGCAACCGAGCGCTCGATACACAGCTCCTCGGCATTTTTGACGAACGTTTCCATGACGCCTGTCTCCGCAATGAGTGTCTCGATGATGTCCCCTCTTCGTCCCTCCGGAGAGTGGTTGTCATCCGTGTGATCTGGCTCTTGAACGTTGAGAAATCCGAGTTTTCCCTTTGTTGCGAACTCTGCGCCCCGCCGAGCAGCGATCGGCGTGTGTGGCCCTTGCCCTACGAGCACCAAGACGGAATCACTCCAGTCGCCTTCAGGGCCGAACGTTACCAGTGTCACGTCACAGGAAGCTCGCCCAACGACAGGATCGATGGATGAGCCGAGCACGTAGTTTCGTACGCTGCGGGTACCATTCCAGTGTAAAAGCACGTGATCGACATTTTCTTCTTTGATTATCTTGAGAACGGCCGATCCGGCGTTTCGGCCGACGATCTCCCGCGTTCGTAATCCGACGTTGAACTCCGACACTATATCGCGGGCCGACGACAGCAGTGCCCGTCGTTGTTTGATGTGTTCCGCTTCAAATTCTGGCTCCCGGGAGAGGATCGTCTGCTGTGTCACTTTGATTACGTTCACTGCCATGACCTCAGCATTCTCATCTTCATGTGCGTGCGCACTCGCGGCGGCCATACGGATGAGATCGCTTCCTGTCTCGGGGTCCACAACGGGGACCATGATTCGATGGGACATGGCTCCTATCGTAGTGAAACAAATGATTCTATATAAATACTAGTAGATGTATTATTTGACTGTAATAGTTCCGGCAGTCGCCGAACCATTGTTCGATGTCGGTAGCGAGAAGCTCCTGAGAATTACTGTCGGATACTGTCAATACACATCATGCATCATCCTTATCGTATTCTACAATTGCATACTTATCCTTTTCCGAGGACTGATCATATCCGTGCTACCGTACAGTTGAAAACCCCAGATGACATGGTGGGGGTATGTCCACACCGGATCTCGCGGATCGTGTTGCCGAGTTGCTGTCGGTAGACCACGACGAGTTCATGGCCCGTGTTGAACGGGAAACCGAGTGGTTGAAAGCGGAGATACGGGACGGGACCTTCGATAATCCACAGGGAATCGTCGGTCTCGAATACGAGTTTTACGGTGTCGACGACGAAACTGACGCGTTGAAGCGAGTCCCACGCCGGTTGCTCGAATACATCGGATTCGAAAAGGAGTTGGGACTCCACAACGCGGAGATGCAAACCACGCCACAGCCGCTGTCGACGTACGGACTTGCCGCTCAGGAGGCGGAAGTTCAGGCCCGACTGGATGCTGCGCTGCGCGAGACGAAATCGTCCGGGATCCGCCTCGTGAGCGATGGGATGTGGACGATCCCCCCGGTCGGAGAAAGCGCGACGGGGTATCTCACGGGGAGCGTCCTCGACAATGACATTCGCATTGCGACGAATATGAGCGGTTCCGAACGCTACCACGCGATGGCGAACGTGGAGTTCGGTGCGGAGTTGTCCCTGGACGCCCCTCACGTCACGCTGTCAGCCGACACCGTGATGTCTGAAAGTCTTATCACTTCAGTTCAACCGCACTACCAGGTCTCTCACGCGCCTGACCTTCCGACGTACTTCCAGTACGCGCTTCGGATCGCTGGGCCGTTGCTTGCGCTCGGTGTGAACTCGCCGTTTTTCCCACCAGAGCTGTACAACGACGATGTCGATGTCCAAACCATTCTAGACGACGGATGGATGGAAAACCGGATCGCCGTTTTCGAGTCGATTCTGAACCCCCCACAACAGCCCAAAGTGTGCTTTCCCGAGGACATCGATTCCGTCGAGATGGCGATCGATCGGATCGTAGACGACCGTACTGTCGTTCCGATGTTGTTCGACGGATCGGATCGCTTTGGCGATCAGTTCGCCCACTTTCGCCACAAACACGGCACGTACTGGCGGTGGGTTCGTCCCGTCTTTGATGGACCGACGAAATCACACGCAAACGCCCGAATCGAGTTCCGTCCGCTTCCCGGACAGCCGACGGTTCGAGACGTGATCTGTCTACAGGCGATGTACGCGGGCCTACTCGAAAGCCTCGCAAAGCGTGAACATCCCGTCAAACAACTACCGTGGGATGCGAGCGAAGAGAACTTCTATACTGCCGCTCGGAACGGTCTTTCGGGATCGTTCCAGTGGCTCACTGCCGATGGTGTCGAGACGACGGACAAAGCGACCATCTACGAAGAACTGTTCGACTATGCTCGGGATGGACTGTCGTTGCGAGGGTTGACACGTCGAGAGATCGATCGGTACATCGCACCGCTAGAAGAACGGTATCAAAAGGGTGTCACGCCCGCTCGGTGGAAACACGACCGGGTCAGAAACGCGGTCGATTCGGGAACGCCGTTCGTCGAGGCTGTGTGGGAGATGCAGACCGAGTACATCGAACGACAAGAACAGACGCTCATTGAGGGCCGCTTTGTGGACTGGCTGTAGCACGCGGGCGCTGCTCATCCATTGAGTAATTTGCTCACTACGTGATCGATTTGGTCATCCAGTAATTATTTCTGTGAAACGGTACACGAATGGGTAATGGATGCTGGACGTTTTCGACCAGCGAGATAATAAGATTCTCACGAATATCGGGTGACAATGACAGCGCCTCCCGGTCCAACTGATGGACGTACCGACGACCGACTCGACCAGTTCGATGACGATCGATCACACGTCCTCATCGAAAGCGGCTGTCTTCGTGAACTCGCAGCCAACGTTCTGGACCGGTCGGAGAATGCGGTGTCGAACGCGGCGATTGACGTTCGTCAGACGGCGTTCGAACCCCTGCAAACCACCGAAATCGTCAGACGGCTCCCTGACTACGAGCAACTCGTCGCGGTTATCGGGAAACGTGGCGACTGTCGATTGACGGTACCTCAGTGTACGCTGACTGCTGTCGCCGATGTCGCCAAACGAACGTGGGAACTCCTCGCGTTCGAGATCACGTATCCTCACCAAAACACCGTGTATTCGATCTTCGGCCGCACGATCGATCGATCGTCCGATTCCGTAGTGACCATCGTCGATCCGCAACCGAACGCGATGCAAGCCGACACGGCAGTTCTCTATGACATTACTACTGACCGACTCGATCCGATCCAGATCTCTCTCGATACACCTCTCTCTCCTTCTGATCGGCCTTCCGAACGACGCTCTACCGACGTGGGTTATCACGTCGCCATCGACTGGTTCCTTTCGTAACCATCGACTCGTTCGTACGTGCGCTGTGGAGACTCCGTATATCTTCCAAACTTATATCTAATAATATTATATCATAAATATATGAAAGTATATATTTATAACATGCTACAAGTATTAGCTGAATGATTGTTATGTGGTTGTATAGTTCCTTTATCAATTTGTCGATTGGATGTGGTCATATATCAATAAATTTTTTGTTGCTTGCTCAAAGAGCCTTCGTATGCCATCCACCTCAGAGGTCGCTGAAATACTACGGAAAAGATATGAGTGGCTTCCATACTTGGCAGAGTCCGAACTCACAAAGCCGGAACTGTGTGATCGGATAGATGTCTCCCGTTCGACCGTCGATAGAGGAGTGTCTGAGTTGGAATCGGCTGAAATCGTCGATCGAACTGCTAACGGCTACCAACTAACGGCGTTCGGTGATCTCCTCTGCCAGCTCCGAAAATCGTATTTACGTTCATTGGAGACGATCTATCGCGCTCAAGGGATGCAGACGCCTCTCCCGACCGATCAGTACGGGGAACAGATCTTGTTTGACGGCGGTGACGTGGTTCTTCCGGAGCCACACCTCCCGGAAAAACCCACACGACGGATCCTCTCATTGATCACAGACTCCCGTGCGGTGTACGGCCTTACTCCGGTTATGCACGATCAGTACGTCTCTACTAGCTACGAACAGGTGATGATGCACGATTTGGAGTTCGAGTTTCTCATCACGTCTCAGATCTTCGATGGACTCGTTTCCTTGTATTCCGAATGGCTCATCAACGCGTTCCAACGGGATGCGTTCGTGATTTACGAATGCCAACAGCTCCCACCCTTCGGATTAGCCATCTTTGAACGGAAATCGGACGGCTCTCACACGGTCGTATTGGCTCTGTACGCCGACAACGGACTGAGTGGAATCATCGAGAACGACACCAGAAAAGCCGTCGGCTGGGCAAAGCAACTGTATCGTGATTATCGGGAGGCTGCCACACACATCGATACCGACTACGTCAGGAAAACGTTGAACCAGGAGCGACCATGACTTCCCGAACGCGTCCATGGATAACGAAAAAGATTAACGGACGGTCAAACTACACTCATACGAGCCGGGATGGCCGAGTGGTAAGGCGCACGCCTGGAAAGCGTGTTCCCTCTGGGATCCAGGGTTCAAATCCCTGTCCCGGCGTTTTCATTTCGTCTCGTCGACACCTGATCAACGATTCGTCGGTTTTCCATGTCGACCATATAAATCTTCTACCGAACTGGACTCTCCATTGCTGTAACCGATCTCAGCCGGCCGCATTGGAGTGGCTGTGTGCTCGTTGTCTCCCGTGGTTTGGGTGGGCTTACTTCCATGCCGTGTGTTACCCTGTTGCTTCCTGAACCACATACATTTATATAGAATCGCAAACAACGACTGACTGATCATGAGTCAGCAAATGGGTCAGCCGATGGTTATCCTCGGTGACGATGCTCAGCGGGTCAAAGACCGCGATGCACAGTCACACAACATCGCTGCCGCGCGAGCGGTGGCTGAAGCCGTTCGGTCCACACTCGGACCGAAAGGGATGGACAAGATGCTCGTCTCCTCGATGGGCGATGTGACCGTCACGAACGACGGCGTGACGATCCTACAGGAGATGGACATCGACAACCCGACGGCGGAGATGATCATCGAGGTGGCCGAAACCCAAGAGGACGAGGCGGGTGACGGCACGACGACGGCGGTAGCGATCGCGGGCGAACTGTTGAAACAGGCCGAGGATCTGCTCGAACAGGACATTCATCCGACGGCAGTGATCCGCGGGTTCAACATGGCGAGCGAACACGCTCGCGCGGAGATCGACGAGATCGCGACGGACGTCGACGCCTCCGATGAGGAACTGTTGCGGAAGGTGGCCGAGACGTCGATGACCGGCAAGGGCGCAGAGCTCAACAAGGAACTGCTCAGTCAGCTCATCGTCGACGCCGTCAGTGCCGTGACGGTCGAGAGCGACGGCGAGAGCATCGTCGATCTCGATTACGTGAACATTGAGACCCAGACTGGCAGCTCCGCGAGCGCCTCCGAGTTGCTGGATGGGGCCGTTATCAGCAAGGATCCGGTTCATCCCGACATGCCGAGCGACGTCGAGGACGCGGACATCCTGCTCATCGACGAACCGATCGAGATCGATGAGGCCGATGTCGACACCCAGCTCAGCGTCGACAGCCCCGACCAGCTCCAGCAGTTCCTTGATAAGGAGGAAGCCCAGCTCAAAGAAAAGGTCGAGCAGATCGTCGATTCGGGCGCAAACGTCGTCTTCTGTCAGAAAGGCATCGACGACATGGCCCAACACTACCTTGCCAAAGAGGGAATCCTTGCAGCACGCCGCGTCAAGAAGTCCGATATCGGCTTCCTCAAGGAACTCACGGGTGCGCGAATCGTGAGCAACCTCGATACCGCCAACGAAGCGGATCTCGGCTCGGCATCGATCCGGCGTGACGACGACGAAGAGCTGTTCTACGTCGAGGGCAACAACGAAGAGTCTCACGGCGTGACGCTGTTGCTGCGCGGTTCGACCGAGCACGTCGTCGACGAACTCGAACGTGGACTCACCGACGCGCTCGATGTCGTCTCCCAGACTGTCGCCGACGGGCGGGTGCTCGCTGGCGGCGGCGCGATCGAGGTCGAGCTCGCAAGTCGCCTCCGCGACTACGCCGACAGCGTCAGCGGGCGCGAACAGCTCGCTGTCGAGGCGTTCGCGGATTCGATCGAACTCATCCCGCGAGTGCTCGCTGAGAACGCCGGTATCGATCCCATCGACACGCTGGTCGATCTCCGCTCGGTCCACGAGGACGGCGACGCTAACACCGGACTGAACGTCTTCGGTGGCGATATCGAGGACACGTTCGAGGGTGGCGTCGTCGAACCGGCCCACGCCAAAGAACAGGCCCTAGCGAGCGCCTCCGAAGCCGCCAACCTCGTGCTCAAGATCGACGACATCATTTCCGCTGGCGACCTCTCCACCGAGGGCGAAGAGGACGGCGGGCCCGGCGGTCCCGGTGGTGCCCCCGGCGGCATGGGCGGCATGGGTGGCATGGGCGGCGCGATGTAGAACGCTCGCGGCTCCCTCTACGCCTCTGTTTCCTGCTCAGCGTTTCTCGTTGCGTTTTCCGCTTTATCCACCCACGCTGGTTGCTCCGGTGGCGTCGCGTTCACGTGAAACTGCACGTCGGTCCTAACACGAGCGATCGTGGTGTCGTTTCGCTGCCGCCGCTCGTATTCGTACTCACGGATGAATCCGTTTTCGTCGATCACTGCGGACAGATTACCTTCCTGTATCGTCATATTGGTACTGGAGAATCCTGATTGCTCATCTCTCTGCTGTGTCCCCTGAAGCAGATACCGATCCGGCGATCCGTCGTCCGATATCGGTTCGACCGACACGTTCGACGCCTTCTGCAGCAGCGATTTGATGCCCATCGACAGCCGACTGTCGGATCGCTCTTGGGGCAAACTCTCTCGTGTCGCGTTGTAGTGACGATATGTATCCGTCCCGTTCTGCGTGCCTTTCGAGTAGAAACCCGTTTCGTTCGTCCACGTCTCGCGTGTCGCATTGGATGGAGTGTGCTTCGATACGGTGGAGACGGCCGTTCGATCCGCAGCGACGCGAATGGTGGTGTTCGACTCTCCTACTGTCCGATCGTCCACAGCGATCCGATACGTCGAGTTGATCGCGACCGACCGGTTCGCCAGCGCCTCCCGGTGGGCGTCGATCAGCGTTTGAACACTGCTGATCCCGCTTTCCGTAACGCCCGGCGGCATCCCCTTCTCTCCATCGGTCGGCACTTGTGCGGGCGTGACGGTCACGGGATCCGAGTCCGTTCCGATCACCGGAAACCCGCTACACCCCGACAAAACGAGCAAAAGGGCGAGTACGACTGGTGTGAGTGTTCGCATACCGTTCATTCATACAAAGTTAAAATAAGTCTTTTGTGACATCAGTTGCGCTTCTTTCGATTCAGGTAGGTTTAGTATGTCCGCGCAAAACTTGCCGTCATGGAGACGCTACTCTTGGACCACGAGGCCGTCGAGGCGAACGCCCCGATGGCGGACGTGATCAGCGCGGTATCGGATGCATTCGCTGCCTACGAGCGGGGCAACGCCCAGATGCCCGCGAAATCCTACATCGAGTTAGACCGGTACAACGGTGATTTTCGATCGATGCCCGCGTATCTGGACGCCGGAGAGTGGGACGCAGCCGGTATCAAATGGGTGAACGTCCACCCCGAGAACGCCCAGAAGTACGATCTGCCGACCGTGTTGGGGACGATGATCTACTCCGATCCGACAAACGCGTTTCCGTTAGCGATCATGGACGGCACGGCGCTGACGCGGCTCCGGACCGGTGCGGCGGCCGCGGTCGCTACCGATCACCTCGCTGTCGAGGACGCCACCAGCCTCGGGATCGTCGGCGCGGGGGTCCAATCGTACACCCAGTTGGAGGCCATCGCCGCGGTACGGCCGATCGAGGAAGTCGTGATCAGCGATCTCGATGAGGAACGTGTCGAACGGTTCGTCGACCGGTACAGCGATGCGTTCGAGATCACGGCCGGTTCCGTCGCAGACGCTGCCGCCTGTGACGTGCTTTCAACGGTCACCCCAGTGACTGAACCGATCGTCGATCGATCGATGGTGAGCGACCATACCCATATCAACGCGATCGGCGCTGACGCTCCCGGCAAACACGAACTCGAGGACCAACTGCTCACGGAGTCGACGCTCGTCATCGACGATTTCGAACAGACTACCCACTCCGGGGAGATCAACGTTCCGTGGAGCGTGGGCGCGTTGACCGACGAGGATATTCACGCGGCTCTCGGCGAGATCGTCGTCGGCGACATCACCGGACGGACGGCAGACACGGGGCTTACCGTCTTCGACAGTACGGGGCTGGCCATTCAGGACGTCGCCGCCGCACACGTGGTTTACGGACGTGCACAGGCGGAGGAAAACGGTAGGCCTGTCTCTCTCGTCGACACCACGGTTCGGTGAGTGTCCTTCTTCTGGGTCACTCGCGGCTGGTCGCGCGGTTCATGAGTCGACCGACAACCCAGATGAGAATCAAAAACGGTGACAACGGGACGAGCAACACGATCAGCCCGAGAAAGATTATCCAGCCGATCACGTCCATCTCTCGATCTGGGCGGCCGAAATACTCCGGGGTCACGGTAGGAACGCTCGTTTGATTTTCCTCGTCGGTGCTCATGGTTGTAACTAGTACGCCAACAGATAAAACGTTCCCCGAATCGTCAGTACGCGGGCTGGATACTTTGACCACGGACGTGTACGCTGGGATCGAGCGTGTTCAGTCCAGATGGACGGCTGGACGGAACGGCACCGCATCGCTGGCTTGTTCGCGTTCGTCGTCTCCGGCGTCGGTTTCGTTTTTGACGACGATTTCGGCACCGAACTCTTGGGCGAAGAACGCCTCTGCCTGTTCGTACACTGCCTGCTCTTCGATCTCGGTCATCGTCGAGAGCGTCTCATCGTCGCGGCCACGAACGTGTCCGACGAGATCACCGACGAGTTGGTTCACCTCTTCACCCCGCTTGCGGAGTTCGGGTTGCTCCATCACCTCACTCATCACGGCTCCGACGTCGGGGCCGGTTTCCGTGACCTGTTCGAACACGTCGCGTTTCCAGTCAGCGGCCGTGTAGACAGCGATCCGTTCCGGATCCGTGCCCGTGACGTTGACGATGTCGTTGATGTCTTCGGTGAGCTGTTCTACCAGCGACTCCTTGATCTCGATGGTTTGGTCGGTGAACGCCGGATCGACGCTCGGCCATCTCGTCGCCGGCTCACCGGTCAACTGTTCGTGAAGCTCGTTCGTGAGGAACGGAACGAACGGCGCGAGCAGCTCTAGCCGGGTTCGGAGCACTTCTTGGAGCGTCCAGCCCGCGCCAGCGCGATCCCGGTCGGTTCGGCGTCGATACCACCGAAGATGTTCCTCGAAGTCATAGAAGGCGGCCTGACTGGCCTTTCGGGTTTCGAACGCTTCGAGTGCGTCAGTGCTCGCCTCGACCGTCGCTTGCAGTTTGGCAAGCAGCCACCGGTCGATCGGTTCGAGAGCGGGCTGCTCGTCGGGAACGTCTCGCTCGATGAGTTCGCTCGCCCGGTTGTAAAATCGTTCGAGCTGATCGCGGGTGTCTTCGACCCGGTCGTTGCGCCAGTCGAAATCTTGCCACGGTTCGGCGCTGTTGAGCAGGAAAAACCGCACCGTGTCCGCACCGTACTCCTCGATCGCCTCGGCTGGGAGCACGACGTGGCCTTTCGAGGAGGACATCTTCTCTCCCTCGAGCAGCCCCATCCCCATGCTGGTGATTCCTTGGGGCCACTGTGGCTTCTCAAACAGCTCCGCGTGGTGATAGAGGTAAAACGTCAGATGATTCGAGATGAGATCGTTCGCCGAGCAGCGGAAGTCGACCGGATACCAGTACTCCCATTCCTCGTGGAGTTCGAGCGCCGTCTCGTCCGGCTCCTCGACGGCGTCTGCCCCATAAAACAGCGTGTCGAAGAACTCGGGAGTGAGCTGCTCGACCGGGACGTCCTGGAGCCGGTGAGCGATGGTGTAATACGACATGTAGATCGTCGAATCCGACAGCGGCTCGATGATGAAATCCTCGTCCATCGGGAGCGGCGTACCCAGCCCGTAGTTGCGGATACACGGCCACTCTTCGAGCCAGTCGATCGTGTGAGTGTACTGTTCCCGGGTGGTTTCGGGGATCGCCGTCATCGATTCGACGGCGTCGTGGGCTTTTTCCGTCCAGTCGGTATCGTTGTACCGGAGGAACCAGGTTTCCTGTTCCGAAACGATCACCTTCCCCCCTGACCGGGAGATGACCGTCTCCGCGAAGTCGTACATCGCATCGAACGCCCCCAGCTGTTGGTACTCCTGTTTGATCTCTTCGCGCACGTTGCTGATGATTTGCCCGGCGTACTCGCCATACATCTCCTTCAGCCGACCGCTGTGGAACTCGTTGTTGTACAGCTCCTGCCGGACGGTTTCGAGTTCCGGATCGGTCGTCGACTCGACCTCGGCGAATTCGACGGCATCGCGCGCAGGGACTTCGCCGTACCCCTCGACGTCCGCGATGGGACGCGCATCGATCGCCTGAACCGCCTCAGGGTCGATGCCGTGTTCACGGAGACGTTCCTCATCCTCTTTTGCTTCCTGGAGAGCGATCCAATCGTCGGGGCTGTGGGCGGGCACGCTCATCACCACGCCCGTCGCGTTGTCCGGATCCACGAACCCCGCGGGCAGTACGAGCACTGACTCCTCGGTGACCGGATTCGTGACCTGCTCGCCCACGAGACTATCCCCCGTGAACGTATCAAGGATCTCGACGTCGCGGGCCTGGTAGTCGAGTTTCTCGACACCGTCAGTCGAAACGATCCACTCTTCGTCGTCTACCCGTGCTCGGACGTACTCGGCGTCGGGATTGATGTAGGCGTTGGTCACGCCGTGGATCGTTTCGGGACGCAGCGTTGCCATCGGGACGGTCGTTCCGTCCCAGTCGAATTTCACGAGCGTGTACTCCTGGAACTCCTCCTCTTCACCCTCTAGGATGTCGTGGGTCGTAACGGCGTTTTCTTGTTCGAGATCGTATTTGACGGGGTGAAGTCTCTTCTCTAACAGCCCACGATCGTTCAGCCGTTTGTACTGCCACGTGATGAACCGCTTGTAACGTTCGTCGTTGGTAGTGAACTCACGACGCCAGTCGACAGACAAACCTAGCGCCTTCATGTTCTTTTTGTAGTGCTCTTCGATGAAATATCGAGCAAAACCCATCGGTGTTTCCAGCTCCGAGAGCGTGTCACTGGGAACGTTGTAGGTGTTTTGGAGCACGTCGAGCTGTTTCTCTTCTCCTTTTTTCAGTCGCTCGACAGCGCCGATGATCGGCGTTCCGGTGACGTGCCACCCGATCGGAAACAGAACGGAGTCTCCCTGTAACCGTCGGTATCGGGCGTACACGTCGGGAACGGTGTAGGTTCGAGCGTGGCCGATGTGCATCCCTCCACTGGGGTACGGATACGGCACTGTGATGAACGTCGCTTCGTCGTCGTCGGGATCCGCTTGGTAACGTTCCGTCTCGGTCCATCGATCGTACCACCTCGATTCGATACTGTTGGGATCGTAGTCGGTCATGAAGCTACGAATGGGAGGGCTGCCTAAAGAAGTATACATCTCGTCTCGCCGGTTTCTGTTCGACCGTTGAGTGTTGCTTATTCGATCGGGATCGATTTTCCATCGTCGCTGTGCGATTCCTTCGACAGCGTAATGGTGAGTACCCCGTTTTTGTAGCTCGCGTCGGTTTCGTCTTCCACGACCGATTCCGGCAGCCGAACCGAACGGCTGACGGATTCACGGCTGCGCTCGCGTCGAACGAACTCTCCTTCACTGGATTCGGTTTCCACGTCCCGTTCGGCGCTGATCTTCAGCGTCGATCGCGAGAGCCGTACTTCGATGTCGTCTTTGTCGTACCCGGGGAGGTCAGCTGTGACGTTGTAGGTGTCACCCTCATCGACGAGATCAAGCGGGATACCCTGAGTGAGGTTCGCGTCGAACGATCGGAGCCCCTTGTCCATCTGTTCGAACATGCGCTCGATCTCTTCGAACGGGTTACGCGACGTCATATCGATAGATACGATCTCATACTGAATAAATCTAGCACCCGAATAGCTCTCGACTCAGTCGAGCAGCTCACTCTATCACGTGTTTGGTGTCGTACGATCCGAGCCGTCGGACCCACCCCGACTGTACGACGGTTTGGATCTCGTCGAGCGCTCGTTGGGTGCGTTCCTCGTACAGGCCGGCGTTGATGTCGATGTGGAACTGGTAGTCGCCGAGACGATCGCCGCTCGGTCGTGACTCGATCCGCGAGAGGTTGATGTCCCGCTTTGCGAACGGGTCGAGGAGATCGAGCAGCAGCCCCGGATGATCGGCGTCGGGATAGATGATGAGCGACGTTTTCCCACCCGCGACCGACCGCTCGTCTGGGGGTGCGAGCACGACAAACCGGGTGGCGTTCGAACTGCGATCCTGAATGTCTTCGGCGAGCACGTCGAGTTGCTCTCCGCTGTTGTCGGGTCGGGCGATCGCCGCCACCGTCGGATCGTTCCGTGCTCGTTCGACCCCGCGGGCCGTGCTTGATACGGGTTCCAGCACAACGTCGGGGTAGGTCGATTCGAGATACGTCCGACACTGTGCGAGCGCCTGGGCGTGGCTCGCGACGACTTCGAACTCCGGTTTCTGTGCGAGCAGCGCGTGTCGGATGGGTGTGACGATCTCCGTGACGACCGCAACCTCATACTCGACCAACGCGTCGAGGGACTCCGTCACCGATCCCTCGATGCTGTTCTCGATCGGGATCACCCCGCGCTCGATCTCCTCGCTTGCGACGCGTTCGACGATGCCCGTCACCGATTCGGCGAACTCGATCTCCTCGGCGACTGCCCGGGCCGCGCGGTGGGAGTACGTGCCTGACGGTCCCAGCGTGATGGCTCTCATTACACGGCGTTTCCCCGGTCGCGTGAAAAACACGTCGGACTCTGTGGAGTGTTCGGGGTCGGATTGCTTGCAAACTCCTGAAACGCACAATCTATTCGAGCGTACACAGTGTACTGTGTAACAATATGGCACAAAGACTATTCAACTCGATGAGGAAGCCTACGAACTCCTCAGCGGGCGCAAGCGTGAGGGTGAAAGCTTCAGCGATGTGGTCAAACGTCTCTCCGGTGAGCGTTCTTGGAAAGTGGTCGCCGGAATCTGGGCGGGTGATACTAACGATCTAGCGGCCGCTATCGAGGAGTCGGGAACGATCTCCGCGGCGTCGTGACCGGATTGATAAGAGACTTCACCGCGAATGATCTAATATATTATTATTATTATTATTATTCATTGGTGTTCTCGACTCGAAACCGCTCGTGACAGCCACTACGGAGCACTTCGATCGGGTTCCCGACCTCGAAATCCGTAGTTACTGATCATCCCCTCCGTTCGAGTCGGTTGAGTCGGTCACCGATTCAGCGTGTGGATCGCCTTGCCGGTCGCGTTCTCGGCGGCTTCCATGACGGCTTCAGAGAGAGTGGGGTGGGTGTGGATTGTCGCGCCCACGTCTTCGAGGGTTGCGCCCATCTCGATGGCAAGACCCAACTCGCCGATCAGCTCGGAGGCTTCGGGGGCGACGACTTGGGCACCGAGGAGGAATCCGCTGGGTTCGTCGGCGACGACGCGCACGAACCCATCCGTCTCTTCGAGCGTGAGCGCGCGTCCGCTCGCGCGCATCGGCATCTGGCCGACGACCGGTTCGAACCCTTCTTCTTTTGCTTCGGTCTCGGTCAGCCCGACGGTTCCGATCTCGGGATCGGTGAACACCGCTGCCGGGATGGCTTGGTAGTCCAGTGCCGCCGGCTCGCCCGCGATCACTTCGGCCGCGACTTCTCCTTCCTTCATTCCTTTGTGGGCGAGCATCGGATCGCCAGCCACGTCGCCGACAGCGTACACGTGATCGAGGGTCGTCCGTGTGCGGTCGTCGGTCGGGATGAATCCCCGATCGTCAGTGTCGAGATCGATCGCATCGAGATTCAGCGTGTCCGTGATAGGCGTGCGTCCGACAGCGACGAGTACTTTCTCTGCGCCGTATTCGTCGATTTCTCCCTCTTCGGTCTCTGTGTGTACGGTGATTCCACCGTCCATTTCCTCCCAGTCCTGTGCGGACTCACCGAACTGGAAGTCGATGCCGAGCTGCTGGGCGCGCTCTTTGACGACGCTCGATACGTCGGACTCGTAGGTCGGCAACACGTCATCGAGCATCTCGACGACCGTTACGTCCGTCCCGAGTTTGGCGAACACTGTCGACAGCTCCATCCCGATGTAGCCCGCGCCGACCACGAGGAGACTCTCGGGGATCGATTCCAGTGCGAGCGCGTGGCGCGAGGAGAGGATCCGATCGCCGTCGAACGCGAACCCCGGAATCTCGATGGGTCGACTTCCGGTTGCGATGATGGCGTCTTGGAACTCGACCGATTCGCTGCCTTGGCCTTCTCCGTCGTGGATGACGCGGACCGTGTTCTCGTCGGCGAATTCGGCTCGACCCTCCAAGAGATTCACGCCGTTTGCCTTACAGAGCTTCTCGACACCGCCCGTGAGCTGGTCGACGACGTCGTCTTTCCACGCCACCATCTCTCCGAGATCGACACTGGGATCGGCATGGATCCCCAACTCCTCGGCGGTGGCGGCTTCATGAGCGGTGTTTGCACCGGTCACTAACGCTTTCGATGGGATACAGCCGTGATTGAGGCATGTCCCGCCGAGGGCGTTCGTTTCAGCGAGCGTGACATCGAGATCGAACTGTGCAGCCCGGATGGCTGCGGTGTAGCCGGCCGGACCGCCGCCGATAACCACGACGTCGGTTCCGGTTGCGATATCTCCAACGACCATGTTCTTATAGTAATAACAGCGCTGGATTGTTCAAATATTGCTTCACCGTATTCGTGAACGACCCGGCGACCGCTCCGTCGATGATGCGGTGATCGATCGACAGAGAGAGCGTCATCACCTTCCGTGGGACGATTTCGCCGTCTATCACGCGGGGTTTTTCCTTGATCTCACCCAGTCCGAGGATCGCGGATTCGGGGTGGTTGATGATCGGTGTGGCGTACTCGCCACCGACGGCACCGAAGTTGGTGATCGTGAACGTCCCACCTTGCATCTCCTCGCGGGCGATTTCACGCTCGCGGGCTTTCGTTACGAGTTCGTTCATCTCGGAGCTGAGCTGGAGCAGCCCCTTCCGGTTGACGTCGTCGATCACCGGTACCATCAGCCCCGCATCGGTTGCGACGGCGATCCCAACGTTGTAGTAGTTTTTGAGCACGATCTCCTCGGTAGATTCATCCAGCGAGGCGTTGAGATACGGATGGTCTTTCAGCGCGGCAACGACGGCTTTCATCACGAAGGGCATGTACGTGAGCGAGACGCCCCGCTCTTTTGCGACCTGTTTGAGATCGTCGCGCGTTTCGACCAGTTCGGTCACGTCAACCTCGTCGTGGTGGGTGACGTGGGGCGCAGTGAACTTCGAACGTTCCATCTGCTGGCCGATCGTGCGCCGGATCCCCTTGTAGGGAACGCGCTCTTCGCGTTCTCCGGTCTGTAGTGCTCTGGTATCAGCTGCCTGAGCAGCCTGTTGGCGCTCCGTATACGCTTCGATCTGCTCGGCCGTAACGAACGGCTCGCCGTCGTGTTCGCTGTCTGTCGGCACGGCGTCAATGTCTACTCCTTCCTCGTCGGCGAGCTTCCGGGTGGCGGGCACGGCGAGGGTTCTATCGCGGTCGGCTCCCTCGCTCGCCGGGGTGAATGTGTCCCCTTCGCTTTCGTCGGCCGGCTGGACGGCCGATTCGACGCCGTCGCTGGCCTCTGCCCGGGTTTCTTCAGCGTGGGCACGCACGTCCTCCGCAGTGATGCGGCCGCTCGGATCGGATCCCTCGACGGCACTGATATCCACTCCACGCTCGCGCGCGAGGCGGCGCGCACTGGGTGCGGCGAAAACGCGATCCGTGGCTTCCGCCTCGACGTCCGTCGTCGACGCCGGTTCGGCTTCGGCTTCGGATTCGGCTTCTGTTTCGGTCTCGGTCTCGGTTGCTTTTCCATCTCCGTCGGTGTCGAAGACGATGATAACGTCACCGACGGGCACTATCTCGCCCGCTTTGGCCCGTCGCTCAGCGACCGTCCCATCTACTGGCGAGGGGACTTCGACGACGGCTTTGTCCGTCTCGACCTCCACCACTGGCTGGTCTTCCTCGACAGGGTCGCCGGTTTCGACGAGCCAGTTGACGATCTCACCTTCTGCGACACCTTCTCCAACGTCCGGAAGTTCGAATTCGTGTGTCATCGTTCGATATCTGTACTCAGAAGTTCACAACGTCTCGAATCCCATCGGCGATCCGCGTCGGTTCCGGGAGATAGTAATCTTCGAGCGCGTACAGCGGGAACGGCGTGTCGAACCCGGTGATACGCTTGATCGGTGCCTCTTGGTAGAGCAGTGCCTCCTCTTGGATGGTGGCGGTGATTTCGCCCGCAAGCCCACCGGTCTTGGGCGCTTCGTGAACGACGGCTCCCCGTCCCGTCTTCTTGAACGACTCCACGATGGTGTCCGTATCCAGTGGCGATAGGGTTCGGAGATCGACGACTTCCACGTCGATCTCGCCGGCGAGTTCCTCGGCAGCTTCGAGCGTCCGGTAGGCCATCGCGCCCCACGTGAACACCGATACATCCGATCCTTCCCGACGGATCGCTGCCTCACCGAGCGGCGTGGTGTAGGTGTCTTCTGCCACCTCCTCGCGGAACGCCCGGTAGATGAGCTTCGGTTCGAGAAACACGACTGGATCCGGATCGCGGATCGCCGACGCGAGCAATCCCTTCGCGTCCGTCGGTGTGCTCGGTACGACGACTTTCAAACCGGGTTCGTGGACGAAAAAGGCCTCTTTGGATTCGGAGTGGTGTTCGGGCGCGCGGATCCCACCGCCGTAGGGCGCGCGCACCACCATCGGACAGGAGAATCGTCCTCGTGATCGGGTGCGAATCCGCGCGGCGTGGGAGACGATCTGATCGAATGCGGGGTAGATGAACCCCATGAACTGGATTTCGGGGACTGGACGCAGCCCATAGGCTGCCATCCCGATCGCGGTGCCGACGATGCCCGATTCGGCCAGCGGCGTGTCGATAACGCGATCTCCCCCGAACTCATCGTACAGTCCCTCGGTTGCGCGGAAGACGCCACCATTTTTCCCGACGTCTTCGCCCATGACGATGACGTCCTCGCTCCGTTCCATCTCGCCGTACAGACCGTCTCGGACCGCCTGTACGAGCGTGAGATCTTCTGTGGTCGATTGCTGGTTTTGTGTGCTCATTCCAGTAGCTCCTCGTCGCCGTGTCTGTCACGAAGTCGTTCGAACGCCTCGCGCTGATCTGCCACCCGATCCGGCGTTTTCGAATGAACGTGTTCGAACATCTCTGATGGATCGGGTCGATCGGTTGATTCGGCCGCGTCGATCGCGTCGTCGACCTCCGCTTCGATCTCGGTCGTGATCGCGTCGATGCGTTCCTCATCGAGGAGTCCCTCGTTCTGGAGATACGCCTCGAACCGCGGGATCGGATCGCGGCGCTTCCACTGTTCGACTTCGTCGTCGTCGCGGTAGACGCTCGGATCGTCCGCCGTCGTGTGCGCACCGAATCGATACTGAACGGCTTCGATCAGCGTCGGCCGCCTGTCGTCTCCGTCCGGTTCTCGGGCTTTTTCGACGGCCGCTTCGGTCACCTGGTACACCGCGAGCGGATCCATCCCATCGACTTGAACGCCCTCGAATCCGTACGCAGTGGCCTTTTGCGCGATGGTTTGGCTAGCCGTTTGGCGCTCTCGTGGGACGGAGATCGCCCACTGGTTGTTGTTGCAGAAAAAGACCGTAGGGGTATCGAACACCCCTGCGAAGTTCAATCCCTCGTGAAAGTCACCTTCGCTCGTCGCACCGTCTCCGAAATAACACATGAACACGCGGTCTTCTCCCTTGAGCTTCGACGCCCACGCCATTCCCGTGGCGTGTGGTATCTGGGTTGCGATCGGGACGGTCGACGGGAAGACGGGCTGGTCATCCATCTTGTTGCCGCGCTCGTCACCCATCCAGTACCGAAGTGTCTCCGACAGATTGACGTCAGAGCTATAGACAGCCGCGTGTTCGCGGTAGGAGGGTATCAGCCAGTCGTCTTTTGCCAACGCGTGAACGCTCCCTACTTGGGCTCCTTCCTGTCCCGACATCGGCGGAAACGTGCCCATCCGTCCCTGTCGCTGGAGACTCACCGCACGCTGGTCGAAGTGACGTCCGATCTTCATCTCTCGATACATCTCGATGAGTTCGTCCTCCTCGAGTTCCGGTACCGTGGCCCCATCGTAGACGCGTCCCTCTTCGTCGAGAACCTGAACGCGCTTATCGGGGTCGCGTTGTAGCGTACTCATACTTCCCTCTGCAGCATATACGAAACTTTCCCGCTGTCCGTATAGTGTTTTCGTAAATATCTTTCTCTCGTTGCTAATCTTGCCATGCAAACGCCGTATGGGGCGTTTGCGATCACTGTACCGATGAGAGACGTTGCCAAGTTGACTCCAAGACAAAATAATTATCTATGCCGGAAGTCACTGAGAAGTCATGAGTTATACAGTAGTGCGAAACTCACTACTCTCATTTTTCTCCGATCCGCCCGGTACTGTTACCGAGCGTGGTATGCTTCTCTCTGCGCTCTCACTTACGGTTCTTCTCGTGGGTGTCGTTCCTCTCGTAACGCTTATAACTGGTTTCCCACTCCTCGCGGTGGTGGCCATCGCTGGCGTCGTTTATGCTGGTTGGGCAGTTCTCACGGACAACTTCCTTGAAGGGCTGTGTAGCGGGGTCATCGTCCTCTGTACGTTCCAGGCTGAGATTCCAATCGCTGGAATCAGTCGCGGTGGTCAGCTCGGAGCGTACACGTTAGAGATCATGCTGGTTGACGTCGCGGCAGTGCCGCTTGCTGTCCTGTTGTTGGTGTGGACCTCAGCACGGTTCAGACTACCAACCGATCGTAGCGCGCGGATCGCCGGGTACGCACTCGCCGGCCTCGTCGTTTGGGCAACCATCGCTGCCGTCATGGGCGACGGCCCATCGACGATGATGGGGCTTTTCTTCTCGGTGGCTCAGCTTCGACATCTGCTGTTGTTCGGCATCGCAATGGTCATTGGACGGTACGTTGGACTCCGAACCGTCACGTATTCGCTGCTCATCGCAGTGGGTGGACACGTGCTGTTTGCGATCGCCGAAGTGTTCAACCGAGGCTCATTCGGTCTCAGCTATCTCGGCGAAGCAAGCGGCTACGGCTTTGAAACCTTCTATATCGGACCCATCGCAGTCACGGCCTCGACGTACGCCGGTGGGTTCGCTGGTATCGCTCGGATTTTGACCGCGCTGTTGTTACTCGTGATTCCGATCGCGGTAGAGCGCGTCATCAGGGGCTCAAACTGGCAGCAAGTGCTCTCTCTCGGATTTATCACCGGCGGCGTCTTTCTCCTTCGGGTCAGCGCAACCGACTCCGGTTGGGCCGCGTTTTTGCTTACCGTCCCGCTGATGATCGGTTCGGTGGCGTACATCCACCGCACGGCCGAGGAAGATGGACTCGGGCTGTACGATTACGCTCGTGGATACGCCACTACTGTCGGTGCGGGCCTGTTGAGCTGCCTCCTGTTTTTCTCACGAACCGCCAGTCAGGAAGCGCCGGAGCCGGAGCCGGCTCCGGAACCAGTGGACGGCTCCGGAATGTTGTCTCGAATCGATTCCGAGATAATCATATCGATGTTGGACGCCGTTCCGTTGATAAACACGGGGAACCTCTCGATACGAGTCCAGCAGTACGTCGCGGCGCTGGAAATCGGCATCACCAATCCCCTGTTCGGGATCGGTGGGATGAACTTTTCGCTCGTCGCACAGAGCTACGGCGTCTCGCGTGCGATCTCGATGCACAACGTGTACCTGTCCTTTCTGGTTGGAACCGGGATACCGGGCATACTCCTGTTCGTCACCAGCCTTCTCGCAGTTCTCGTCGTAGCGGTCAAAAACGCTGTGACGGCGATCGACGAGGACCGGCTGCTCTGGGCGATGATCGCCTGTGGCATGCTCGGTTTCCACGCCATCAACTTCTGGATCGCCGCGGGCGAAATCGGGAAGGTCGCGTACATGACGTTCTGGATGCTCGCCGGCGCGGTCGTCGGGTCCACGAAATAACTAATACACAACAACAGAATTATACCCGACTCCTGAACTGTGTTGTAGTATGCGAACCTCTTATCGGCTCTTTCACGCCACCGATGCGATCCGCCTTGCCCTCGAAACGATCGATAAAACGATGACGTCGGTTATCAGTAAATGACACGCGTTGGGCTATTGTATCAAAAAGAGCAGTACGCTCATGCACTCGCGCAGACACTCGACCAGCTTCCGGTCGACTACACGGCTGACGTTCTAACCCTGTCCGATCTCGCATACGCGAAACGGTACGATTTGCTCCAAACCGACGAACTGCTTCGGTACGGGGTGAGTGCCGTTGGCGCTGGCACCCTCGCAGACGTTCCGGTCACGACGCATCTACAGGGATGGGACGATTATGCGAACACTCACGGTCAGTACACCCGGCGTATGCACGCGCTGATCCGGACTCTCAGTATCATCTCACGCCAGAATATCGCGGGCGTTCTGTACGTCACACAGATAACAAAAGATCGGTTTCCGCTCTCGTTCGACCGGTATGGGTATTCGATGCCGGTGTTCGACGTCGACAGCTACAAATCCGATATACAGGATACCGATGTTTCGACTACTGACGCCCGTGAGCTACTGACGGTGACGAACCTTCGGTATCAGGAGAAGCTGCGGGGCGTTCAAACCGTTCTCGACGGATTACAACCGTTGTTTGCGACCCACGACGATCTCCGATATCGGATCGCAGGAGGGGGCAAGCAACTCGATGAGCTTCGAGAGATCGTTTCGGACTACCCCTACGCTGACCGCGTTAGCGTGCTCGGCTTCCGCGATGACGTTCCCGACCTACTCGCATCGGCGGATCTGTTCGTGTACGTCAGTTACCTCGATTCGCTCGCCATGACGGTTCTCGAAGCGGAGGCTGCTGGCCTGCCGGTCGTTGCCGGTGACTGTGGTGGTGTTCCCGAAGCGGTGGGTGATGCGGGAATCGTCTGTCCGTCCACTGCGGAGGGCGTTTCGAACGCCGTTCGGACGCTCGTTCGAAACGACGACCTACGTGCATCGTTCGCAACGGCTGGTCGTGAACGGATGACCACACACAACCGGCGGCAGGCACACCGACACATCGCATTCTGGGAGAACGTCCTTGAGGACTGGAGTTGACAGCGATCACGCCCCCACTGATCGATCGTTCACTCCCGGGCGGGATCGAACCGATCACAAACGGCCTCACACCGATTCGTCCCTGGTGGTTGGAGGAACTCCTCTCGGACCGCGTCTCGTTCGGCCGCGAACTCGTCGGTTTCGAGTACCGACTCGATGCTGACCAGTAGCTCGTCGAATTCCGTCGCAACCGGACCGGGCGTCGCCTCGTCGTAGTCCAGATTGAACCCTCGTGTCTCGCGGTACCGCTCTCGATCGAACGGATAAAAGACGACAGGTCTATCGAGCAACAGGTAATCGAAATACAACGAGGAGTAATCCGTGATCAGGGCGTCGATTGACGGCAACAGCGGGTACACGTCCAGCGCGGACGGCATCGAGATGATCCGCGAACATTCAGCTCGATCGACGTCTATCCGGTCTCGCGGGTGGGGTTTGACGATGAGGTACGCATCAATCTCGGTGAGCTTTGCGTCAAGCTTCGACAGATCGAGATGTTCCCCGACGTGCTGGCCCGTTTCCTCATGAAAGGTGGGCGCATACAGGAACACGTCGCTTTCCTCGTGGCGTTTGGCCGCCGTCTCGTAGATGTCCGCCTCGGTTTCGGTTCGTCCGTCCGGAAACGTTCCATCGAGAAGGTCGTTTCTCGGATACCCCGTGACGACGACCTGTGATGGATCCATATTCCGGCCGGACGCGAACGGTTCGACCATCGCCTCGCTCGTCACGGTCAGCCAGTCGAACTGTTTGAAGAGGGCGTATTTGCCCCGCTCGATCGGTCCAACGATGGGGTGATCGATCTGTCGATGAGCATCCCATTCGACCTGCTTCAGCATGATGCCGTGCCACAGCCCGACGATCGTCGTGCCACCGGCACACCATACGTTCACGTCCTGTGTACCGTGGCTCACGAACGCGACACTCGCCCGGAGGCTCGCGTACGTCCCACGGAACGAGTCAGCATGGTACGCTTCGTACCCTCGTGATTGCAGCGTCTCGACCACGGTCTCGTTTCTTGACAGCCACACCGCCCGTACATTCGGACGCTCTTCGGCCGTGTGAAGATACAGATACTTCGAATTGTCGACGAACGCTGAACCTTCCTTGGCACCGAACACCCACAGCGTTTCGTCTTTCGGCCAGACGAACGAAAGAACGTACAGCAACCCGAGCCAGAGGTACGATAGACCAGCACTCACACGAGAAACAACTCCGTTAAAATCCATATCGTTTCTCCGTCACTCGACTGTGATCCGTCCGTAGATCCCTCTTGCTTCTGATAGGTCTTCTTCGGTGTCGATCTCGATCCACGGACCGTCAGTTTCCACGAACCCGACGCTCACGTCGTCGAACAGGCGATCGAACGCTCCTTCGTACCATCCGTTGACCTCCTCCTGTTCGATGAAATCCCCGATGTGCTCGAACAGCACGCTCGCGTCTTCGGCGGTGAACTTCGAGAGACCAATGTACTCGGCGGCCCCACCACTGAGATCCTTTCCGATAGCTTCGATGTCGTCACCGTCGAACGCCACCACCATCTCCTCGCCCGTTTGTTCGGTTTCTGGGTCGACAAGGAGGGCGCTCCCATCGTTTTGCTGTAGCTTCGAGAGGCTCGATGCTGGAAACAAAGTGTCAGAGTTTATTAGCGTGAATCCATCTAGGGCGTAGTCCCGTGCCAGCCACAACGAATAGATGTTGTTGGTCGAGTCGAACCGCTCGCTGTGAACGAACTCGATCTCCAGCGATTCTCGGGAGCGACAGTGGTCTCTGATCTGCTCGCTTTCGAACCCCGTCACGATGACGACTCGCTCATATCCGTTCGTTTCGAGTGCTTGGAGGATATGTTCGAGGATAGCCTGCTCACCGACGTCCAGTAGCGTCTTGGGTGTGTCGTCGGTTAACGGTTGGAGTCGCCGTCCTTGACCGGCGGCGAGAATGATCGCTTGCGTACTCGGATCCCCACCGAGACCATCTGCACGATGGCTATTCATGGATGGATTTGTATCAACGGTACATATTAACGCTTGGATTCTATTACAGGGAAATTCTAGATGTTTAGCGCTTAAAACCATCTTGAGAGGGTTTGATAATAGGTGGAAAGTCTCGTCACTATCGTTTTTCCTCATTGTCGCGACCAAGACGTGTATCGGTGGCTCAGTATCCACTGACAGTGGAATAACGAAACGGTATTGTACTTCAGTCATCAGCATTACCACGTGTCTCCCTCACTGACGAATTGGCTCCGAAGACGGATCCGATACGGCTACGAAGAGTGGCAGAAGAACGGACTTGCGGGGGCTCGAGAGGGAGCAGTGACCACGTGGAGGGCGGTGTTCCACGAACTAAACGAACAGTACATTCGTCGGATCGGCAATCCCGGCCATTCGATTTACGAACGCGAGTGGGACGTCCTCGTCGTCTTGGATGCGTGCCGGGTCGATCTCCTTCGGGAGGTCGCCGACGAATACGAATTTCTCGGGGAGATAGAGACGTTCTATTCGATCGCAAGTAAATCATCGACGTGGATGGAGCGCAATTTCGACGGCGAATACGCGGACGAGACGGCCAGTACCGCCTACGTGACTGGCAATCCGTTTTCGAGAATGTTCTCGGGATCGGAGTTCGCGTATTTCGATGAGGTCTGGCGGTATGCGTGGGACGACGACCTCCATACGATCCCAGCACGGCCGCTGACCGATTCGGCGATCGACGTCTGGCGCAACGAATCCGTGGATCGAATGATCGTCCACTACATGCAACCCCACGTGCCGTTCGTGACCGAACCGGATCTGGGTTCGTACAAGGGCCCGGAGGATTTCGGCGATGGGTTCAACGACCTCTGGGATCAGGCCGGATACACGCTCTCCGCGGATCGTGTGTGGGACGCTTACCGGGACAACCTCCGATACGCGCTTGATGACGTCGAGTTGCTCTTGGAAAACCTCGATGCGAATCGAGTCGTGATCTCTGCCGATCACGCCAACGCTTTCGGGGAGTTCGGATTTTGGGGCCATCCCTCTCACATGCTGCTTCCCTCTATCAGACGTGTTCCATGGAGCGTAACGACCGGTGTGGACGATGGCGAGTACGAGCCAACGCTCGACCGCAGCGAAGGGATCGATGACGACGACACGGTAACCGATCGACTGCGGGATCTCGGATACGTGTGAGTCGCACACGATGGCACTCCGGTGGTTGCGCCGTCGAGATCGAAACGAAAAGGATAATCAACAGATCTCGCCCACGTCCATGTACAGATGCCGTCTCGATCTGATTCGGGTCTCTATTCCTCACTTCGATCCGTTACGCGTGGTGCGTCGGTGTTCGCTATCGGGACTGGTCTCAGCAAGGCGCTGGGGTTCGTGTTTCAGGTGTTGCTAACCCGTGGATTGGGAGCCGAACTGTACGGTATCTACACATACGGGTTTACGCTCGCCATGTTCGTCGTCAACTTCGCCGATCTCGGGACGAGCAAGGCGATTCTGAAGTTCATCCCCCAATACGAGGACGATCTTCTCCAGCAGAATCGACTGCTCGGGCTCGCGTATCTAACGTCGTTCGGTGGGAGTCTCCTGTTGGGCGGCAGCCTGTATGTCTTTGCTCCCACGATAACCGAGTTGACGCTGAACGATCCGCTGCTCGCCGACGTTTTGCGCATCTTTGCCGTCTTCATCGTCTTCTACACACTCACGAGAACCGTCAGCAGCGTGTTTCAGAGCGTCGAGCGACAGGCGTACAAGATGCTCTTGGAGAACGTAACCACACAGACGCTCCGGATTCTCTCCGCCGGAACCGCGCTCGTCGTCGGGGCGTCCGTCGTCGGCGTTACGGCTGCCATCATCGTCGGTACCGTCCTGACGTTCGGGATCGCGGCCGCGGTGTTTCTCTCCCGTACCTCGTTTCGCCCGACGCTTGGAGGGTCGCGCGGAGACGTTCGGGAGTTTTACGACGTCTCACTCCCACTGACGTTTTTGGACGCAGGACGGCTGTTGTACCGGCGGATCGACGTGTTGATGGTCGGGTTTTTGCTCTCTGCGAGCAGTGGCGTCGGCGTCTACAACATCGCAACCGTGCTCGCAAGCTTGCTTCGACTACCACTCACCGGCTTCAACCAGCTGTTTCCGCCGATCGCCTCTCGCCTGTATTCGAACGGAGAGATCGAGGAACTCCAATCGATGTACACGATGGTAACTCGGTGGACGTTCACGATTTCGTTGCTTCCCGCGGCTGCCACGCTCGTCTACGCGGAGGAACTGCTCGGGATATTCGGGACCGCGTTCACGACCGGTGTTACCGTGCTCTTGCTGTTCGTCCTCGGAGAGCTGATGAACGCCCTCGCCGGTCCGAGTAATTACATGCTGATCATGACCGACCACCAGTACGTATCGATGGTCAACGAGTGGGTGCTCGGGGTGCTCAACGTCGTTCTCAACTACCTGTTCATCAGCTGGTTCGGTCTCGTCGGTGCTGCGCTTGCGACAGTGAGCGTCCTATCGGTGATCAATTTCGTTCGGGTGGTCGAGGTGTGGTATCTCGAAGGATTGGTGCCGTACTCGCTGAAATTCTTCAAACCGATCTTTGCTGGCGTCGGGGCTGGTGCTGTGATGTTCGGCCTGAAAACGTTCCTCTCGGGGTATCTCTTGCTCGTCATCGGTGGAGCCGTCGGTGCACTCGTCTTTGCGCTCGGGCTGTTCGCTCTCGGAATCGAACAGGAGGACAAGGAGTTTTTCGTCGAGTCGGTCCCTGCGCTCGAATCCGTGCTGTCCTGAGCGTTATCGGGCGTCGACATCAGCGGCCTGTCTGGCCGCTTCGACAGACTCCCCCTCGCGGAGAACGGCTTCGACGAACAGCTCTCCAGCGCGATAGGAAGAACGCACGAGCGGACCGCTTGCACAGTAGAGAAAGCCGAACTCCTCGTGAGCAACCTGTCGCCACGTGGAGAATTTGGCCGGATGGACGTGGTTGCTCACTTCGAGGTGGCTCCGAGACGGTTGGAGATACTGACCGAACGTCACGATGTCGACATCGATCTCCGAGAGATCGCTCATCGTCTGGTATATCTCGTGGTCGTACTCCCCGATACCGAGCATCAGTGACGTCTTGGTGTGGATCTCGGACGTTTCGCTCACCTGTTCGAGCACGGACAACGACTGCTCGTAGCCCGCCCGCCGATCCCGAACCGGCCACTGAAGTCGTTCGACCGTCTCGACGTTGTGGGCGATCACGTCCGGCTCGGCATCGATGATCTTCTCGATGCAGTCGGATTCTCCCCGGAAATCGGGAACGAGCACTTCGACCAACGTCTCGGGGTGTCGGGTTTTGATCTCCTCGATCGTCCGAGCGAAATGTCCAGCTCCTTGATCGGGAAGATCGTCCCGGTCGACGGAGGTGAGTACGACGTACTCCAATCCGATCTCCGCGATCGCGCTGGCGACGTTCACCGGCTCCTCTGGATCGAGCGGCTCCATCCCACCGGTCTTCACGTCACAAAAGTTACATCCGCGTGAGCACCGATCGCCCATGAGCATGATCGTCGCGGTCCCTGGTCCCTCACGACCGCTCCAACACTCACCCAGATTCGGGCAGTTTGCCTCCTCACACACCGTGTGGAGATCGTGATCCCGGAGCACCTCCTTGATCTCGGTGAAGCGCCGACCCGACGGTGGATGCATCTTCAACCAATCGGGCTTGCGCGCGCGGCTCATACCCGAAAGCACGACCTTCCACGATTAAAACCTGTGGTTCATATCTTTCATAACAATTAAATTACATAAATATTATCAATGTATTAGATGAACACTATTTTAATGTTCAATATCAACACTGAAGATATAACGCAAGGATCGTTGGTACGGGGGTTGTTGGTGTTGTCAGCCCCGTTGTTGGTCCAGAACGTAGTGCAAGTGATCCAGCAGGTGGTCGATCTGTTTTGGGTCGGACGGTTGAGCAGCGATGCGGTGGCGGCGATCGGCTTTACGATGCCGCTCATCTCGATCGTTTCCTCTGTGGTGTTGGTCATGCCGTTCGTCGGAACGCAGGTGCTGGTTTCACAACGCGTCGGCAGCGAGCGCTTGTCCGGTGCTCGTCGGGGACTGTTCACGGGAATGGTCGTTTCGGTCGTTACCGGACTCGTACTCGGCGTGATCGCGTTCGCCGGAGCGCGTCCGTTCTTCGAACTGCTCATGAGTGTTCGTCCCAGTTCCGTTTCGTCTCAGGTCGTCGATCTCGCGGTGACGTATTTCGGTGTCTTCGCCATCGGTGTGTGGATCGCTGGCATCTCTGATACGACAGAAGCCGCGTTCATCGGGTGGGGTGATTCTCGGGCGGCGCTGTACATGAACGTCATTGCCCTCTCGGTGAACATCGTTCTCGATCCGATCATGATATTCGGATTTCACGACAATCCGCTGTTCGTGGGACTCGGGTTGGGTGGTCTCCAGTCCGTGTTGTCGTCGATGACGCAGTTCAGTGGCGTCGGCATCGCGGGCGCTGCGCTGTCGACGCTCATCGGATACGGGGTCGGTGGGGTGGTTGGATTGACGTTGATCGCGCGCGGTCGCAACGACGGGATGCTTTCGTGGGCTGCTGTCGGTATCGATACGAACACGATTCGAGAACTCATAGACATCGGTATCCCGGCTGGTGGTCAGTCCATCTTGAAGCAGGGCGTAGAGTTGGCATTAATTCTGGTCGTCTTCCGTGCGGCTGGAAGCGCCGGGCTTGCGGCCTACATCGTCGGCTACCGGGTTGCAAGCATCGCCGTCATCCCCTCGAGAAGCCTCCAACAGGCCGCCCAGAGCATCATCGGGCAGAATCTCGGTGCGGGATCGACTGATCGCGCGCGTCGAACGACGTGGATCGGCGTCGGAATCGCTGGCGGCACGCTCACCCTCATCGGCCTCGCTCAACTGATGGTTCCCGAAACGATCGCCACCCTGTTCGTTCCCTCACTGTCGTCGACGGCAACGCACCTCGCCGTCGAGTATCTCGCTATACTCGCGTACGGCTATCCAGCGATTGGTGCTATGTATCTCTTTCAAGCCGGGTTCAACGGAGCGCGACGTACTCAAACGAGCTTCGCGGCAAGCTTCTTCCAGTATTGGTGTGTGCGACTTCCGATCGCCGTCGTCGGTGGGATCGTCCTCTCGTTGCAGGCTTCGGGGGTTTTCTGGGCTGTTACGATCTCGAACGTCGTCGCCGCCGTCGGATTGGCTGGCTACTACCGGTATTCGATCACGGATGGAATGCTCGATCGAGCGGCCCACGCCGCAGCCGCGGACTGACTGTACGGTCTCTCTCTCTTGTGTGTTCTCAGTCATCTCTCACTGTAGTAACGACACAAAGCTTATCATTTACAGACATTCCTTTCAGATAATGAGGAGAAGGCGGTTCATTGTTGGAATGATTTCACTCTCGACGGTTTCATCCGGTTGCCTCTGGCTCGATAGCTCTGAGGTGTCTGATGATTCATCGACCACGCGGACGCCGAACGGTTCAAAGTCGACACAGCTGAACGTCTTGCGTGTCGAACAACGCACCCCTGTTTCAGACGGTTCGTTCACCGAAACCGAGCGCTCGACACCGCTCGAAGCAAACGCGTTCATCAGTATGTACGAGGAGATTTTGCGGTCAAAGGATCTTCAGGTAGAGTGGGCGTCCAACGTTCGCGAAGAAACGATCGAGGTGTTGTATCCGGCGGATGACTCCAATCACGAACAGCTGATGAACGTATTTGCCGATGCGTTCATCGAGTTGACCCGCCGGACGGGTGGGTCCGGCTGGGATATGCGTTTTGTCGTTGGAACGTCCGGAAACGTCTGGTACAAATGGGAACTCACTGACGACATCGCCCGCGAGTATCTCCATGGACAGCTCTCACACGAGGCGTTACTCGAAACGATCGACAAACCGGACGAAACGACGGGAAGACCCCAATCCGAAACGGAACCGGGGACTAGAGGGTCGAATGCAGATACAGATGAGAGCGAGGACGGAGCTGATCGAGACGACGGGATGGATGAGGGAAGCGACGGAGAGGGTGAGGGGAACGGTGATTCCGACTCAGGCTCAGTAGCGTCCGGCTTTGCGGTTCGGATTCGATACGAACGGGAATGGAGCGGTGTCGTTGGTGGTGACGAGCAAACCAAGTCTGTAGACGGGACTGGGATGGAGACGATCGCTATCGAGGACGATCACCCGGTCGTGATCTCCGCGAACGCACAGAAACTTGACGACAGCTCTGAGACGCTCACGGTTCAGATTCTAGAGGACGGCGAGGTCCGCAAGGATGTCTCGACCGACGCGGAGTACGGCGTTGCATCGGTCAGCTACACCCCATAGCAGTGGAACGACGGGGTTCCGTCCGCCAGACAGAGAAAGAAATCCATTTGGTCCGTCGGATCCGTCCTTCGCTGTGAACGTCGCAGAGCGGATCCCGGAGTTCGCCGACGCCTTCCCCTTCGATTCGTTCAATCGGATGCAGACGGAGGCGCTGCCGGCGATTTTAGAACGCGAGGAGAACGTCGTCGTCAGTGCCCCGACGGCGTCGGGAAAGACCGCGTTGGCTGAGCTCGCCATCTGCAAGACGCTCAAAACGGGGGGTACGGCGTTGTTTCTTGCTCCGCTTCGTGCGCTCACCAACGAGAAAGAACGCGAATGGGAACGGTTCGAAGATCTCGGCTATTCGGTGTACGTCGTCACGGGCGAGCGTGATTTCAATTCTCGGAAAGCCGAGCGCGCTGATATCCTCGTGATGACGCCGGAAAAGGCCGATTCTGCCACCCGGAAACACGATTCATCCAGATACCAGTTCGTCCGGAACGTCGACTGTTGTGTCATCGACGAGGTGCATCTGCTCGATTCGGACCGGCGGGGCAGCGTCCTCGAAGTGACGGTGGCACGCCTTCGCCGGCTCTGTGAGCCGCGCATCGTCGCCCTCTCGGCCACGATGCCGAACATCGACGACGTGGCTGGCTGGCTCGACGCCGTCCCGGAAACGACGCTCCAGTTCGGTCAGGACTACCGGCCGATCCCCCTCTCTGCGGAGGTTCGAACGTACACACACGGTGACAATCCGTTCGCCGACAAGTATCGTCGACTGTACCGCGCGCTCGATCTGGCCGAGCCACACATCCGCGACGGCGGACAAGCGCTCGTGTTCGTCGCTTCTCGGCAAGACACGCGTCAAGCCGCGGAGAAAGCCCGAGACGAACTGGCGTCTCGGGACGTTCCGATCGGCGCACGCGGCGAGTACGACTTTCACACCGAAACCAAAACCCTCTCGAATGAGACCCTTCGAAAGTCCGTACTCGACGGCGTCGCGTTTCACCACGCCGGGCTGTCCCGCGAGGACAAAACCCACGTCGAGAAGTGGTTTCGGCGGGGCGATATACAGCTGTTGTTCTCGACCTCGACACTCGCATGGGGCGTAAATCTCCCGGCTCGCTGTGTCGTCATTCGGGACACGAAGCTCCACGATCCCCTCGAAGGCGAGGTCGACATGAGTCCGCTCGACGTGCTCCAGATGCTTGGGCGTGCGGGCAGGCCGGGTTACGACGACGCCGGCTACGCCTACGTGGTCTGTGACCGAGCGGACGCCGAGAGCTATCGTACGCTGCTGCAGGACGGAACGCCGATCGAATCCCGACTGGCGGACGATCTCGCATCTCATCTCAACGCTGAAATCGCGCTGGGCACGATCGGCGATCTCGACGACGTGATGGAGTGGCTCGAAACCACGTTTTACTTCGTGCGCGCCGAGCGCGCATCGGCGTATGATTCGGGAGAGCAACTGCGGGACACCGCACGCGAGACGCTGTCTGTACTCGTCGCTGATGGGTTCGTGGAGACCGACGAGCGTCACGTCGAACCCACGCCGCTGGGGCAGCTCACTTCCCGCTACTACCTCCGGCTCGACACCGCAGCCCGGTTTGACGCGCTCTGTGAGCGCGACACGGTGACCGAAGCCGACGTGCTAGAGACGGTCGCTGGCGCAACGGAGTTCGACAGCGTCAGTGCCCGACAGAGCGAGCGAGAGGCAATCTCTGCTGTTGTGTCGGGACGCACGTCGCTTTCGGAACCCAGCCATCGGAAGGTGTTGGCAATCCTCAAATCGAGCACGACCGGCTCGACGCCATCGGAACTACAGAGCGACGCGTGGGTGATCCGCCACAATGCGCTCCGGCTGTTGGGGGCGCTTCGGACGTTTCTCGATCGGTTCGCCGATCCGCCTGCGGCGAACGTGGCGCGTCGTGTTGAGGCACGCGTCGAGAACGCGATCAGCACCGAGGCCGTCGGGTTGACCGCGATCGACGGCGTCGGGTCCGGACGGGCCAAGACCCTCGCGCGGGCAGGGCTGTCGACACCAGCGGATGTCGTCGAGATGGGTGTCGATGGACTCGTCGACGCCGGACTCTCGGAGGGGGTTGCGAAACGAGTCCTCGACAGCGCCCGCGAGCTTCCTGCTGTCGTCATCGAGTGGGGTGCGTTTCCTGACGCCATCCCGGCCGGTGAGAACGACGTTCGTGAGGTCACCGTCAAGACGACCGCCGGAACCGCCCGGGCGACCGTCGCGGTCACCGTCAACGGCGTGTCGATGATGGATACGAACACGTATCTCGGGGAAACCTCCGTTCCTGTCGGGGTGTTCGGCGGCGACGCGGACGAACTGGAGTACACTATCACCGTGGCGTTTCCCGAGTTGCCCCTCGTTCCGATCACGGAATCGAAAACGGTGCGTGTCGTGTGAGCACTCCGGATGTGACTACCCCGTCCGGATCCAGTTTCCTGCACCGTCGGCCCGAAACGCGGTCCACGGCATCGTATTCGTGTTCCACACTGTGGCACCCATCGCGCTGGCGTAGCCGCCGTGTCCGTTCCATTCGCCCGTCGACCGAGGATCACCCGCGTTCGTCCCTTGTCGGTTGAGCAGCGTTCGCGTTCCCCCGTCTTGTAGGGTCCCGAACGTGACGCCCTGAACGGAATCGAGCACCGTTTCGACCGCGTTGTCCACGATCAGTTGCCACGGTTTCGAGCCGTGACAAACGACGTTCGACAGCGTGGTGTGCGACCCCGAGATCCGAGCCGCCACAGTCTTTCCGTCCGACTGGGCGAGCGAGACGCCCGTGAGACGACAATTGCTGCCAGAACAGTCGATCGCCGGCGTTTTCGATGCGCTCCCGAATCCCGAGACGGTCAGACCGGTCACTGACACGCCTGTGCCGTTCAGCCGAATAGCCTCCCGTTTCGCGTCGAAAACGCCGACGTTCGTGTACTGCGATCGGGTTCCGTCGGTAGCGATGCCCACTGCGGACTTTTTGATCGTCGTGTTGCCGACCACGTTCCCGGTCACGTCGCCCTCCCGGATCGCGGGTCCCTCCTCTGCGTCCGTGACGTACACGTTCGAGACGGTGTTGTTGGCTCCGGCGAGTTCCAGACCGGGCGAGCAGTTGACGATCGAGACGTCCGACACTTGACTGTAGCTCGGTCTGAGATAGATCCCACCGTTCTTTCCGGAAACGATGTGCAAATTCGAGAGTTTCAGCCGCGTTCCGCCGCCGAGATACACGTTCCACCCGAAGTTGTTCTCGATCCAACTATTGCGGAGCCGCGTTCCCGAAGTAGAGGCTTCGAGATGGAGTCCATCGCCCCAAGAATACCGGACGATGAGGTTCTCATACAGCGTATCGATGACTTTCCCCGTTCCGTGGATGAGATGCCCCTTCGAACGTTTGTTTTTATCGGGAAAGTGACCTAGCACACTCATGTCGCTGACGCCACCGAAGTTGCCCGACGAATCGCTCTGAAACGTGATGAGCGATCCGTCGGTGGCGTCGTCAGTCAGTGTGGTGGTCCGAACGCCGGCGCCCCTGAGATACACCGCCGTCTGTTCATAATCAGTAGCGGGAGGCGTTGCCAACGCCGAAGCGGTGTAGTTTCCCGGCTGGAAATACACCACGCCTCCTTCCGGTACCACGTCGTTTTCGAGCGTCCACGGATCGTCTGGTGTTCCACTCCCGTCGGTTGCGGACTGGGCGGCGAATCGATCCCTGCTCTCGGCGTGTTCGTCTATCCGGCGCCACTTATCGTCTCGCCAGATGTACAGCGTCCCCTGCTGTGGCCCCCGGTCGACGAGATACTCGTGACCAGCCCGATCGCCGCTCTCTGGACGTGCCTCCAGCGGTCCGATCCATCGAGGGGCGTCCCGCAGTGGCTCTGCTGATCGGGTGGACTGCGTCTCCTCCGAAAACATCGAACAGCCAGCGAGCGATCCCGCACCGAGGACCGCCGTTCCACGTAACACCGTTCGCCTACCGTATCCTTGTCCTTTTGTCATGACAGAACACTCGTTGTTGGGGACAAGGGTTTTGTGGCCCGGCGTCTCGGGCACTCCTTCCGTGGATACTCTGAAGGTTTATACGCGAAGCCGGATCCAACGCCGCTAATGACCGATCAGATTCGTGTGTACGCTGGCGAATGTACGGCAGAGTACGATGGGCCGGTGGACCGGACGGCTTGTGGGCACGTCGTAGCGCTGGTGAAACCCGACGATACGGTGCTCGTCCACGATCGCGGTGGTTACTCTCCGGCCGTGTGGCTGACCCGCGCCACGTCGGTCGACATCGACCACGACGGGCAACCACGGATTACCGCTGTCGACGGCGACCAACGTCTCACCGTTCGGTTCCACCATCTCGATGAAAGGGGCGCGTATTCCGTCGGCATCGCCGGTATCCCTGTCGGGCCGTCGGATACGGCGGACAGGATGGGTCGATACGTTCGGCGTCGTGACTCGGTCGTGGACGTAACGACCGGTGATCGATACGCGATCGATCGAGTGGCCACCGTACTCGATCGGTCGTGTACGTGTGGGTTGCCGTTGATCCGCATCGACTCCACGGGTGTTCGCTGCCTCGATCCTCGGTGTGGGCGGTCGGGATGAGCCACACGCTCGATGACCAACCACAGCCGCTTTGTCCGTCGCTCCGTGAATAGATGTATGCACGGTTCGATGGAGGGCGATACGGTACACGTTCCGTCCCCCGCCCGCGAGAAGTTTTACGACAGTCGGGGGTACGGCCATCCGCGCGGCGACGCCCTCGCACTCTCGCCCGTCGAGGCGGCTCATCTCCTCTTTCGCGGTGATCTCGAAGCGGTTGACGGGATGGGATTTCGGTCCTTCCTCGCTACGACGGACACACTCGTTCGGTTTCTGGTGTACAAGGATCTCAGAGAGCGGGGGTTCTATCTGTCGCCGGCGCGTGATGGATGGGTCGGATCGGATGCGACTGACGACGTCGATTTCGTGGTTTATCCGCGGGGAAACGGTCCGTGGGATGGTGTCACGGAGTACCGCGTCCGGGTGGTCGGTGAGCGCGAGTCGGTACCGGCGTCATCACTCACGGAGACGCTTGCAGTCGTTGACGAAGAGAGCGAAATCACCTACTTCTCGGTCGACACCCCCGACGTGACCGGTTCGACCGACCACGACCTTCCCGAGGACGTTCCCGGGATGTTGCTCGCTGATCGCGTCGTGCTGTGGGACGCCCCCACGGTGCTCTACGAACGCGCGTTCTACGGCCAACCACTGGATGCACGCGACATGTCGTCCGATTCAGAGCCGTCGATGTCGATCCAGTGTTCGCTCGTTGAGGCGGCCCATCTCGCCGATCGCGGTATCGTTCGGATCGATGCGGGATTAGATGGCATCGTCGATCGTGGGCGAGTCGTCGAGGGTGACCGGTTCGATCGCCGCTGGGCCGTCTACAGTACGCTTCGGGAGCAGGGCGTGGTTCCCAAAACCGGATACAAGTTCGGTGCCGACTTCCGAACGTACGCGAGCATTGAACACATCGACGAACTCGATCACTCCGAACAGCTCATCAGGGTGGTCTCTCGGAATCACGCCTTCTCACCGCGTGACCTCGCGCTCGACGGCCGGTTGGCTCACGGCGTCCGCAAACGAATGGTTTTTGCGCTGACCGACGCGACAGGCGCAATAGACTGGCGGTCGATCCGTCGACTCACACCATGAGCGAGCACGATCACGACTCCGAACGGGACACCGACGAACGAACGACCGAGATGGACTCCGGAACGGCTGAAGCAGACGATCTCACGCTTGACCCGTGGGGATCGGCAACCGTTGAAGACTACCAGCAACTCTTTTCGGAGTTCGGTATCGAATCGTTCGAGTCGGTGCTGCCCGACGTTTCCAGCCCTCATTATCTGATGCGACGGGGCGTCATCTTCGGCCACCGGGAGTACGATCGGGTGCTCGACGGGTTAGCGACGGGGGAGGCGGCCGTCCTGTCGGGATTCATGCCGACCGGTGAGCCACACATCGGTCACAAGCTCGTCTTCGATGAGATCATCTGGCACCAACGGCAGGGGGCCGACGCCTACGGATTGATCGCGGATCTCGAAGCTCATTCCGCTCGGGGACTCGACTGGGACGAGATCGATCAGCACGCCCGTGATTACTTGCTTTCACTGCTCGCGCTCGGATTCGATCCCGAGGAGGGGACGCTGTACCGCCAATCGGAGAACCGTGCCGTACAGGATCTCGCCTTCGAATTGGGGATCGAAACGAACGCCTCGGAGCTACAGGCGATTTATGGCTTCGATGGAGAGACCGACGTCTCTCACATGCAGAGCGTCGTCACCCAGATGGCGGACATCCTCTATCCCCAACTCGAGGAGCCGAAACCGACGGTGATCCCCGTGGGTCCCGATCAGGATCCACACGTTCGGCTCGCGCGCGATCTCGCGGCTCGGATGCGGTCGTTCAAGGTTACCAAGGCGTACGCGAGCTTCGAGGCCGATTCCGAGGAGCGTGAACTCATCGAGGCGGCCTACGAGGCGCTCGGTGGTGGGGATACGAAGGAGCCGATCCGGTGTGTGGAGGCCGCCGACTGGATCGCCGACCACCGCGACGCACCCGATCTCGAAGAAAGCCTCCGGGCGGCAGGCAAAGAACCGATTCGACCCCGCGTTCGGTTTCTCGATCGGAACGCCAGCGACGATGCGTTCACGGCGCTCATCAACGCGATTGACGGCGAAAAGCGTGTGTATGAGGGTCACATCGACGCGTTCGAGTACTCCCGCGAGGCGGCTACCGAGCTGGCCCGCGAGATCGAGATCGAACACGACGGCTACGGCTTCTATCCGCCCTCCTCGATCTACCACCGGTTTATGACCGGTTTGACCGGCGGCAAGATGTCATCCTCGGTTCCTGCGAGCCACATCAGCCTGCTCGACGATCCCGAAGACGGGTACGATAAAGTCAACGCCGCAACCACAGCAGGACGAGAAACCGCCGAACTCCACCGGAAACTCGGCGGCGAGGCCGATGAGTGTCCCGTATACGAGCTGTACGCCTACCTGCTCGCTGGTGACGACGACGATCTAGCCAAAACGGTGTATGATGAGTGTGTCAACGGCGAGCGCCTCTGTGGTGATTGTAAGGAACAAGCCGCACAGCTGATGAAAGCGTTCCTCGAAGACCACCAAGAGAAACGCGAGGAAGCCGAGGAACTGCTCGAATCGCTGGACGTAGCGGTAGACGTGTAGGTGTCGACGAACGGGTGATGCAATCCCAACTACATATTTGCATCGTTATGATGGATCGGAGCGACGCTGACGGTCGGTTTAGAGTGGTATGTCGCCGTTGCGCTCGCGTTCGGCGGTCACTCGAACGGATTCATAAGCTGAGACGAACGCTCTGTGAGCCATCCTTTCGATAGTTGGCTGACTTGGGTGAGATGCCCAGACATGCACGACCAAACGATACGGAACCGAATCGTGGAAAAAACGCTCTTGGACGGCCTCATCATCGGTAGCAACAAGACTACCATCGACAGCGCTGTCGACAAATACCTGCCCTCACACGAGCAGGACGGGGCAAGACCCTCATCAACGAGATGCTCAAAAACGCGTCCTCCCCGATCGAAGGCTACGGCGGGGGCGGACGCAATAACATCCGCCTCGTGAGCGTCGAACGAGCGGTTGGATACTTGAAGGATAATGACGGAAACATCCCCTTCGGGTATAACTGACTAAGGCCGCGCGGTTCTTACTTTTTTATTCGTATCTCCCTCACGAGTAGCGGTAACGCATTCGTGGGGTAACACAACAAGGTTAAACGTTCGTCGGTGAGATACCCGTATACACGTATGAGCACTGCAACAGAGATCGTCATTGGTACCGTCGGTGGCTCCGCATTGGCCGCGCTCGCAATCATCGCGGTCGTTGCCGTGTGAGTGGGATGTTCACCGCTCGTGATCTCTCCGAACCGCTCACGACCGTCCGAGACGAGCATGCGCCAGAGGCGCTCGTCGTCGACACGACCGACTTTCAGACGCTGCCCTCCACGCAAGCCGAGGAACTCGGCCTTCTCGTCGACGCGCTCGACCCGGTCGCTCATCCCGACGACTGGTTGCCTTCGGACTGTCCCGAGCAGCTCCGCGCGTACGTTGGCCCTGACTTCACGATCGGTCTCCCCGGCGACGGCGGCGTGACGTGGACCACACAGACGACGCCGCCCACGGTGTTCGTCAAAAACCGGATGGAGGGATCACCAGATTCGTTCGTGGACTTTCTCATCGCGGAGGCGTTGGTGCAGGCCGGGCTCGGCGTTCCCGAGCAGTTCACCGGGTTTTTCCGCTCGGAGTATTCCACGTTAGACACCGTAACGCCGCTCTCACCGGCCGACACGTATCAGCTGGCGACTGCCCTGTACGCGGCGTACCTCGGACTCCACACCCGACCGATCTTTGAAGCGTGGGCGGAGACCATCCCGGCACTTCACGCCGCGTGGCGCGATGCTGGTGAGCGGCTCACCCCTCGGCTATCCGGGCTGACATCGGAGGTCGCAACGGGCGAAACCAGCTTCGCTGCGGCCGCAGAGCTCGCTTGCAACGCATTGAAACACGGGTGTGATCTCCCGACGCCGTTCGGTGCGCTCGATACGGCAGCTTACCGGGAAAGCGGTCCCGAATACGCCATCGTGTGGGCTAGAAAGACCTTCGAGGAGCTTCCTGACTGATCCACATCAGGACCTCGTTTCCCCTTCGTTCCTCGTTGGTGAGTGCTGCACGCTTCCTGAAAAGTTAATAGTGCCCCGGCTGGGTACGATATTATGGATTATCGCCTCGCCATCGAGAACGCACCTGAGACCGTTCCAGCCGGAACCTGTCTCATGCTTCTCCACACCAGTACCGGAGAGACCGATCGACTCGACACTGATTTCTTCAAAACCGACACCGATCACCTGTTCATCCTTTCGACGCGAACGACCGCGCGCGAGGTCAAACAGAAACTCGATCATTACGACGTCGATGCGTCGAAAGCCGTCATCCTCGATACCCTGTCGATCGAACGGGGCTACTCCCGGCGGTCGAGCAGCAACGTTCGGTACGTTCCTTCTCCGGAAGATCTCGACGGCATGATCGACGCCATTCGGACGTTCTTCGAAACCCACGATGGGAAACTGCGCATCAGCATCGACTCCGTCACCGAGATGGCGTACTACGCCGACGAGGAGCGCACCCGCGAAGCAGTCGAGCAGATCGTGGATCTCATCGACACCCACGACGCTGTCGGTCTCTTCCACGTCGCCCGCGCGGTCCACTCCCAAGACGTACTTGATGGGTACAGAGAGCTGTTCGATGGAATCATCGATCTCCACGGTGACGGCACCGTGAGCTGCGAGTTCTAAAACCACTTTTTTCCGCTCGGGTGAGCTTCGCTCACCCTCGCGCAAAAAACGTGGGGAAAAAAGGCCGCGAGCTTCGCTGGCGGTGCTGCGTCTTGCCCGCTCCGCCGCCGCACAGCTCCGCTTCCGCGAGTGCATCGCTTGCGACGGTGATCTCTCGGTGCTGTGTGGTCTGATCGACGGACAGAAGATCTAAGTTAATGACATACTGGTAATACCTACTGTTGATGTCTTAATATCGTCCTAAGAGTATCTACTGTTGAAAAGAATATTATATTATAAAACTGTTCTATTGATGGGTTGGGTGAAGATGTACTGAATAGAGGGTGGGTGTCTGGCGCGGTGGCTCATTTGAATCGTTCAATCACATCGTTTAATATCTATTTGCATGAATATAGAATTCTGAAATATATTATCGTACGAACTCAACGTCCAAATGCTTATTTAATCAGTTTCAGAATAGCAGATAATGACATCTGAGGGAGTTATCGCATCAGACGCTACTAAGAATGATTTTCATGATCAACACCCTAATGGGTTTAGCGCGATCTCGGTAGCGATCGCTATTGAAGATCAAGATGAATTCAACGAAGCCTATTTTGAGATAATAAAAGATAAAATAGATAAGTACGGGATAAAATCTCCGACACCGATAATCAAAGATAAACTCATCAATAGATATGTGTCTCTATGGAAGCAAGAAAAAGCAAGGGAAGATATTGTACTGAATCTTCTATCCATAGATGCTTTAGACACGATCTACGTGACAGAAACATATTTTCAACCTTTCTGGGTGGAATTATATGGGGATGAGGATAATGAGTTTCGGAGGGTGATATCACATGACTTTGTTGAAAACATATTATTCCAATATTATGATATTATATCGATATGGAAATACTTTGAACGATACAGCAGTAGCGGTTCAGCATACACTAGGGTCCTTACGGACGACTTTTCGGGACGCGTATGTAGAGCATATGAAGAGGTTGGTGACTACTGTGACAGATTCGATGCGATACCATATGGTGACATGACTTATCCTGCCCTTTCGATGGCCGATTTGGTCACCGGATTGTTAAAACAAGAGGTCTATCCACTACGAAGAAAAGAAATTCAAGAATATATACAAGATGATACCCCTGCCTACGTGGAAACTGAAAGCGTTCGCCAAGACGACCTAGATAAAATTGTACCTTATAAGACGGATGATGTCCGAACTGATTTACTCAGACCAGACCCGACAGTTCATTTCTATACAGGGAATGGGCTATCTAAAGACAGGCTGAAAACGTTAGATCTGTTTGATTATGGGTGTCTATACGCCCAACAACACTCTGGATGTGTAAAGCTATTTGACGAATCGAATGATCGCAACCATTTATCAGGTGATGATTTGATTATTTGTCTTGACAACTCATCAGACTCGTTTGCTGATTATGAAGAATTGAACTCTAAGTATTCAGCGCAAGTTCTTGATCGAACAGAGGCTTTAGAATACTTATCCAGTGAGGTTCCTCCTGAATTAGTTCTGTAAACAGCGTAACAACTACAAAGAACATTAGTACAGGGTCTCCGGCGGGAGACCCAAGGAATTAGCCTTTTCTCAAAGACTCTGTCGTCAAGTATGGGTTTACCTGCATAAAAATTTTGTGTTTAAGCCACCCAGCTACTATCGACCAAGTAGGTCAGACATCAATCTTGTTAGTCAGCGAGGATTCCGACAAGACCAGTTGTCAGTGCGACACGATATTATTCATTTCATCAGTACCTTTATGTGTGATGGCGGAGGCAACGATAAACGAGAACGCCGGTGTGCGCCGCGGGGCGTGTGCGTTCGTCTTGAACGCGCCGGGTGTCCATACCACCCGACGCTGGGTTCTCACGACAGAGAAACCCATGATTGGGAACGCAACAGAGACATGTAACGGTGTCGAATCGTATCAGAAAAACAAACAGCGCCAGCGCTGTCGGAACTGTGGGCGGCCGGTTCAGTCGCGGTACGCGCATCGGATGGGGTGTCCACTGCTGGAGGGCCGCCGATGACGTTACCGGTGTTTCAGTTCTGGGATCGGCTGGGCGAGTCGGTGAACCTCTCAACAGTGGAGGATCGAGGGACAATCTCGAAAGCGGAATTGTACCACATCGTGGACGTGGGGCAAGGCGTCTGGTGCAGACCGTGTCGGAGTACGGGCTGTGCGCACGCCACGCAGATCGAGGGGATACTAGCGACGGCCGGACTTGGCCGGTCACGGACGGAGTACGACGACTTGCCCGGGATTGCGAACGTCACGCGCTACGACGCGGCAAAGGAGTTGGTCGTCACCGGGTGGTTCGAGAACGGCGGTCGGGTGCGCTACCACGAGCAGCGTGATGGCACCGTTGCCCAGTCGGTGTACACACCCGAAAGCGATCGAGAGCCAGCCGAGGTAACCGAACAACCCGAGGCGAAGAGTGCCCCAGCCGCGTTGGTCACGGCGCTGGCGGAATACTGTCACTATCGCCAGCGTGGGGATCTCGATGGACTACGGGCCTGTTACCCCGACGTAGCACGCGTCGTTGGCGAGCCGCCCGTCGTCCACGCCGACGACTGAGAACACAAAGGCGACGGAGCGGTGCGTTGCGGAGGCGGGGCGGGCAGGTCACTCTCCGCGAGCGAAGCTCGCGGCTTTTTTTAGTCCAGGTTTTTTGCGCGAGGGTGAGCTTCGCTCACCCGAGCGTAAAAAAAGTGGGGGTTCAGCAAACAGGCTTAGGGTTCACACCCATCGATTCGAGTTGATCGGTGTACTCCTCGTAGGCGGTTTGGATCGCGCCCGAGGCAGCTTCACGCGCCTGCTCCCGCTCCTCGTCGGTCTCACAGTACGCCTCCACGAGTGTGCTCGCCCGGTCGAGTTGTTCTTCGAGATCCGATTTCAGTTCTCGGAACGTCCCCGCAGTCTGGGGATCGGCTTGCCCGACGAAAAACGCGGTCACCTGCTCTTTGGATTTCTCCGCAGCGATCGTCCGCCCGACGAAGGCACCGATCCGTTCGACCGTCTCCTCTCGATCGCGGAGATACGACTGGATCGCCGGAACGGTCTCTTCGGGAGCGTGATCGTCGTCGGGGCTGTCGAGCAGTCCGGCGACCGTCTCATAATGATCTTGCTCTTCGCTCGCGCTCTCGGCGAACGTCTCGGCGGCCGTTCCGCTTTCCTCGTCGCCCCACGACGCGAACGTCTCCATCGCAGCGTGTTCGGCCGTCGCAACCGCCCGGAGCACCGCCTCCGGTTCGAGTTCGCCCTCGGTGTCGGCGTACAACGCCTTCGAGGAACCCAGCCGCGACAGCGCGGTTTTGTTTCGATCTCGGACAGTCTCGATAAACTCCGAACCTGTCATACGTCTCTCTACTTGGGCGGGTTGCTTGTACCCTCTGGCACAGCGGTGTTCGACCAACGTCGTCGGAAGTCAGTCTTTTGATGGCGGCCGTCGTTTTTCACTCCGACATGAACCGTCCGCTCAGTGCCGTCGCCGGTGGAGTTGCCGGCACGGCCATCTTGTCGTTGCTGATGATCTTGACCGAGGTGCAGACACGGAGCCAGATCCGGATCTTCGACGTGATCGCCCGGTTCGTCGGACTGCCTGGACACGTCGTCATCGGATTCGTGCTGTTTGTGGCTGCTGGCGTGTTCGCGTGGCCCCTGTTGTTCGTCGCGCTGGAGCCGTACATCCCAGGCGGTCCCGATCCCGCTCAACGGGGGATCGTGCTCGCGGTCGCGCTCTGGATCGTGTTCGTCATCACCGGCCGCGGATCGATCGGCTGGCCGCTCGTGATCGTGTACGCCGGACTGACCCTGATAGCGCATCTCGCATACGGGTTCACCCTCGGCGCGGTGTACACCTATTTCCGGGACTCCACGTAGTGTATCCGACAGCACACCGTTCCGTGTCGTTCGGTGCCCAATCCACTACCGTCCCTGTGATGTATAATAACACGAAAAATCAACAATAACACCGATACCACCCACCTATTTCTATCGTGGAGACGTATCCTCCGCCACTGATTTCACCACATATGTTACCGACAGTTCCTTTCTCGGGCCTCGTACTCGTCGGTGGACTGCTACTTGCTGTCGCTGTGGCGTTCACCCTTCGGAACGGGTGGCCGCCGACGCTTGCACTCCCGGACGGAGGGCATTTTGTCGGTGGTGAGGCAGCCGAACAGATGGAGACCGAGAAGCCCAGCGGGCTATTCCGGTGGTTCACCACGGTCGATCACAAGGACATCGGAATCTTGTACATCGTGTTTGCGACGGCGACTGCCCTCTGGGGTGGGACTGACGCGATGATGATCCGAACGGAGCTGTTGACGCCGACGGCTGGACCGTGGGATCCGGTAACGTACAATGCCCTGTTTACCACTCACGGATTGACGATGCTGCTGTTTTTCGTTACACCGGCCTTTTTCGGTATCGGGAACTACTTCCTCCCGCTGTTGCTCGGGGCCGACGATATGGCCTATCCCCGGATCAACGCGATCGCGTTCTGGGTCCTGCCGCCGGCGTATCTGCTCGTCCGCGCGGGACTCATCACTGAGGTGATAGCGAAAGCGTTCGCAGCCATTAACATCCAACTCACGTCGTTGTTCGCCCTGACACCACCGGCAACGGGCTGGACGATGTACACGCCGCTGACAGCGGAGATGGTGAATCCACAGATCGATCTGATGTTGCTTGGATTGCATCTGAGCGGCATCGCCACCACCCTCGGAGCGATCAATTTCCTCGTCACGATCTTCACCGGTCGCGCGGAAGACGTCACCTGGGCCAGACTCGACATCTTCTCGTGGACGATGCTCACGACCAGCGGTCTCGTCCTGTTCGCGTTTCCGCTGTTGGGCAGCGCGTTGATCATGCTGCTGTTGGATCGGAACTTCGGGACGACGTTTTTCGCTGTCGACGGCGGTGGGCCGTTACTGTGGCAACACCTGTTTTGGTTCTTCGGCCATCCTGAGGTGTACATCCTCGTGTTACCGGCGTTCGGACTGGTGAGTCTCATCCTCCCGAAGTTCTCGGGCCGGAAGCTGTTCGGTTTCAAGTTTATCGTCTACTCGACGCTGGCTATCGGCGTGCTTTCCTTTGGTGTGTGGGCACACCACATGTTCACGACAGGGATCGACCCTCGTGTCCGACTGAGTTTCATGGCGGTGTCGTTGGCGATCGCCATTCCGAGCGCCGTGAAAACGTTCAACTGGATGACGACGATGTGGGACGGCCACGTCCGACTCACCGCGCCGATGTTGTTCTGTGTCGCCGGTGTTGGGATGTTCATCATCGGCGGCGTGACTGGGGTGTTTCTCGCGTCGATCCCGGTCGATATGCTCGTTCACGACACCTACTACGTGGTCGGTCATTTCCACTTCATCGTGATGGGGATTATCACGTTCGCCGCCTTCTCTGCGAGCTACTACTGGTATCCCATCCTTACCGGCCGGATGTACGATACGCTGCTGGCGAAAGTCCACGCCTGGCTCAGTATCGTCGGGGTCATAGCCACGTTCGGGCCGATGCTCATCTTCGGGATGGATGGGTTGCCCCGTCGATACGCGACATATCCCTCGAAGTTCGTCGAACTTCAACAAGTCTCCTCTATCGGTGCGTTCATCCTGTTCACTGGCGTCATCTTTTGGCTGTACAACATGATCCAGTCCTATCGCATCGGTCCTGTCGTGTTGGACGCTGACGTCTGGAACCTCAAACCGATCGATCAGTTCACACCCGAATGGCAGTGGTTCGAGCAACGACTCGAAGAGCGCAGACAGAGGTTCCGAGAAGAGTAGTCACGACGATCGTCTCTCCGTCCGCTTTATTTTGCCAACAGTGACGTAAAACGGAATTGTTTCCGTTCGTCGATACGTTCCGTTTTGCATGTCATCGACGATCGACCGACCCATCTCTCGCCACGAGGACCGGAACGTGTCGTATTCGTCCGGACCCATGCCACCGGCGAGTAAGGTTTCGCGTTGTTGTGCGATCCGCGATCCGGTCGCTTTTCGCTTTGCGGCTTCGACCGCGCGTCGGTCGTACGGTGGTTCGATCGTTCGGACGTGGTCGTATCGTCGCGTGTGGATATCGGTCACTTCTCGGTCCGGTCGGCCGTGGCTCCGGAGGAGTTCGGGAACGGTTCCGAGCGTGACGTCGGTGTTCACCCCTTGGATGTAGTGCGTGCGTGCCCGGGTAGCCAGTTCGCGTTCGAGGGGGACCGTCGATTCGACGGTGACAGCGCTGTTGTCCGGTTCGATCGCGGCCACGAGGTCCGTCGAACACCGAACGAACTCGGCGATTGCGCGGCTCGGATCTGGAAGATTGATCAACAGCGCCTGACAGACCACGAGATCGGCGATTCCCGATTCGAACGGGAGATCGGTCGCATCAGCGCGCACCGTCGGAACGGTCGTCTCTTCGAGGAGCTGGCGGTCTCGGTCGACGCCGACGACCGTTCCATCCGTTTCCTCCGACAGCACTGCTGACAGCTCGCCCGTTCCACACCCCACATCGAGGATCAGCTCTCGGTCTTCGAGTTCGAGCGGAGCGAGCGCTGCTCGGGAGTGGTCCCACATGCCGCGTCTCGTCTCCTCAAGGTAGTCGGCGGAAAAGCGGCGCACGATCTTAGGTCCTGAGTTCTTTGACCCGGTCGATGTTCCATTCGAAACCCTTCCCGTTCTCGGTTGGGGTTTCGAGCACCAACGGCACGGAGCGAAGCTCCGGATGATTGACGATCGCCGTCATTCCCTCCACACCGATCCGTCCCTCGCCGATGTGGGCGTGTTCGTCCTTGTTCGTGCCACACCCGTGTTTCGAATCGTTGAGGTGGATACACCGCAGGTGTTCGAGTCCGATGACGTCATCGAACGTCGCGACGGTCTCGTTCACGCCGTCTTCGGTCGATAGGTCGTATCCCGCTGCGAACGCGTGGGCCGTATCCAGACAGACATCCAGATCCTGTTTCGAGCGGTCGAGAACGGTTGCGAGGTGTTCGAACTCTCCACCCAGCTTCGTTCCACTGCCTGCATCGCTCTCGATGAGCACCGTCACGTCGTCGGGAATGTTTAGCTCATCGAGCGCGCTCACAGCGTTGGTGAGTCCGTTTTCGACGCCAGCCCCAGTGTGAGCTCCCAGATGCACGTTCACGTACTCGATATCGAGCGTCTGTGCCGCATCGATCTCTCGCTGTAAACTGTCGATCGACTTCGCGCGGAGATCCGCTTTGGGCGTGCACAGATTCACGAGATACGAGGTGTGAATGACCCACGGTCCCGCGAGCTGTTCGGCGGTCCCGTTTTGGAACTGGGTCGCCTCTTCCGCTCCGATGTTCGGATCTTGCCACACCTGTGGCGAGTGAGTGAAGATCTGTCCGCAGTTACCGCCGACGTCGAGTTGGTTCGTTACCGCGTTGTCGACGCCGCCAGCGATAGAGACATGTGCTCCAATTCGTGCCATGTTCGTGCTTTCAGGCCGGTGAGGATAGGGCTTTGGAGTTCGGGAATCCTACGCGATGGGGTCCTCACCGGTACGGTTCCACGCTTTGGCACCGAACTTTTCGGTGGCAATCTCTTCGGCTCGTTCCAGCTCTTGGTCGGTCCACGTTCCCACTTCGGCGTCGGCCCACTTCTGGAGCGCGTCTTCGAGTGCTCGCACCGCCTCCCCTCGAGAGACGTCGCTGTGCTCGTCGATCGCAGTGATACGGTCCGTGATCCGATCGAGCGAAACGTCCGGATCGGTAAAACACGCGCGGGTGCGTTCGGGTGTCGCGTGATAGGTGAGCGATCCATGTTGGATCACGCTGTCACGTCGTCGGTACTGGGCGTTGCCACTGAGTTTACCACCCTCGTAGATGATGTCGTGTGCCGGATGGATATCCCTGAGATAACAGGCTGGCTCGTGGAGTGCATCGGCGCTTTCGTGAGCGAAATCGGCGGCTACACCCATCGCAGCGCAACCATCGAGCAGTGGTTGGCAGAGCCGCTCGTAGCTCGCCATCAGATCACCCGGAAGTTCAGCAGCCGGTGCGATGATCGAATAGGAAATGTCGCCGTGCTCGTCGTGGTAGATCGCTCCGCCACCGGTCGGTCGACGGGTGACCGTGATCCCTTCTCGTTCACAAAACGCCCAATCGATGTCTTCAGGTCGTTGGTGATAACCCAACGAAAGCGTGGATGGCTGCCATCGATACACCCGAACCGTTCGTGGACCACCGTCGGCGGCCGTTTCTGCTGCTACTACATCGAGCGCCATACACAGCGGCCCGGGCAATGATTCTTCACGGACTAACCGCCACTCCCGTTCGGTGCGGTCGACATCGGTCATACCGGCCCTTCGGAGGGTACCGACAAAAGAGCGACCGTTCATAGTAAACGATTACTCGTTTACCAACGTACGTTCGGTCTGAGTATCAGGTAACCCCGGTTCCTCCCGATCGACTCGGTGTTCGACGACGAACGGGGACGTTCCGCCGTTATTGTTCGCTATCTCGGGCTGTTCCCCGACGCGCTCGGAGTGGTTCTGATAGGCCGATGTGGTCGCTACTGTGATGAAATACGCCCCCATATCGTTGCTCGTGGGTGTTTCGTACCCGAGCTCTTTAGCGATCTGACTCCACCAGATATCGATCACGATGTAGTGTGATTCTTCTTCGTCTTCGTACACGAGACGGGCCATATCGTTGGCGATCAGTCCGTCGAGGTTCGCCAAGAGTTCCTCGTCGTCGCGTAACAGCTGTTGGACGTCCTCGTTCGTGAAGTCGAACCCCAGTTCGTTGTTGTCCACCTCCGTTTCGTGGGTCGCACCACGAGACACGAACGAGACACCGTACCGTCCCACTACGATCGCTAGTCCAGCGACGAGCACGAGTCCGAGTATCCCGCTGATGGTTCCTACCTGAAGTAAGACACCGTCCCGCCCTATCATTGATTCGTATTTTACTGCAGTTGGTTTCCATATATATACGTTATTATCTCACCGATATTCATAGTTACAAACGGAATATGCTCTATTCCATTCTCCTCTCTGATGATCGAGAGGCGTGTGGCATCACGGCTAAGGAATGTTTTAGCGAGCGCTTATTCGGCCCGAGTTCCAATTCCCCGTATGGAAACAGAAACAGGACAGGATATGACCGTTCAGAAAACGGGAACGACGACGGTCGGTCTCGTCACCACCGAGGGGGTGGTGCTCGCGGCCGATCGCAGGGCCAGTCTTGGTGGCCAGTTCGTCTCGAACAAACAGTCGGTCAAGATCGAACGGATTCATCCGACCGCGGCGGTGACGTTGTCCGGTTCTGTCGGTGCTGGACAGGCGTTCATCCGACAGCTCCGGAGCACAGCGAATCTGTACGAAGCGCGCCGCGGTGAGTCGATGAGCATGGACGCACTCGCTCGAACGGCCGGTCGACTCCTCAGGGGCACGCGATCGATGCCGCTGTTAGGTGGTGTCGACGAGGATGGTCCGCGCGTGTTCCAGATCGATCCAGCGGGTGGCGTTCTCGAGGACACGTACACCGCGAGCGGCAGCGGTACCCAACTCGCAACGGGCGCACTCGAACGGCTGTACGAGGAGGAACTCACCCTCTCAGAAGGTGTGTCGGTCGCCACGCAAGCGGTCGAGAGCGCGATCGAGCGCGATACCGCAAGCGGTAATGGTATCACAGTTGCGCGTATTACTTCCGAGGACGTGATGATCGATATAGACAGTACCAGCGAGGAGGTGCACTGATGCGGGGACAAGACGACCGTCAGGCGTACGATCGTGGGACGAGTCTGTTCTCCCCCGATGGTCGGCTGTATCAAGTCGAGTACGCACGCGAGGCGGTCAAACGCGGTGGTGCGAGCGTCGGTGTGCGAGCGACCGACGGTGTCGTGCTCGTCGCGGAACGACGAATCCGATCGTCGTTGCTCGAAGCCCGAAGCATCGAGAAACTGCATCAGATCGACGAGCACAACGGCGTCGCCAGCGCCGGTCATGTCGCCGATGCACGGCAACTCGTCGAAGAGGCGCGTCAGACCGCTCAGATCGAACAGCTCAGTTACGATCAGCCGATTACCCCCGAACAGCTCACGGGCGAGGTAAGCGAGCACGTCCAAGAGTACACACAAGCGGGTCACACCCGCCCGTTCGGTGCAGCGCTTCTCGTCGGCGGCTACGTCGATGGAACGCCCCAACTGTTCGAAACTGATCCGTCTGGCACGTCCTACGAGTGGCAAGCGACCGCGATCGGTGGCAACAGTGACGAGATCGAGGAGACGCTCGAATCGGAGTACGATCCCGAGATTTCGCTCGATGCGGCGTCGTCACTGGCCGTTTCGGTGCTCACCGAGGAGGAAGAAGACGATCCCGAAACCGTCGCTGTCGCCGTTATCGACGACGACGGCTACCGAACGCTTGATCGAGAGGAAATCGAAGATCTCCTGTGAGGGAAGCGAGATCACCGCTCGAACACCGAAACGACTGTTCCATCCCGTCCGACGAGCAGTTCTAACTCCTCCTCGTCGATTTCAGCCGAAACGCTCACACACCACGGATCGTCCGACAGAACTGTCTCTCGCCACTCCTGACCGACGTTCCAGATCGGACGGTCGCGGACATCCTCACCATGGGTGTGATAAAAGGAAACGACTGCGGGATGATCGAGCACGGCCAGCGTTACCGGACAGTCCAGCGTGTACCCACACCCCGCACAGTCGAGGTGGAGCTGTGCTCGGTCCGGCTCGGTGGTCTCGGGATCGACGTCGACGTCCGCGTATCCGACCCGAGCGTTCGTTTTGCCACCACACTCCGGACAGCTTCCGGCACTCATCAGGGAAACACGATGACGGTAGAGCCGATCTAGCGCGTCCGGAAACACCTCGTCAGGGTGAGTTCGGTGGCCACTCGGCGGGAACGGCAGCCGGAGTACTTTCCGTTCACACGATTGACAGTGCATCGTGACGGTGTTGTCACTCGCGGTGGCGACGAGCGCGTGATCCGCACAGAACGGACAGGGATCTTCGATTTCGATCGGATCGCGGTCGACGCTTTCGGTGTACATCCCCGATTCGATCGCGCGGGCGATCCGGATTCCTGCGTCGGTGAGTGTATAGCCAGCCTCGGTCTCACGGAGGTAGTGATCCGTGAGCTGCCGGAGGTGGTAGGCGAATCCCGCCGTGGTGTCAGCGCCGCTTGCCTCGGATAGCTCCGAAAACGATAGCGTCACCGGTCCGTCCGCCTCCAACAACGCCGTGAGTACCCGCGTCCGGATCTCGTTCCCGAGAGATTGGAACGCTTCGCTCGGGAGGGCTGTGTCGGCCATACCACCCTTACGACGCTGGCAGGAATTAAGTCCGCTTTTTTGCATCAGTAGTCATACTTACCATTCGTTCTGCTTGGAGGGCGGTGTAGTCGCTTCCGGGCCCCACCGTACAGTTGGAGATACTCTGCCATGTACTCGTATACAAGCAAAACAAAATTAAAATTTTATGGATATAGTATAGTGTGAATTTAATACATTAGTGTGTCTATCCCCACCTACTCCGAATAAATGAAAAAATCTTTTCTTCCCTATGCTCGATATTATTTATAGTGAATTTGTCTTCGTTGAGGTCTCGCAATACCTTTAGTGACGATCTTTTATATATGCTATGATATTTATTTTTATATGGCTGGTTATTTTTTTCATTATTTTCTTCTGAACTAAGAATGGCTAAATTGCCAATTCTATTCTTATTCTGCTCGTGGTTATCTAACTTGTGGCCTACTTCTGCATTTTTCGGAACCAAATGCTCCACTTGAAAGTTCCGTCGAAATTCATGGTACGGCGATAGTGATAATCGTCCCGACTTTTGTCTGAGTGACCATTCATATTCATACATAATATATTTTACAACCTCATTATTTCTTATGCCACCCCAGCCAGATGTGAATTCTCCGTCTAATATATCCCCCTCCGAGAGATACTCAGAAATAACATCATCAATAGATGCCATTCGTTCTCTTTTTTTCACAATACGATCAACTGCCTTTGTTATTCCTAATTCTTTAGATTGGTATCCACAATATCTTTGTGAATCTGACTCGAAAATTCTCTCTATATTTCTATCACTTATATCTGACCAGTATAAATCATTAGCTATCGATTGCAGCATATTTGAATACCTATTATGGCCATTAGACATTACAAGACTGTACCTGAACACAAGCTTCTCCAGTTCAGATGTTAAATTGGCGAATTCTTCTGAACCAACACCGAATTTTTCGGCTGCTGCTATGAGTAAAGGTGCGACCCCAGTTTGTGCCGGACGCATGAACAGCAATTGTATTTTTTTAGATGTTTCTCCCAGTCTATTATCTTTCGTATTTGATTTGCTGGAATATTTTTCAGCGAATTTATCTCTGTCGGTCAGATACGGGTAATGTTTTGAAAAGTTTTCTAATGATTTAACATATGGCTTTATGAATTTTTCAAAGCTATCTCTCTGGACACTTGCGTAGTCGTCTAGATCAGAGAGTCTTCTATGTATCTTTATTGGTCCTTTACGTTTTGAGCGCGTATCTGATCGCTCACTTGTGAATACTGCCCAATGCAGCCTCACAAGCTTATCAATATCGGCATCAGAAAAACCATCATGTATTGTAATATTCCTTATAATATTATTAAATATGGTATATATGCGTTTGGACTTGATATCGTGGGACTGGGATGCGCAGTAGACAAGATGACTACGAACCTTGTCATGTAGGTTTAGCCCTCTCCCTCTATTGTTTATCACTTTAAACATTCTAGCTGCTTCATCCACGTCTTCTACCACTTTTACATTCACTTCAAACCTATTTGTCATTATACCTATAATTTTCTTGAGGAATTTGTAATAGGATGCAGGATTTTCACCCCCGTTACATTTTTCGTTTTTCCACTCAGAAATCTTTGAAATAGTTGACTTCTTTGTATTGAGTATCCTTCTCTCTGTCTCTACCAAGTCAGAATTCTGAGATACCTCATTAATTTTCTGACCATCTATAATAGTTTTCTTGTATACATCTTCAGCTAATCCTCCGAGTCTGAGTCTCGGTATATTTTCATATTCCACATAACTATTCCGGATATCGTCACTGCGCTCATTAATATCTGATATCATATTATCACTAATATCGTCCGATACGATACTTTTCATCTCCTCTATAATAGTTGAGATAACGATGGTAATCGTCGCAAGCCTCTGTTGACCATCAACTATTGCAAATTTAGTATAATCTTCAAAATCCGTAGGTTCGACTGATTCACGCTCTTCTAGTACAACTGTACCAAAATAATGACTAACCTTCTCTCCATCTCCATTATTCTGGTTTTGTTTATATATGAATTCAATGTCTTCAAGAAGATCGTTAACATGCGATGTCTCCCATGCGTAGTCTCTCTGATAATCTGGGATAATAAAGTACGATTGACTAAAAACAGACGAAAGAGAGAAATTATCATCGGGATTTCCGTCCATAGACTCGACTAGCTACTTAACTTTTTATTTCTTTCTATATCATTACCATATCCCATCTTATATCTATAGTATTATATTCCATTATTACATTACTATTTTATATTTTCCGTCATCTATAATGTGTTTCATTGATATTATGAATTGTAGTATACGCTGTGAGTGGATGTATGAGAACGCCAGCATGGAGCACACACGTGTTCATGTCCCCAACCATCCAGATGGCTGCGGGCAGCCCATACCAATCGAGCGATTATGCTCAGTCCGAGCGATCGTACTCGATCCTCGTTGCCACTCTGTCGGCGGTTCCCTCGTCCGCGATCCGTTCGACCAGCTGCAAGGAGAGATCAAGCCCCGACGTGACGCCGCCACAGGTGAGCACCGATCCATCGTCGACCACGCGTTCCGTTCGGCTCTCGACGGATTCGAACGATTCGTCTAGCTCGTCGATCGCTCCCGCGTGGGTGGTCGCGGGCCGACCATCGAGTACGCCTGCGTGGGCCAGAATCATGCTCCCAGTACAAACCGACGCCACTGTCGTCCCCGCAGCGTGCAATTCGGCGACCACCTCCGGAAGCTCGCCGCGAGCGACCTGCTCGCGCACACCACCTCGGTCGTCGTTCCAACCCCCACCCGGAATGAGCAACAGGTCTGGCTTCCCGAGTGTCCTATCTGGTTCGACACGCAACCCGTGATTGGCTGTCACCGTCTCCGTGTTCGCCAGCGTGACGAGTTCCACTGTCAGCGCCGCGCCCAGTCGGGCTGCGGTGTCGAACACCTCGTAGGGACCGATCGCATCCAACTCGTCGAAGCCATCGAAGAGAACGATTTGAATCCTCGTCTCACTCACATTCGTCGGTCAGTCGGTGGCTCGAAATAATTTTGGATCTCCGTGAAATCTGATGGCTGTCGATCGATCTCCAACGCCGAATCACCGATGGCCAGCGGATCGACAGTCAGCGTCTCCAGCGTAGCTCTGTGAACTCGAGACACGTCGAACGGAAGTCTCGCCGTGACGTGGCTGTTTCGAGTTCAGAAGGGATGGAACGGGATGCTCTGGTAGGCGTTAGGTGCGCCGATGATCCCGAGGTTCGAGAGGAGCACGAGGAGAATGACCGTAATGGTGATGCTAAAGGCGGGCGGATCGAGGTGGGTATCACCCCATGCATAGAACAGCCGTTCCGTGAGTTCACGGAAAAACGCACCGACGACGCCGAATACGAGTGCCCAGAACGTCGCGTACACGAGTGGATTCACCGGTGTACTCTGCATATGAAAGAACACGGCGTGGGCTGCGACCGAGGCTGGCAACGTGATATGGTGCGTCACAGGCGTTCCCGAACGGTCGGTATTAGGGCGCAGTCCATAGTCATTACAGAGAAAGAGCAACGTCGCCGCAGAAATACCGAACATCACCCACGGGCTCTGTGTGATGACAGTGACGTATCCGCTGATGAGACCGAGGAGTCCCCCGATAAAAAGTACCTCTCCCCAGTTGAACTGCCAGGGAAGGTGTGGCTCTGCTTCATCGATGTCGAACGAGAGCCACGATGTTCCCCCAACGGTCGACCCGACGCGTCTGGCTACCTTCTGACGATCACCGACGAGTGAATAGCCGAAGACGGCTCGGTGGACGAACGCCGAGAAAACGACGACCCAAGCGATGTGTGCGAACCCGAGGTTTGCCTGCGTGCCGGTCACGAAGTCCGTTCCCATCTTCAACAGCTGGCCGCCAGCCCCGAACAGCGCACCAACAGCGAGTATTTTCGGATTGGTCCCCGTCGGAATCAGGATGTTCTTCGCAGGGTGGTATCCCCATCCGTCTTGTTCCTGTAGTTCTGGGTGGTATTTTGCCGCGTACGCGTGTGCTGCTGCACCCCCGGCGAACGCTACGTGTGGTCCGAACAACGGACCGAACGCCGCGACGTACAGCGATGCTGAGGCACCTTCGAGACCGATCGCTGTGGCGACGGCTCCCGCGATCGTCATGAACCCACAAAAGGCGAATGCCGGGAGCGCACCGATCGACGCCCCGAAGGCACCACCACCTAGCGCGGCGATCACGGCGATTACGACGATGAGTACGGCGCTGTATCCGCTCTCCGATGGGGGTGCAAACGGATCGATCGGTGGGGCCTGAAACGGAAGCAGTAGGGTCGGTGGATCCAACGTTCCGATGGCTTCGAGTGGCATCTACGGCACCTCCGTCGTCGATAGGTCGCGTTGTGAACTGTCCAGCTGTCTTCTGTGGCGTCGTGTGGTTTCGATCATACTGGTTGCGTAGTTTCGATCATTCGATTGAAGGTGCGTGTCCTTCCTTAATGAGCGCCAAAGCGCAAGCAGTGGGATACGGCACCGCTAACGCATACGTACCGCTTTGGCGTCTCTGGAATGTGCTGCGTTAGAATGTTGAACGAACACGCATTTATTTTTTTGAAGAATCAAACAAATGTTTGATATCGAGGAAATGACGACTCTCTGGGCTTCGATCGTAAGTACAGTTAATAAACGTCCTTCTGCGCAGCCTCAGGACAAGGATGTCAATTTCGTGTTTGCGTAATACTGCTGTCGGTCAGAACAAGCGGTTGATCGAACGATCGATCACGCGTAGAGTTGCTGATCGGGATCTTCGAACTGGAACCGGAGCGTATCGCCCGGCTCAACGCGGCTATCGCTCGACAGTCGCTGTATCGATTCTGAAGATTCACGAACAGCGACGGTGTCAGACCGGAGACGGTCGCCTTTGAGCAGCGCTGGCCGTACCTGTGGCCCACACTCCCGTGATAACGCCTCGACCACATCGATGGTCGTCGCGCGCTCGGAGATGTGGACGCTCGATTCCTCGACGCCAGCGCGCAACGTTAACACACCGTTCAGTTTGACCCGCACACACATACCATCACCCTCTGCACTCCAAGGGGAAATAATTTACTCACAGCTGAAGTAGTCGTTTGAGGTGGCGCAGCTGTCACTCTGCTTCGTGGCGGTCGGGACGCTGTCTCTTAGACAGCTCTCAGTTATATAAACATATCTTTAGTTATAAAATTTTCTGAGTGGAAATACGAGCGGAGCGATCGGATCATCCCCTCGCGCCGCGCTGCTCGTTCGGAGAATAACCTCTGTACTGATCAGTGTGCTCACCCTATAACATAATATCAATAGATTGGTTTGTATCGTTGGTGATGTGTTTGGAACGTAAGTTTGGGTAATGGGCCACGAACAGGCTGTATACGACCGATTTTTATGGAGAGGCCCGTAATCGGGATACATGTCTGCGGAAGCCTACGACGTGGTCGTCGTCGGCGGTGGGACGGCGGGTGCGTTCGCTGCAGCGGCCGTTGCTAACGAGGGCCACTCGGTTGCACTGCTAGAACGCAAATCCGAGGGCGACGCCGGCCACATCGCGTGTGGCGATGCGATAAAGGGAAAAAGTTCGTTCCCGAACACGATCGACTTGGAGTATCTCCGGGAGGAGTCGTTTACCAACGATGGCATCACCCGAGCTCGGTTCGAGAACCCCCAGAGCGGTGAATCGATGGACATCGGATTCGGTGGTGTAACGGGTGCCGTCGTTGATCGCAAACGCTACGGAGAGGTACTCCTCGAAGAGGCCTCCCGGATCGGCGCGGACGTACAGTACGAGACGGTCGTTCACGACGTCATTCAGGATTCGGTCGTTCAGGGCGTCAAAGCCACCCGGAACGGCTCCGTAACTAACTACGAGGCTGACATCGTGATCGACGCTGCGGGTGCTCTCTCGTTGCTGCAGGACAAGGCCGATTTTTCGAACACGTCGTTCGACACCAACGTGAATTATTCGCAGTTCTGTTCGGCCTACCGCGAGGTCATTGAGCTCGAAAAGCCGGTTGAGTGGACCGACACGCTCGTGTTCAAACCGACAGAAGAGCTCGGCTATCTGTGGTATTTCCCGCGATCGGCCACGGAGATCAACGTTGGACTGGGCTTTCAGATGAACAAGCCGCCGATGAAGCTCGTCGAAGTACTCAAATCGGATCTCAAAGAACGGGCGGAGTTCGCTGGTGCCCGCGTCAAGGACAAACTCGGAGCGGCGCTTCCGACCCGGCGGCCGTACGATTCGGCGGTCGCCCCCGGTTATCTTGCGGTCGGTGACGCTGCTGGCCACGTCAATCCGATCACAGGTGGTGGCATTCCGGGCGCGGCTAAGGCCGGTCACTGGGCTGCACAAGCAGCCGTTGAGGCGATTTCTGATGGTGTGCCCGACGACGAAGACGCGCTGTGGGAGTACAACCACCGTGTCATGACCGACTTCGGGAAGAAGTTTGCCGCGATGGATCTGTACAACATCTGGGGTGGTGCGACTGATCTGGACGAGATCCTCGACGTGATCACGAAACTTCCGGCTGGCCACTTCGCTGAAACGGTCGCCAAAAGCGGCTCGACGTCGATGGGTCTCGTTACGAAGGTCAAAACCGCTGCAAAGACGGTCGGCCACTGGGATATGTTGTACGACCTGTGGCGTGTAAACAGAAAGAGTAGCGAACTCAAAGAGGTGTACGACGACTATCCTACGAGCATCGACGACTTCGATCAGTGGGTCCAGACTCGTGATGAGTTGCTAGATGAAGTGTACGAGATCACCGGTGCCGAGTCTAAGTACTGAGCCGCTCGTTTCGAGCTGTTTCGAGTACGGTGGTTTGACCCGTTCGTGGTCATCGGTCCCGTGGGATGTGGATGCATTCGCGTCCACAACTCCTTTTGAGTAGTCCGTCGAAGAGTCGTATATGTCTGAGGAATCGAATCTCACCCCCGAGAGCGTCGACACCACCAACGGGATGCCGATGCTCGGACTGGGCACCTGGCAGAACGACGATCCCGACCAGTGTGTCGAGACCGTCAGTACGGCCTTAGAGATGGGCTACCGATACATCGATACCGCTCAGGCCTACGACAACGAGACGAGCGTCGGCGAAGGGATTCGATCGTCGGCCGTCGATCGAGACGAGGTGTTCCTTGCAACGAAACTCTGGTATGACCAACTCGACCGCGATACCATCGTCGAATCGACCCAAGCTAGTCTCGATCGACTCAGTGTTGATTCGGTCGATCTGTTGTACCCCCATTGGCCTGCCGGATCGTACGATGCCGAGGCAACCATGGACGGATTCGCTGAACTCGTCGATACCGGGGCGATCGAACGGGTTGGCCTGAGCAACTTCACCCCTGAACTGATCGAGGAGGCTCGTTCGGTCTCCGACGTGCCGATCTTCGCCCTTCAGGTCGAGTGTCATCCCCTGTTCCAGCAAGAACGGCTGCGGGAGTACTGTGCGGACGCCGGTATCGAACTCGTCGCGTACTCACCGCTCGCCCGTGGAGCCGTGTTTGACGTTCCCGAAATCGAGGAAGTGGCACGGAAACACGGCGTCAGCGAAGCCCAAGTGAGCCTCGCGTGGTTGAACGAACACGGGATTACCGCCATCCCCAAAGCGACCGGCCCGGACCACCTCCGCGACAACCTAGGGGCAGCCACGCTCGATCTCGATCCTGCGGACGTCCAAACCATCGACGACATCGACCGAAAAGAGCGACAGATCAATCCTTCGTTCGCTCCCGATAGCTGGTAACGACCCTGAACCGTTATTTCGGTCTCGTTCGAACGGTTCGTATGGAATTCGATCAGCCCAAAGCGATCGGATCGTTCGTCATACTACTGGTCGTCCTACTCGGTGGGACGTTCACCAGTCCGATGCCGACCAACGTCTCGGCGATGGTCAGTGTCGGCCTCATCGTCTTCGGTGTTCTCACCTTCTATATCGGCGTCAAACACGGGGAGTTCCGCGCGACGCGTTAATCCTTGCCTGGTCGTTCACGCTCGGCGACGGTGTACAGCGCGTTCGACACCGTTCCGTGTCCGGTCACTTTCGGGCGCGTGGTGTAATCGTCGTAGCCGTGATCGAGGATTCGGTTTCGGTTGAGACAGAGTTTCGTAAACTCCGGTTTGAACAGATCGAACGTTTCGAACCGAGCTCGGTGTTCGGGGAATCGAGCGTGATATCTCTCGATCGTCGCCCGGACCTGCGTCCAAAACCGATGTTCGTCGTATCCTTCTTGTCGTTCGAGTAGCTCCGAGACGTATCTAAGCACGCAGATGAACAGGGTTCCGAAGATGTGTTGACAGAGGTCTTCGGGTGGGAGCTGATGGAGGATGTGGTGTTTGTACCGATCGTCCGCTCGGAGCGTCTCGTCCAATCGCTCGTCCAGTTCCGGAAGCGGCCGATCGGTGATCGCAACCTCATCAACGAAGTCTGTGAGCGCGATCCGAGTCGGAACGCCGTTTTCGAGCACGAGCACCACGTTCGTCCCATGGGGCATGAACACGGTTCCGTACCGATAGAGGTAATGACACAAAGGAAACAACAGCACTTCGAACAGTTCCTCCAGCCACGACTCCATCGAGAGCGGCGAGCGTTCGACGAACTCCGTGAGAATCGGCGTTCCATCGATGTCTTCGTGGAACAACGCGGCCAGCGTCACTGGTCGCTCGGTCGGTTCGAGCATCCCTTCGACGCTTTCCCGCCAGACACAGCCCAGCAGTTCGTGGAACTGATAGGGTGCGTCGTCGAGTCTTGAGAGCGCCGGGTGGTCGTAACAGACGCTAGCGATTTCCCCCGGGAGCAACAGCTCACACTCCTCGCGAAGGAATCGATCGTGATCGCGTACGTCTTTGACGAACGCCGTCACTTCTGGAGCGGCTCTAGCTTGCTCTCCAAGGATCCCTCGGTAGACGTTGGTGTTTAGAATGCGAAGCGGGAGTTTGACGTGATGTTTCTCGGGTGCGTCGACGTTCGTCACGGTTCGGATCGACTGCTGTGGGAGATACTCGTCCAGTCCCTTGCCCACCGGAACGATGGCGTCAGTGGCAATCTCGCCCGCGAAAAACGGCACGATGCTGTGTGTCCACTGCCAGTCGTGGACGGGGAACAAGTAGTAGTTCGCTGGGTCGAGTCCCTGTTCGAGCAGTCGATCAGCGAACACTGCGTACTGTTGGCCGAGTTCCGCGCGGAGCAACGACTCGTGATCGATCGGATCGAGCGCCGAGAACGTCGCGCGGTCGCGGTGAGCAGCGATCCACGACAGCGTCTGTGGCCGTTTCATCTCGGGCGCGTAGTCGAGATACTCTTCGTAGCTGAATCCGACCCGCCCTTTGTTGTACGTGAACCACGGATGGCCGGTCATCTCCCCTTCGATCGCTGCATACTCCATGTCGACGATCCGTTCGTCGTCCTCTCGCGTGGCGGTTCGACGTTCCAGAGTAGCGTCTGCGAGCAGCGTGTTGTTGTACTCCCGGACGAGATACCCCAGCGTGCGATCGGAGACGCCGATGTGTGTCTGTGCGTCCATCAGCAGTTTCACGGCGTCGTCCGGACGGCTCCATGCCCCATTCTCGCGACGAAACACGGTGCCGGGAAGCACCCTGTAGCTGTCGAACAGCCGTCGTTCGGCGTCGAATCGGTAGTCGACGCCTCCCCGCAACGATAGCCGGTAGCGCGTCCCTCCCGACTCGGTCCCGATCGATTCGATCGGTTTCGGATCGATCAGCTCCTCGTACATGAACTCCGACAGCATTTTCCGGAGCAGCCGACGGTTCACCGTGATCCACACGTCTTCATCTCGGATCGTGTCTGGTACGTTCATGGTATCTATGAAACGTGTTGAACGCGGTTGCTCTTGAGTCTCGCCCGACCAGAACGGTGCTATACCCCGTACGTTTCGGAATACCCTCCCGTGTCGTTCCCGTTTGTTCGTCACATGCCCACGAGTTCGGACATCGCACGGCGGTGTGAGACCGAGGACATCGATCTGGTCCGGTTGCTGTTCGTCACTCCCAACGGCGTGGTCCGCGCACAATCGGTCGCTGCGGACGACATTGCAACCGCGATAGACGAGGGAGTTCCAGCGTCAAAGCTGGTACACGCGTACAACGCACTCGGCTTTAGAAAGAAAGACGGCCGGTTCGATGCCGCTGGAGAGGTGTTGCTCCGTCCGGACCCGGCGACGTTCCGGACGTTACCGTACGCGGATCGGTGTGGGGGAATGCTCTGTGACGTGCGGACGCTTGCGGACAGTCCATGGGCCGCCGACCCACGAACCACCCTCAGCTCGCTCATTGAGACGATAGCGTCGGCGGATCTCGTCCCATCAGTCGCGTTCGAAAGCGAGTTTCATCTCCTCGCCGAGAAGGAGGACGAACTCGTTCCGACGGACGGACGCGGCGCGTACGCGACCGCGTCTACCCGCGACACCCACGAGTTCGTGCTTGCTGTCCGAGACGCGCTTGCCGACCAAGGGATCTCCGTCGGGAAGTATTACCCCGAATGGGGTGCCGGGAAACACGAGATCGTCCTCGATCACGGACCGGCACTCACCGCTGCCGACGAACACGTGTTGTTCAAAGAGACCGTCGAGAGCGTCGCGGCGACCCACGGGTATCAAGCCACGTTCCTTCCCAAGCCGGCAACGCACTCGACGAACGGCTGTCACATCCACTGTTCGCTGTGGGACGGATCGAACAATCGGTTTGCCGGTTCGGACGGGATCAGTGAGACGGCAGCGTCGTTCATCGCGGGCGTACTCGAACACGCTCCCGGGCTGACGGCGTTGACGGCGGGCACGGTCAACTCGTATGCCCGGCTCCGTCCACAGGTCGGTGCCACAGCGTTCACGTGTTGGGGGTACGGTAACCGAGAGGCGTTGGTGCGGGTCCCGGGTCACGCTGCCGGTGCCACCGACGCCGTCCGCATCGAATACCGGGCCGCAGACAACACCGCGAATCCATACATCGCGTTGATAGGACTGCTCGCTGCCGGTCTCGACGGGATCAAGCGCGAGCTATCACCGCCCGAACCGCTTGACAGTGATCCCGGAAATCTATCCGTGGACGAACGGGATCGACGGGGGATCGAACGCCTTCCGACGACGCTTCGAGAGGCTCTTACCGCGTTGGCGGACGATCGCGTGTTGCGAAACGCTCTCGGAGCGGAACTGTACCAAACGTATCTCGACGTGAAACGGAGCCATTGGGAAGCGTTTACAGAAAGCGCAGCTACGTGGGAGCGCGATCGACTCAGAAACGTGTATTGAGGGGTTTACAGGCGATTCACACGCCAGCGTCGTCTTCGGAAAGGCCCACGATGAGCGCGCCAGCCGCCATCGTGAGCGAAGCGACGCCCGCGAACGCCGACGGGATGGCGTTCGTCATGGCAATACCGATGATCAGGGCGGTGCTGACGGCCAGAAGGAGTCCCCCAACTCCTAATCGTTGTTTCTCCGTTTTCATCACCGCTAACTATCGTCCACATCCCCATAAGCGTCATCAAACCAAGCGAAACGACAGGGTCGTTCGTGATGTTCGTCCCCTCCTCGTGTCGAGAGGGTTTTCATTCGCCGGGTCGGATGGTGGGTATGGACGGGGGAGAACGCGAGCGTCTTCGGACTATTGCCGACTACCAGTTTGGAAGCGGTGCTGGGCGAGCGCTGTTTCCGGCTGCTGAGACGCTGTCGGTGGTCCGAACCTCTTCCGGGCGGCCCCAACAGATAACGTGTGACGGGGGTCCCCACGAGGGTCGACGGATCGTCTCCTACGGTGTGGACGGTCGATTCACGCTCGGGATCGAGGGTGGACGCCGGCTGTTTGCGGCGCTCGGACGGCCGATCGTGCGGGTTGGAGACGAGAGCGTTCCGTTCGTCACAGACGGGAAAAACGCGTTTGCGAAGTTCGTCCGGGACGTCGATGACGACGTCCGCCCCGGCGATGAGGTGCTCATCACGTGTGCTGAGACGCTGCTCGCCGTCGGTCGGGCTGAACTGTCTGCCAGCGCCATGACGGATTTTCACACCGGTGTCGCCGTTTCGGTTCGTGATAGTTTCTCGGAGCAAGCGATCCGATCGGAACCATAGAGCAGTACGCTTTTGCCGTTTCCGCCGTTCGAACTACGTATGTTTGGTGGAGGCGGTCTCGATCCGCGCAAGATGCAACAGATGATGGAACAGATGGGAATCGACACGTCAGATATCGACGCTGAAGAGGTAATCATTCGAACGGCGGATGAGGACCTCGTCTTTACGTCGCCGGAGGTACAGCGCATTTCTGCGCAGGGCCAGGCCACGTACCAGATCGTCGGTGAACCCGATACCCGCGATACCTCAGACGACACCGCCGAGGACGGTCGTGAGGCGATTCCCGAGGACGACGTCGAGATCGTCGTCCAGCGGACGGGCGTCAGCACGGATGAGGCCCGTGAGGCACTCGAAGCCGAGGACGGTGACCTCGCGGCTGCGGTGTCCCGACTGGAGTGATCCTCCTCGTTTACGAGGATCGGGAGTACCTCCTCGCACCGGGTGAGACGCTCGAAACCGACCTCGGTGTCCTGGAGGTGCCGGACGATGTCTCGCCCGGCGACACCGTCGAGACACATCTCGGCACGGCGTTTAAGGCACGCGCACTCCGTGGACCGGATCTCTTCGCGCATTTCGAGCGCACCGGGGCTCCGATGATGCCCCGCGACATCGGATTGGTGATGGGTCACACCGGCGTCAGTGGCAGCGATCGGGTGCTCGACGCCGGGACAGGGACGGGCGTGCTGAGCGCCTACCTCGCCCGGGCGGGTGCGACCGTCGTCACCTACGAAACGGATCCCGACTTCGCCGACGTCGCCCGCGAGAACATGGCGGTTGCCGGTGTCGAGGACGCCGTCGACGTTCGCACCGGGGACGTGACCGAGGCGATCGATGATCTGTGTGCCGGCGATCCGTTCGATCTCATCACACTCGACACCCGCGACGCACCCAGCGTCATCAGACGAGCGCCCGAGCTGCTCGTCTCGGGAGGATTCGTTTCCGCGTACGTTCCTTTCGTCGAAGGAACCCGAAACGTCGTCGAGACCGCCCGATCGGCTGGCTTTCAGAACATCGAAACCTACGAGACGATCCAACGAACGATGGATATCGACGACCGCGGAACCCGCCCATCGACGGCTGGCGTCGGCCACACCGGGTATCTCGTGTTCGCGCGCGCTTGAACTAGTCCACGTTATGTGGTTACCGTCCGAGCTGTTCGTGGGCGGACGCGAGGTTGTCGGCGGCGAGCGCGCCGAGCAACGAGAGCTCACCCGCGAGCGCGCCCACAGCAATGCGTTCTGCGAACGCGTCGGCGTTCGTTCCGGGGGGATCCCCGCCACCGCGCACGCCGAGGATGTCGAGTGCTTCGTTCTGAGTCGGTAGCTTCGTTCCGCCGCCGACTGTCCCGACGTCGAGGCTGGCGATCGTCACACTCGCGTACAGTTCGTCTCCGCGCACGTCGACGGTCGTGATGGCGTTGCCACCCTCTACGACCTGAGCAGCGTCCTGTCCGGTTGCGAGGAACACGGCGGCAACGACGTTTGCGGCGTGGGCGTTGAATCCCAAACTCCCCGCCTTGGCGCTGCCGACGAGGTTTTTGCGGGTGTTGGCTTCTTCGATCGCTTCCGGCGTCGTGCCGAACCGGTCTTCGACCTGCTCGCGGGTGAGCACGACGTCCGCGCCGACCGTGCGGCCCCGACCCTCGACCGCGTTGATCGCAGCGGGCTTTTTGTCTGAGCAGAGGTTGCCCGAGAGTGCTACCAGATCTGCGGGAGTTTCTTCTTCAAGTAGCTCACAGGCCGCTTCCGTTGCGATGGTGGCCATGTTCATTCCCATCGCGTCTTTGGTGTCGTAGCCAAACCGGAGAAACACTGAATCGCCGACGACGTACGGCGTCACATCTAGCAGCTCGCCGTGGTCGGTCGTCTCGGCCGCCGCCGCCGCAAGTTTCGCTTCGTTTTCACGCACCCACGAGGCGACCGTCCCGGCTTCGTGGACGTTCTCGACACGAAACACGGGGGCACGAGTCATTTTCGACTGGAACACCCGGGCATTGGCCCCTCCGGCGGCCTGGATCGCCGAACAGCCCCGGTTCACCGAGGCGACCAGCGCGCCTTCCGTGGTGGCGAGCGGGAGATACGCCGTTCCGCTCGCACTTGACCCATCAACGGTGAGCGGCCCGGCTACGCCGACGGGAATCTGTACCGCGCCGACCATGTTCTCGATGTTCGATTGAGCATCACCGGCGTCGAAGGCGTACGCACCGAGCGCCGAGAGATCAGTGTCGGTCTCTTGTGCGATGAGCCGACGGCGCGCCTCGACCGCGGTGTCGGCGTCCGCGTGGGCTTCGAGTTCGTGTAACGCGAGGTCACCCGACAGCACACGATCCGCGAGCGTTTCTGGTGCAGACATACCGGAATTCTATCTCCCGAGTGACTAAGACCCGTTGTTGTCGCTTCGAACGAGCAGTTCCCCAGCAAGCACACCGACACACCTGTTCGAGATCACGTTTCCCTCTCGGTCCATACCGAATCGAGCTGGTCGAAAGAGATACACTGTTGTCGTGAACTGCCCCTCATATTTTTGCTCGTTCCCCCCACCGTGGTGGTATGACCGATTCCGCAGACCTGATCGTGACCAACGCAGAGATCCACACGCTCACCGATCCCGACGAGACCCATGAAGCGCTCGCCGTCCGCGACGGGAAAATCGTCCGCATCGGGCGTCAGTATGAGATCGGCTTTCTCGAAGGGATCGACACAACGGTCATCGATCTCGATGGCGATGTACTCCTGCCGGGATTCATCGACGCCCATACGCACATGGAGCAGCTCGGCTGCCGACTCGTTCACGCGGACCTCTCGGCTGCGGATTCCATCGAGGAGGCTGTCGCGCTGTTGTGTGAGGAACGCGAGCGGACGGCGACGGGGTGGGTGCTCGGCTACGGCTACGATGAAAGCGCGTGGAATGAGGACCGACTGTTGTGCCGCGACGATCTCGATCGTGTGAGTGAGGAGCGCCCGGTCGTCGCGTTCCGCGAGGACCTCCACACGGGGAGCCTCAACTCGGTCGCCCTCGAACGCTACGGATCCGACATGCCGGTTGACGACGTTCGGCGGTCGGGAGGCGAACCGACGGGCGTCGTCGTAGAGGATGCGCTTTCGGTCGTTCGCCGCGACACCGCGCCCGGCCGTGAGCGGATGCACGATCTCATCACGGCGGCCCGGGATTGCGCCCACGAACTCGGCGTCACCGGCGTCCATGACATGGTGCGCTGGTCGGCCGCCCCACGGGTGTACCGGGAACTCGATCGGGCAGACCAACTCGAACTCCGTGTGCGTATCAACTACTGGAGCGATCACCTCGACGCACTGGACGAGCTCGGCACCGTCACGAACCACGGCAGCGAGTTCGTCCGTGTGGGTGGTGTCAAAAGCTACACGGATGGGAGTTTCGGCGGTCGAACTGCCCAACTCGCCGAGCCGTACGAAAACGGGGCCACCGGTCAGTGGGTCACGGGTCCCGAGCAGCTCCGAGAGATCGTCACGCGCGCGAATGAAGGAGACCACCAGTGTTGTGTCCACGCGATCGGTGACCGAGCCGTCGAAACGGTACTCGACAGCTACGAGGCGACCGACGATCCCAGCGGCAGCCGCCACCGTATCGAACACGCCGAACTCCTGTCGGAGCCGCTGCTCGAACAGTTCGCCGAGATGGGTGTCGTCGCCTCAGTTCAGCCGAATTTCCTCAAATGGGCACGCGAGGACGGGCTGTACGAGGACCGCATCGGCCGCGAGCGCACCCGACGGACAAATCAGTATCGCGCGCTACTCGATGCAGGAGTTCCGCTGGCGTTTGGCAGCGACTGCATGCCGCTCGATCCGCTCTTTGGCGTCGAGCAAACCGTCACGGCTCCCGCCGAACAGCAACGGCTCACCATCACCGAAGCCCTCCGGGCGTACACCGCTGGCGCGGCGTACGCCGGCTTCGACGAGCATCGGCTGGGCACCATCGAACCCGGGAACTGCGCCGATCTCGTCGCACTCGACCGGTCACCGTGGGAGATCGCTCCCGACGCGATCGCTGATATTGCGGTTACTCACACGATCGTGGACGGTCGGGTCGTCTACAGCTAAGGCAGGGGTGTTTCGTGGACAACTCGACCGTATTTTTGCTCCAGTGTCGGGAGCGGTCTTTGTGACTGACCGCGAGATTATGATGTACGGGGTTCGTCCTCCTGTCGAATCGAATACATCGGGGAGGAGGACGACCGTTCAGAACCGGCTTTTCTTCTTAAAGAGGTTGAGTCAAACGAGGCCGGATGAAGCTACTGCATACTCATCAGTTCTCTTCGGCCGCGACCGACAGCTGACACGACGGTTTCTCGTCCTCGCTGGTGCTATTTTCTTCGCGAGTTTTGTGGTGTACACGAGCTTTCCGGTGTACGAAGGTCTTCCATTCACGTTTCTGTTGATTGTGCCGTCTATCCCGATCATGGCAGACACCCTAGCACTCGTCAGCGCCTACCTCAACGACGGTCTCCTCGTGAGTGCCCTACTGCCTGTCATGGCCGTACTCGGACTGAAACTCTCGTTGAGTATCTGGCTCTATTTTAATCTAGTTCCTAGTTATAACCCAGCTGGAATCGATTTTGTGCCACTACTCATCACAGTCGCCTTCGGAATAGGTGTCAGTGTCGCTATCGGAGCTGGCACACGACGGGCTGTCGATCACATAAACTCATAAACGTAGGGTCAGGGAGGTGGAGCGTTCGACGCTGACGGCGAGAGCATTGCTCTCGCCACTGCCTCCTTCTAACGACTGAGACTCCGATACGAGACGGACACGCTGTTAGCTTCACACCAAAGCTACCGGTGTCACAAACAGAGCAACTGGCCCGTCGTTTGCACTCACAACAGAAGATTTATACAGTTGAAACAACAGGTATATTGGAAAGGATCGCCTACGATCCTTGCTTTTGAAGAAAAAAGTTTATCAATACGTACCATCCTTGAACTAGTAACTTCGGTGCCGACCAATGGCAGAAATGGAAACTACGGGGTTCGAGACGGAACTCAGTCTGTTCAAATACGATAACCTCGAACGCCTCCCGCCGGCGTATCGTGATCTGTCCGAGGCAGACCGGACCGATCGCATCGAGGCAGCTCGTTCAGAACTGGGTGATGACGTGATCGTTCTCGGGCACAACTATCAGCGCCGAGAGATCGTCGAACACGCCGATTTCATCGGTGACTCCTATGAGCTGAGTAAGCGCGCGGCGAACGCGGACGCGCCGTACGTGGTGTTCTGTGGGGTGACGTTCATGGCCGAAAGCGCCGACATCATCACTGACGACGATCAGACGGTGATCCTGCCGTCGATGGAGGCGTCCTGTCCGATGGCAGGGATGGCAGAGGCCTTACAAGTCGATTCGGCATGGGCACAGATCACCGATGTGGTCCCCGACGCCGACATCGTTCCGATCACGTACATGAACTCGTATGCGGACCTGAAGGCGTTCTGTGCCGAACAGGGTGGGCTAGTGTGTACCTCCTCGAACGCCCATCACGCCTTCGAGTGGGCGTTAGAACGCGGCGACAAGGTGCTGTTTCTCCCGGATAAACACCTCGGGGAGAACACAGCCAACCGGATCGGACTAGAGGACAGCATCGTGGAGTGGGACCCGTGGGATCCCGAGAACACGACCACCGACGCGGAGATCGAAGCGGCCGACGTGGTTCTCTGGGACGGCTACTGTCAAGTCCACGAACGGTTCCGCGTCGACCACGTTGAGTCGGTGCGTGAAGACTATCCCAACGCTAATGTCATCGTTCACCCCGAATGTCGCCGGGAAGTCGTGGACGCTGCCGACGTTGCGGGGAGCACGTCGACGATCTGTGAGACGGTTGCCAACGCTGACCCCGGCGAGACGTGGGCTATCGGGACGGAGATCCACCTCACCAACCACCTCCAGCGGTGGCATCCCGACGTGAACGTGTTGCCGTTGTGTGGAGATGCGTGTATGGACTGTAACGCGATGCGCCAGATCGACCCCAACTATCTGACGTGGGTGCTCGAAGAGTTGGTGGCTGGCCACGAGCGGAACGTCATTTCGGTCGCGCCCGAGGAGACGGAACTGGCACAGGTCGCACTCGATCGGATGTTGGAGGTGTGATCGCGGATGTCGTTGTCAATCGAATCGATGACTGACGTGTTGGTCGTCGGCAGCGGGATCGCGGGCTGTGCGACAGCGCTTGCTGCTGCCCGCAACGGCGCACAGGTCACGCTGGTCACGAAGGCCAGCGAACCGGAGGAAGCGACGTCGTGGTGGGCCCAAGGCGGAATCGCCGTTACGCGGACGGACCCCGCCGCGTTCAAACGAGACATCCGCACGGCCAGCGACGACACCGCCGAACCCGAGGCCGTCGATGTGCTCGTCGAGAACGCCCGCAGTGCCATCGAAGACGTGCTGTTCGAGACGCTCGACGTCCCGTTCGATGCCAACGGAAGTGGCTATGAGTATGGGCGCGAAGCTGCCCATTCGAAGCGGCGCATCCTTCACGTCGACGCGAGCACGGGCCGTCACATCCTCGGTCCGTTTCTCTCCCATCTCGCAGGTCTCGATTCGGTCACTATTCATCAGGATACGGCCGCGCTCGACCTACTCACTCACGAAGGACGCGTTCACGGGGCGTATCTCGAATCCGACGGCGACGTCGAACCCATCTTCGCGGGAACCACCGTTCTGGCAACAGGAGGCATCGGTGCGCTCTATCCCGAATCCACGAACCCCGACGGCGCAACCGGCGATGGGATCGCCATGGCAGCGCTCGCGGGCGCGGACGTGCGTGACATGGAATACGTACAGTTTCACCCGACGGTCTGTACCGAAGGCGAGCCGTTCCTCGTGAGCGAGGCCGTTCGCGGAGAGGGCGCACTGTTGTGTAACGCCGACGGCGAACGGTTCATGCCCGACTACCACGCCGACGCCGAACTCGCGCCACGAGATGTTGTCGCGCGTGCGGTTGCCCGCGAGCGCGAGCAGACGGGAGGTGTGAGACTCGACGTGTCGCCACTCGCCTTCTCGGAGGCGTTTCCCGATCTCGTGGCGCTGTGTGACTCCCACGGTGTCGACTGGCAGGCGGGGATTCCGGTCGCTCCTGCCGAACACTTCCTCTGTGGCGGTATCGCTGTCGACAGCGACGGCCGAACTTCACTCGACCGGCTGTTCGCGGTGGGTGAATGCTCCCGGACCGGTGTCCACGGCGCGAACCGTTTGGCCAGCACGAGTCTACTCGAGGGGTTGGTGTGGGGATTGCGCGCTGGCCGAGCCGCTACCGGTTTCGATCCTCAGCGCATCGAGGTCCCCGATCTGCTTGATCGGGATCCGGCACTCCCCGAGCGATTCGGAGCGGAGAAATCGGTGCGGCTCCATCGGGTGATGTCCGAACACGTCGGACTCGAACGGACCCATGCGGGACTCAAACGAGCGACGGCAGCGCTACGGCGGCTGAAGGGCGAAGTCGACGCCTACACCCGGACTCGAACGTCGCGCGACTTATACGAACTCCGAGGGAAAAGCGTGACCGCGCTGCTCATCGCCCGTGCCGCCGCCGACAACCCGACATCGACCGGCTGTCACTACCTCGCGGAGGAACCAACAGCCAATGTTGATTAGACGAAACCAGATCGAAGCGTGGCTGGCCGAGGACATCGGTCATCACGACGTGACGAACGACGTGCCTGGCGAGACGAGGGGACGGCTGGTTGCTACCGAACCCGCCGTCGTCGCTGGGTTGGACGCCGCAACCGCGGTGTTCGAGCATCTCGATACCGATCTGTCCGTCCGATCGACTGTCGAAGTCGGAACGGCCGTCGATCCCGGAACGCCCGTGTTGACGGTGACCGGGCCGGCCACAGCGGTGCTCCAAGGCGAGCGCACCGCCGTCAACGTCGTGGCCCATGCTTCGGGCGTCGCAACGCGGACCCGTGCAGCTGTCGACGCCGCCCGAGAGGTGTCCTCTTCGGTACGGATCGCCGGCACTCGAAAAACGACACCCGGCTTACGCGGACTCGAAAAACGCGCCGTCGCTGCCGGTGGCGGCGACACCCACCGCCTCGATCTCTCCCATATGGTGATGGTGAAGGACAACCACATCGCCGAGCTGGGACTGGAGCGGGCGATCGACCGGCTGAGTCAGCGGGCGTCGTTCGCAACACAAGTCGAGGTGGAAGTCGAAACGCCAGCCGATGGCGCACGCGCCGCAGACGCCGGGGCTGACGTCGTCCTGTTCGACAACATGGCTCCCGAGGAAGTCGAACAAGGGGTTTCGACGCTGCCGGACGACGTGATAAGCGAGACCAGCGGTGGGATCACGATCGACGACGTGCCCGCGTACGCAGCGACAGGTGTCGACATCATCTCCATGGGTTCGCTGACCCACAGCGCGCCAGCCCGTGATTTCTCGTTCCGGACCGAGCAGTCATGAACTGATCGGTCATCCTGATGATCTCGCTTCGCTGACCGTCTCGTCAGTATCCTTTTTCGCATCGGCCGAGAGAACTACATGCATGGAGGATGATCGGGACGAAAACGGGGATCGAACCGGCGTCGAGCCGGGTGCGGTCGAGTACGAGCCGGTGGGGGTGAAGCATCTCCTCTCGGAGATGAAGGACACGGCAGAACTGCTGATTGATCTGTCGTACTCGTCGGTGTTGTTCGGGAGTCAGTCGGTCGCCCAAGAGGTGCTGACGCTCGAACAGCGGATGGACGTGCTCCAACTGAAAGCACGGATGAGCCTCTTGATGGCGGCTCGAAACCCTTCCGATGCCGAGGCACTCGCACCGGTGCTCGGCGTCGTAGCGGCGACCGAGAAGATCAGCGACGCGGCAGGGGACATCGCAAAGATCGTTACCGAGGAAATCGGGCTGCCCGACGCCGTTCGTGGGGCGCTGCCCGAAGCGCTCGAGACGTTGGTAAGCATCGAACTCGCCGAGAACTCGGATCTCGTCGGCCGGACCCTCGGTGACCGTAACCTCGAAACCGAAACCGGCGTGCGGGTCATCGCGCTCCGTCGTCAGGGGGAGTGGTTGTTGAACCCCGACCGACAAACGGAGCCTAAAGCCGGTGACGTGCTGTTGCTTCGGGGTCCCGAGGAGGGAATCGATACGGTGTACACCGAAGTGACTGGCCGGGAGTATCCTACTCCTGATCCTCCCAAGATGGAGATCGAGGACGTCGGGCGTGCCGTCGATTCTATCGTCCTCATGAAGAACATGAGTGAACTCGCGGTCGATCTGGCCTACGGAGCCGTGCTGTTCGACAACCGGGCGGTCGCTCGGGAAGTCCGAGAGCTCGAAATCGAAGTGGACGCGCTCCAATCGCGGTTCGAGGCGTGGACGCTCCGGGCGGCGAGCCGTGTCGATGACACCGTCAGCCTCCGTGGGCTGGTGCATCTCGCCCAATCTTCGGAAGTCATCTCCGACGCTGCCCTCGAAATCAGCGACGGTGTGCTCCGGGGATTGGACACCCATCCCGTGGTTACTGCCGCCGTCGAGGAGAGCGTCGAGATCATCACTCGGCTGGAGATCGATCCCGACAGCACGCTCGACGACGAAACGCTCGGCGACCAGTTGGTGAGCACCAAAACCGGAATGCGGGTGATCGCCGTGCGGCGCGGCACCGGCGAGAACGCCGAGTGGATCGTTTCGCCCGGTCCCGACACGCGGCTCAAAGCTGGCGACGTGATCATCGCAAAGGGGACCCGGGCCGGAAGCGATCGGCTCGAAGCGATGACGAGCGAGTGACAACTAACCATAATCAGTTGAACACAAAAAATATTTATCTAATTATGATAGTACAGGTATATGAGTAAAAAGCGACAGTTACCTCTCGCGTCGTCGTGGGTTCGGTACGGGTTGGTGGTAGTGATCGCCGTTACCATCTGTGTGTTTACGGTGGCCGACGCAGCGACGGTCGGACTGGAGGCGGACGGAGGACCGGTCTCACACGGGCCGTTCGGCATCGATATCGGCCCGCTCGGATGGTTCGAAACGGCCACGTACGCCCACGGGATGGCGTACGGAGGTTTGACCGCGTCGTTGGCGTACGCGGTCGTCGCACCGACCGACAGCGAGAGCCAGCGGCGACTCGTCGGGTGTGTCGTCGTTGCCGTCGTGTATGGGACAGTGCTTGAACTCCTCCAAGGGAATGTCGCCAGTCGCAGCGTGGAAACCGTCGATTTTTTGGCGAACACGATCGGCGCGTCGTTGATGGGGCTTTGCTGGTGGTGGCTGACCGACGTCGCCGAGTTCGTCCCTCGAACCGAGTGATCGCTGGCGGTTCGACGGTGTTACTCACGAACGCCCGGAAACACCCCCGGTTCCGTTTTCGTCGGAGTAGGATCCAGACAGTTCGCCTCTTCGCTGCTTGATAGGAACGTCAATCTCCCGCTGCGTTCGATCCAGACGTGCACCTTGATACACGTCGTATCGTCCGGTTCGGCCGGCTCGAACAGTCGGATCTGCTCGCCCATCGCCGCTCGGATTTCGAGATCGACCGGCTGTTCCGGAGGCCGGATGTCGATCACCGTCCCACCGAGCACCGTCCCCTCCTTTGGACCTACGTCGTACTCTTGTGAGTGGACCGTGGTCCCGTCGTACAGCACCACCACCGTCACCGTTCGCGCCGTGTCGCTCGCGTTCTCGACTAACAGTTCCGACAGGACGACTCCCGTTTCAGCCTCCGATTCGAACGTCGACAGACAGCCCGTGATCGGTAGTACCACCCCGGATACGACGCCGAGCATCGTCCGTCGATCCATGCGATCATATTATCAATAAATGATAAATATGTTTGGGAGATCGGTCGACCAAACGACTTATCGTCGTATCGTTAGCAGACGGTAGCGATGACGCTTCGTGTGGTTCATTACGCTGACATCGAGGCGACGTACGACGATCCAGAGCGGATCGCCCGTTTGGGGGATGCGATCGCCTCGCTTCGGGACGAGACCACCCTTCTCCTCGGTGCTGGCGACAACGTCGCACCCGGTGCGCTCGCGCTCCGTACCGAGGGCCAGCAGGCACTCGCGTTTTTCGACACGATCGAGCCGGACGTCGATACGCTGGGCAATCACGATTTTGACTACGGACAGGAGACGCTGTTGTCGGTAGTTCGCCAGTCGCCACAGACATGGCTGTGTGCGAACGTGATGGCTGACGAGGAACGGTTCGGCCACGAGACTGGGATCATTCCGTGGACGGTGATCGAACGGGCTGGCCACCGCGTTGGGTTGTTCGGGCTTGCCCATCCCAAGACGGCGGAGAAATCACCTGGAGCGCGATCGTTGTCGGTAACGGATCCGATCAGTGCCGCCGTCGACGCGGTTGAGCGGCTACGGGAGCAGTCCGTCGATCACGTCGTTTGTCTCTCCCATCTCGGTGAGTCAGAGGATCACGGTTTAGGAGAAGTGGACGATCTTGCAGTGGCAGTCGACATCGACGTGATCTGTGACGGCCACACACACGATCAGCCCCGAATCGATCGCGTTGACGGCACGTTGGTGGTGCGAACGTCTGGCGAGGGGATGGATATCGCCGAACTGCGGTACGATGAAGGATGGACGGCCACCCACCACGCTGTCGCGGAGTTCCCGCCAAAGCCGGATATCGAACGGACCTTTCGAGAGCTGCGAACCACAGCCGGGGTGGACGAGACCGTTGCCACGGTCGACGAACCGATCGATCGATCGCTGTCGGACCGGTTTCACGGCGAATCTCGGCTCGGAAACTTCGTGACCGACGCCTACCGGTGGGCCACCGGCGCGACGATCGGTCTCCAGCACAGCGCAGGAATGCGAGGCGGCCCGGCCCTGTCCGGCGACGTGACGGTTGCGGATCTCATCAGCATCGTCCCGTTCGACATGGAGGTTGTGACAACGACTATCACGGGAACGACACTTCGTGACGTGCTCACCTCCGGTGGAGAGATCGTGTATCCCGCACAGCCCGCGTTCTGGCATATCCACCTGAGTGGTGGGTCGGTGACGTTCGATTATGAAACACGGGAGCTAGCCGCGGCCACCGTGGATAGTGAGCCGATCGATTCGTCGGCGTTCTACTGCGTTGCCGCACCCGAAAACCTCGTGCGCTCGTTCAACATCGAAGCGGAGACCGAATCGGTCGGGCTACAGTACGAACTGCTCGCTGAATACGCCCGAGCACAGGGGATTAGGCCGACGCGCGAGGACCGCATCACGCGCCACGGTCTCGAAACAGTGCACCTCCCGGCGGAATAACGATCACTCCACCCGCCGGACGGCCTGATACGCCGAGATCACTGTGAGTATGATCGTGACGAGTACAGCGGTGCCAAAGGCGAGGACGAACGCCAGCGCGAGAAAGAGGAGCGGTCCACCGACGCCGTCCGGAGCTGGGCCGCGCAGTTCGAACACCCGGACGACGTACATCAGCACGCCGAACACGACACCCACCGCTACACCGATCTTGCCGTTTCGGGCGACGCGAAGCGCATCGAAAAACGCCGCCGTTCCCGAACGGTCGGCTGTCACGGACTCGTCGATACTGTCGTCCACATCGATGGTTGGACGAGCGAATAGAAATCGTCTTCGCAACGGTACGTGGTATGCCGCGTGGTAATTCCCCCGACGGAGCGCGAAAATCGCCTTTGAATCGAACGGTCTAAGGGTATGGATTTACCGAATATACACAATGACGACGCTCGGCACCGCAACCGCGTGTCCCAACGAAATCGCAACGGGACGGCTGTCTGTCGGAGAGGCCCGTGATGGCAGCGACATCGGCCTACCGGTTGCGGTGATCAACGGTGCGGATGACGGCAAAACCCTGTACATTCAGGCAGTGAGCGACGGCGACGAACTCAACGGTCTTGGGGTCATCCAACGGCTGGTGCCCCAACTCGATCCGAGCGAGGTTTCCGGACGGATCCTCGTCGTAGGGATCGTTAACTACCACGGCTTTCACGTCGCTGAACACCGCAACCCGATCGACGATACGAAACTGAACCGGGCGTATCCGGGCGATCCCAACGGGATGTCGACCGAGCGCATCGCCCATGCCACCTTCGACACCGTGACGCGGGCCGATCTCGCGCTCGATCTCCACCAAGGCTCGACCAGCCGCATGATCGATGAGACCCGCGTCAGGTGTGGATCGCGCCACCGGCTCCACACGGAGTGTCTCGAACTCGCCAAGGTGTTCGATTGTGGGTACATCCTGGATCAGAAAGGTCCTGACGGACAGCTCGCGCGGACAGCACCCAACGAAGGGGTGCCCACGATCGATCCCGAACTCGGTGGCTCTGTTGGATGGGATCACAGCAGTATCGAGCGCGGCCTTCGGGGCGTGTATCGGGTGCTCAAATACTACGGGTTTTTAGACGGCTCGATCGATATCAACCCCCAGACACGGGCAAACGGGTTCGAACAGTACGGCTCACCCAAGGGAGGGCTGGTGACGTTTTATCCCGGTCTCGGCGACCGTGTCGAGAGTGGTGATCCTCTCTTCGACGTGACCGATCCGTTCGGTCGAGTCAAATCCACCGTGACCGCCGATTCGACCGGCGTGTTCTGGCGCACGCGACGGCTCCCCCAAGTCGCAACCGGTGAGTACGTCTGTTCGCTCGGCACCAATCTCGATGAGTACTGACCACCTAGACCCTGATCCGAGGGATCACGCTACGACGTGACCGACGCGTTGCATCGAGGCGGTCGAACGGAATGAGGGATGGTACGCGGGCCACGCGTGGAACCTGTTCTTTTTTGAGGGCATTGCGACCATCACCTACGAGATCGTCGCCCGCTGGAACTGGTCGGCTCCCGACGCACTCCTCATGTCACAGGGCCACGGCACGCTGTTTTTGGGCGCGTACCGGGGCTTTCGACGGCTCGCTCAGATGGATCTGATCGATCACCCCGCGGCTGCTCGGCGTGCAAGCCGTTGGCTACGACCCCATTGCGCGCGAACTGCGTGGCGCGGCTGACGGCGACACGAACGAGGCTGCCGACGGTATCACATCCGAAAGCCGGTCAGAAAGGAGTAGCTCATGGAAGTGATCGAGACGCCCGACGGCGACTGTATCGCGCTCGGTGCGGAGGCGGTCGCAACCGAACGCAATGCCCTCGGTCATCACGGCTTTTACGTCGAACCGACGTACGCTATCGCCCCCACCGCGCTCGACCGGTACCGCGAGCGAGGCGTGTTTGGTCCTGACGACGATGTCGTCGTTCCCCTCACTGGCAGCAGATTGAAAAAGTAACACCGGTCGGAATCGTGTCAGGCGTTCTAATCGTTTTCAATTCCTTGATACGATCGATGCGGTCATCGCTCTCACTCGAAGAGCGATCGTGCATAGCGGTGGATCGGTGCGTCGAGCCAATCTCGCTCTGTTGCTATCGTTTCGAGTGCAGAGCGAGCTTCTGATTCGGTGAGAACGCCACGATCGCAAAGGCTTCGAAGAAGCACCGGAGAGAGAACGATGTCAGTCTCTACGAGCGCCGCTAACTCTGGGAGTGCCCTGAAATCGTCTGTGACGAGAACGGATGCATTGGTGTCTCGAACAGCCCCAACACAGCTTGCTTCGCCAGTATCAATGCGATTTGATAGTAGCTCTGGTGCCGTCACATCACGTACTGCAACGTGGTCCATGCGTTCGAGTACGGCTGTCGCACCGCGTCCGTGTGGATCATCATACGCTGCGGTGTTCTCGAGTTCGTCTACGACTCGGGTCGTTGTGGTGATATCGAACCCTGTGAGGACGAGTTCTAAGCAGTCTCCGACTGCGATCGAAACGAATGCACTGGTGTCAACGACGACCATCCACGCTCACTGTTCTCCGAGTGTGTCCGCGAGTTCGTCACTCCGATCGAGCAACCGCTTCGAAGATTGTACTGCTTTCGCATCCTGACGACCAATGATCAGTTCCAACGTCTCGAAATCAATCTCGTCGGTGAGATACAACTCCACGACCGACTCGCGGAAATCTTCATCTGATTCGATGTCCGCTATATACTCCCGAAGCGCCTCAATGAGAAGCTCAGTACGGTTCTTGTGCGTTACTTCACTCGCAACATCGGCGTGGGTAATGAGCTCCTCCGGAAGCCGAAAGTTCACTTTCTTCGTGCTCATGTATGTACATTGTACCCACAACACCAAAACGATAGCGGCGATCGAATCTCCCGTTTTGCCCTGTTCTGCCCTGTCAGCCTACCGCTCGGGGTGTATGGGCGCGTCGAACCCGCCGCGGATCAGCGGTTTGGCGACGTGGCGGCGGGCACAGGGGGGCACTTCGTACCAGCCGGGTTCGAGATCGCGCTTGATCTTCCGCTCGACTTTTTCGGAAGCGTTCGTGCCACAGTCCCGACAGCGATAGCCCTGCTCGCGCCCAGCACTTTCCATCCGTCGTTCACAGTCCGGGCAGGTCGGGGTGATGCGTTCGGTTTCTCGTAGCCAGCGGACGGCGAACTTCTCCAATTTGAGCGTTCCCGCCGCCACTTCTCCACAGGCCGTGATGCGATCGCCCGGTCTGAGCGCGCGAACGCGATCGCGGAAGCGCTTCGTCGGTGCGAACGCTACACAGTCGATCGTTCCCGAGTCGTCTTTGAGGGTCGTAAACACGTGCCCCCCCTGCTTCGTTTCGGGTCGGCTGTTGACCGTTCCTCCCACTCGGTACGCGCGGCCATCCACGACGGTGTCGACGTGTTCGGCGTCGTGAAGGTGCGTGTCGGTGCCTTGGTTCGTCACGAACGTTTCGCGCGTTGCCACTGGCTCGCTGTCGATCATCGCGGCAACGTCCTCACACTCGTCGGGATCGTCTCCACGGATGCCGTGCAGAATCGGACACGGCGTGTGTGGCACACACACTAGCTCCCGTTCTTCGCGGTCGACCGTGTCCCACACCGTTGGATAGCCCTCATCGGCCGCTCGATACACAGATTCGTCCCCGACGTCACGGGGGGTACCCCAGCGCTCTCGGTGGCGATAGGAGATGCACTCGTACGTCCAGTCGTCGAAAACGTCTGCACTCTCCCGATCCGTGCGGTGAGTGTCGTCGGCTACTGCTCGTTGTCGCCCGATCCACGCACCGACGGCGGCGAGCGCGCCGATCCGCCCGCGACCGTTGCCCCAATGGGCCGATCGGTAGCCGGTGACATCGAGAACACGCTCAACATCGGCGATGGTGAGTCGTTCGCCCAGTGCTGCCGTGGCGAACGCGAACACAGCGTCGGTGGCGTCGACACCGCTCCACTCGGTAGTGTCGGGTGCGACGACCGCTCCTGGATTGGTGTTCGGATCGTCGACCTGTGCCAGCCGATCGACGATCTCACTCACGATCGACACCGCACGTTCCGGATCAAGGGTTGTGGGTACCGCGACAGCGGCGTTCCCTCGTGTTTTGTGCTCGATGGCGGGATTCAATCGAACGAGCAGGGGCCGCTCGTCCGGTGTCGAGCGATCGAGCGCGTGCTCGCGTTCACGAAAGCGTCGTGCGACCGTGTGAGCGACGTACGTGGTGCACATCCCAGTCTCGCGGGAATCCGTATCATCGATCCCGATAACCGTCACACGAGTGCTTTCCGGCCAGCGCTCAAACGGCTTTCGCCAGCCGATCGAGACAGATATCTACAACGACACAACGCATATATGGACAGAATCACCTATAACTATCTATGTCTCGGTCTGCACTGGTCGGGAACGTGATAGCCATGCTTGAGGACGCGGGCTTTCTCGTGAGCGACCGGTGTGCTGTACGGCCAAAGAGTTTCGACGTCGCAGCCCGCCGGGGTGAGGAGATCATCCTGGTAAAAATCCTTGGAAATATCGATTCGTTCGATACTCCGATCGGGACGGAAATGCGTCGACTCGGGATGTATCTCGACGCGACACCGATCGTTATCGGCTTGCGAACCCGCGATGAGCAGCTCGATCCGGGCGTCGTTTACTTCCGGCACGGCGTTCCGGTGCTCAGCCCGGACACGGCGATGGATCTGTTCGTCGAGGAAGTCCCACCGCTCATTTACGCCGCTCCCGGTGGACTGTACGTGAACATCGACGGCAGTGTGCTGGCCGACGCTCGTCAAGATCGTGACTGGAGCCTCGGCCGACTCGCAACGGAACTCGGCGTCTCACGACGTACGGTGTCGAAGTACGAGGACGGGATGAATGCGAGCGTCGAAGTCGCTGTTCAACTCGAAGATCTGTTCGAGGCACCGCTCACGGATCCGATCGACGTGTTCGATCCCGAGTCGATCCACGACGACGACGATCCCGACGACGCCGAGATCGGTCCCGACGACGAGCAACTCGTCACTGTCCTTACCCGCGTCGGGTTCGACGTCCATCCAACGCGACGGTCGCCGTTCAAGGCGGTCAGCGAAGACGACCGCGAACGGATGAAGATGCTCACAGGACACTCGGCGTTCACACGAACCGCCGAAAAACGCGCGAAAATAATGAGCTCTGTCGGACACGTCACGAAAACGACGTCAGTGTACGTGGTCGAGGACACCAACCGCGAATCGGTCGAAGAAACGGCACTCATCCAACGCGATGAGATCGAGGCCATCGACGACAGCGACTCGCTCCGTGATCTCGTCCGCGAACGGGCGGAGACCGAGTGAAATCACTCGAAGATGCGTCGAAGCCGTCCGAGCGCGCTCGCTCGCTTTTCTTCCTCGCGTTTCTCGGTGAAAAAGGACTCCGTCTCCGCTCGTTCTTGATCGTACGCGGCCGTCGCTATCGGCCCACTTTCGCCTTCGGTCTCTGGAGCCGCCCCTGTTTCCTCAGCAGGATCCGCCGGCTGCGTTGTTTCCCCCGTGTCGGCACGACCACCGCCATTCTCAGGAGCCGAGTCTGGCGACGCCTGTGTCGCGTACGCTCCGTCGGTCTCTTGGAGTTGATCGACACCGACAAGAGTGCCTGCCAGATCCGAAAAGGCAACTGCCGCAGGGCTGCCGGTCCGCGCGACGATGTGCTTCATGGTGATCGTCCTGTCTTCGGGAACCGCAGCCAGCACCTCGTCACCCAGTTCGTCGATCAACTCCTGGGTTTCTTCGTCCTCACGTGCTTGGTTGACGACGACGCCCTCGACGGTGCCGCCGACGCGGGCGGCGAGTTCGCCCGTCTTTGCTGCATCCCTGATCGCCACGACGTCCGGCGTCGTAACGAGCACGACGCTGTCGGCGAGACGCAGCGGGGAGATCACCTCATCGGAGAGTCCGGCGCTGGTGTCCAAGAGGATGACATCGTACTCTTCCGTTAGCGGTCCTGTCGTGTACTGCAATCGGGAGGGATCGGCGGCAGCGTACTCGTCGAGGGCTTGTGTCCCGGGAATGACCGAGAAGCCTCTATCAGTCTTATAGGTCGCCTCACTGATACCGGCATCTCCGGCGAGAACGTTGTGAATCGTCGGACCACCGTCGGGTTGGATCCCGAGCACTGGTCCGAGATTCGACATTCCGAGATCGACATCTAGAGCTACTACATCGTAGCCGGCAGCCGAGAGTGCGGTTGCGAGATTGCTGACGGCAGTCGTTTTTCCGACACCGCCTTTCCCGCCCCCAATAGCGAAGACCCGCCCACTCATACATCCTTTCTCAGGGGGTGGGACACTAAACTCTTCCCTCGGTGCAAAGGGTACTTACGCCTCATCCATCTATTTCCCCCCAATGAATGATGACGACCAGTCGGATCGACGGAAATACGAATTCCGGAAGGTGATCGAGGAACTCACGGAATATTCGGGATCAGGCACACAACTCGTGTCCATCTACGTTCCCTCCGATCGTCAGATCAGTGACATCGTCGCTCACGTGACCCAAGAGCACAGCGAAGCATCGAACATCAAATCAAAACAGACGCGAACGGCGGTCCAAGACGCTCTCACCAGCATCAAGGATCGACTTCGGTATTACGACAACCCACCGGAAAACGGGATGGTGCTGTTCTCGGGTGCGATCGACGCCGGTGGTGGCCAAACCGACATGGTAACCAAGGTGCTCGAACATCCCCCTCAGCCGATCGAGTCGTTCATCTATCACTGTGATTCTGCCTTTCTCACCGAGCCGCTCGAAGAGATGCTGGGTGACAAAGGACTGTTCGGGCTGATCGTTCTCGATCGGCGCGAGGCGAACGTCGGCTGGCTCAAAGGAAAGCGAGTCGAACCCGTCAAAAGCGCCTCCTCGCTCGTGCCCGGCAAGCAGAGAAAAGGGGGACAGTCGGCCCAACGGTTCGCACGGCTCCGGCTCGAAGCCATCGACAACTTCTATCAAGAGGTCGCGGAGATGGCAGACGACCTGTTCGTTCCCAAACGCCACGAAATGGACGGCGTACTCGTCGGCGGTCCGTCACCGACCAAAGACGAGTTCTTGGACGGCGAGTATCTCCACCACGAGCTACAGGATCTCGTGCTCGGGAAGTTCGACGTCTCCTACACCGACGAGTCCGGCCTGTCGGACCTCGTCGATGCCGCCAGTGACGTGCTCGCCGAAACGGAGATGATGAAGGACAAGTCCCAGATGGACGAGTTCTTCAAGGAACTCCACCAAGGGGAGCTTGCGACCTACGGCTTCGAGTCGACCCGACAGAACCTCATGATGGGAGCCGTCGATCGGTTGTTGCTGAGCGAGGATCTCCGTCAGGACGTGGTCACCTACGTCTGTGAGAACGACCACGAACAACGGGAAGTAATCGACCGCCGGAAGAACACGCCGGATCACGAATGTGAACAGTGTGGGGATGTCGTTACCGCTGAAGCTGCTACCCGAGAAGACATCATCGAGCACCTGATCGACATCGCAGAACAGCGTGGAACCGAAACGAAACTCATCTCCACGGACTTCGAGGAAGGCGAACAACTGATGAACGCGTTCGGTGGCATCGCTGGTATCCTGCGGTATTCTACCGGTATCTAGAGTGGATATATTTTTACATTTAATGGCGATTCCGAGCCTACGAAGCGTTCGGAGAACGTCCGATCGCGTTTCGAACGCGATCGACTCTCTCAAAGAACCGTCGAGCACCTTCGAAGTCGAAATAGCCGCCGGTCTCTCCACCGAAAAACGAAAAAATGCGCTCGATGAGACGTGATGTTCGTGCGATGGTGTTCCGTTCCGCTCAGATGACGCGGTTTTGGAGGTAGTCGAGGTGTTTCGCGTTGTAGACGATCCTGACTTCGTCAGCACCCGGTGATCCGATGCAGGTCAGCCGCACGTTTCGATCCTCGACTTCCTCGTCCGAGAGGATCTGTTGCATGTCCATCTCGATCTCTCCTTCTTTGAGGATGGCGGCACAGTTCGCACAGGCCCCAGCCCGACACGAGAACGGCCAGTCGTATCCCTGGGCTTCGGCAGCTTCAAGGATGTACTCGCCGGGGTTTACGTCGATCGTGCCGTAATCTTCTTCGTCGAAGTCCGCGTCTGCGGCTTTCTCGAACAGGTCGCCATCGTCCAGCGACCATCCCTGGTCGTCAAGCACTTCGTAGTTCAGGTATTCGACAGTGGGCATCATCGGCGATTTGATGGCCACAATGTTAGGCCTTGCTGTTGCAGTTTCAGCATGTGTGACTACTCCCACTGCCCGTTTGCTCGATCTCTCGAACGATGATCGCCGGCTGGCTGCGTGTCGAGTCGTCTCGCTGCCACACTGGGGTCACGACCGTATCCGACCCGTTTAACCCCACGCCCTCCGAGGTGCGAGTATGTTTCCGGAGTTCGAAGTCATCCCCGCGGTCGACGTGCAGGATGGACAGGCCGTACAGCTCGTCGGCGGTGAACGCGGGACAGGGCGCACCTACGGCGATCCGTCCGACGCCGCAACGCGGTGGCTCGATGCTGGTGCGTCTACGTTGCATCTGGTCGATCTCGATGGGGCGTTCGAGGGGACCAGACGCAACGCCTCGGCGATCGCGGAACTCGCTGCCAACCCCGTCGCCGTTCAAGTCGGTGGCGGAATCCGTACGGCGTCGGACGCGATCGGTCTCCTTGAGCAGGGGATCGACCGCGTGATTCTCGGGACGGCAGCGGTCGAAACGCCCGAGATCGTGGCGACGATCAGCGAGGAGCATCCCGGTTCGGTGATGGTGAGTCTCGACGCGAAAGACGGTGAGGTCGTCGTCTCGGGTTGGACTGAGGGCACCGGACTCGATCCCGCGACGGCGGCCCAACGCTACGAGGAACTGGGCGCAGGTGCCATCCTGTTCACCGATGTGGACGTGGAGGGACAACTCGAGGGGGTACGGACTGATCGGGTCGAGCGCGTCGTCGATCGGGTCGACGTTCCCGTCATCGCAAGCGGCGGCGTCGGTTCGATCGCGGACATCCGTGCGCTCGAACGCGCCGGTGCGGCGGCCGTCGTCGTCGGTACGGCGCTGTACGAAGGCCGATTCACGCTGGAAGCCGCGATGGACGCCGTGGGCGAGTGAGTGCTGTGAGGTGAATGAACGGAGTTCGAGTGGTCGATAGTTTGAGAGGAGCGTTTAACCACTCCGATACATAACGTATCACTGTACACCAATGACACAGATCCGAGACGCAGATCGTACCCATCGGCTCGACCCATCGTCGTTTGCGGGTGGATACTTCCGGAACGCGGTGTATCGCCACTGGGACCCCTACGAAGATATCTCCGACGAACTCCTCGAGCAGGACCGCCATCGTTTGGTCGCCCACGAGCTGACAGAACCGGCGTTCGACGGTCTCCGCCGGACTCTCGCGCTGTTCGGTGCAGGCGAAGAGTCCGTAACGGAAGATCTCACGCCTCTGTTGCTCGTTACCGAGGACGTGAACAAACAGATGTTTCTCACGTCACAGCTGTACGAGGAGGCGAAACACACCCAGTTTTTCGATCGATATTGGCGTGACGTGATCGATCCGGTCGCAAAAGAACGTGGCTTTGAGGTGACCGCACCCACGGATCAACGGTATTTCAACGACGATTACGTCGCGCTGTTCGAGAAGACCGAACAGGCGATGGATCGCCTTCTCACGGAGGATTCCCCGACCAATCGGGCGCGAGCGTACTGTCATTACCACCTCATCATCGAGAGCGTCCTCGCACAAACCGGCTACTACGGCATCCAGTCGAGCTACAGTCCGACAGGGGCGGATCTCCAAGACGGCGATCCCGTTCATCTCGAAGGACTCATCGAAGGCATCACCCGCATTCGCAGCGACGAAGGCCGCCACGTCGGCTTCGGGATGCACGAAGTCCAGCGGCTCATCGCGGATTCGGGCGTCGATCCGGAAATCGTGCGTTCGACCCTCCAAGAACTGCTCGGCCACGTCGCTGGCGCACTCGATTACACCGACAGCGCTGGGGAGCGGCCCGTCGACGCCACACCACTGATCGAATACGCCACCGAGAAAACCACTCGACGCATCGAAATTATCACCGACACTGACGCCGATCTCCCTCCCGTCGAGGAACTCGTCCACATCGAAGGTGGACGAGAGCTATCGACTGGGGACTGAACAAGATCCGAAGTGAAGGACGCACTGACGTAGATCAACCAGATACACCCATCAGACCACGCTCTCTGGGTGAGATGAATGTTTGATCTACGACGACGAATAGCAAGCACGAAATTTCCCAATAAATTTCTTCACGCCACATCAACGAAGACGCGAGCCGGACGCCCGCGTTGACGAGCGTGACGAATCACCTGATCATACATACACATGGACATATATGTATGATGTATGGTTGATTGGCACGTCCCACCTGACGAAACGAGCGCCCGACGACTCTTCTATGAAGTCTTGATTGGCGTTCTCGCCGTGCTGTCGCCGGTCGTGTGGCTCGTCGGCGAATGGACCGTCGTTTGGCCGTGGGTCGGCTACGGCGGAGGCAGTATCGTGGTCGGATACGCCGTCTCCCGAACGGCTGTCGGCCACTCGATCGACGCGTGGTTCACGCGGATCGGCCCGGGTGGGCGGTTTCGCTGTCTCCTCCTCGTCACGATCTGCGTCTGGAGTGGGCTATGGACGATCGAGCCACATGTTCCGTCGGTGATGAGCTTCGTTTGTGGCGCTGTGGTCCTGCTCCTCACTGTGTCGATCATTCGTCTCTGCAATCGGGTTCTGGCACGGTGATCGCTGTCACGACGGACGTCCGTTTCGTTGAGTCACACTTGTCAGCAATATCACCCCATACGCCCACGTTCACAACCCGGCCGTACGTGATACTCGTGTGATACTCGATCGGTTGTGGCGGCTCACCCGCAACGAGTACGGGCGTGCGGTGTACGAGGCGCTTGCAAGGCGTGGCGTGAAAGGATCGTTGCTGTACGTGTACGCGCGGTCGCTCCACGACGGTGACGACAGCGATCACACTCCCGATGGTATCACGATCGACGCCCGCCGGAAGCGGGATCTCGACGCCGACATCTCTGAACGGGCGTTTCAGCACCTCGATTCCACGGATATCGTCGTGTTCGCCCGCAGCGATGGGCAGCTGTTGGGCCACGTCGTCCTCAGCTGTACTCGTCCAGTGTATGTGGCGGCGATCGAAACCACCGTTGGCGAAGCGAGCAACACTGCGTATCTCTGGCGATTGCACGTCGATCCGGCGCATCGACAGCGGGGCATCGGAACCGCTCTCGTTGCCCACGCGCGACGGGAGGCAGCCCGAGCGGATGGTCCGACGACGATCACCGCGCTGGTCGCAATCGACAACGTTCCCTCACGAACACTTTTCGAAACTAACGGTTTCGACCGACAGACGCTCATCGTTTACGGAAAGGCGTTCGGTTGGACACACAAAACGCGGTGGGCGCTGTCCGACGCCGGCACTGACTGATACACCACCCGGAGCCGACGGGCGAACCGTTCGAAACGATCCTCTCCGTATCCTATGTAAATATTGTAGAATATTTTTATATTCAATTAATAATATGTGGGAAATGGTTAGAATGACGGATAAAAGCGTGGTGGCTCGAACCGTGCGATCGATCGAGCGGATCGGACTTCAGCGACCGTCTCCGTCCTCTCGACAGCATATTCTGTTGCGGCTGAGTCTTGCGGACTGCTGTAGTTTGATCGGGCTGTTGTTCGCGTGGGCCGCGACGGTGCTGTTACTTTCCGGTGAACCAAACTGGGCGATCATCGTCTTGACCGGTGGATTCGCGTTCGACAAGTTCGATGGCTACGTTGCTCGGCGCTATGAGTGTCAGTCCGACGTCGGCCCGGAGATTGACGCGTTCCTCGACGTGTTCGTGTATTTGGTGACTGGAGCTGTGCTCTTTCAGACCGTCATCTCGCCCCATCCAGTGGTGAGCGTGGTCGTCGGATTCCTCATCATCGCCGTCGGTGGGCTTCGACTCCTCCGATTCACGGACGAGGGATTCGTGGTCGAGGATGGAACAAGCTACTATCGTGGGCTGACAGTGGTGCACACCAGTGTTCTCGTGGTAGGCAACTACTTCCTCGTGGCGTTCGTCGATTCATGGAACGGCTGGCTCGCTGCTGGGAGTATCGTCGTTATCTGTCCGTTCATGTTATCGAATTATCACAGCAAAAAGACCGTGAAAAGCCAGTCGATCGTTGCGGCGCTCGGACTCGTGGCGGTCTGTCTCTGCGTAGCGATCGAGAGCGGTGTTCTGTCGGCGTGATCGATCAAAATTCCACGTTCGAGGTGGACGTGAGATCGAGATCGTCGGTTTCAGCGGGACCGAGGGCGACGAACTCATACTCATCGTCGGTGAGATACACCGCACCGTCCTCGCTCGTCACATCGAGTGTGTGGAGGTACGCCCCATCACACGGCCCGTACGTACACTGGCCCGTGTCGGCGTCGAACATCGCGCCGTGGTTGGTACAGACGATCTCGCTGTCGCGCAGCTCCGCCCCCGAGCCTTTATCCAAACGAATGTGTGTGAAATGCTGACAGTAGTTCAACCATCCGATGACGGTGCCGTTCGAACGGACCAGTATGCCCTCCTTTCGCTCGTCGGTCGCCGTCTCCCGAACGGTGAACAGCACTGTCGTGTCGTCTGGGACCTCACTCACCGACGCGATGCGCTCACCGGCAGTCATTACGGAGCCATTCCATCCGAATAAATTTCAACGCTCCGTCTTGTCTATCCATTGGTTGGTGTGAGCATTCATCATGATTTATGGCGGGTCAGTCATATAAGAAGAAGGTGGTTTACGCGGCCGCTTGTGCTTGCCATTCCCTGATTCGGTCGGCGCTCACGCCAGACACCTCGCTCGCCACCTCCTCGGCAGCTGCGTCTTGAAGCTCTTCGATCGACGTGATGCCGGCCGATTCGAGCTTTTCGGCGGTTTTCTCGCCGATGCCATCGATGTCTCGGAGGGTCGAGACTGCGTGCTGCTCCTGGTACTCCTCGTAATTGCAGATCGGACAGCCCAGTTCCCACGGCTCTTCATCGTCGTCGTCCTCGCCGTGGACTTCGAGATGGGGAAGATCGTGGTCCTCACACACCGTGTCAGTGACGACGATCTCACCGTGACGAGGCAGCGGCAGCGAGTACTCACAGTCGGGATACCGGGTACAGCCCACGAGCCGCGAGCCGGTGCGGAGCTGTTTGATCGCCAGCTCACCGCCGTACTCTTTCCCACACGCCGGGCATTCCCCGATGATCCGGTCCTCGGTCGCATCGGCCGCGTCTGCGGCACACTGGGGACAGCCGTGGACGAACGTGTCTCGTCCAGCCAACATTTTCACATGGTGTAGCTCGTGTTCATCACACGTCTCGTCAATCACCAGCGGCTCACCCTTGTTCGGCAGCGGTAGCGTGTACTCACAGTCGGGATAACCGTCACATCCGATGAAATACGACCCGTACCGGGAGCGCCGTACCAACAACGTCTCTCCACACACCGGACACGGTCCCAACGCCTTGTCGGCTTTTAACGCCTCGCGGAGATGCCTACCGATCTCCTCGTGGGATCCCTGTAGCTCCTCGAACACCTGTTGTAACATCTCACGTGACTCGTCGGTCACCGCCTCCAACGTCGCCTCGCCCTCCGCGATCGCCGTCATATCCTGCTCCAACTGGGCGGTCATCTCCTCACTCACGATTAGGTCAGCAAAGTCTTCGGCGGCTTCCACGACGCCCCGCGCCAACGCCGTCGGCTGAGGCGGATCGTTTTCGATGTATCCTCTATCGTATAATTTTTGCAGGGTATTATGTCTGGTACTTTTTGTACCAATCCCGATACTTTCCATCGTTTCGATGAGCCGCGACTGGCCTCGTCGTCTGGGCGGTTGGGTCTGCTTTTCCTCGCGTCGAACGTCAGTGATATCGAGGACGTCCCCTTCTTCGAGTGGCGGAACGTAGTTCTCGGTAGTCGAGTGGTAGGGATAGACGTCGTGGTAGCCGGGATCAACGAGCCGTTTCCCGTTGGCTTTGAGCCGACAGTCGTTTGCGATGGTGACGACTTTGAGATGCCGCCATGTCGCGGGTTTGGCGACCGTCGCAAAGAACCGCCGGACCACCAGCTCGTACACTCGCCATTCGTCTTCACCGAGATCATCGGGAAACTCACCGGTGGGATGGATGGGCGGGTGATCGGTGGTTTCGGTGTCTCCTCGGGTGGGTTCGAGATCTTCCAGTTCGAGCAGCGTTCGAGCGTCCTCACCGAAGCTGGGATGGTCGGCGAACGTATCGAGCAACGCCCGTTGGTCGAGATCCTCGGGATACACCGTGTTGTCGGTTCGCGGGTAGGTGATGTAGCCTGCCGTATACAGCTCTTCTGCGATGCTCATCGCGCGCTGGGCAGAGAACCCGATCGAACCCGCCGCACGGATGTACTGTGTGGTGTTGAACGGGGTGGGTGGCTCGTCCGTGCGGGTGCGCCGTTGAACGGAATCGACGCGCGCCTCGGTCGCCGCGGTCAGCTGCTCGTCGATCGTCGTCGCCGTCGCCTCGTCCCAAATCCGTTCCTGTTCGGTGCCATCCTCGCGATAGAAGTATTGGGCTTCGAACGATTCGTCGCCCGAGAGATCGGCGAACAGCTCCCAGTATTCGTCCGGATCAAACGCCTCGATCTCCCGCTCGCGGTCGACGATGAGTTTGAGTGTGGGTGATTGGACCCGGCCGACGCTGATGAAATCGTTGCCGAGCTGTTTGGCCGACAGCGAGAGAAAGCGCGTGAGCGATGCCCCCCACAACAGATCGATGATCTGTCTGGCCTCGCCAGCCGCTGCGAGATCGAAATCGATCTCTTCGGGGGATTCGAACGCCGATCGAACCTCCTCGTCGGTGATCGAGGAGAACCGCACACGCTGGATCGGTCCACTGATCTCCTCGCGTACGAGTTCGTACGCCTCCTTGCCGATGAGTTCCCCTTCCCGATCGTAATCAGTGGCGATGATAGCGGTTTCTGCGTTCCGCGCCAGCGACCGGAGCGCGGCGACGATGTTCTCTCGCGTTTCGGTTTTCACTACCTCCGCATCGACGAGCTCTGACGGCCGTACGTCTCGCCAATCGGAATACTCCGTGGGAAAGTCCAGGCCGACCACGTGGCCCGACAGCCCGATACAACGGCGACCGCCCCAGGAATACACGTTTACCCCGTTGTGGCGCTCCGTCGTTGCGCTGCCGTCGCTCAGAATCTCCGCGATGCGCTGGGCAGCGTTGTCTTTCTCAGTAATGATCAGCTCCACTGCGCTCTCCTCTTGTTGTGACCCTGCTAGGCCGACCGCCGCCCTAACTCTTTCGACAACCTCACAAGAAAACGCACGAAGGCGTAGGGTCGACTTCGGCTCGTCACCGCGTCGAGTTCGGTGGATCGGTCCGTTGAGATCGGCTATCACTGTTCCGATAGTCGACGGCCCGGGTAGCGTTTATCATCCCATAGCCGGACTGGTCGTCGATTCCGTTCGCCTCTACGTCTTCAGCAGTGAGAAACAGTGCCGTTCGTACGTCCGTGGGAGTTGCTCCGGGGTTCGATGCGAGAACGAGTGCGGAAGCTCCAGCCACGTACGGCGTCGAAAAGGAGGTTCCGTCTTCGACGGTGATGCCGTCGATTGCCACTAAGTCGGGTGCAACCACGTTAGCCCCTCGCGCGCTAAATGATTTCACGGATTCATCATCGATCGCTCCGACGGCGATCACTCCACTCGCGGTAGCCGGTGCAGCCTGGCCGCCGTGCGATCGGTACCGTAACTCGTGGTTGGCGAACAGTTCGAGCTGATTGGTCGTGACGGTGTCGGACTTCGACCGGATCGAAACGTAGTACCGCCCCTCGGGAACGGTCGTTTCGAGGTGTTCGAACGGCCGTCCGTCGTGACCGGTGGCCTGTGCGACGACTGCATCCGTACCGGGCTGTGCCCGGAAGAGATACAGATCGTAATCCTCCGTGGTCCTTGGCCAACCGTCCCACCGGAGGGTGAGCTGTACCGTTCCACTGAGCGGTTTACCATCGTTCAACGGATTCATCTGTGAGTCTCCTTGGAACGACACCCACGTGTCCGAGGATCGGTTGCCTGACCAGTACCGTCCCGCGTGATTCCCGACAGAGGTAACGAACACCGTGTCAGAGGCAGCCCCCTCAGCGATTCGGGTGAGTTCGCTGGTTTCGTTTTCAGGGTGGGCGTAGTAACTGCCCGCATCGATGATGATGTCGGCTCCCGAGCGTTGGAGCCACTCCACAGCGTCGGCGTACTCTTCGGACGTCGTCGTCGTGCCGACTGCGGCGAGTTGCAGCGTCGCGTTTGGCGCGGTGTCAACGACGACGCTTGCCACCGCAGTCCCGTGTTTTCCGTCCCCGTCAGGATCGATCGTGGCGTAGCCACCGACCTGCGACGCGATGGCTGGATGACTAGGACGGAAATCACTGTCGATGATACCGACTGTAACGTTCTCCCCAGTGAGTCCACGCTCGTGGAGGCGATCTGCGGAAATCTCACTGACACCTGATGCGATACGCCCGTCTCCGGACGTGTTCGTGTTTGTGATCCGGATTCGGTTTGCGCGAGTGGCGTTCAGAAACGGCCGTACGTCAGACATCGCCATCGATCCGTGAACGTACTGCTGCCCGTTTTTGGTGGACCGGCGGTCGACCACGAACGACCCGGAGTAGTTCTCGCTGTGCACGTTCGGCGTGGCTCCGGTGTCGATCGGTATCGCGACCTCGACCTCCTCGTCGACTGTCGGCGGTGGCTGATAGGATTGACGGTTGATCTGATGCTTTAAATTATCGATCACGTCGGTCGACGACTCCGTCGTTCTATCGACTGCGAGCGAGGAATAGGAGAGCGGAAACACGAACGACGTCCAGAGAAGCAGGACGATTACGCCGACGACGGCCATCTCGCGCTGACTCATCGTCGTCGACGCGTCCTCTGTCCCCCGCTTCGATCACGTCCGGTTTCGAGTGTGGAGCGTTCGGTGTGCGACGACCGGCTCGATGTACGAACCGCATCCTGTCGGCGTCTGGCTTCGAGGGTGTTCATCTCATCTTGCGATCAGGTCACGAATGGCTTCCCTGCGTTGTAACACCACCACGAACAGGAGCACGAGCACCCCTCCGGCGAAAAATATCACACCGGGTGGCACGCCGAGCGGTGAGAGTCCCACCCCGCCACTGCTTCCCAGCGCGTCTCCGGCCCGTGGAAGCTGTTCTGGAAGCTGTCCGGTTCTCGTCCTATCGATTGTCGGTGTAACGAACCACTGAACGAGGAGGCTCACGATTCCAAGCAGTCCGACGATCGACACCAGTCCCCGAAGCGAGTCGAGAAAACTGTGTTTTCGCTCTTCCCGCCCGACGAACACCACGAGTGGCTCTTCGCTCGGTGCATAGACGCTCATCTCTCGGCCTTTCTCCGAGTAGCGCGTATCGGCAACTCGGATCGCCCCTACCTGTTTTAGCTTCGCGAGATGGTGACGAGCGTTCTGTACCGACGTATCGACGCGAGTCGCCACTTCCGAGGCGGTTTGTGGCTCCTCGTGCAGTGCCGTGAGGATCGCGCGTGCGGTGTCCGAAGAAAGCGAAGACAACAAGTCCCCTGTATCATCACTGTCCAGCCACAACGTCCGAGGATCACCGTTCTGCTCCGAACTAGCGTTCGTGCCAGTCGGCAACAGCCCTGACATTGCACCCCAATAACCGCTGGAAATACAAATAGTTGCGGTAAGTATTTCCGCCCACGTCAGAACATTATTAAACGAGCTCTTCTCTTAATAGTTCGTTTACGGTTTGGGGATCCGCACTGCCACCGGTAGCGGCCATCACCTGACCGACGAGGTAGTTGAGTGCGCCGTCTTCGCCGGCGTGGTAGTCCGCGACCGCCTCGGGGTTGTTCTCGATGGCGCTTTCGACAGCGCTGGCCACCGCGTCGTCGTCGGTTTTTCCGAGTCCTTCGCGTTCGACGATCTCGTCTGGGGTGAGATTTTCGTCTAGCATCGTCCGCAACACGACCTCTTCGGCGTTTTTCTCCGTGATCTCGTCGGTCCAAACGAGTTCTAACAGTTGGACGAACGCTTCGCGGTCCACCGACGAAAGCGTCATGTCGCGATAGTTCAACTCTCCGAGAAGTAGATCAGCAACCCACGTGGCCACGAATTCGGGATCGAACGTATCGGCTAGCGCCTCATAGAAATCGGCGATTCGTTTCGTGGACGTGAGCTTTGAGGCGGTCTCTTCTCCCACGCCGTATTCCGTCCTGAACCGCTCTCTGCGCGCGTCTGGAAGTTCAGGAATTTCGATTTCGTTTTTCCACGACGCGACTCGGAGCGGCGGGATGTCGGCTTCTCGGAAGTACCGATAGTCCTTTTGGGCTTCTTTCGACCGCATCGACACCGTTACCCCCCGATCCTCGTCCCAATGGCGGGTTTCCTGTTCGACCGCTCGCCCGCGTTTGATCGCATTGCGTTGGCGGGTAATCTCGTAGGCCAACGCCTTTTCAGCTCCTTTGTGACTGGAAATGTTCTTCACTTCGGTCCGGTTCGCCGCGGTGAGCGTTTCCTCGTCGATGGTGCCGTCATCTATCTCGCTGGTCGCTACCAATGAGATGTTGGCGTCGACGCGCAACGACCCGTCACGTTCGGCGTCGAACACGCCGAGATATTCGAGCACTTCTTCCAGCTTTGCGAGGAACGCCCGTACTTCCTCTGGACTGCGGAAATCCGGTCGTGTGACGATTTCCATCAGGGGCATCCCAGCGCGGTTGTAGTCGACTTTCGTGTACTCCGCGCGTTCGATGCTCCCTCCTTCGTGTTTTAGGCTTCCGGGATCTTCCTCAAGGTGAGCGCGTTCGATCCCGATCACGCGGCGACTTCCCGAAACGGAGAGTTCAAGACTGCCGTCCTGACAGATCGGATTGTCGTACTGGGTGATCTGGAAGTTCTTGGGCAGATCAGGATAGTAGTAGTTCTTCCGGTGAAATCGCGTCTCTTCGGGGATGTTGGCGTCGAGTGCCTTTCCGATCTTGACAGCCATCTCGACTGCCTGCTCGTTCACTACTGGTAATGCTCCCGGAAGGCCAAGACAGACTGGACAAGTGTGTGTGTTCGGATCGGCGTCGGCGCTGTCGGTCGAACAGCCACAGAAGATCTTCGTCTCGGTTTCGAGTTGGACGTGCACCTCCAACCCCATAACCGCGGCGAGATCGCGCGTTCGCGTCGCTTGGCTCATTATTGAGTGCAACCGGCCGCGCGCGCTAAAGGCTATCGCACCACCACCTTTTTTCCGTTCGGGTGGCCTCCGGCCACCCTCACAGCGCGAGAGCACAGCTCTCGCTGGCTCTCACTCGCTGTCACCGGGCTGCGCCCGGTTGCTTGAGGAACTTCGTTCCTCTCTGCGCTCGCAGGAACGCAACAAAGATGGGCAAAAAAAGCCGCTCGCTGCCGCTCGCGGTGACGACACTTGCATCTCCCGCCACCGCCCCGCGACCGCTTCCGCCCTGCTTCCGCCCCGCGACCGCCGCCGCCGCCTCCGTGTTCTCAGTCGTCGGCGTGGACGACAGGCGGCGCATCCACGACACGAGCCACGTCAGGGTAACAGGCCCGCAATCCATCGAGATCACCGCGCTGGCGATAGTGGCAGTACTCCGCCAACAGTGCGACTAACGCGGCTGGGGCACTCGTCGCCTCGGGCTGTTCAGTTATCGCAGTCGGGTCCTGATCGTCTTCCGGCGTGTACACCGACTGGACGACGGTCCCGTCGCGCTGTTCATGATACCGCACTCGGCCGCCGTTCTCGAACCAGCCAGCGACGACCAGCTCCTCTGCCGCCTCGTAGCGCGTGATATTCGCAATGCCGGGCAAATCGTCGTACGCCACCTGTGACCGGCCAAGCCCGGCCGTTGCTAGAATCTCCTCGATCTGCGTGGCGTGGGCACAGCCCGTACTCCGACACGGTCTGCACCAGACGCCTTGCCCCACATCCACGACGTAGTACAGCTCCGCTTTCGAGATCGTCGATCGATCCTCAACCGTCGAGAGATTCACTGACTCACCCAGCCGATTCCAGAACTGAAACACCGGTAGCGTCATCTTCCCCCCACGAACGCAGTTCCCGCGAGCGCAGCGAGCGGCCTTTTTTCGCCCACGTTTTTTGCGTGAGGGTGCGCTCCGCGCACCCGAACGGAAAAAAGGTGGCTGGTCACGTTTCTGATACGATTCGACACCGTTACATGTCTCTGCTTCGTTCCCAATCATGGGTTTTCGGGCAATCTGAGAACCCAAGCGTCGGGTGGCCCAATCACCCGGCGCGTTCAACATGAACGCACACGCCCCGCGGCGCACGCAAGCGTTCTCATCTATCGTTCCCTGCCCCATCACACATAAAGGTACTGATGGAATGGAAATGTTATGTCACACTAACAATTAATCCGCAGCGGTTGCTCGATGGATTGCAACGAGCATTGAGATCGGACGCTGTTATTTCCTACGCCTGCTTTCTCGGGGAATCACTCCGAGATAGTGGAAGGGCGAGCGTCACGCTAGGCAAGCAGTCGCAGAGCGGAGGCGGGAGACGCAGGTGTCGTCACCGCGAGCGGCAGCGAGCGGCTTTTTTTGCCCATCTTTGTTGCGTTCCTGCGAGCGCAGAGAGGAACGAAGTTCCTCAAGCAACCGGGCGCAGCCCGGTGACAGCGAGTCGCAGCACGAACGAAGTGAGCGACCGTCTCACCCGAGCGGAAAAAAGTGGGACTGCCGACGAGCGACTGATTGAAGCCGCCAACGAGACGAAATACGCCGCTCACGTCGGCCACATTCGCACGCACACAGACGAATCCTGACGCCGCGAGAATCGATCTATTGACTCGGGCGACCGGACTGCAAGCCAGTTAAGTCCGGACGCTGTGAGATGCGAGTATGAGCGACGCGCCGCCACAGGGACGGGAGGTTTGGATCGAGAAGTACCGCCCCGGATCGCTGTCCGAAGTTGCCGGGCACGAAACCATCGTCCAACGACTCGAAAATTACATCGAACAGAACGATCTCCCCCACTTACTGTTTGCCGGCCCGGCAGGTGTTGGGAAAACCACATGCGCGGTGGCGATCGCAAAAGAGATCTACGGCGAGCACTGGCGAGAGAACTTCTTGGAACTGAACGCCTCCGACGAGCGAGGGATCGACGTGGTGCGCGATCGGATCAAGAGCTTCGCCCGATCGAGCTTCGGCGGGTATGACTATAGAGTCATATTTCTCGATGAGGCGGACGCACTGACGTCTGATGCTCAGAGCGCACTTCGGCGGACGATGGAGCAGTTTTCACACAACACGCGGTTCATTCTCTCGTGTAACTATTCGAGCAAGATAATCGATCCGATACAGTCCCGGTGTACGGTGTTTCGGTTTTCACCGTTGGCAGACGACGCGATCGCCGGACAGATCCGCCAGATCGCCGACGCCGAAGGGATCGAGATCACTAAAGCGGGAATCGATGCGCTGGTGTACGCTGCTGGGGGGGACATGCGCAAAGCCATCAACGATTTACAGGCGGCGGGTGTAGTGGGTGAGACGGTCGACGAAGAAACTGTCTACGACATCGCCAGCACTGCTCGCCCCGAAGAGATAGAGGAGATGGTGCAGCTCGCGCTTGCGGGCGATTTCATGGCGGCACGATCGATCCTTGAGACGTTGCTCACTGAGGAAGGTATCGCGGGCGATGACATCATCGACCAACTCCACCGATCGGTGTGGGAGTACGGCCTCGGAGAGCGTGAGGCGGTTCAGCTGATGGATCGGATCGGAGAAACCGACTACCGCCTCACGCTCGGAGCCAACGAACGCGTGCAACTAGAAGCGTTGTTGGCGGGACTCGCGTTGGACGAGTGACGATCAAGGCTCTCATCCCACCTGTGGAATGTGATCGAGACGCCAACGACTAAATATAAAATTTGTGTATATTTCGTCAATCAGTGGATAAATAAAATATAAACAAGCGTCTAAGACGGGCGTTCGGAAGGGTTTTACCCAGTGGTCGGCCAAATGGAACGCGATGAGTGAACTCGACGAGGAGTATCAGCTCGAGTACTTCGAGCAGGAGGGGTTTACACGAAAGGAGTGTGTCTCCTGTGGCGCACATTTCTGGACCCGCGACGAGGCGCGTGAAACGTGTGGTGAACCGCCGTGTGAACAGTACAGCTTCATCGGCAACCCCGGATTCGACGCGTCGTACACGCTCGAAGAGATGCGCGAGGAGTTTCTTTCATTTTTCGAGGATCACGACCACGAGCGCATCGATCCGTACCCCGTCGCAGCCAATCGCTGGCGGGACGATGTCTTGTTAACGCAGGCGTCTATCTACGATTTTCAGCCGCTCGTAACCAGTGGGCAGGCCCCCCCGCCTGCGAATCCGTTGTGTATCAGCCAGCCCTCCATTCGGATGGATGACATCCAAAACGTCGGCAAAACGGGGCGTCACACGATGGCGTTCGAGATGATGTCCCACGACACCTTTAACACACAAGAGGACGCCGAGGGGTATGCCTACCACGGTGAGGTGTACTGGAAAAACCAGACGGTTCAGTACTGTGATGAGTTTTTCGAGTCGCTGGGCGCAGATCTAACGGAACTCACCTACATCGAGGATCCGTGGGTCGGTGGGGGGAACGCCGGTCCAGCCATCGAAGTCATCTACCGGGGTGTCGAGCTGGCGACGCTGGTGTTCATGTCGATGGAACAGGATTCCGACGGCGAGTATGAAATGAAAGACGGCAACCGGTATTCGAAGATGGACACGTACATCGTCGACACCGGCTATGGGTTAGAGCGGTGGACGTGGGTGAGCCAAGGAACGCCGACGGTGTATGAGGCTGTCTATCCCGAAATGATCTCGTTTTTGCGGGACAACGCCGGGATCGATCTGACTGACGAGGAGGACTCACTCGTCCACCGTGCGGCGACGATGGCCGGCAACCTCGACATCGACGAAGCCGAAGACATGGAAAGCGCCCGTGCAGATATCGCGGACGAGTTTGACGTCGATGTCGAACGGCTTCGAGAACTGATGGAGCCGCTCGAAACGATTTACGCCATCGCGGATCACTCCCGGACGCTGGCGTACATGCTTGGCGACGGCATCGTGCCGAGCAACGTCGAGTCCGGCTATCTCGTTCGCATGGTGCTCCGACGAACCAAGCGGCTCGCCGACACGGTGGGAGTTAGCGCACCACTCGACGAACTTGTGGATATGCAGGCCGAGCGCCTCGGATACACGAACCGTGACACCATCCGTGATATCGTCCGGACGGAACTGGACAAATACCGCGAAACCCTCGATCGAGGTGGTCGCCGGGTCAGACAGCTCGCCGAAGAGTATGCGGACAAGGACGAACCCATCTCGACGACAGAACTCATCGAGTTGTACGACTCGCACGGGATACAGCCGGATATGGTCGCCGAGATCGCCGAAGAACACGGCGCGTCGGTCGAGATTCCGGACGATTTCTTCTCGCTAGTTGCCGCTCGCCACACCGAGCCGTCCGAGACTGAGACGGATGATGCACACACGGACACGACGACCCAGGCGACGGGTCACGACGATCTCAAAGAGCATATCAGCGAGCTGCCCCCGACAGAACGGCTGTACTACGACGATCAGGACCGCATGGAGTTCGAGGCGATCGTTCTCGACGTGATCGAGCGTGAAGAGGGGTTCGTCGTGGTGCTCGATCAGACGATGTTCTACCCAGAGGGTGGTGGACAGCCCGCCGACACAGGGACGCTCAGCACGGATGACACGTCGGTCGACGTCCGCGACGTCCAACAACGGGACGGCGTCATCCTTCACTGGACCGACGACGATCCGGGGAAAGGCGAGTTCGTTCGGGGACAGATCGATGCAACGCGTCGAAAGCGGCTGATGGCTCATCACACCGCGACACACATCATCGGTCATGCAGCTCGGCAGGTGCTCGGCGACCACGTCCGCCAAGCCGGTGCCCAAAAGGGGGTCGACAGCTCTCGACTGGACGTCACCCACTACGAGCGGATCTCCAGAGCCCAACGACAGGGAATCGAACGGATCGCAAACCGGATCGTGCGGGACAACACGCCCGTCGTGCAGGAATGGCCCGACAGACACGTGGCCGAAGAACAGTACGGCTTCGATATCTATCAGGGTGGTATCCCGCCGGGGACGAACATCCGGCTGATCCACGTTGATGATGACGTACAGGCGTGTGCAGGAACGCACGTCGGACGAACCGGTGACATCGGCTGTATCAAGATCCGTTCGACCGAACGCGTCCAAGACGGTGTCGAGCGGATCATCTTTTCGGCCGGGAATGCGGCTATCGACGCCACACAGCGCATCGAAACCGCGCTCTCTGAGACCGCAGAGACGCTGGACGTTTCGCCCCTCGAAGTGCCCGACACCGCAGAGCGGTTCTTCGAGGAGTGGAAAGACCGCGGCAAACGGATCGAAGCGCTAAAAGAGGAACTCGCCGAGATTCGCGCCCACGGTGGCACGGCCGAGGAGATCGCTATCAACGGCAACGGGACCACCGCAGTGGTCGAACGGTTCGACGCCGACGTTGAGGAGCTTCGCGCGACCGCGACTGCGATCGCAGAGGAGGAGTCGGTCGCCGTGTTGGGCAGCGGCCGAGAGAGCGCTCAGTTCGTGGTTGCCGTGCCTGACAAAGTGGATGTTAACGCCGGTGAAGTGGTGCGTGAACTCGCCGATCGCGTCGGTGGTGGCGGCGGCGGACCGCCGGACTTCGCACAAGGCGGTGGGCCGGACGTCGACGCACTCGATGCAGCGCTGGCGGACGCCCCGACGATCCTTCAACAGAAACTCGACGCCCGGTAACAGCATCTCGACGAAAGCGTTGTCACTCGGTGGATCTAACGGCAGGTATGCCGGTCGTGTCTATCGAGGACTGTTCGTTGTACTACGAGGCACACGGATCCGGCCCAACGGTGGTGTTTCTGAACGATGTCGGGTATGGCGCGTGGTTGTGGGGCTGGCAACACCCAGCGCTCTGTGGTCCATTTGAGACGCTTGTGTTCGACCCACGGGGCACCGGACGATCCGTCGTCGAGAACGGCGTCACGGATGACATTGACGTGTTCGCTAGGGATGTCGAACGCGTGCTGTCGGCTCACGGTGTCCGTCGGGTACATCTCGTCGGCACGGGGTTCGGCGGAACGGTTGCGCTCGCGTACGCCCACCAATACGACCGTGTCCGGAGCCTCACGCTCATGGGCACCGCGTTGGACGGCGGACGGGTGTCGACTGACGCACTTGAGCTGATGGGTGATACGGGTCGGTCGTCGCTCGAACCGTGTTTCAGTGAGGCGTTTTTGGAGCACGCGGAGTTTATCGAGCGGATTCAGGCGTGGCGAGAAAAAGAGGACGCCGACCCGGCGGCGTGGCAGGCTCAGGCCGAGGCGTGGTGTGGCTTTTCCTGTGACGCACCCTACGAGATCACGGTGCCCGCGCTCGTGTTGCACGGAGTGGAGGATCCGGTGGTTCCTGTCGAGGCGAGCCGAGAGCTTGCGGACGGGCTGCCCAACGGGCGGTTTGTGGAGCTGGCGGGCAAGCATCTGGCGTTTATTGAATCTTCTAAACATGTGAACGACGAGATCATCGGGTTTCTTGAAGGGGTTAGAGAGGAGTGATGTCTCTCGTGGTGGCCGGACTGTCACTGCTATAACTCAAAAATAACGAGTATACTCTCTGGATTTGCAACTCTACAGCCAGATTTGATGTCTGGGTGCGTATCGGGCTGGTTTTAAATCAGTCGAATGTACGCCGCCCGTGCTTCGACTCAGCCATCAGCTCCGTGATGTTCGTGTCGGTTGTTATTGATATCTCTTAGATCGCTTCGAATGGTTCCATACAGTTAGATGAAGTAAGACATCACGAAGGGTCCGCCTCATGCACTTCGGTCTCCGTTCGACCGGTTTCGACGCTCACGCGACGAGTTCTTCTTCACCGCGTTCGACCACGACGCGACACGGGGGTGACAGCTTGTTGTACGCGCGCCGGAGCGCCTCTTTGGCGACGTCGGCCTGATCTGGTTCACACCAGAGGGTGAACAGGCGCTCGCCCTTCTGGATGCGTGCAGCGGTGCCGACGATCTGCCCGAACGCTTGGCGCATGCCATCGGAAACACGATCCGCACCGGCACCGGTCGCCTGCTTGTTCTCCCGAAGCACCTGGTGGGGGAACTTCCGGAGGATCATCTTGTAGTTGCCCTCGCCGAGCTCTTTGATCAAGTGGCGATTGGCGGACAGACGGGATGCCTCCATCGAACCGTGGCGGATCTGAACTGCCTCCTCGACTTCCAGACTGATCTGGATGGGATACGAATCTGGATCGGCGTCAATGTCACCCATCTTGTACTGTGCGATCTTCGATCCGGGAATGCCAGTGATATACTCCCGTCGCGTATACGACGGCTTATCGATATCCCGGTACATGCTGGCGGGCTTATCGGCCATAGTACGTAATATCAAGCCCAGATCGGGAATAAACCCTTCGAAGCGCTGTCCGACCCCTGAATTCGAGGTCGCCCACAAGATCATCGGCCCGTCTCCGGGTGTACGATCACTCAGTCACCAATGAGCACCCTTATACGACGAATGAATCTGTGGAATAACTCGAATTTCACAAGATTCAAGTCGTCGCTTCCATTCTCACACAATCGTTGTTTACAAATGAGTGAGGAACCGACTGATACAGATATCGGAGAGGAGTTGTCTGAAGCAGCGACGGCGCGGAACCAGTCGGAGATCGAGTTTTACGGCGGCAAGTGGATGAGCACGCTACCGATCGCCCTGTTCATCGTGTGGGCGATCGTCCAGAGCGGCGTGCTCCGGGTGAGCGATACGACGGGATTGGTCGCGGGGATGCTCATCGCCCTGATCGTCGGAATGTTGTTCGTAAAAGGCGACTGGACATCGTACGCTAACACGATATTCGATGGAATGACCCAGCGCGTTGCGGCCACGGCTATCGTCGCGTGGCTGTGGGCCGGGATGTTCGCGGAGACGATTCAGGCGGGCGGGTTCGTCTCCGGGCTGGTGTGGGCCGCTGACGTACTCAACGTCGGCCCATCGCTGTTTCCGGCGGTGGTGTTCATTCTCGCGGGACTGCTTGCGACCGGTATCGGGACGGGCTACGGTACGACCGTCGCGTTCACGACACTCGTCTTTCCGGCTGGTGTCGTGTTGGGGACCAGTCCGATACTGTTGTTCGGGGCGATCCTCTCGGGAGCGGCGTTCGGCGACAACCTCGCGCCGGTCAGCGACACGACGATCGTTAGCGCGGTTACTCAGGAATCGGACATCGGGGGCGTGGTCGCCTCGCGGTTCAAATACGCGATCATCGCCGCAGTGCTCGCGTTCATCGGCTATCTGATCGCTGGTTCGATGATGTCCGGCCCTTCGATCTCCCAGAGCGCCAAACAGCTGTTCGTCGCAAACAGCAACCCGCTCGGGCTGGTGCATCTCGTTTCGATGTTCATCGTCATCGGCACTGCCGTCCGAGGGCGACACATCATCGAAGCGATCTCGTGGGGGCTGATCGTCGCGGTCGTGCTCAACCTGCTGTTGGGACTCGCCTCCCTGAGCGACATGCTCGTGTTCCAGGTCTCGGAACAGTTCGGGCTCGCACAGTCGATTTCGTGGCTTCCGTTCATCGAGCTGGTCGCCCCCGCAGAGACGGGCGTCGCTGGCAGCATCTACTCCGGTGCGGCGGGCTTTTTCCCGCTGGCAATTCTCGTGTTGTTGATCGTCGCCGGTTCGCGGATCATGATCCGGGGCGGCGGATTCGAAGCGATCCAGGATTGGCTGCTCAACACCGTGGCCACTTCGGTTCGGCGGGCGGAAATGGTGATGGTGCTCGTCACCGCCACCGCAAACGCGATGATCACGATCAACACCGCTGCGGAGATCGCTGTCGCGCCGTACATCGCCCGCATCGGTGAGAAGTTCAACATCAACGGCTACCGCCGAGCCAACATTCTCGATGCGAACACCACGGCGCTCGGGTACATCTTCCCGTGGGCCGGTGGCGTGCTCGTCGGCTATGCTCAAATCCAGAATTTACCGGGGCAGTTCGACTGGTTCACACAGTCGATGGTCGTCAACCCGACTCAGGTCGTCCCCTTCGTCTTCCACGGCTGGCTGTTGTTCGCCGTGTTCATCGTCGCCGCGCTGACCGGCTTCGGACTCGAATACGTTTCTGATCGGGAATCGACGGAGGTGACTCGCGTATGAGTCTGTTCGAGAAGTATCTGAAAGGCTGGCGGTTCCGGACGAATCGACCGTCGTTCGAACCCGGTGAAGAGCTGCAGTTGTTCGTCACCGACATCGAAGGCGACACCCTCATCGCCCGCGTCGGCGACAGCTTCATCCATATTTCGGACGGTGTTCCCGCGCTCGTCGGCACCCGGGTTCGGGTCCGTGTGGACAGCTTCGACAGCGATTCGCACGTCGGCAACGCGACGCTGCTCGAACCGATCGACAGCGATTGAACACGATATTCAGGGTGGTTCGTAGGTCGCTACTCGAACCAACGTGTCGTTGCGTTGTGCGTACAGCATTCGCTTCGTTCGATTGAGCATCAATCCGCCGACAGATGTGGTTTCATTGGGTGTAGGGACTGGTGTGTTGCCGAGGATGGAACCGTTTTGGGTGACCCGAACGCGGAACTGCTCGCCGGGAACGACAGTGATCCGACGACCGTCGACCACCGGTTTTGCTCGGGACGGTTGTGAGCTGTACACGAGTGATCGCTCGTTGTCGTGGACGAGCTGTACGGTGTACACCGAGTGATTGCCGATGGGGTTCCACGTGGGACGGCGCACGTGGACCGTTTTGCGCACTCCGATACCGCCAATACGGATACTGGCCGCTCCCACGAACGCGAGACGGCGTTTCGATATCTCTGGCCACCATATCTCCCGTCGATCGTTCATCACGATGACACCGCTCGTGGTCACGTTCGTCGGTTCGTCGAACGCGTCGATCTGGACGGCCGAGATGTACTGATGAGGGATCTGCTCGGCGTACGCGACGGTGTATTCATCGACTTCGATGCTGTTCTCGGCAGTGATTCCGGGGGTTGAATCGGACACTGTGTAGAGGTTGTACGGGATGGCAACAGCGGCGAGCACGAGAACGAATGCGACCGTGATCCGCCGTGCCAGCACTCCGTATCCGATATCGGTCTTACCGGCAAGACGGGTGGTGTCGCGTCTGGGTGCGTTTATGAGCAAAGCCGCAAACAGAAAGACAGCACCCACGCCGATCGCCCGAAAGAGCATGAATCGACCGCCGTCCACGGGGAGGTACACCGCCCATACGCCTTCGAGAACGGCAAAGAGGATAACTGCCGACCACAGTCGGAATCGATCCACGGCAACCGACCGTCGTTTGAGCACCACGATCCCGAGGACGATCCCAGTGAGAAGTCCCAACACGTGACCCTGCAAGGAGATACCTGCCCACCACGGCGTACTGAACTGGGTGTGGCCTCCTTGGATGATCGTCGGATTCCTGAGCGATCGATACACGAGCAACAACGCGCGGCTCCACAGCAGCGCGAGCAGCGTTCCCCACGGGTATCTGATGAGTGCGAGACCGACGTAGGCGAACACCACGCCTGAAAACCCGATCGTGGGACCGAGCGAGAACACTCCAGACACCAGTCCGACGGCGATCGACCCGCCCACGAAGGCCAGTATACGCGCGTACGGATTGGTTTGCAACGATGAGAACACACGCACGCCTCGTCCACGGGGATAATGGCTCCAAGCGTACTCCGCAAGCACCCCTACTGTGAGCGTCCCGATGAGATTCCCGAGCAGGTGGTTGTAGCTCGAATGGGTGAACGACGACAGCACGATCCCCGTCGGAGCGAAGTACGACCACGACCGAAACGGAATCACCGTCGGAGCATGTGGGTCGGACCATCCCCCCTGCACGAACCAGTACACGCCGAGTAGTCCCGCCGCGACCGAAATCGATCCCCACGGAACGCCCAACAGCAAGCGGGTTCTGACGGTCTCATAGCGTTCCTGCCCGCCTAACTGCCACGCCACCCCACAGGAGAACACGATGGCGCTCACGAGAAACAGCACGGGTACCGGACCCAACGGACTGAACAACGCAGGCCCTGGCAACGGCTGCATACCACTGTTGTGATCGGGAACCGTGTTATAGTCCGGGGGTAGGGATGGGTCGGTACTGACGTCTGGATCCCGATCCGAAAGCCGGAGAACCTGCTTACAACGGTTCGTGGCCGTCGATGATCCGTTGAGCACGTTCGGCGAGCTGTGGGACGCCCTCGCGCATGCGCGGATACATCGGATCGTCCGAGTTACCTTCGAGATACCGTCTGAAGAACATCTCTCCGAGGGCAGCGAGCTTGTACACGGCGAGCGCGCGGTAAAACCGGTCGTTCTCGAACGTAAAGCCCGTCTCCGCCTCGTAGCGATCGATCAGTTCTTGGCGCGTCTGATACGCTTCCGTTTGCATGAACGTCGCAGAAAGCGTTTGTGTCGCCTCGGGTGGATCGGGATCTCCCTCGTCCCACCAGTACGACAGCAGCCACCCCAGATCAGTGAAGGGATCGCCGAGTGTGCTCATCTCCCAATCGAACACGCCGACGATTTCGGGATCCTCACCGGCGTACATCACGTTGTCGAGTTTGTAATCTCCGTGGACGAGCGTCGATGGCGTCGAGTCAGGCACGTTCGATTGCAGCCACTCCATCACGTCGTACAGCTCCGTCACTTCCCGTTCTTCGGCCGTCACTTCGAAGGCCCACATCAGCTGTTCAGACCACCGCCGTACCTGTCGTTCGGTGAATCCGGGCGGGTGGCCGAGATCGCCGAGACCGACCGCCTCGTAGTCGACGGTGTGAATGGCCGCGAGCGTCTCGATGAGCTCGGTTCCGATCGCCCGTCGTGGGGCGGGTCGCTGATACTGCTCGGGTTCGTTCGAGCGGATGACATTGCCCCTGAGCCGTTCCATCACGTAGAAATCGCTACCCAGCACGTCGTGATCCTCACACGCCAGTACCGTCCTCGGCACCGGCACAGCCGTCTCCTGAAGGGAATCGAGCACGTGGTACTCGCGAAGCACGTCGTGGGCTGTCTCAGCCACATCGCCCGGCGGCGGCCGACGGACGACGAGATCGTGTGCGCCCCACGTAACGAAGATGGTTTCGTTGGAATGACCCTCCTGGTGGTGGTCGAGTTGGTACTCCTCGACCGGTCCGAGTTCGGATTCGAGATACGTTGCGAGCCGATCTGGATCCACGAGACGCTGGAAATACTCTTCACTCACCGGAAATCACGTCCACTTCCCTGTTAGTCCGGACTACTGAATATCCTTCGTGTGTCGTGACACCGTCTCGCCTCTCAGCTGAATCGACATTCAAAGCTCCCGATAGATGTATCTTCACGGGGTTGTTGACACGTATCGTGACTCACGACTGTTCGTTTCTCGACGATGTAGGGGTGGCAGTTTCGTACACGGAGTCGGACAGACAGAGCCATGCTGCCGATTTCGGTGGTGAAGCGTTCGATCTCGCCGTCACGCCTGACGCGGTCGTCCGTCCCGAATCCACCGCTGAAGTGTCTGCTGTGTTGTCGGCAGCAACCGATCGTGGGGTTCCGGTTACGCCGTACGCCGGGGGAACGAGCCTCGAAGGCAATCCCGTTCCGGCTCACCAGGGAATCAGCATGGACATGATGGAGATGGACGCAGTGCTCGACGTTCGGCCCGACGATTTCCAGATCGACGTAGAGCCGGGCGTGATCGGCTCGTCGATCAACGAGGCGGTCGAAGAACACGGGCTATTTTTCCCACCGATGCCGGCCGCCAACGATATTGCAACGATCGGTGGCATGATCGTCAACGACGCCAGCGGAATGACGACCGTCAAATACGGCGAAGTCGGTGATTGGGTGCTCGAACTGGAGGTGGTTCTCGCCGATGGGTCGGTGATCACAACTGGCAGCACGGCGATCAAAACCTCAAGCGGCTACAATCTCTTGGATCTGTTCGTTGGGAGCGAGGGAACGCTTGGAGTGGTCACGCGCGCAACCCTCGAACTCGAACGGCTGCCGGAGCAAACACGCGGCGGGCGGGCGATCTTTCCGACGCTCGATGCGGCGACCGAAGCCGTCTTTGACGCGGTTCGGTCGGGCGTCGATGTCGCCACCATCGAACTCATCGACGATTTGAGTGCTCGCATGGCGAACGCACACCTCGACACGGGACTCCCGGACGCCCCGATGGTGTTTCTGGAGTTCCACAGTCCCGGCGTTGAAACCGCGGTCTCGCGCTGTCGCTCCGCGTTCGAGCGCCACGACGTCGACCGGTTCGAAATCGCCACCGACGACGAGCGGATGGATGACCTGTGGACGGCCCGCCGGGAGCTTGCCATCGCGCTCCAGACGTACGATCCCGATCGCAGGCCGCTCCATCCCGGCGACGTGACCGTGCCGATCAGCGAGTATCCGGCAATCATTCGGTATGCGAAATCGCTGGCCGAGGAGCACGATCTGCTCGTTCCTTGCTTTGGCCACGCGGGCGACGGCAACGTCCACTACTCGGTGTTCGTCGATCACGACGACCCGGAAATGGTGGTCCGCGGCGAGGACGTGTACCGCCACATTGTCGAGAAAGCCATCGACTGTGGCGGCACCGCGACAGGCGAGCACGGCGTCGGGCTGGGCAAACGGGAGTATCTGACGGCCGAACACGGCGAATCGGGCGTCGAGGCGATGCGGCGGATCAAACGCGCACTCGATCCACACGACACGCTCAACCCCGGAAAGATATTCCCGGAAACCGCCGAGGGAGAACGGGTTCGAGAGGATGAGGGGTGATCCTAAACAGCCTGAAAGCAGAACCCTCGGTATGAACCACGTACAGCTTGATGTCTACAAACACACATATAGATCTGATTAGCTCGATAGCTCCATATCGGCTCGAATGCGATTTAACAGTCATCAGTTCTGCGCCACATCACTCCCCGAACTCCTCTTGGGCCTCCGCGAGGTAGTCGGTTCCACAGTCACCGACCAGCTCCGCAGGCACCCCGACGACGGTGCAGTTGGGCGGGACGGATTCGAGCACGACCGACCCGGACCCGACGCTCGAATCGTGGCCGACCGTGATCGGGCCGAGCAGCGTGGCGTTCGCACCGATGGTCACGTCGTTTTCGAGCGTCGGATGGCGCTTTTCGGGTTCTAACGAGTCACCGCCCAACGTTACCCCGTGGTACAACATCACGTCGTCACCGATCTCCGCGGTCTCTCCTATCACGACGCCCGCCCCGTGGTCGATGAAAAACCGTCGACCGATCTCAGCTCCGGGGTGGATCTCGACGCCCGTCAGAAAGCGCGCCAGATGAGACAAGAATCGACCGGTGAGGAGAAATCCGCGTTCCCAGAGCGTGTGTGCGAGGCGGTAGATCCAGATCGCATGAAGTCCTGGGTAAAACAGTAGAACCTCGGGAACGCTTTTGGCTGCCGGATCCCGTGCGAATGCTGTCTGTACGTCCTCGTGAATCCGATCGAACATGCTACCCACTGTAGGAGATGCGTAGGGATATAGGCTGATGGTTTGATAGATTTGACCGCGAGCGGCCAGCTCCTTACTGTTCGTCGTGTTCGTCAGGTGTGTACGTTTTCAGTTCGAGCGCGTGGATATCTCGTGTCATGTGCTCACCAAGTGCATCGTACACGCGTTGATGCTGGTCGACCAATGTTTCACCGTCGAACGCCGGTGATACGACCACAGCGGCAAGGTGATCCTCGTCGTGGTCTCCTCGCGGGTGAGTGACGGTTGCTCTGGCGTCTTCTATTTCCGCCTCGATGAGGCGTTCGACCTCGTCTGGAGTCACGTCCGGTGTAACGGTCCGGTCGGAGATAACGGCAACGGCAGTGGCTACAGTCGGTGTGTTCCGGTTTGTTGGTGACGGGGTCACAGTGTGCGCTGGAGGCGTTCACCCAACAGGGTGTACAGCCGGTCGGCAGTGTCGCTGTTGATGTCGTAGGCTGTCGGCGAGTTGCCTCCCAGCGTAGTCGAACTTGCGATGTCGACTGTCAGCGTGGCGAGTCCGAGTCGGCGTTGGAAGATCGTTCGGCTCGTAAAGACGGCTTGAAGCCGGTAGTACGGAACGATCTGCGTCGTTCGTCGCCAGTAGCCGGTCCGAAACGCCACGTGCTCCTCGCCGACGTGATAGCCCCGGTGTTTCCATTTGTAGTGAGCCGCGATCGGGGTGATCGGAAGAACCACCGCCGGCAGATACCAGAGCGTGAACCCGCCGAGGACCTGCGAAAGGAGATATCCCACGGCGATCAGTCCACCGACGACGAGGAGATACTGGGCGAAATACCGACGCCGTGCTCGCTTTGGAAGCCGGACGAACGTCGGATCTTCGAACGGCTCGATTTCGTGGGCGAGTTCGAACACTCGGGACCGATTCGACAGCGGGATCGCCGACTGTGATCCCTGTTCGTTCGCCTGTCCCGGGGCGTATCCGGCCGTCTCGACCGACAACCCGGCGTATCCCAGCGGTCGAGCGAGCACCGGTTCGGTGATGGTGAGCGATTGGACTTTCTCGACGGGTATGGTGCCACTGTACCGTTGCAACAGCCCGCGTTGGTAGACGAGATCCTCGCCTGCCCGTCCAAGCTTGAATCCGAAATACTCGACGACAGTGACCAGTGCGCTCACGACCCACGCACCGGCGATCACCAGCGGGATACCCACTAACGCGAGGACGATCGCCGAGTCGGGTGAGAGAGTACTCACTGAGAGCTGTTCTGGTCCCCCAAACGGCCGTGCGATCGATAGGAGGAGCGAACTCCCGAGATCAGCCATGAGCGGGACTCCAAAGAGCGCGATGAAAAACGCACCCGGACGGAGAAACGCGACCGCCAAGACGGCAAGTTCACTGGATTGCAGTTCGAACAGCGGTCTCGGTGACTGATCGGTGTCGATCGTTGTGTCGGTATCCTCTGTCACCGTCGTGTCGTCGCCCCCTGCCGCTCGCTTTCGATCCCGAACGGTCGACTGGAGCCACGCCGCTTTCTCCTCGGAGACGAAGTCTAGGGTTATCTCCGTCGATCCACCACCTGCCGTTTCCACTGTGAGGACGGCGACCCCGAACAGCCGTTTTCCGAGCGACTGTGTGACGTCGATGTTCTGGATGCGGTGAAACGGGATCTCGCGGTGCTGACGGTTGAGTACCCCTGAGGTCACATCGAACGTCTCGGTCGTGAGTTCGTACTCGAACACGAGGTAGTACGCCGCTCCGTAGCCGACCCCGAGAACGAATCCCAGGGCGGCTAGCCCGAACACGAGCAAAATCGGCCCATCCATCGCTGCGACCCCCATCATTCCGAGGAAAAATCCGAACGAGCCGACGTTCACTCCACGGCCGAGCGCGTTCCAGACGCCACTCAACGGATGGAGTTTCACACTGCATCCTCCTCGCTTTCGATCGCCAGCTCCCGGAGCCGGTTGTGGAGCGCGTTCGCGCGCTCAGAACGAAGTCCCGGAATGGTTACGTCAGCGCCCCGCGAGCCAGCCGTGTAGACGACGACGCTTGCCAATCCGAGGAGCCGTGCCACCGGTCCGCGTTGGGTATCGACGTGCTGGACGCGGACGAACGGTACCGCGGTTTCGACGCGGGTGAACACGCCTCGTTCGAGATGGAGCGCGTCATCTCGGATCTCGAACTGCCACACGCGGTACCGAAGCAGGGTGTACGGAACGACACAGCTGCCAATGCCCACGAACGCCACGACGGCGAGCCACTGCCCGATCGAGAACAGAAACGTATCGACGATGGCCACGCCGAGACTCACCACGATCGCACCCAGGAGACCGGTGAGACCCCAGATGATACGAACGCGGGGATCGAGAGATTCCATACGGTACGATATATTTACCGTCAGTAAAAACCCGATGGACGCGTGGGAGTCCGATATCGCCCGGTGACGCGACGCTATTCGTCTCGTGGCTCGTCACCGTACTCCCGAATGACGCCCTTGTACACGACACCGCGTTCGGCGTCGAGCGTGACCGTCGACGCGCCGGTGAGAGCATCGACGGCCACACCGCTCACCATCGGCACGTCCAGCTCGCGGGCAACGATCGCGGGATACCCCGTCATGCCGCGTCGTTCGGCGACGATGCCACCGACCTGCGAGAGATCGCCGGTGAACTCCGCGTCGAACGAGTCGGGTACCGCAATGATCGCTCCGTCCGGAATGTCGGTCAGCTCCCCATCCGTCGTGCGAACGACGGGACCGGCAACGCGACCGGCGACGACACACTGGCCAGTGGTGAGCACTTCACTCGCAACGTGGAGCTTGAGCAGGTTTGTCGCGTCCGTGCCGGGAAGATCGGTCATCATACCCGAAAGCACGACTACGGTGTCTCCACTTTCAACGACCGGTGTTTCGAGTGCGGTCTCGACCGCTCCTTCGATGATCGCTTGGGCACCACCGGTCGTATACTCAGTCGCGCGCGGGAGAATTCCGTGGGACAACAACAGCTGGCGGCGGACGCGCTCGTCCGGAGCTGACGCCACGATGGGGACCTCCGGGCGATATTTCGCCGTTTTCCTCGCCGTGTACCCCGACTCGCTCGCAACGACGATTGCGCTGGCACCCGCATCACGGGCGAGATACCGAGCCGAGCGAGCCAGTGCGTCGGTGCTAGCTCCGTTGGCTGCTGGTACCCGCTGTTCGCGGCGCGTACCCGCTTCTCCGCTCGCCTCGGCCGTGGTGACGATCTGATCCATCGTCTCGACGACGGCCACCGGCTGCTCGCCGACAGCGGTTTCCCCCGAGAGCATGACTGCATCCGCCCCGTCGAGAACGGCGTTCGCGACGTCCGACGCTTCCGCCCGCGTAGGTCGAGTCGAGGAAATCATCGAGTCGAGCATCTCCGTGGCGATGATCACCGGGACACCAGCGGCTTGACACCGGCGGACCAGCCGCTTTTGAATCATCGGTACGTCCTCGATCGGACACTCGACTCCGAGATCACCCCGTGCGACCATTACGCCGTAGGAGACGTCGATGATGTCGTCGATCGAGTCGACGGCTTCCCCGCGTTCTATCTTTGAAACGATCGGAATGTCGGCCCCTCGTGACTCGATCGCCTCCGCGACGGCCATCACATCGGTCGCGTTGCGCACGAAACTCGCAGCGACGAAATCGACGCCATGCTCGATCCCGACCTCGATCGCCGCGCGGTCGGTGCTGGTTACTACGTCCACGTCGAACTCGACCTCTGGCGCGACAACGCTCTTGCGCCCGCCGAGTTCGCCACCGCTCGTGATCCGCGCCGCAACTGTCTCCGCATCGACGCGCTCGATGACCGCCTCGATGCGACCGTCATCGAGATAGATCTCCGCGCCAACGTCGGCGTCGACGATCGGACTCGATATGCCGATCTCCTCGGGGGTTACCGTGTCGCCAGCCCGGAACTGAACCGTCGCCCCCTCTACGAGCGTGATCGGCTCGCTGAGTGGTGCGGTTCGAATTTCCGGTCCCTGAAGATCGAGCACCACTCCAAGCGGACGGTCGAGCGTCGCTTCGACAGACCGAACCCGCTGGATGATCGATGCGTACTGTTCGGGAGTGCCGTGGCTGGTGTTGATACGGGCGATCTCCATACCGGCCGCTGCGAGATCGCGAATCGTCGATTCATCGTTCGAAGCAGGACCGAGTGTACAGACCAGGGTTGTATCGCGCATCAGTTACAGTCTCGGTCTCAGAGGATGACACTCTTTTCTCTGAGCATCGCGTGGATCGAGGCGTCGATCCCTTCCCGACCGATCCCTGACTGTTTGATTCCACCGAACGGGATGTCACCGAGACCGTGGCTCGGTGCGCCGTTGATGCGAACCGATCCCGCTTCGAGCCGGTCGGCGATCGACAGCGCCCGGTCGTAGTTCTGGGTAAACACGCACGCATCCAGCCCGAGGTCGCTTCCGTTTGCGAGTGCGAGCGCCTCTTCGGTGTCCGAAACCGGCGTGACCGTCGCAACCGGTCCGAACTGCTCTTCGTAGACGAGCCGGGCGTCGTCGGGTACGTCAGCCAGCAGTGTCGGCTCGTAATACCGCCCATCGTACTCTCCGCCACGGATCAGTCGCGCCCCGCGATCGACTGCGTCGGTGACCAACTCATCCACCCACTCAGCCTGATCTTCGGAGATGAGCGGTCCGAAATCCGTCCGTTCATCGAACAGATCGCCCTCGATCCACGTCTCCATCTCGGCGTCGAGCCGTTCGACGAGCTCGTCGTGTACGGATTCGTGGGCGAGTATCCGACTGACAGCCGAACAGCGCTGTCCTGCGTACTTCAACGATCCCTTAGTACAGGCGGGAACGACGTCGTCGAGATCCGCGTCGGCACAGACGACGGCGGGTGCGTTCCCACCCAGTTCCATATGCAACGTCACCATTCCGCTCACGCCGGCAACGTGCTCTCCGGCTGCCGATGAGCCCGTCATTGCGATGGTATTGATCCGGTCATCGCCCGCCAACACGTCGCCGATCTCGCTTCCATGCCCCGGAACGAAGTTGAACGCGCCTGGTGGCAGGGACACGTCGCTGATGACTTCCGCGAGCAAGGCCGCGCTGATCGGCGTCTTGCTGGAGGGTGTGAGAACGACGCTGTTGCCCGCCGCGAGCGCGGGCGCGACTTGTAGCGCAGTCGTTCCGAGTGGGTAGTTGTACGGCGTGATACACAATACCGTCCCGACCGGTTCGTGTTTCACGATCGCCTCCCATCCCTCGTGGCCCTCCGTCGTTCCCTCTCGGAATTCGCCTTTCAGATGACGTATCTCTTGGGCTGCCCGGTCGAAGCGCTCGGCGGCGCTTTCGACCTCACCGCGGGCGCTCGAAATCGGTTTCCCAGCCTCCCGAACGATGATCGTGGCGAGTTCGTCCGATCGCGCGCGCAATCCGTCCGCGATCTCTTCACACCAGCCCGCACGTTCGGGAATCGTGGTCTGGCGCATCGGCTCTTTAGTGCGGTCGGCAGCACGCAACGCGGCCCGAGCATCGTCCGCGTCTGCGGCCGCGATCTCCGCGAACGTTCCTCCTTCCGCGCGGTCCGGAACCTCGATCCGCTCTGGGGTGCTTTCCCAGTCCCCATCCACGTAGAGGTGCTGGTCGTACCGTGCTGTATGAGTGGCCATGATTGACACTCGCCGGCCAACCCACAAAAGATTTACTCACATTGTACTAAACGCACTCGACAAAAAGTACCGAACATCATACTGACGACTGAACAGTGCTCGTGCACGTGTATGATGAAATATAATGTTGATTAATTCTCACTATTGTGGGCTAACGAGAGACGTCATCGTGGACCGGTTGAGACAGTGTCATCTGGTGACTGCATGGGTATGCGACACTATCGGCCCGCTACGAACGCCGTGCTCCACTTCAACGATCTCCTTTCGAAGAGGTCGCTCGTCCCGCAGATCTCATCCCAATTCCGTCTGTGATGACGCTTAATGTAGAATGAGGAAGATTTAGTACATTCCTACGAATACGTGTCATCAATGGTGACTGTCGTGTGGGCAACCCTTCCGGCATCGGATTTCGCGCTCAGCGAAACCCTCTCCGTTGCGCCGGACGCGACGTTTGAGTGTGAGCAGATCATCGAGACGGGATCTGGGACTGTGATGCCGTTGCTCTGGGTGCGCGGCGTCGATCGTGAGACGGTTGAGCGAGGCTTCGAACGGGATCACAGCGTGGATGGGTTCGAATGTTTGGCGTCGCTTGGGAACGAGGGCCTGTACCGGATGGAGTGGATCAGGCAGGTACGACTCGTTCTTCAGATACTCACGAGCACGAACGCAACGGTGTTGGACGCTGCTGGTGACAGCGAGCAGTGGACGCTCCGGATCATGTATCCACAACGCAGCGAACTCTCAGAAACGAACGAGTTCTGTGAGCGACACCGGCTTTCGTTCAGCGTCGAGCGCATCCGTGAGCTGTCCGAGGAAGTCGTCGGACAGTACGGACTTACGGAAGAACAGTTCAATGCGTTAACGATCGCGTGCGAATCGGGCTATTTCGACGTTCCCCGAGAGGTAGATCTCGACGAACTCGCCACGGAACTTGGCATCTCCCATCAGGCGTTGTCCGAGCGGCTCCGACGTGGTCACGAGGTGCTCATCAAGGAGACGTTGCTCATCGACGGTTCGTCTCAGTTCAGTATCCGATCCAACTGACCGTGTGGTCTCAGGGCCACTGTTCCGTTTCGTTTTACGACCGAACGCCATCCTCTCTGTCGACCAACTGTTCGTCGAGTCCCCACTCCTGTGCGCGCCGTTTCGCCTCCTTTTGCGCCTGTTCTCGGAGCGTTTCGATCCGATCTGCGTCGTCGAGGAACGCTGCCACGGCGTCGTGATCAGCGGGTGGCGGGGCGTGGCTCTCGGCCGAATCGACATCGGTGTCAGCCCGTCGCGCCGCTCGCTTGCGCGTCCGAGCGATGAGCGCGCGATCGCCAGTGAGATACGTCGCTGGCAGCACCGGAGGTACGGACAGGGCCGTTCCGTCGTGCACGGAGCGGAGTCGTTTCAGGGACAGCGCGTACAGATCGATCCGGCACGGTCCAACGTCCTCAAACACCGCAAGCGCTCGCTCGCCGCCGGCGTCGGTGCCGGCGTGGTAGACGAGCACTGGAACGCCTCGTTCGAACGTGAACACGCCGGTGGCCGCGTCTCGGTGGGGCACGACGACGACGTAGCCGGTCAGGGACCGATCGAGCGCTTCGAGTAGCACGGTCCGAACGTCGGAAACCACGCGCGACCGGAGGAGTTCTCCTTGGGGAATGACCAACTCCGTCATGGTGTGTCGGGGATGACTGCGCTCCGAAACCGATCGGCGACGGCTCCCGAGTCGCCGGTCCGTACGTCGAGTGCCAGCGCGGCCTCTCGATAGGCGTGGGCGGCAACCGACTCCGGAGCGTGGGCTAACAGCGGTTCGCTGGCCCGTCGTGCCGATCGGGGCGACGTGCTTTCGGGGACCGTGCCGAGAACCGGTCCCGTGAAAAATCGGGTCACTTTCCGTTCGATGGCGTCGATGGCGTCGTCGTCTCGAACGCGGTTGAACAGCACGCCTGCCACGCCCGTTCCATACGAGGTAGCGTACTCCTGTACCTTCAAGGCGTCCGATACCGACGGAATCGTCGGTTCGACCACCACGATTACGCGGTCTGCGAGCACAACGGGTAACACCGCGCTTTTGCTTCCCAAGGCGGCCGCCGAATCGAGCAACAGCACGTCGGTATCGCTTGCAAGCGTGGCGACAACGTTGCGCAACCGAGCGGGATCGACGTCCCGAAACCCTGCCAAACTCGTCCCACACGGCACGACTCGCAGTCCAAACCGGTCGTAAGACGCCTCGACCACGGCGGCTTCGTCCCGAAGCACGTCGTGTAGTGTCGTATCAGCATCGGTCAACCCCGTGTGAAACAGGATGTTCGCCATCCCTGTGTCGGCGTCGACGACCGTGACGTCGTACTCCTCGGCCAGTGCCATCCCGAGTGCGAGCGTGCTCGTCGTCTTGCCGACGCCGCCCTTCCCGCTCGCGACAGCGAACGCTTCGACCATTGGCACAGTTTCATCGACGCTTCACATATAAGTCCTCGCGCGGCTCACACACCGAGCGCTCATCACTGTGGTCAGTACGACTCCCGGTGTTATGCGGTGGCGTCGTCTTCGGGAGATGGCTCTTGTGGGAGTGACCGGAACGCATCGAGGATCAACCGTTTGGCGATCGCTCCCCGCGTCGTCCAGTGATGTGCATAATCGAGCATGTCGTCGTAGATGTCGGGTTTACAGCCCGCGGCTTTCGGATGGCCACCGCCACCGACCGCTTTTGCGACCTCGTGACACCGGGCGAACGTCTCCGTTCCTCGAATGCTCACGGGTCCGCTGGGCTTGACGACGACCGCTGCGTCCGCGCCCTGTTCCCGAAGCGCCTCCGCGACCTCGTTTTGAGAACAGCGACCGTACGTCACGCCGACTGTGAGCGGGGTGTCGTCCTCTTCGGCGCTAGCGTCCTCCGTTTCGTCTGCATCGTCGTCCGTGTTGTCCGGCGCTCCAACACCTGCAGACGGAACGGTCAGCTCGCGCAGTTCGGCACGTTCGACGGCCTTCTCGATGAGTCGTTCTTTTTCCACCCGACGGCGGGTGATGTACGCTTCCACGGCATCGGGAAAGTCGACGCCGTGGCGGCGGACCGTCGCCACGTAGATCTCGGGAGCGATCCACTGGGCGAAATCAGCGAGGTCGTCGCTCCGGGGATCCTCGCGCAGCCACAGATCGTGGTCGCGCGTGACCGCTGCCAGCGTTTGGAACCGGGGCGAAAACGCTTCGTCGAGACTCTCAAGCGCGACGTCGGTCGAACATTCCGTCTCGGAGTCACCGACGACGAGATCCACGCCCGCCGCCCGAACGCGGCGCTCGTACTCGGCGGTCCACTGATGGTGGTCGAACCAGCGTACGCTGTCGGCGTGGTCGGTCAGTTCCGACAACGGTTCGATGTCACTGTCGCGGTCCGGACAGAGATCACAGATGTAGACCGTGACGCCCGCAGACGTGTATTCGATGACTTGCTGTTGGGCATCGGTGAGGCTGTGGGGCGCGGCGGGGATGATCGCAACGTCGTGGTTGGGTAGCTCGTGCGCCGCCATCGTGGGATCAACCTCGGCTGTGAGCGCGTCGTCGTGATACGTCCGGATGAGCGCAGCACATCCGAGTCCGTCGGCGTCACTGTCGGCGATAACGACCGTATCGGCCCGGCTAAGCGTCTCGATCCGCTCTTGGTTCGGTCCATCCTCTTCGTCGTCGGGAACGAAAAACCCGGTTCCGGGGAGGATGGACTTCCGTGCGAGCGGAAGCTGATCGGCGTCGATGAGCGACTCGTTCATACAGCGCAGAGGGGATAGGTCTCAATGAAGCCCGTGGTTTCGACCCGTTCACTCCACCTCCCCGTCGGCTTCGACATCGAGATGATGGACGGTCAGCACGGGCACCGGACAGTCGTACACGACCGTTTCAGCCACACTTCCGAGATGATACCCGTATGGACCATCTCGGCCTCGAATCCCCATGACGACCACATCGGCACCGATCTCTGTCGCGTAGGAACTGATGGCTTCGGCCGGAGGGCCATCCTCGATGACGGTGGTGACTGGCCGGTCGATCCGTTCGGTGAGGTTGCGGAGTACCGCCTGTGCTCTGTTGTGAGCCTCCGCACTGTTCGATTCGACGACGGTGAGCGCGTGTAGCTCCGCGTCGAACTGGTCTGTCAGATCGAACGCCGCCTCGACCGCTCGCTCAGTGGACTTACTCCCGTCCGTTGCGACGACCACCGTCTCGAACATGTCATCGACTACTGTCCGCCCCGTCAAGTACTCCGTGGGTTTTTCTGCCCGCTGCGTGAGTGCTTACGTATGGAGATCGACACCGTGCTGGTCCCGATCGCCGAAACTGACACCGTTCCCTACGTGGTTGCACACGCGGTTGCGATCGCAGAGCAGTACGAAGCAGGAATTCACATGCTGTACGTTCTCGACAGCGATGCGACCGACACCGACGCCCTGAGCCAGCAGCTCATGGAGGCAACCCGTGCGGCTACCGATGACATCACCATCCCGCTCTCACACTCGATCATTTACGGCTTCTCGACGGAGTATCTCACCCATCACCCCGGCAGCGTCGTTTTGGATGCGAGCAACGACATCGGAGCCGACTTCATCGTCATCCCCCGCGAACGGTCACCGAACGCGCTCGGACAAGCCGCCGATTACGTCGTCCAGTATGCCACTGCTCCCGTCCTCTCGGTGTGACCATCCGTCTACCCCGGTCGGTAATGTCACCGAACCACTTACATTCACAATCCGCGATCCAACACGAACGATTGCATCATATTTATTATTTGTTCGGCCACGCAATGTGACTCATACTGTATCTTACATGTACTATCAGACGATCGGCGTACTGATGGGTCGAACAGGATGACTACCGTACATTCCGCTGGACAGAACGCTTACTGACCAGTTGACAGCGATGACGTGATCAGATCCTATCATGAGATGTGCCATCGATGCGAGAAGAAGCGGACAGGCCGACATTCTCTTAACTCCGGATAGAGTATCAGTACGCATGATTGAGGCCACGAGCGCCGGAGCAATCCTGTTCCGTGATACACGTGGCCGTCGAGAGTATCTGCTTCTCAAAAGCCGCACCGGTGATTGGGAGTTCCCAAAGGGCGGCGTTGAGGGGACAGAGGAGCTACAGCAGACGGCCATCCGTGAAGTCGAAGAAGAAGCCGGCATCGACGACATTCGACTCGTCGACGGCTTCCGTGAGGACTACGACTACGTCTTTCAGGCGGGTAGTTCGACGATCCACAAAACGGTTCACCTGTTCATCGCGAAATCGTTTCAGGCCACCGCAGAGCTCTCTTCGGAGCACAACGATCTGCAGTGGCGCGATTACGAACAGGCGGTCAACACTCTGACCCAGAAGGGTCCACGATCGGTACTCGAACATGCCCATTCGTTTCTCGATAACGGAGGACTGTACGGACACTACTGAATAATCGCGACCGACACCGGTGCCCACAGCACGGGTGGCGTGTCGGATCGAAACACGGATTCACGATCAGGTCGGAGTGTGTCCGACCGTGCAGACGTCCGAATTCACGTTCGAGCTTCGCGTTTGTCAATGGGCCGAGCGCCACTGGCCGCCCACCAGCGACGGTAGCGACGAGCGTGTGCTCATCGCCCGCCAGCTCGGCACGAAACACCGTCGATGGGACACCATCGTGGTCGAGACCGATCGTCATCGGCTCGCCGAACGGGCACGGTTCGGGACCCACCGACTCGACGCTGATCTGTTAGGTGTGGTTCGGAACGCGCCGCCGGAGTGGGCGTACTACCGCGATGTGCTCCCCCATCCGGGTTACCCGTGGCGATACGTTCGGGACGCGATCCACACCGCCGAGGATCGGGGCATCCTCGATACGAGACGACGGGGAAACCGCATCGAGATCCGACGGAAGTGGGAGTATCCCGATTGGGTCGACCGGATCGTAGCGATCGAGAACAAGCCTGATCTCGACGCGAGTGCCGCCCAAGCGCTCACCGACCAGCTTCAGCGCGACGTTGCACTCGCCCTCGCTGATGAGGTGTGGGTCGCAACCCGGGCGACCGGGGAGACGGTCGAACCGGCGTTGCTTGAACGACTCCCTGTCGAGACCGGAATCCTCACCGTGACGACCGGCGGCGATCGGGCCTCGACAGGACGAACCGACGCCCGCGTGGTGTGGCATCCCAGATCGCTCGATCGAACGGCTGTCGGAACCCGCATTCTCGAACGGGCCACGGACGGGGAGTCCGACCTGTCGGTGGCGCGATTCGAGTACGCTGATCCGGAGTGGAAAGCCACCAAACGACTCGAAATCGCAGAACGAGCCTACGAGCGCGGGTGGCGTTCGTACGTCGATTCGATGCGTCCGGACTGTCGGTGGTTCTCGCTCCGGTCGGTCGACGGCGACGTGCTCCCGTGGTGTGGCGCCAACGCGTGTTCACAGTCGTCCGCGGAGTGTTCCGGACGCTGTTCGTCCTTCGAACCGGAGCCACCCAACTGGCGGACCCGCGGCTGGCCGATCGACGGTGGTCCGGGTGCCGCCCTCAAGCGGTTACTCGCCGATCAGCGACGCCGTCACCGCATCGATCACGAGGAGTGATCTCGGTGTCGTTGCCAACACGTTAGTCGATTACGTCGACGGTGATCTCCTCGCGCTCGACGGCAAGTCGGAACGTCGGAACGGTCGTCTGTACCACCTCAACGACACCCCGATCCTGAAGCTTCCGGAGGCTGGAGCGGACTTCGTCTGCTGTCGGATCCAACCCCGTCTCTCGAACCGTATGGAGCACCGAAACGACGCTTTCCGGCTTCTCATCGGGACCCGCAATGACATCGATGATCTGCGCTTGTCGTGGCGGGACGCTGAGCGTCGTCTCGTCGGTATCGACCCCGACCAGTTCGGCTGCTTCCGGCGTCGCGCGAATCAAACTGTTCTCGTCTCGGTAGTAGTACTCTTTGAGCTCCGATTCGAGATACTGGTGAATCTCGCTCCCGCTGTCAATCCCCCAGCGTTCCTGAAGCTCTTTGTTCTTCGTCGGCTGTAGTTCCACTACGTCCGCGAGCCGTTCTTTCGCTTCCTCTGAGAGTGTCACTACCCACAGCTACGAGCGTGAGATACATCCTGATTGCGACATCCGACGGTCATGCGGATGCGAATTACAGTCTGGCAGAAAGAAACGAGCGTGGGTTCTCAATCGCTGGGTGGTTCGAAGCCCGACTCTCCCGACATGTCCGAATCCTCGTCTTCGAACGAGGCGGATCGGCGGGCCTCCCGCATCCAGTCAGCGATGTTGTCCGCGATGTAATCCTTCGAACCGAGTGCGCCACCGACGCCGGCAGCGATGATGAACGCGAGTGCAAGCGAACCGAACAACGCAGTCATTGCGATGACGAACAGCGTGTTCAAGATCGATGCGTTGAAACCCGCGGTCTGTAACGCCATCGTGATCACGAGGTAGTACACGATCGCTTTCACCCCGAGACCGACGTAGTCGGTCAGCCGTTTCCGGTCCGTCTCTGCGATCTGCGTTCCGAGCCAATCACCGAGCCAGATCCCGGCCAACAGCACTGCTGCCCCGCCGATGAGCTGGGGAATGTACACCGTGATGGTGTTCAGTAAGTTCGAAAGGATCGTGATGTTGAGGGTGTCCGCAGCTGCCAGCAACGCGATGAAGTACACGTACAGCGCCACGACCTGCCCGATAAGACCACCGATACCCCGCCGACCAGTGATCCGTTCGAGTGGCGTTCCTTCGAGGTGGAGATCGAATCCGAAGCCGCTGATGAGATCCGCGATGATGTCCTCGAGGATACGTCCTACGACTAACCCGAGCAGAAGGATCAACACAGCGCCAAAGATGGCCGGAAGATACGTACCGACGTCCGAGAGCAACTCCGTGAGCATCGGGATAGCAAGGATCTCCGCGGCGGCTAACACGGCGATGAAATACACGTAGTATTTCACCAGCTTCCCTAGACCACGCGAAAGTCCAACCCCTTTTCCATCGTCAGTATCGCCCCGCCCGTCGTCCTCCCCACTTGGAACGAACCGCCCGATATCCGCTTTTTTGAGCACCATCGTCACGATCCGGCCCAACAGACGGCCAACGATCCATCCCACGAGTAGTACGATGAGTGCCCCAACCAATTGAGGGATGTATGATATTATTTGGGATATTATATCTCCGAGAACATTTCTATCTTGTAATTGGAACATTTCTTTTGTTATGTATTGTGTGCTTGATGTCATTTTTGGGGATTGTTCGGTGAAATATGATGTCTGATGCGCTTTCTGACGGGATACATCACAGGCTGTGTTTGACGCTCTCAGTAATGAAAGGTGGTGTTCGTTCATATCGGATGTATGAACAAAATGGATTACTACTACCGTCTGCTAACTATAGTGGTGAAATTATTATGCGGCAGGGATCGGCGGGATGGCTAAAAGAGATCCCCGGAGAAAGGAGTACAGCCGGGTAATGTACGCTTATAAATTGACGACCGAACCGACGTAAATGACGACGACGAGGAAGATCCAGACGGCATCAACGAAGTGCCAGTACATCGAGACGGTGCTGACCGAAATGTGGCGTTCTGAAGAGTACTGGCCGTACAGTGCCCGAACGAAGACGATTGCCAGTAGGACGCCACCGAGCGTGACGTGGATACCGTGGAGTCCTGTGAGACCGAAGAAGGCGCTAGCGAAGACGCCTTCGGTGAGCGTGAACCCTTCGTGGACGATGAACTCGTAGTACTCATACACCTGTCCACCGATGAAGATGATCCCCAGCGCGAGCGTCACTCCGAGCAGCTGGAGGAACCGAGATCGATTTCCTCGTAACAAGGAGAGATGTGCGAAATGGAGTGTAATACTGCTTACGACCAGAATGGCCGTATTGCCGAGTACGAGTGCCCCAAGCAATCCCTCCGGCACGTGTGCGCCCGCCCAATTGCCGCCAGCGCGGACGAAAAAGTAATAGACGAAGCCAGCGCCGAACGTTGCGATTTCACTGCCGAGAAACAGCAACATACCCATCCGGAGTCCGCGAACGCTCGATTCAGCCACTTCACCGCTCCAAAAGTCAGTGACGAACGCGTGGTACATCCACCCATAGAGACCGGCGAGGAAGAGGAACGTACTCGCGATGAATACGGCCGGACCGGCGAGCGGACCGACGAGTGGCTCCTCACCGTTGCCGAGGATGAACAGTCCAGCCCCTACATAGAGACCGGCTCCACCGAGTGCGGCGATGAACGGCCACCAGCTCGCCTCGCCAAAGCCGCGGGGCCAGTCCTCCGTCGCTGGCAGATGGTGGTGCTGGTCACCGTGATCGTCCGTTGTCTCCATTGCCATATCCCCGCTTGCAACCGCGACGGCAAAAAGCCTCCCAAACGCTGGCTACCCGGGACCCAGAGCCGAAACAGTTCGATCGGGGCGTCGAGATCTGCCGCTCATTCCAGTTCCGTCGAGCACCCGAAGCACAACCCGATCATCGATGGATGAATAATAGATAATAGGTAAGAACTCCACTAAACCAATAGCCCAGGGAGGGGCACCAACCTCCTGAACCACTGACCATGAACCGCTGAATGCACGAAGTAGACAACGCGGGGCAAGGTCCGTTTCGACCTTTCTACCCACTAGCGTGTGTCATTGTGATCTGATCTGGCTGATCTGACCTGGAATGTTCCTCCCGGAGCGCTCACGCGCTTCATCACATATTCATCACCTCCATGGATAAAAATATTGCTATTATTGATAATATAAAGATAAATGATTGTGATACGTAGCTGGTAAGCAATCAGCATTCAGATGGTACTGGCGCGTAGCGGTGGCCGGATTCCGATCAGTCGAGAAGGTGTGTCAGTCGGCTCCGCCCCAAAGAGCAGTCGAATCACTGACAGAAGGCGATGAGATTTCGGGGAGATCGCGTCTCACGTCCTCGCTTTCCCGTTCGGTGATGATGTCGGCGTACGCGTCGGGCATCACCTTCACGAAGTGGGCCAGTTCCTCGTCCCAGTGTTCGAGGATGTACTGACCCCGATCGCTGTCGGTGTAGATGACGTGGTTTTCGATCAGACGGCGCAACATTTTCTCGTCTTTGGGATCGAGATCGCGCGTCGTCGAGATCATACCGTGGTTGGCGCGATCCTCGAAATCGCCGTCGCGGTCGAGGACGTACGCGACTCCACCGGACATTCCAGCAGCGAAGTTCCGGCCGGTCTCTCCGAGGACGGCGACGACGCCACCAGTCATGTACTCACAGCCGTGGTCGCCGACGCTTTCGACGACGGCTTTCACGCCGGAGTTGCGCACGGCAAACCGTTCACCGGCCATACCGTTGACGTACAGCTCGCCGTCTGTCGCACCGTACAACGCGACGTTGCCGATGAGGATGTTGTCCTCGGGTTCGTAGGGGGCTTCCTCGGGCGTTCTGACAAGGAGTTTCCCACCGGAAAGTCCCTTGCCGACGTAGTCGTTTGCCGTTCCGGTGAGTGACATCGTCACGCCCGATGTGAGAAACGCACCGAAGCTCTGCCCCGCAACGCCGTCGAAATCGACCGTAATGGTGTCATCGGGCAATCCATCGCTGCCGTACTCCTTCGAGATGCGATTAGAAAGCATCGCACCCACCGCGCGGTGGGTATTATCAATGTCGGCGTCGATTGACACCGGCTCTTCCCGGTCGAACGCGGGGGCAGCCTCGGCGATGAGATCGTGATCGAGTGCCGTATCGACGTCGTGAGACTGCTCGACCGATTTCGTTCGGGCACCCTCTGCGGGCGCGAGCACAGCCGAGAGATCGAGCTGCTCGGCCTTTTCGTGGGTAATGTCCTCGCGCTGGGTGAGACACTCCACGCGGCCGACCATCTCCTCGACAGAACGGAAGCCGAGTTCGGCCATGATCTCACGGAGTTCCTCGGCGATGAACGTCATGTAGTTGATGACGTGCTGGGGTTGCCCCGGGAATCGCTTTCGCAGTTCCTCATCTTGGGTAGCGACACCGACCGGACAGGTGTTCTCGTGACATTGGCGTGCCATCACACAGCCCGACGTGACGAGGCTCGCCGTTCCGAACACGTACTCTTCGCCCCCGAGCAACGCGGCAACCGCGACGTCTCGACCGGTTTTCATACCCCCATCGACGGTGACCCTGATGCGCGAACGGAGATCCGTGTGCCGGAGCATCTGGTTTGCTTCTGCGAGTCCGAGTTCCCACGGCAGGCCAGCGTTTTTGATCGACGTTTTGGGTGACGCACCGGTCCCCCCCGAGTGGCCGGAGATATGAACCACGTCGGCGTTGGCCTTGGCCACACCAGCGGCGATGGTTCCGATCCCTGCTTCCGAGACGAGTTTCACGTTGATATCCGCCTCAGGATTGGCCGTTTTGAGGTCGTGGATCAACTGTTTGAGATCCTCGATAGAGTAGATATCGTGTAGCGGCGGGGGTGAGATGAGCCCGACGCCCGGCGTCGAACACCTGACGTTGGCGATCATCTCGTTGACTTTTTGGCCGGGAAGGTGTCCTCCCTCACCGGGTTTCGATCCCTGTGCCATTTTGATCTGGAGTTCCTCCGCCGAAGCGAGATACTGACTCGTCACGCCGAACCGTCCGGAAGCCACCTGCTTGACGTTGCACTCCCGTTCGGTGTCGAACCGTTCGGGTGGCTCCCCGCCTTCGCCGGTGTTCGATTTCCCGCCCAACCGATTCATCGCGATGGCGTTGTTCTCGTGGGCTTCTGGCGAGAGCGACCCGAGACTCATCGCCGCGGTCGAGAACCGAGTGACGATCTCCGAAACCGGCTCCACCTCCTCGATCGGAACGGGATCGCGCTCTGCGTCGAACGCCAACAGCCCACGGAGTGTTTGGAGACGTTCGTTCTGGTCGTTGATCTGCTCGGCGAACTCCCGGTACTGTTCGTAATCGCCTTGTCTAACAGCTTTCTGGAGCGTCCCGACTGTCTGAGGATTCCATTGGTGGAACACGCCGTCTGATCGGTTCTCGAAGACGCCTTGTCGTTCGATGTCGGGATCCGTATCGGCGGAGAACGCGTTCGCGTGTCGCCGTCGAAGGTCGGCTTCGAGTTCGGAGAGACCGATGCCACCCGTTCTGGCCGTCGTTCCCTCGAAATACTCCGCGACGAACGAGGAATCTAATCCGACCGCCTCGAAGATCTGTGCCCCCCGGTAGCTCTCGACGGTCGAGATACCCATTTTTGCCATCGTCTTCAACAGGCCGTCTTCGAGCGCACCGAGATACGCGTCGATCGCTGTCTCGGTGTCGGCTCCGTCCGGTCCAGCGACGATCTCCTCGATCGTCTGGAACGCGAGGTACGGGTTGACCGCGCCCGCGCCGTAGCCGATGAGCGTCGCCATCTGATGGACGGTGCGCGGATCGCCGGATTCGACGACCAGACCGACGCGGTTGCGCTGACCCGTCCGGACCAGATGATGGTGGACGCCGGCCGTAGCGAGCAGGCTCGGAATCGGCAGCCGCTCCGGACTGACAGTGCGGTCGGACAACACGAGCACATCGTGATCGTCCGCGAGTTCTGCGGCCTGCGATCGCACGTTCTCCATCGCCGTTTCGAGATTCCCCGTTCGGGGATACGTGATATCGACGACGGCGCTGGAGAGCTGTCCGTCGAGGTTGGTGATCGTCGACAGCTCCTCGTCGGTGAGAAACGGCGACTCGAGCACGAGCTGGCGGGCGTGAGCCGGAGATTCTTCAAGTAGATTGCGCTGATTTCCGAGCCGACACTCCATCGACGTGACGAGTTCCTCGCGGATATAATCCAGCGGCGGGTTCGTCACCTGCGCGAACAGCTGTTTGAAATACGACGCCAGTGGTCGATTGTGCTCGCTGAGTACTGGGAGCGGTGTGTCGTCGCCCATCGATCCGACTGGATCCGATCCATCGCGGGCCATCGGTTCGATCAGATGGTCGAGTTCGTCGTGCGTGTAGCCGTACAGTGCCTGCTGGGAGCGAAGTTCCTCGACCGGATCGCGGACGTCCGTCCGTTCGTCTGCGATCGCTTCGAGTCGAAGCTGTTCGTTCTCGACCCACTGGCCGTACTTCCCGTCGAGAAGCTCCTCGAACACCGCGTCGTCGGGGACGATCTGTCCCTCTTCGGGATCGGCAAGAAACAGCTGCCCGGGCTGGAGGCGCCCTCGTTCACGGATGTTGCTCGCGTCGTGTTGGTCGTCGAGCACTCCGACTTCGCTGGCCATGAGTAGCGTGTCGTCTTCGAGCACGTCGTACCGACACGGCCTGAGACCGTTGCGATCGAGCACCGCCCCGACGCGCTCGCCGTCAGTCGCGGCGACCAAGGCGGGACCATCCCACGGCTCGATGAGCGAGGCATGAAAGTCGTACCAGTCCTTGCGGCGCTGTTCGACGCCGGTCGCTTCACCCCGCCACGCTTCCGGGATCAACATTCGGAGTGCGTGTGGGAGGTCCCGCCCGGTCTTCATGAGGAGTTCGAGCGCGTTGTCGACGCTTGCAGTGTCGGACTGGTCCTCTTCGTTGATGATCGGTTTCAGCGCGTCGAGATCCGTTCGCGGCCCGTCGCTGTCGTCGTTCACGGTGCCCGAGGAACGGAGTTCCTCGCTGAACGCCTCGTGTGCGAGATCGTTCTCCCGCGCACGCATCCAATTGATGTTTCCTTGGATGGTGTTGAACTCGCCGTTGTGGATCACCGTTCGGTAGGGATGAGCGAGGTGCCACGCGCCGAGCGTATTCGTCGAAAACCGCGCGTGCACCATCGCAAACGTCGATTCGAGTCGGTCATCACGGAGATCTGGATAGTAGTCAGCGAGCTGTTCGGCCGTGAGTAGCCCCTTGTATACGAGCGTCTTCCGGTCGAGCGAGCAGATGTAAAACCGACCAGTGTCGTCCAGTCGCTTCGTCTTGATTTCGTTTTCGACCGCACGACGCCCGACGTACAGCCGACGATCGAACGTTTCGGCGTCACAATCGTCGGTCGGCGCGACGACGACTTGCTGGACGTCGGGCTCTCCCTCAAGCGCGGTTCGTCCGAGATCCTCATTGTCGGTGGGTACGTCGCGCCATCCCAGTACGGAAACCCCGTTGCGCTTCAGTACCTCGGTCATCGTCTCTTTCAGCCGCCGAGCGACAGCCGTTTCCTGTGGCAAGAAGATCGATCCGACAGCGTACAGCTCGGGAAGCGAGAAATCGAGTTCGGTGGCGAAAAAATCGTGCGGGAGCTGTAACAAGATGCCAGCACCGTCTCCAGTGGTTTCCTCTGCGCCCGTCGTCCCTCGGTGTTCGAGGTTAGCGAGCAGTTCGAGCCCGTCAGAAACCGGCTGGTGGGTCCGCTCACCGTCGAGATCCATGACGACACCGACACCACAGCTCGCACGGGTGTCTGCTGGGTCCGCGAGCCCGGCACCGCCCGCGAACGTGGGTGTTTGTCTCTCAGTCATACCGCTAGCTGTCCGATAGATTCTTAAGACATTTCTCCTCAAGGGGTAAGGGCATGTTCAAGTCAAATAAGGTCATATATACGTGGGTTCGTTTGTCCAATTCGAAGGGTCATCAGTCCGCCCTCATGCACACATGCTTCAGCCTTTGCTAGCAGAACGGTGATATCCTCCTCCATGAGAAATAGTGATCGACGAGACACTCCTCCATCTCGGTGGGACCACGAACGCCGGCGTCGCTGTGGGCGACGATCAGTAGGATTTGGCGAAGTAGGCAGTCGTTTCTGCGGACTCTCCACAGACACCACAGCTGTCGTGGATCGGTTCTTCGTCGCCGGGAACCAACACGATTTCGGCGGCGATCTGGTCTTTGATCTCGTCCTCACACTCTTCCGTACCACACCAACCGGTTTTGACGTAGCCGCCGTGCTGGCCGATCGTTCCGAGGATCTCCTCGCGTGATTCAGCCTCACGGACGTTTTCGTCGCGGTGTTGTTCTGCGGCGGCGTACAGCTTCGCATACACCGTATCGAGGTGTTCTCGGGTCGTTTCGGCGACGTTCTCACGGGGTTCGGCCGCCGTTTCCCCGTCGGGTCGGTGGACGACCGACACCTGTTCGTCTTCGACCTCGTTCGGGCCGATCTCGAACCGGACGGGCACGCCCTTTAGCTCCCATTCGTTGAACTTGAACCCGGGATTGCGCTCGTCGCGGTCGTCGAGATGGACGCGGATCCCCGCTGCCGCAAGCTCCGATCGGATCTGTTCGGCGTATCCGAGCACCTCCTCTCGGGTGTCTTGCTGCCAGATGGGCACGATCACGACCTGTTTCGGCGCGATCGTGGGCGGCAAGACGAGTCCTTGATCGTCCGAATGGGTCATGATGATCGCGCCGAGCGCGCGCCACGACAGCCCCCACGAGGTGGTGTGTGCGGTCCGTTCGTCCTCGTTCTCATCGAGATAGGTGATGTCGAACGCCTCGGCGAAGCTCGTCCCGAGGTAGTGGCTCGTCGCGGCTTGCACGCTCTTTCCATCGGGCATCAACACTTCAAGCGTCGTCGTCGTATCCGCGCCGGGGAACTTGTCGTGTTCGGGTTTCTGTCCGCGAAGCGGGGGCAGCGCGAGTACGTCGGTGTACAGCCGCTCGTACTGGTCGAGCCGGAGCATCGTCTCGTCCCACGCGTCGCTCCGGTCGTGGTGGGCGGTGTGGCCCTCCTGCCAGAGGAACTCCTTGGTCCGGAAGAACGGCTTTGTCTCGGTGGCTTCCCACCGTACCACCGAACACCACTGGTTCACTCTGAGAGGGAGATCCCGGTGGCTGCGCACCCACTGGGAGATGTAGGGGGTGATGATCGACTCGCTGGTGGGTCGGACGGCGAGCCGCTCATCGAGTTCGTCGTACCCTCCGTGGGTGACCCACGCCACTTCCGGATCGAACCCTTCCACGATGTCCTTCTCCGCTTGGAGATACGACTCGGGGATGAACATGGGAAAGTACGCGTTCTGCACGCCGCTGTCTTTGAACCAGCCATCCAGATGGTCCTGAATCGCCTCCCACAGCGCGTATCCACGGGGGCGCGTGACGATGAACCCACCCATGGGGGCGTAGTCCGCGAGCTCGGCTTTCTGGACGACCTGGGCGTACCAGTCGCCGGTCTCGTGCTCCTTACTGGCTGTTATTCCAAGATCCTGTTCGTTGCTCATGTAGGAACGTGACGGACACCCCTATTAAACTCGACGTGTCGCCGTCCTTGGCGCTGGGAGGCTTCGACAACGAAGCCGAGCGCGGTCCGGTGGAGGTTCACCCCCACTCGGATGATTCGTTTGGTGGGGATACAGTTCTTCGGCGGTGTACCGTTCGGGCAGAATACGGCATGGTATCAACTAAATGGAAGGAAATAGTCGACGATCAGTACGTCCAGAGCCGTTGGACGCGATCGGCGAGTTCGGGGTGTTCCGCTTCGATCTGCTCGGGATCGCGCACCCCGTCGACGTTGACGACGTGGACCAGCCCACGCTCGTCGGTGTACACGTCCTGGAAGTCGTACACCACTCCGACGATATCGGTGTCTTCGGGCACGTCGTCGCTTTCGCGCAGGATCGCGATCTGTTGGTCGACGTTGTACTCCACGAGCCGGTTGATCGCCTCGCTCTCGTCGAGTCCTTCGGGCAGCGCCACGACGCCGTCTGCGAGCCGCCGTTTCAACAGGTCGATGCAGTGACGGATCCCGGCTGGCTCCTCGATCTCGTCTCGTATATCCTTGTAGGTAGCTGTGACGGCGCCACAGCCGGTGTGGCCGATCACGACGACCGTGTCCGTATCGGCGTGCACCAGTGGGTACAGCACGTCACCCGAGACGGCTAGTCCAGTGGCCGTCTCCTCGAACACCCGGTTGCCGATCGCTCCGACCGTGAAGACGTCGCCCGGTGTACGGTTTTCGAACAGTTCGTCTTGTAGCACGCGCGAATCGGAACAACACACTGTGACAAAGGGCGGTGCCTGCCCGTCTTGGACGTCCTCGAAGCGGTCGTTTTCGAACTCGCGCGCGTGGTGCTCGTTCCGTCCTAACAACTCGCTAATTGAATCTGACATCGTCGAACACCACCGACCACACGGGGGACCGATAAACACGTTGTGACCTGCGATGGTTGGCGGTCAAAACAGTCATGTTATCTAGGATAGTTGTACACCTACACGATGCCCGATGGTCCCGACGAGATATCGATGAACGAATTCGACGAACAGGCCGAAGAGCTGCTTGAACTCGAATCAGATCTCAGCTCGATGGCGGGAGCCGAGATGGACCCGAACGAACAGTACGAATCGGGAACAGTGCTGGGTGCCGAACGTGTACTGTTCGATGCAGTGCCGGACACGTATCCGACGACTATCCTCTCACCATACGCTCTCCGGTTGGATGTTCGACTGAGCCCGAATCGTAACACATCGGTGTACATCGCGTGGCCCGAACAGTTGACAGGAGACACCTCCCTCGATCAGCTGTTGTCGACTGTCGGTGTATCCGCACACTCGTTTGCCGACATCCTCGGGCGTGAAATCCCTGTAGAACGCGATGGCAGTCACTACGTCGTGGATTTCGAACACGAGTCCCCCGACACGCCGACGACGGAGACTGACGTGTCGAGTGAGGCCCCCGATGTGGAGTCGCTTGACGATTCTAGCCCGACCTCGCCATACTGGTACTACGTCGTCGTGGCGTGCTCGCTTACTTGGACCCTCTATTTCCCACTGTACGAATACGATACTATGGTGAACGTTACGATACTCGCGTGGCTCATCTTCCCCGTGGGTATGTACTTCGACAACCAACACGTGCGAGAACGAAGCACGTGGACGCCGAACAAGTGGGTTTGGCCAGTTCTCTCGTTGGTTTGGTTCCTCAACATCCCCGCCGTCCTCGTGTATCTGTACAAGCGCCACCAAGCAGAATTCCCGTCCGAATGAGATCATGGGTGACAACTACTCGAAGTAGAACCGAGGCTCAAAACAATTGATGGGGCTGCAGTCGATCCGGAGAGCGTGTACGAATCAGGTGTGATCGTCGATGCCGAACGGATCCCAAACGGTGACGTTCCGGATTCGTACCCAAAGTTCTCACACGCACGATCGTCCGGGCGAATCCAGACGGTTGTCGAATCCCTAACAGAGCGGCTCGGGCTGTGAGCACCACGGCCGAAACCGTCTACTCCTGTCAGCTCTGTCCTTTTCGGTCTACGGCGAACGGTGACTTCCCTTCGGTCCAGTCCCAGCCGGGCAACCGTGTCTGAAAGCCAGCAGCTAGAGCAGCGTCGAGATCGTCGATACCGGCCGTCTCGCCCGAATGGTGGTGAATGTCGGCGTAGTGGAACGTGGCTTCTGCGAGCAGCGAACGGGGCTGTCCACCGGCGATCGTCGCGGCGAGTTCCCGGCCGAGCAGTTCGTCCACGACAAACCCGGGATAATCCTCCTCGACATCGAGCTCGCGGAGGATGGCAACGAGGGCGGCGACGTTGACGGCACGGTCGCCGTCGGCGAATACGACGTCGACCGCCTTACGGTACTGCTCATCGCTCACGGGATCGACGGTCGTCTCGAACTGCTCGCCCAGAGCGTCCCGAACGTCGGTGATCAACGACGCGATCGGCCGATCCCGGACGAACTCGTATTCTGCCCGAACACGAGACGGCGTCAAATGCATGTCTGTGTTCCTGTTCGTCGATCACGCGGACGATTGAAGCTGTTTGTGCCCATGGAGGTATATCCTGTGTGGTTGCGAAGGGTTTTATAATGACCGTACAGTAGAAAAGAGTAACGCGGGTTTTCCGGACCGTCGTGAACGGTCGTGATATCAGAGTATGACCTGTTGTTCGATCTCAGTGCTGGTTCCATGTCCGATCGGATCGACGTTGGACGACGTGTCGTGTAACGTGCAGTGGTGTGGTCTGTTCCGGAACCCCGCCTATCTACGTGACCTATGAGCACGGTAGAGAAGCAACTTGACGATTTGAAAGCAGAGATTGCAGCCGAGATACCGAACGACATCTCCGTTTCTGATGTGACATACGAGGGTCCCGAACTCGTCATCTACACGCGGGATCCGAAGAAGTTCGCACAGAACGGTGATCTGATTCGGACGCTCGCGGGGAAACTTCGAAAACGCATCACCGTCCGACCCGATCCCGACGTGCTCGCACGGCCCACGGACGCGGAAGCACAGATTCGGGCGATCATTCCCGACGAGGCGGGTGTGACGGATCTCGACTTCCATGCAGATACCGGTGAGGTCGTGATCGAGGCACAAAAGCCCGGGATGGTGATCGGTCGTCACGGATCGACGCTGCGCGAAATTACACAGAAAATCGGATGGACGCCCGAAGTCGTTCGAACGCCACCGATCGAGTCCGCTACCGTCTCGAACGTTCGGAACTTCCTGAAACAGGAACGGGAAGACCGTCGCGAGATCTTAGAGCGCGTCGGTCGGCAGATCCACCGCGAGGAACTCTCCGATGAGCAGTGGGTTCGGATCAGTACGCTCGGCTGTTGTCGTGAGGTCGGTCGTGCGAGTTTCATCCTCTCGACGGCTGAAACCCGAATTCTCATCGACTGTGGCGACAAGCCCGGTGCGGAAGACGAAGTGCCCTATCTTCAGGCTCCCGAAGCCAACCCGCTCAACTCCATCGATGCTGTGGTGCTCACCCACGCTCACCTCGATCACTCGGCGCTCATTCCGCTCCTGTTCAAATACGGCTACGACGGACCGATCTACTGTACGGAACCGACCCGTGATCTGATGGGACTGTTGACGCTGGATTACCTCGACGTCGCCGCCAAGGAGGGACGGACGCCACCGTACGAAAGCGAGATGGTTCGGGAAGCACTCAAACACACGATCCCACTGGAATACGGCGACGTGACCGATATCGCGCCCGACGTGAAGCTCACGCTGCACAACGCCGGGCATATCCTCGGGAGTGCGGTTTCCCACTTCCACATCGGTGATGGGCTGTACAACGTCGCTTTCTCGGGCGACATCCACTATGAAGACACCCGACTGTTCAACGGTGCGGTCAACGAGTTCCCCCGCGTCGAGACGCTCGTGATGGAATCAACGTATGGTGGCCGGAACGACTACCAGACCGACCAAGCCGACTCCGAACAGAAGCTGATGGAAGTCATCCAGGAGACGTACGACCGGGACGGAAAGGTCCTCATTCCGGCCTTCGCCGTCGGTCGCTCCCAGGAGATCATGCTCGTCATCGAGGAGGCGATGCGCGAGGGGAAGATCCCCGAGATGCCCGTCCATCTCGATGGGATGATCTGGGAGGCGACGGCTATTCACACTACCTACCCCGAATATCTTCGTGATGACCTTCGAGATCGGATCTTCCACGAAAACGAAAATCCGTTCCTTTCGTCCCAGTTCAACCACATCGATGGCGGTGAGGACGAACGCCGCGACGTCACCGACGACGGTCCCAGCATCATCCTCTCCACCTCGGGGATGGTTACCGGTGGCCCGATCATGTCGTGGCTCGAACATCTCGGTCCGGACCCCGACACCACGATGGTGTTCGTCGGCTACCAGGCCCAAGGAACGCTCGGCCGACGCATCCAGAGCGGCTGGGATGAGATTCCGATGAACGGTCGTGGTGGCCGTTCGGACACGCTCTCGCTCGATCTGTCGGTTGAAACCGTCGATGGATTCTCCGGTCACTCCGGACGACAGGGACTCGTGGATTACGTACGGACGATGAATCCCCGCCCCGAGAAGGTGTTGTGTGTTCACGGAGACGAGTCCTCGGCTCAGGATCTCTCTTCAGCATTGTATCACAAATTCGATATGAGGACGTTCGCCCCCAAGAACTTAGAGACGTTCCGATTCCGGTAGCTCTCCGGTCTGAGTCTCGTCGTCGGAGTATTTATCGAGTTGTGCAGTTCGGACAGGAGTGTAATCAATAATGAATGGGTAGTCCCCGTCCGAAGGGACCAAGCGAACGGGGGAGAGGAATGGCATCCCAATACCGATCGACGGACGTATCTCGTTGGTCCCTCACTGTCCTCTCGTAATCGACCCCATTAGCCATGATGGTTGGTGTCATATTTTCCGTCGTTGAACAATCGAACGAGGTGAGGTCTGTGATAGCCGTAGCGTTCAGTACGTTCGACGCCGAAAGGGACGTATGCAGTGTCACTACTGCGAGACGGAGGCTGCCATGTCCGTCGAAAAAGATGGTGTGAAGGTCGGACTGTGTCAGCAGCATTTCCGCGCCAGGTTCGAGGAGCTACAATCAGAGGGGTGGCTCGAAGAGCTTCAGGAGAAGCTGAACACAGAGCGCGTCGAATGATCGGCGGTGAGCGTGCTGTAGACCGAGCCTGACTTTTACTATTCTGATTCCCCAACCACTGGTATGGAGCACGTACGGATCGGTTCGGTCGATGATTGGATGGGTCCGGCATCGGTCAAGCGACCCATCGGCCGGGCACTCGGAACGACGGCGCTGGCGATCAACTACTACGAACTCGCGCCGGGAGAGAGCTTCGCGTTCGGCTATCACCGCCACACCGAGCAAGAGGAGGTGTTTTACGTCCAGTCGGGGACGGTTACGTTCGAGACAGAAGCCGGCGAGGTGACAGTCGAGTCTGGGGAGATCATCCGGTTTGCGCCCGGCGGGTTCCAGCAAGGAACGAACCACGGCGAAGAGCGCGTTACGGCGATCGCGCTAGGGGGACCGGCGGACCCGGGCGACACCGAGATCCGTCGTGACTGTCCCGACTGTGGCGACCGGACGCCACAGCGCATCGAATCGGCCGACGACGCACTCCGTACGCTCTGTGAGCACTGTGGCGGAGAAACCGGGCGGTTCACATAGCATGAAAGCTGACCGTCCTGTAGTCGTCTACGACGACGACTGTGGCTTTTGTACGTGGTGTACGGAGTGGATCGTGCGTCATGGCGCGTTCGATGCCGTCGGGTTCGCCAACGTGACACCCCAACAGCGGTCTCGGCTTCCAGCTGATTTCACCGACTGCGCTCACCTGCTCACCGACACTGAGGTGTACTCCTGTGGTGAAGCCGTCGAAGAGGCATTGATCCACGCATACCCCGCGCTACAGCGGCCGTTTGGTGTCGTCGGTCGCGTTCCGGGTTACACGGATGTCCGCGAACGACTGTACGACTGGGTTGCGGACCACCGGGCGTGGTTCGGACGGATTTGTAGCGCCGAGCCACCGGTCGAATCGGATCGCCGTCGGTAACACGGAACCTATTCGAACGCTGCAACGCCGGTCAGATCCTGTCCGAGGATGAGCGAGTGGATGTCATGGGTTCCCTCGTAGGTGTAGACGGTTTCCATGTTCGTGAGATGACGCATCGGCGAGTAATCAGCGGTGATGCCGTTGCCCCCGAGGATTTCACGAGCGATCCGGGACTGATTCCGGGCCACGCGAACGTTGTTGCGTTTCGCCATCGACACCTGTTGTGGCCGGAGATCGCCGCGTTCTTTGAGATCGGCCAGCCGGTGAGCGAGCAGCTGGGCGAGCGTGATTTGGGTCGCCATCTCCGCGAGCTTCTCCTGTTGAAGCTGGAAGCGCGCGATCGGTCCCCCGAACTGTTCCCGATCGAGCGCGTACTGTCGGGCGGTTTCGAAACAGTTCCGCGCCGCGCCGACCGTACCCCACGCGATGCCGTAGCGCGCCTGAGTCAGACACGCGAGCGGTCCTTTCATTCCCTCGACTCCCGGCAAAACGCTTTCTTCGGGCACGTGAACGCCGTTTAGACCGATCTCACCCGTGATGGACGCTCGCAGCGAGAGCTTCTCTTTGATTTCGTTGGTGGTGACGCCTTCTCGATCGGTTTCGACCAGAAAGCCACGAACAGAGCCGTCGTCGGCTCCATCTCCATCGGTCACGCGTGCCCACACGAGCGCGACGTCGGCGATCGGCGCGTTGGTGATCCACGTTTTCGAGCCGTTCAGAACGTACCCATCGTCATCATGTTTGGCTGTGGTTTCCATCCCCGAGGGATTCGAGCCGTGCTGTGGTTCTGTCAGTCCGAAACAGCCGACCGCCTCGCCCGCACCGAGTGGCTCCAGCCAGTCGTCTTTCTGGGCTTCGGAGCCGTAGGCATGGATCGGATACATCACGAGCGCCCCTTGGACGCTGGCCATCGACCGCAGCCCCGAATCACAGGCTTCGAGTTCGGCCATCAACAGCCCGTAGGCCGTTTCACTCACGCCCGGCAGTCCGTACCCTTCAAGATTTGGCGCGTAAAATCCGAGATCGCCCATCTCCGGGATGAGGTCGGTCGGAAACGTCCCTTCGATCCAGTGCTCGCCGATCTCAGATTCGAGCTTGTCGGCGACGAACTCCCGTGCCGTATCCCGGATCAGCCGCTCCTCCGCCGAGAGATCCGCCTCCAAATCCACGTAATCGAGCATGGAGGTTCTCCGGGGCCGCCCGATAAAAACACTCGCCAATCCGGCGCAGGTGACCAGTACTCACGCCGGTGTGCGGTGGATCTGCGCGGCGTACTCGGTGAAGTTGTCGAACAGCTGTTTCGCTTGGCAGGCCTCGGCGTACTGTTCGTCGGTGATGCCTGCGAGCACCGACTCGATGCGGTCCTCTCCGAGGAATTCCTTGCGTCGGGTGACAGCCGCAGCGGTTTCCATGTCGTATTCGGGGTGGAACTGCACCCCGAACGCGTGGCCGACACGAAAGCCGTGAACGCCGTACTCGTTTTCGGCGATCCGCTCTCCTCCGTCGGGAAGTTCGATTACGCGGTCTCCATGCGTGATAAAGACGGTGAATCGGTCGTCGATCCCCGAGAACAGCGGTGAGTCCTCGTGTGACACCTCCCGATAGCCGATCTCGAACTCGTCCATCTCCGCGACGGTTCCACCGAGCGCCGAGGCGAGCAGCTGGTGGCCGAAACAGACGCCCAGGATCGGCAGCCCTCGCTCATGCGCCCCCTGTATCCACTCGCGGGTGTCCTCGATCCAGTCCTCCTCCCAGTACGCCGATGCAGCCGATCCAGTGACGATTACCCCATCGAACTCGAACGAGTCGGGGAGCTGTCCGCGGGAAACGAGAAACTCCGTGAGATCGGCGTCCAACTCCCGCCGGAAATTCCGGTTAGTCGAGGGGATGGCAGCCTCCGTCGTGGACGCGTTCAACAACGCAAAACGCAACTGTACCATTTATCTATTCTACCGGTCCCAGACGTTTTGAAATTTCGATCCACCACCTTTTTCGGATCGTAAAAGAGCAGTTGGAAACCATCACCAAGCTATCTCGTAAGAACATGACATAAAAAAGAAAATAGCGGTGGCGACGGCCACCAAGTCGGTCGCACCCCACAGCCGTGGGCGGAAAAACACTAGCTCACGTCAATCTCTAACTAAGCCATTCCCTTCGCTGAGAGTTTCCATTTTTTCGTTCGTTGGCTCCCGATGTGAAGATGGGTTTTCGAGAACCGTCGGCCCGTGGGTGAGCGTCGCTCACCGCGAGTGTCCCCTGTTACGGTACCCGTGTTCGACACCGACCGTCAAGGTGAGAATAGATCGAACGGTGAGAGACGCCACTCCCTCGCTGACTGAGAGTTGTTTTGATCGCAGTTCGTTTCCCTATCCACAGCCTACCCACCATAATGACCGATACGCCGTGGGTAAGCCTCTTTTCAGGTGGTAAGGATTCCTCGTGGGCGCTCTATCGTGCGCTTGAGGCCGGCCATCCGATCGAGCGGCTCGTCACCGTGCATCCGGAGGGCGATTCGTACATGTACCACGTCCCAGCAACGGAGCTGGCGTCGCTGGCCGCCGAAAGCATCGGAATCTCCTTGTTGAACGTTCGTCCGGAGGAGTTCGATACCGGCGCAGCGACCGATGCGAGCGAGCAAGGGGACCGAGAGATCGAACCGCTTGAGCGCGCGCTCGAAACTCTCAACGAGGAGCAGAGGATCGGCGGCGTTACGGTTGGTGCAGTCGAGAGCGACTACCAGAACGCCCGCGTGAAAGCGATGTGCGACCGGCTCGGAGCGGAGTTGTTCGCGCCGCTATGGCACGAAAACCCCACAGCACTCGCGCACTCGATGCTCGAAGCCGGCTTCGAGATCACGATCGTACAGGTCGCCGCTGCCGGGCTGGATGAGTCATGGCTCGGACGAACACTCGACGAACAAGCACTCCGGGAACTCCGCGATCTCAACGACCGATACGGCGTGCACGTACTCGGGGAAGGCGGCGAGTACGAAACGATAGTCACTGACGGGCCGCACATGACGCACCCCATCGAACTCGAATACGACACTGAATGGGACGGCCAGCGTGGCCGTTTGCTCCTCACCGACGCGTGGCTCGGCGGAACCCGCTGAAACCTCACGACAGCCGTGAGTACGGTCCGACGAGTGCTCCCGAAAGCACCGCATCGTCGATCGTGACGTGTTCGTCGACGACCGTTTCGGTAAGTTCCGTGTTGGACAGCTCCGAGTTCGGAAAGACGACGGTGTTCGAAAGGGTGACGTCCGTTAGCTCGCTGTCGGCCATAATGTGAACGTTCTCACCGATATCGCAGTTCGTAACGCTGGCGGTTTCGTGAACGAACGACGAGCCATCGAGCGCCCAGTCGAGCGCTTCGAGATAGCTTTCCGGCGTGCCGATGTCGAACCACGCTTCGTCGAAGCTGTATGCGTACACGTTCTCGCGATCCTGAAGCCACTCGATGAACCAACCCGGTTCGTCGGGATTGTTGTCTCCCGAGAGATACTCCTCGAACCGGATCGACTGGGCGGGAAACGCATAGCAGGCGATCGAGACGAGCGTGCTCTTTGGATCGTCGGGTTTTTCCTGTACGTCCACTACCTGTTCGCCATCGAGTGCGAGCAGTCCGTACGATTTCGCTTTTTCACGGGATCCCACGTCGTACGCTGCGAGCGTCGGAGCTTGGCGTTCCTCGAAGTAGTCGATGAACTCCGACATCTCAAAGCCCATGAGGTTGTCCCCGGCGACGACGAGCAACTGGTCGTCGATACCTTCGCGCTCGACGAGTTGGCCCAATGCCCCCATGACACCGAACTTCTCGCTCTCTTCGGTCGTATCCTCGATCGAGAGCGTCGTTTTCTCATACCCTTCGTCTTCGAGATGAGATCTGAAGTCATCAGCAAAGCTCTCGTTCGTGCTTAGATACACGTTCTCGATGCGGTCATCCCCCTCAAGCTCTGTGAGAATCCGATCGATGACGGTCGTTTCACCGACTGGAAGGAGCATCTTGGGACGGTGACGGGTGATCGGCCACAATCGGGTAGCGTAACCACCAGCCAGGACGACTGCGTGCATAGTCGCTGCCACTCAGCGCTGATGTATAGCCATTGCGGCTTCGAACCCTCCGATAATCGTTTGGGGGATGAGTGGGTACGAGACGTATGCAGGGTGAGCGCGAAACGACGCGCCAGCAGATCGCAACCCACATTCGAAACAGTCCGTCTCCTCCCGGCGTGCTCGCAACCGAGTTCGCCATTCCGAGCAGTGAGGTTCTCTCACACGTCGAGCACCTCGCTCGATCCCTTCAGTCGACCGATGAACAACTGCTCGCCGCACCGCCCGAGTGCCGAGAGTGTGGCTTCTCCGAGTTTGACGATATCATCAACCGTCCGTCGCGCTGTCCCAACTGCAAAAGCGAAAGCATCGACGAACCCGTGTTCATGATCGATTGATATCTGGGAACGCTTCTCTCACGGAGCATAGCAATTCAACTGAAAACGACGTTTTTCGACGCTACATCATCCATCTTCCAGAGAGTTTGCTGTCGCGCCAACCATTTAGGATAGCCTAAAAACCGGTGGCTTTATGTGTTTTAGGTTCGCCTAAATCGATAAATGCACAAACTGATGTCTCCGACATGGTGTACCGCCGACGGTTCCGAGGGGCGGGGGGTGTGGAAATGGTAGACGCTGATGAGCTGTTGGCTCAGCAGGCCGCTCGGGAATCGAACGCTCGGACGTATCCTCGTCATCTTCCGATCACCATCGAGACGGCTACGGGGCTAACGGTCGAGGACGCGGATGGGAACAGCTATCTCGACTGTCTCGCCGGTGCGGGGAGCCTCGCGTTGGGGCACAACCACCCGGTCGTGGTCGACGCGATCGAGCGCGCGTTGAAAAACGAGCGTCCCCATCACACGCTCGATCTCACGACGCCGCTCAAAGAACGGTTCGTTGATGCGTTGTTCGAAAGTTTGCCCGACCGGTTCGTCTCCTCGGCGAAGATCCAGTTTTGCAGTCCTGCAGGGACCGATGCCGTGGAGGCGGCACTAAAACTGGTAAAAACCGCGACCGGCAACCGAGACGTGCTGGCGTTTCAGGGTGGTTACCACGGGATGACCACCGGTGCGTTGAGCCTGATGGGCGACGTTGATGTCAAATCCGACGTGTCCGGCTTGATGCCCGGCGTCCACCACCTGCCGTACCCCTACGACTACCGGAGTCCGTTCGGTTCGGCATCCGGACACGAGACTGCCAGCCGATACGTCGAGCACGTGTTGGACGATCCCAACGGTGGTATCGGGGAGCCAGCGGGATTGATCACCGAACTCGTTCAGGGGGAGGGGGGCGTTATTCCCGCGCCCGACGCGTGGACACGGGAGATCCGACGAATCACGCGAGAGCGTGACATCCCTCTCATCGTGGACGAGATTCAAACCGGACTCGGACGGACTGGCGAGCTGTACGCGTTCGAACACGCCGACATCACGCCCGACGTCGTGACGCTCTCGAAGGCGATCGGTGGAGGACTTCCGCTGGCGGTGATCGTGTATGATGAGCGCTTCGACGTTTGGGAGCCGGGTGCCCACGCGGGAACGTTCCGTGGACACCAGCTGGCGATGGCGGCTGGTCGGGCGACGATCGAGTACGTGCTCGACAACGACCTAGACGAGCACGCGGATCAGATGGGTACACGGCTCGAATCCCTGCTCGAACGAACTGACGAGCAGTTCGACGTGATCGGCGACGTTCGGGGTCGAGGACTGATGCTCGGTGTCGAGATCGTCGATCCAGAAGGCACTGCCGTCGAAAGTGTCGGTTCGAGCGGGGCGTCCGACGAGCATACCCCTCCGTATCCGGAACATCCCGACCTCGCAAAACGGATCCAATCGGCGTGCCTCGATCGGGGGTTGATCATCGAGCGGGGGGGCCGCGCAGGCGCAACGATGCGATTTCTCCCGCCGTTGACCGTTTCGAAAGCACAGATCGACGAGATTGCGGCTATCTTCCACGAAGCGGTGGTAACCGCGACAGCTACGGAGGGTGCTCGATGAGCCGAGCCGACACGACCGAGCGGGAACTCACCGCGGGGCTGTTTTTGGGATCGAGCACCACCCAAGCCTACCGGACTGCGATGGAACAGGCCCACCAGGCCGTTACTGACGTGTATCTCGAGCGCGCAACGCCGTACTCCGGACGATCGCCCGAGCAGCTCGCGTTCGAGGACCGAGAGATGCTTCCCGAGGAGGGTCAGGGGTTGACGGCGACGATCGAGTCGGTCGCTCAAACGGTGGTCGCCAACTCCGTCGGGACGTCCCATCCCGCGTGTGTGGCACACCTCCAGTGTCCACCGATGATTCCGGCGTTGGCCGCGGAGGTGCTCATCTCTGCCACCAATCAGTCATTGGATTCGTGGGATCAGGCTCCGGCGGCAACGGTGTTAGAGACCCGTCTCATCGAGGAGCTAGCTGACGTGTTCGGCTACGGAGACGACGCCGACGGCGTATTCACGACCGGTGGCACTCAGTCGAACTTCATGGGACTGTTGCTCGCGCGTAACAGGGTGCTCGACGAACGGTTCGACCACGACGCACAGGTGGACGGTCTCCCACCGGCTGCGGATTCGCTGTGCATCCTCTGTTCGGCGGACGCCCATTTCACGGCGCGCCAAGCCGCGGCACAGCTCGGACTCGGTGAAAGCGCCATCGTTTCGATCCCCACCGACGAGCATCATCGTCTTTCCATCGACGCCCTCGATTCGACGCTCACGGAACTGGCTGACAGCGATCGACAGCCGTTCGCGTTGGTCGGGACGGCTGGAACGACCGATTTCGGCAGCATCGATCCGTTGGCTCAGCTCGGTGCTCGCGCGCGTGAACACGACCTGTGGTTCCACGTCGACGCGGCTTACGGCGGTGCACTCGCACTCAGCGACCGTCACCGGGAGAAATTACGCGGCATCGAGACGGCTGATTCGATCGCTGTAGACTTTCACAAGCTGTTTTATCAGCCGCTCAGCTGTGGGGCGTTCCTCCTCAGAGACGGCACACACTACCGGTACATCGACCGCAACGCCGCGTATCTCAACCCAGAATCCGATGACGCTGCGCATCTCGTCTCCAAGTCAGTCCAAACCTCCCGACGTTTCGACGCGCTGAAACCGTACATCGCGTTTCGAACGCTCGGACGGGACGGCTTCGGCGAGCTGATCGACTACACACTCGATCTCGCAACCGCGGTCGCCGAACGGATCGAGGACGATCCCGCATTCGAGCTGAAACACGAACCGACGTTGAACGCCGTGGTGTTCCGGTATCGTCCACCGACCGACTCGGAGGAGGCGATCAACGACCGAATCCGGGATCGGTTGCGCGCCGACGGCACGGCCATGATCGCTCGGACGACGATCGACGGCGAAACCTGTCTCAAATTCACGCTGTTGAATCCACGGACGACGGTCGATAACGTCGAGGAGATCCTCACAGCGATCAAACGACACGGGATGGCGCTTTCGACCGGTGAGCGAACGGAGTACACGCGGGGGACGAAACGATGACGGCACGATCACCCGATCCGGAGTCGATCGCCCGAGCGGCAACGACTCATGGACTGCTGAACTGCTATTTCAGGGAAACCGGATCCTTCGACCGCCGTGAGCCGGCGGTGATCGACCATCCCGATTGTGCGGTGGTGTTTTACAGCGAGCTGTCGAACATGGGGATCGAGTTGGCGGTGCCCGTCCGGCATGATTCGCCGACCGGCCGCCACCTGTTCGCGTTGCCGGTGTGCTGCCGTTCGGGATCGGGCGATTGGATCGAGCTGGATTACACCACGCTCGCCAGCGTGATCGTTCGGGATCTCGCGCTGTCGCGTTCGGATCCCGACAGCGCGGATGAACTCCTGTTGGGGATCATTCGCAGCTGTCAGAACACGGCACGGTATGTCGCGGCCCGTGACGATGTCGACCGGCTGTACGGTGACGAACCGACGTTTCGGGACGCCGAGCAGTCGCTCGTGTTCGGTCACCTTCTTCATCCGACGCCGAAACACAGAGAGGGGATCGCAAAACGTGATGAGCCGACGTATGCGCCCGAGCTGCGCGGACAGTTTCAACTCCACTACTTCCGTGCCGCACCCGAACTCGTGAACCACGGTTCGGCGCGCGAGGCGTCGGCCGTCGAGCTGGTGAAAACAGAGCTACGTGACTTCGGTGTGCCCGCCGGTCGCCTCGACGGCGACGACGCGTTGGTTCCGGTCCATCCGTGGCAAGCGGCGTATCTGCTCGATCAGCCTCACGTCGAGTCGGCGATCGAGTCGGGGACGCTTGAACACCTCGGTGCGCTCGGACCGACGTTTTATCCCACGTCATCGGTGCGGACCCTCTACAGTCCGAATGCTTCGTTCATGGTGAAAGGCTCCTTGAACGTGCGGATCACGAACTCCGTTCGGACGAACAAGCAGCCCGAACTACGGCGGGGAATGGCGGTGTCGGAGCTACTCGAAACGGATCTCGGGACGCAGCTTCGAGAGCGATATCCGGCCTTCGACATCGTTCGGGATCCGGCGTATCTCACGCTTGATCTGGGATCCGAGCGAGAATCCGGTTTCGAGGTCGTGTTGCGTGAGAATCCGTTTTGCGAGGGGCACGAAACTGGTGTCACGCCAGTCGTCGCACTCTGTCAGGACCACGTCCACAGCACTCACCTCACTGGCGATGGCGACGCGACTCGCTCTCGGCTCAGCAACATCATTCACACGATAGCGGAGCGTGAGGGACGGGACACGGCGGCTGTGAGCAAAGAGTGGTTCCAACAGTATCTGTCGATCTCCGTTCGACCGGTGCTGTGGCTGTATCTCACCTATGGGATCGGACTCGAAGCCCACCAGCAAAACAGCGTGCTCGCCATGGAGGATGGGTATCCAGATCGGTTCTACTACCGCGACAACCAGGGGTATTACTTCGCTGAATCGACCTACGAGACCGTCGATGCGTTCGTGCCGGGCGTCGGCGAGCGTGCTGATACGATCTGTCGGGACGAGGTCACGGACGAGCGGATCCGGTACTACGTGATCCTCAACAACGCCTTCGGACTCATCAACGCCTTCGGATCCGCTGGTCTCATCGAGGAACCAGAGCTGCTCGGGCTGCTCCGGACGACGCTACGGGAGCTTCGGGCGGTCGATCGTGACTCCTCGACGTTGCTCGAAGAGCTGCTCACCGCCGAAACGCTCCCGTGTAAGGCGAATCTACTGACGCGGCTTCACGGCATGGACGAACTCGAAGGATCGATCGAAAACCAGTCGGTGTACACGGAGATCGACAACCCCCTCGTGACCGAGCTGGAGGTGTCCGGACGATGAGCACCGGCATCAACACGGCGGCCTACGACTACCGAACCTACGACCCGACCCTGAATCGGACGATCGCGTTCCGGAAAGCGACGATGGACCGTGACTTAGAGCGGCTCCACGCGTGGTTCAATGCCGAGCACGTGCTGCCGTACTGGCAGTTGAACGAGCCACTCCCGGCGGTTCGGGCGGCGGTCGCGGAGAAACTCGACGACGAGCATCTGACGCCTTACATCGGCTATCTCGATCACGTACCGATGAGCTACTGGGAGTGTTACTGGGTTGGAGGCGACGAGCTGGCCGAATACTGTGACACCGAACCGGCCGATCAGGGGATTCACCTGCTCATCGGACCTGAAGAGTATCTCGGACGCGGCTACGCGATACCCTTGGTGCGGGCGGTCACGGAGATGCAGTTTTCACACCCCGAAACCGACCGGATCCTCACCGAACCCGATATCAGAAACGACGCCGTCATCCACGTGTTCGAGCGGTGTGGATTCGAGCCACGACGAGAGATCGAACTTCCCGAAAAGGACGCCCTGTTGATGGTGTGTGACCGCGATCGGTTTCAGGCGCTCGGCGGCGGTCGGGAGGTGACCGCCGATGACTGAGGTGTACGATGTCGTCGGGATCGGTCTCGGACCGTTCAACCTCGGATTGGCAGCCCTGCTCGACGACACCGAAGCAACGGGGCTGTTTCTCGAACAGCGCTCGGAGTTCATCTGGCACGAAGGCATGCTCATCGAGGGAACAACGCTCGAAGTGCCGTTTCTGGCGGATCTCGTCACGCTCGCCGATCCGACCAGCCCCTACAGCTACCTCAACTATCTGCGCGAAACGGGACGGATCTACGAGTTTTATTTTTATGAACAGTTCCAGATCCCGCGGCGGGAGTACGACGACTACCTTCGGTGGGTGTCCGAACGGCTCGAGAGCTGTGTGTTCGACCGTCGGGTCGAATCCGTCCGCTGGAACGAGCACACAGAGCGGTTCGTGCTTACGGCAGTCGATCCAGCGACAGGTGACGCCCACGAATACCACGCCGAGAACGTTGCGCTCGGGATCGGAAGCCAACCCCACGTTCCGGACGAACTGGCTGGTCACTCCGAGTGTGACGTGTTCCACACCGCTTCGTATCTCCATCGCAGAGAGCGGTGTCTCGATGCCGATTCGATCACGGTCGTCGGATCGGGCCAGAGCGCCGCGGAGGTCTTTCTCGATCTCCTCGATCACCAGCCCGACGGCGGCTACCGCCTCGACTGGCTAACGCGCTCGGATGGTTTTTTCCCGATGGAGTACTCGAAACTCGGACTCCAGCATTTCACCCCGGAGTACACTCAGTACGTGTACGACCTTCCACAGGAAACCAAAGACGAACTCATTCCAGATCAGGATCTGCTGTACAAAGGAATCGACGTGACCACGAGCGCGGAAATCTATGACCTGCTCTACCGGCGTTCGATCGGGCACCGTGACCCGGACGTCGGTCTCTTTGCGATGACCGAGGTGTCCGGGATCGAGGAAACGGCCGGTGGCTACCGGCTGGTGTGTGAACAGACTCAGACCGAACAGGCGTTCTCCCACGAAAGCGACGTGGTGATCCTCGGAACCGGCTATGAGCGTCCCGTTCCGGACTGTCTCGATCCGCTGTCAGCACGGATCGCGTTCGACGAGCACGGTCGATTCGAGATCACCGAGGATTACCGGCTCGAACTCCCGGGAACCGAGGGACGGGTGTTCGTCCAGAACGCAGAATTACACACCCACGGCGTCGGAACGCCGGATCTCGGTCTCGGCTGCTACCGGAACACCCGTATCGTGAACCAACTCCTCGGACGCGAGCGGTATCCAGCGGACACCGACACCGTTTATCAGGATTTCTCTCTCGATCAGTTCATCGAGCATGCACCTGGAGCCACGGTGTCCGACGCATCGACTGACGACCAGCGTTCCGACGCATCCACGCGGTCGGCGTCGGAGACACACACCGACTGACAACAATGACGCTTGGAAATCAGAACCCCCAGATGGAGGAATCGATATCTGACAACATCCCGCTCGAAACGGCGTTGACGCCTGATGTGTGGGAGACCGTCAGCCGCCAGCTACTGGCCAAGATGCTTTCAACGTTCATGTACGAGGAGATCATCACGCCCGTTCCGGAGGGCGACGCCGGGACTGACGACCGAATCCGGTATCGGTTGCCGATGGACACCGACAGCGACTATCGGTTCGAAGCGACCCAGCGGCTGCTAGACAGCTATCACGTGTATGAAGAGACGGTCGAGCGTCGGACAGACGGAGCATGGCGACCGGCGACTGATCCGATCCAGTTTCTGCGGGATCTTCAGCCGACTGTCGGCATCGACCCGCTCACGGCTGGGAACCTCATCCGCGAGTACAACAACACGCTGCTCGCGGACGCCCACATCGAAGCCCGGAGCCGAAAGCGGGGAGCGACCGATATCACCGAACTCGGCTACGCCCACCTAGAAGGCGAGATGGACGGCCACCCGTGGATCACGTACAACAAAGGCCGACTCGGGTGGGGATACACCGACTATCGATCGTACGCACCCGAACAACAGCGACCGATCACGCTGTCGTGGGTGGCCGTGTCCCGCGAGAACGCGACGTTTTCCGCCGTAGACGGTGTCTCACACGACTCGCTCGTCCAAGCGGAACTAGGCGATCACTATCAGCAGTTCCGCAACCAACTCAGTTCGGACGGTCTCGATCCCGATTCGTACTACTTCCTGCCGATCCACGACTGGCAGTGGGACAACTCGATCGTGCAGTTGTTCCCCGGCGACATCGCCACTGACGACATCGTTCCGCTCGGAAACGGCCCGGATCGGTATCTGCCCCAACAGTCCGTCCGGACGTTCGTGAACGTCGATTCGTTGGACCGTCACCACGTCAAACTCCCAATGTGTATTCTCAACACGCTCGTTTGGCGCGGACTGCCCGGCAGCCGAACGGAACTCGCACCGACGATCACGGAGTACATCAAGGGGATCTACGAGACCGACGAGTTTCTCTCCGATGTGTGTGATCTCATCTTGCCGGGAGAGATCGCCGGGATCAACTACGATCACGAGGATTTCACTGCCATCGACGGCGTCCCATATCAGTACACGGAACTGTTGGGAACGATCTGGCGTGAGAGCATCTACACGTTCGTCGAAGAGAACGAACAGCCGATCACGCTGGCGGCGTTGACCCACGTCGAGAACGGGACGCCGTATCTCTCACAGCTCGTTGAGCGTTCGGGGCTTACGCTGGATGAGTGGCTCGAACGGTTTTTCGACGTGGTGTTGCCGCCACTGTTGCATTTCCTCTATCGGTACGGCACCGTCTTCTCCCCTCACGGTCAGAACACGATTCTCATACTGGAGGACGGCGTTCCCACCCGGCTCGCGGTCAAAGACTTCGTCGACGACGTGAACGTCAGCGACCAGCCACTCCCGGAGTTAGAAGCGCTGCCCGACGAACTGCGCAGCGTGCTCCGGACCGAGCCGCCAGAAGGGCTGTGTCAGTTCATCTTCAGCGGGCTGTTCGTCGGCGTGCTCCGGTACGTCGCCGACGTTCTCGAAACCCACCACGGTTACGACGAACGGCGGCTGTGGACCCACGCGCGCGAAACCATCCTCCGGTATCAAGACCGGTTCCCGGAACTCCAAGACCGCTTCGAACTGTTCGATCTGCTCCAACCGGAGTTCACGAAACTCTGTCTCAACCGCAACCGGCTGTTGGAGTACGGCTACGGCGACGCACCCGGCCGACCGCACGCCTCCGAACACGGCACCGTCCGGAACGCGCTCGATGTGGTCGGGGAGGACTAATCTGAACCCCTATCAGCACCGGAGATCGCGGAGGTGCTGAACTGCTCGCGAAGACGGCGTACAACAAACTCGAAGGAAGGACCGAGACGATTGCTGTGGAGGCAGCCAAAGAGTCCGCGACAATCAGGGCAGCTGTGCTCGATGCAGGCATCCCGGGGCAGCGGACACGATCGTTGCTGGAATCGCCCGCGAAGCAGGAACGACGTTTGTTACACGCGATTCCGGTTGTAAGCGCGTACCGAAGCTACAAACGACTGTCCTAGACCCAACGGACGCAGCTACGATTACTGATTCCATCCCCGGACCGTCGATGGGTAGTGACGAGTGACAATAGCGGTCAGAGTCGTCAATGCTGTATCGGGAATTATCAATCATACCGAAACCATTTTCATACATGGTACACCCTAATCGAACGGATCCCGAAACGTACTACGACGAGTACGGTGAACAGGAGTGGGAGCGCCTCGACCGGGACTTTTTCCACCGACTAGAGTGGGAGGGCACCGTCGAGCAACTCGACACCTACCTTCCGTCCAGCCAACCCAACCACTCACCGCACGTCCTTGACGTCGGTGGGGGCGCTGGTCGGTACAGCATCTGGCTCGCCCGGAAGGGATACACGGTCACACTCGTGGACCCGAGTGAAACCCAACGCGAACTTGCACGCGAGAAGATCGAGAAACACGGTGTGGACGACCGCGTCACCGTCCACGCTGGCGACGTCCGCGATCTCGATTTCGAAGACGAGACGTTTGCTGCGACCTGCTGTCTCGGTGGGCCGATTTCACACGTTCTCGACGGCGCTGAACGGCTTCGGGCAGCCACTGAACTCCGACGGGTCACCACTTCCGACGGGCCGGTGTTCGTCTCCGTCATGGGGTTGATAGGAATGGTCATGATCACGGTCCAGTACGCCGGTCGGGGCACTGCTGATGGTGATGATCTCTCAGTAATGCCAGATCTCGTTCGCGAGCGAGACTACACCGCTGCTCTCGCCCAGCGACACGACATGGATCCCGCTCTTTTCGATTGTCACTTCTTCCGACGGGACGAACTGGTTGATCTGCTCTCAAACGCTGGGCTTGCCGTCGAAACGGTTGTCGCCCTCGAAGGCGTTGCTGGTCTGCGACGAACCCACTTCGAGGCGTTGGACGAGCCCGCCCGCGACACGATCCGAGAACTGAACGACCTGCTCAGGACGGATTCATCGCTCGTCGATGTTTCTCCGCACATGCTCGCGGTCTGCTGGGCGTAGGAGTTCAGTACAGCTCCCGGTGGTTGTCGATGTCGGGACCGTGGATGCGCTTGAATCCGGTGTCCGCCGTGACGAGCGGAACGTCGAGCGACCGAGCGACACCGGCGAGTATCATGTCTGGGTGTTGAATCTGCTGGCCGTTCTCTTTCAGTTCTTGTCGGATGCGTGCGCCTTCTCGGACGTGCGACTGGGTGTACTCCAGCCGTTCCACCCACGGAAGATCGTCATCGATGTGAACTGGATCGCGCTCTTCCTTTACAGCCCCGTGGTACAGTTCGTAGTACCCGCCGGACGTAAGGACGAAGCTCTCCTCTGGATGGGCAAGCCGGTACTCTTTTGCTGCGGTGGGCCACGAAGGACGTCGGCACAGAAACTACTGTCGAGAACCTTCATGGTCCCGCTCCGAACCCAGCCAACGGATCATCGTTGTCTAGCTCGCGCTCGATGACCGCCTCGATCTCATTTCCGCGCTTGCGCGCGCGAAGCTTGCGCCACGTCCGTTCGGAGACACGAATGGTTTTATCGGCCATGTATACACCGAGGCGGATTTGCTGTTTCGCTTGTGAGCACATCGTTTCATCTCAATCAGCTATCTCTACAAGCAGGAACCCTGCCGTAAACGGCGGGGAGGATGTCACTGCGATCGTGAGTGAACGCTGGATGGTAGTAGATAGTCTGAAGTGGCGACTCCGATGATGAAACCGAACAGTATGATTCCATATAAAATAAAATGAACGGGGCTGTTCGGTTCTAAAATCCTTTCGATCGCCCACATGCTGATGATGTACACTATCACTGACGATGACACAAAATTAAACAATCCCACGCCAGATAAGCCACCAAATACCGATGAAAATAACACTGACATAAGTAGTATGGCTAGTATCAACGTGGTCTCTCCGAATACGCTATATATACCACTCCAAAACGCATCGTATGGTGGCCATATGATAAACCCAACAATAAATATGAATAAACAACTAATCAGAATCTCCTTCATATCTTGAATCATACCTAAAACTCATTGCATACTCCGATAAAAGTTTTATTCTCTCCATTACGGGGTAAATGATAACTCCAACGCCGTTCGTTGTGGCTGAGAGCTAGCGACATGGTTATGATGTGTGAGGTTGTTGTCGCTGTGAACGCTGGATCACGTGAACGTACCGCATTCCTGATCCATGTTTGTACTGCGTATCTGATTATTCTATACTCGAATATATATGTGAGACGTATCCGCCATGGTCTAAATAACCACTATTATTGAAATTATAGCGATTTTTGATAGCGTTCGATCTTCCATGGGAGTTGAAAATATCGACTATCTCGAATTCCGCAGTATTGAATGAAACAGCTTCGTGGGGAACTCTGTCGTCTTCGTGAGCCGTTATCGTCGTATACGTATCTCCTGTCGCCCAGAACTTAACGTGATACCCTCCATCAAGCCGAGCCGAACTCTCCGCCGCAGAGCGATGTTGCTGTTCAAATTGAGACCTTTGAGGTATCCAGGCGAATCGGTTGTATTGGAGAACATTATCTGTCCATCCCCATGACTGGAGGATAGAAACGAGTCCATCAATTTTTTTGTTTATGGTTAATCCAACGAGATTCATCGGTCCTTTACGCTCGAACCCGCCATCAACGTTCTCATAATACCACTTTGGGCAATCAGCGGGGCGATCTAGCGCCGCAGGACTGATTTCAGCCATCACTTTATCCCGCCCTGTAAGATATTCATCCCATTCGTCTTCTTTCGCGTAGTAGGTGTTCCACGGCCGACGGACTGTCCGTGTCTCTCGGTTTGGGAGTCCATCGTTATTATTATCTTTTCTGGGATATGTTTCTATAGTTACTAACGACTCCCGACCGTACCGCTCTTTGAGATCAGTGCTAATGCGTCGTCGTTTTACACGTGCCTCGTTCGGTGTAATGCGAGTCGTTACGATCTCTTTACCCTGTACTCGGAAAGCGTCGGGAGTGGTAGGGATAGTCTCAGCAGATATCTCATACGTTCCAGTATTCAGTCCGATTAGTGACCCTGTAGTAACACCGATGGCCCGCAAAACAGCACGCCGCGTCTGCTTACTCTCTTTTGATTTCTTCTCCCCATCTGGATCTTTCTGGGATATCCCCCCCATTATATCTAATAATAAATATATAGCATCTAATCATAATAGTATCTAATTATATTTTATATATTTTAGTAGTAATAAAATGTGTTGACGGTGTATAATAAATAATTATATTTGTAATTATATTAATAATTTTATATAAATTATTGTGGGTGGTGTTCTACCTCCTTCGTGGTTTTCATCATATGTAAATTATTTAATATATTGGCTCTGGTCATGGATCGAGAAGATGGGGAACATCCGCTATTCTATTGCAGTTTCAATTCTCAAAGCGTACCACCTTGTACGTCTGACAGGCATCATAAAAATATCATAATACTTAAATAAAAATAATTTAGAATTGATAAGATATAATACTAAATATATTATTGTATCTTGACTATAATCATTGAGGTGGTGAAGAGTAACTAAGAGGTATGAATAGCAATTAGAAATATCTCAGATAGATACTGCATCACCGACGCCGTTTCTCGGCTGTTCGTCTCTCGGTGGGGACGGTTGTCGACTCGGACACCAGTCCGTGATCGGCGTGTATCACCACTCGATCCGGTAGGCTTCGGCGTCGATCCGTCGCTGGTCATCGGTATGAAAGTCGAACTGGCGGGGAAGATCTAGATCGACGGCGAAGGCGTGAGTGAGGTCGCCCCCATGATCGTCGGCGAACGCCTCGACGAACGAGTGGCTGCCTGCGTTGTGGATCGAATAGGAGACCGCCGCGATGTCGGCCGTCGTTCCGAGAAACGCCCGATCTGCGTGTTCGTTCCCGTGCTGTGCACCAAAAGGAGGATTCATCACCACAGTCGATCGTTCCACGGTGAGCGGGAGAGCCGTCGCGTCCGCACACACCCATTCCGGGCGCGTCGGTGGGTTCACACGCCGTGTGTTCTCGCGGGCACGTGTGAGCGCGCACCGATCGCGGTCGATGCCCACGACACGCGGCGCGCCACACAGCACCCCACCGAGCGCGAGCATTCCCGTACCGGTGCCGAGATCAACGACGGTCCGATCGAGATCACCCTGCACGTCGGCGAGATGGAGGAGATGAGCCGCGATGTCGGCCGGCGTGGGATACTGCTCAAGGCGGGGTGATGGCTCCTCGAAGCCGGTGACCACCGATAGCTCGCGTTCGAGCGTCCCCCGTCGCATGGATCACCATGTGCCGTGGAACGTATCGAACGACAGCGATTCGAGCGGCTCGTTCCCGACGGCGATCTCGTACTCGCCGGGCGTGAGCATCGGTTTGTGGAACTGCGGGCCGTCGTCGGTCGTGATGCGCGGACAGCCCGTGTTCACGAACGCATCGAAATCGAAGTTTCGCAACCGATCGGGCGTCACCTCGTCCATCGTGATGAGATACGCGTCGTCGTTGTTCTCGACGATGTCGGTGGCGACCTCCCACCGGCCTTGACCGATCTTCGTACAGAACACCACCCCCCAGCGCTCTGCGTCCATCGCGCGGTGAACCGCGCCGTAGCGCTGTTTCATGAACTTCTCGGTGTCGGCGACGGTGACCACGTTGTTCACCGGATCGGCGATGACAACCCGCTTGTCTGGGTGTTCCATCGCCAGCCCGAGTGGGTGGAACTTCCCTCCACCGACGTAGAGGATCTGATCCGCGTCGATGTCGGCGCTCGCGTAGTTACAGCCAAGCACCTGTCCCTCGTGGGTGAGTCGTTCGTCACCACGCCGGGTGTGCACCGTGTAGCCGCGCTGTTCGAGCCACGATCGCATCTCCTCGAACCGGTTCATGTGTTGTGCGGTCGTGACCAGTCCTACTTCCTCCTCGGGTAGCTCACCGATCGCCTCTTCCATAATGGGCGCGACGTCGACGTTCGAGAACAACGGCACGTAGATGATCTTCTCCGATTCTTTCATCGGAGAGTGGCCGAAATGCACGAACACGTCCGTTCGACGCATGAGGTACGTATCTAGATCACACGCCCCGTAACAGGGCTGCCCCGAGATCATCACGTGAACGTCGTCGCCCAGAAGTGAGCGTAAATCGTCGGCGACCGCCGGCCCCCGCCGTTTTAGCCCTTCCGGAAATTGCAGCCCGACCGTCGATGCATCACGTTCGTTGACTGCCGAAACGATCCGATCCAGCTCGTAATCCCACTCGCGGTCGTGTTTGAGTGCCAACCCTGTTTTTCGGAGATCACCCTCGGAGGTCTCCGTTCCGGACGATCCGTGGCTCATTATCCGTTCCAGTGGATCGGTGCGGATAACCCGTGTGGTTGCGACCGGGTCACTCGAGGATCTCGACGATCCCGTCTGTACCGTCGATGCGAACCCGCTGGCCGGTGTCGATCCGTCGGGTGGCATTGGGAACCGACACGACCGCCGGAAGCCCGTATTCGCGAGCAACGAGCGCACCGTGGCTCATTCGTCCCCCTACCTCGACGACCATGCCGGCAGCGTTCAAAAACAGCGGCGTCCAGCCGGGATCGGCAGAGGGGGCGATAAGGATCTCTCCCGTTTCGATCGTCTCCTCCATCGGATCGTGAACCACGCGAGCGACTCCTTCTACGAAACCCGCCGAGACGCCGGTGCCGACCAGCGCACCGTCGGGCACCTCCGTTCGATCGCTCTGTGCGCTCGGAGTGTCGCCATCGCTCGTCAGCACGGGCGGCGCGTCCATCTCTGCGTGGCGCTCGAACTCCGCTCGGCGGGCATCGATATCCACATCGATCGAGTCGCCGTTGAGCGCGGCGAACAGTTCATCTTTCTGAAGAAACCACACGTCCGCAGCACGGTCTAACTGTCCGTCGGCGACGAGGGCCTCACCGGTGTCACGGAACACCTCGTGCCACGCGGCGAACATGCGAGCGACGCCGTGCTTCGGATACTCTCGAGTCCGGATGTAGCCTCGATACGTCCGGAGGAGTTGGTGGACGACGTGTTTCCGAACTGGACCGAACACGCCGTAGTTGGCGTGTGCTTCGAGCCGTCGTACTGCCGTGTGGGCCGCCCGTTCCATCTGATGAACGTGCTCGCGGTGGCTGCCCGGCTCGTTGTGTTCGAGGTTTGCACGAACCGCTGCAAGCAGCCCTGATGGGTCATCACGCCACCGTGGTCGACTGACATCCATCTCTCCGGTCGCCCGGTGACCGAACACGTCAAGATACTCATCCAGCGCGTCTACGAACGCTTGGCCGCCCGCCCGCGACTCGATCTCATCGAGTGATTCGTCCGACTTGAGCGCCGCAGCGACATCCGGATGCTCGCGGGCCACGTCTGCGAGATCGCCCAATCCGAGATTGATGCGAGTCACGAGCTCTTCCGGGAATCCTCGTCCGACTGCGGTTACGTCGTCCGCAATGCTCGGCTCGTTGTCTGCCCACCGCCGTAACCAGACGTCCACCGCAAACGCGGCGTACAACGGCCCGACTGACGGGAAGTCGGTGATCGACTCCCAGACGTTGAACGCAGCGTGGGCACGCCCTGCGGGTGTATCGGGATCACGCATTCGCGCGGCAATCTGCTCGCCCCACGCGTTCCATTTTTCCGCTTCCTCTTCAGGGGGAACCGGTGCCCCGATGAACGCTCCAACGAAGCCGTCGATCATCATTCGAAGTAACGGGAATCCCGCTTTCGCACCCGTCAAGACCGCGCTCACGATCTGTGGTACTGATGCGAGTGCTGAGCGCACTGTCCGTCCGTCGCGGAACGCCCAGCCACGGCGAGCCAGCAGCTCATCGAGCGCAGCCCCCACCGAGCCGCTCACACTGCCCATTATCGTCGGAAGCCGTCGCCGGAGCGGACCGATGGTCAACGGTTTTGTGATGTCCACGTAGATGCGGCCGCCAGCCTCGGCTACCCATCGGGTTGTCGGACTGAGACCGAACAGTGACATCGATTTCTGAGCGTACGCTTTCCAGAGATCACACACGAGCGGCGGCATCGCTTCGGCGAACGCCTGCCCGTGGCCCATGCTCATGTAGACGTGCAGTTGGTCGTCAGCAGGCTTCGGCTCGGGAACAGGAAACAGCGACGTGATCGGGCGGGACTGGACGATGGACACATCACCGTCTACGAGACACCACTCGATGTCTTGTGGGCGATCGAACAGCTCTTCGATCTCCGTTCCCAACTCAGTGAGCGTGTGGATCTGTCGTTTCGTGAGCGCGCGGGCAGTGCGTTCTGCAGCGGGGCGGTCGGCCGTCTCGGTGCCGCCGTCCGGCTGTGATCGCGTCTCGCGTCGTTGCTCGTTGACTTCGTACGCCTGAATTTCACTGGTTCGTTTGTCGACGCGAACGGTATCCCCCGTCACATCCCCCGACACCAACCCCGTTCCGAGACCGAAGCTTGCTTCGATCGACGCGGTGTGCCGGTTACCCGTCGTTGGATCGGCGGTGAACAGGACACCCGACACGTCGGCGTCGATCAGCCGCTGGACGACGACCGAGATCGCGCTCTCCGTGTGAGAGACGTCGTTTCTAGCCCGGTAGGCGATCGCGCGATCGGTGAACAAACTCGCCATACAGTCACGCACACGATCGATGACCGCGTCGCTGGGAACGTTGAGATACGTTTCGTGCTGGCCTGCAAACGACGTCGTCGGACTGTCTTCGGCCGTTGCACTCGAACGGACGGCGTACCGGTTACCGCTCACGTCGGAAAGTGCGTCCGTGATCGCGTCTCGAACGGAGACCGGGAACCGCTGCTCGTGGAGTCGATCGCGGAGAGAAGCTCCCGCCACCTCGATCGCGTCGGTGTCCGTTGGATCGATCGCCGAAAGCTCTCGGATCATCGTTCGCGTTTCCTCGTCGAGCAACTCGCGGTAGGCGACGGTCGTCACACAGAAACCTTCTGGAACCGACAGCCCAGCGTCCACGAGGCGAGTCAACGCAGCGCCCTTTCCACCGAGGAGTGTCCGGTCGGACGTCCGGTCTTCGGCAGCCGACAACGAAACGATGTACGGCATCTCCGCGGGAGCCGCGCTCTCACTCATCGGACTCCACCCATGACGGTGTTTGACTGTCACCTCGATGGACGGACGTCGATCGGACTGCTATCGTGAGCATCGACATTACATGGTGGGTACGACGAACAAACAATTGAATATTGCGAACAAATAACACGAATGTCGGTTTCCATGAGTGTCGTCTGGTCTTGTCGGTCAGTATAAACCGCTCGATCACCAATTGCGGGTATGAGCACCGAGACGACAGCTGACGCCGAGATACCGCAGGCCACGGTAACTGAGTTGGCAAGCGACCTCGGAGAAGCGATCACGCAGCTTCCGACGTACCAGGAGTTCCTCGAGGCCAAAGAGCGCGTCGAAGAGAGCGAAGAGGCCCAACAGAAGGTCCAACGGTTCGAGCAGTTGCGCGAGGAGTTCATGCTCGCACGCCAGACCGGCAACGCCACCAACGAGGATCTCCGGGAGCTACAGGCCGCTCAGGAGGAACTCCACGACGTGCCGGTGATGAGCGAGTTTCTCGAACTGCAATCGGAGCTGGAACTCGAACTTCAGGAACTCAACGAGATGATTTCCGCGCCGCTGGCGGTCGATTTCGGTGAGAAAGCCGGCGGCTGTTGTCAGGACTGACTCACACCGACGGCACGGCGAACGCGTACGTCTGACCGTCGTTCTGACGGGCGGTGTCGAGGACCTGTCCGATGAACCGCGTTTTGCCACGGGAGTACGCCGTCAGATCCTCGTGTTGCTCCATGAGTTCTCGTTTTAACTGTTCGTACTCTTCGCGGAGTTCCGGATGTCTCCGGAGCACGTCGCGGGTCACGACGCTGATCTTCCAGCCGTCGTCCGACGCGCCGAACACGTGAGTATTGAACCGCTGGCCGTCGTGCCTTCGGAACAGGGGGTGCCACCCCTCCGTGTTCTCGACGCGGCTCCCGCCGAGTTCGCGTTCAAGCGTTCGGGAAACGCCGGCCACTGCCTCGTCGGCAACGACGATGTCGAGATCCACGATGTCCTTTGCTGGGAGGCGTGGGACCGCTGTCGAACCGACGTGTTCGATCCGTTCGAGCCGCGATCCAAGCGAGTTGGCTGATGCGACCGTTCGGATCCGCTCCCGCTCGGCTCGGTAGCGTTCACACCACGCCTCGTGTCTGGAGGGGACGAGTTCGATCGGATCGTCGTCCACGTTGACCATTATCTCTCAAAGCGAGCCGAACGGTTCTGTCTTTTCGGTGAATGTCTAATGGTAGCACACGACAGATCACGATTCTGCCCACTCTAGCATCCGTTCGTAGAACGGATCGCTCCGGAGGGCGTCCTCGTCACCAACGAGACAGAGCGCCTTTTTCGCCCGCGTGAGCGCCACGTTCACCCGCCTTCGGTCTTCGAAGATCGGACTGTCGAGCGTGTCGGTAGCGACAAACGAGACGACGATCACCGCCCGCGCTGAGCCTTGGAACCGATCGACAGTGTCGACATCGATCTCTGAGGGCACACGCCGGGTGATCGCCGCCACTTGTGCGCGGAAGGGGGCGATGACGCCGATATCGTCCGCAGCCACACCAGCAGACCGGTAAGCGTCGACGATCTCGGCGACGCGGTCGGCCTCCTGTCGATTGACGTTTCCCGTCATCGCGCCGTTGGGATCGACGAACGCCACCGCATCCTGTAGCGCGGATGGGAGCGCCTCGGAGGAAACGGCGGACAGCTCAGCGAGCTGTTGGCCTGCAACGGCTGGCGTCGCTGGCCGAAGCTGGCCGTCGTAAAACGTCTGTGAGGAGAAATACTGGATGCGCTGGGCCATCCGGTACTGCTTATCGAGCGTCACCGCCGCGTCGGGGTACTGTTCGATGAGCCGCTCGAACAACGAGGTACCTAGCTCCGAGTCGTCGTCTCTGACGACCGGCGGGAGCTGTTCGTGGTCGCCAACGAGCACGAACCGATCCGCGAGGTTGATGGCTGCTAGCGTGCCCGGTTCGGTGAGCTGGCCCGCCTCATCAACGATCGCCACGTCGAACTCACACTCTTTCAGTACCGACGATCCACACGTGGCCGCGGTTCCAGCCACGACAGGGGCGTTCCGGAGCGTCGCGGCCCGCTCCTCGGGCTCTCCCCGGTGTTCGAGCCGAGCGTCCTGCATCGAGTCGCTGACGCCGTGTTCGGTGCCGATCCGGACGAACTCCGAAAAGCCCTGTTCGCGGAGCTGTTCGAGCGCGTTGTCGACGGCTCGGTTCGTGAACGCCGACAGCAACACCCGTTCACCGCGTTCACAGAGTGCGCGCACCGCGCGCGCTAACGTGTAGGTCTTCCCCGTTCCGGGTGGGCCATGGATCAGCGCACAGTCGTTTGCGGTCACTGCAAGCTCGACGGCCCGGTTCTGGGCAGTGTTGTTATCGATGAACGTGGCGTTCGTCTCTCCGAAGGTGGGATCACGCCGACCGAACAGGATATCACGGCGGCGTTGTGAGCCTTTCAACACGGCGTCGTGCATCGCCGTCAACAGCCCGTTAATGCCGTAATCGGAGGGGTACACGTCGAGACGACGGAGTTCGATCGGTTCGTCGGCGTGAACGATGATCTCAGTGGTCCCGTCCGCGTCGGTTTCGAGCCGGACGACCCGCCCAAGCTCGGTGTCTCCCCGCGTCGGATGGCCGTCGCTGGCGAGCACTGTATCTCCCTCGCGGATCTTCGACACAGCCGTGTCGTCGTTCTCCGCTCGGAGTTCCCACGTTCCATCGACGCGTTGGCTCCGTCCCTGCGGTTGGAGACCGAGGAGCGCCTTGTCGTCGGCCGCGCGTTCGGCCGCGGATTGGGTCCACAGCTTCGCGTACTCGCGGTGAATCTCCCGGCGCTCGGTTTCGGTCGCGCGGTACATCCGATCGAAGTACTCGCGTTCTGCGGATGGGAGTGCCCCACCGACCGAGCCCGCTTTCGACTCTTGATCGAGTCGTCCCGAGACGACCATACACGTGTCCTGTTCGAAACAGTACTCACAGATCGCGTTGCTCTCGTATCCTGTCGGCACCGAGATGTCGTACTCCATGGCAGCGAGTTCGTTTCGCGCGCGAACGACGAACTGCAACAGCCCCGGACCGATCGAGAACTCCTTGGCCGGAGAGAGATCCCCGGTTTCCTCGGTTCGATTGAGCACGGCGTTTTTCGTGTACAACAACGTTCCTGTTTCCGGCGTCTGTCCGTGTTCGCCGAGCAACAGCGCATAACAGGTCGCCTGCACCTTGTCCTCGAATCGGGGTTCGGCGTCAGTGTTTTTGCCCGTCTTGAGTTCGACGGGGTCCCCCCGCCTGACGGCATCGGCCCGGCCTTTGATCCCGAACGTCTCGCTGATCAGCGTCAGCTCCGAGCGCCACTCGTCGTCTTCGGTGAGCGTTCCTTGTTGGAGCCATCTCTCGATGGCTCGTGCGTTGGACTGAACGTCCTCGGCGACCGCCGTCCGGTCCCGATCGAGCAGACCCAGCTTCAACCCGGCGTCTGCGACCCGTTCCTCGACCGATGTTTCGAGATCGCGTCCCCTGAGCAGATCGCCGAACACTTCGTGTACCAGCGATCCTTTCACTAACGGATAGGACAGCGACGCGCTTGTGAACTTGCTCAGATAATACTGCCGGGAACACTGCACCCACTCACGGATATCGGTCACGTCGACCATGAATTCCGGCTCGACGACGACGTACGATTCCGCGGTGGTCGCATATCGGGCCTCGCCACGGAACTCCTCTCGGCTCGGCTCGGTCACGAGCAGCGTCATTCCCGTCACGAGCAGCTCGGCCGTTTCGGCCCACGATCCCCACAGGGACACGGTTACTGGCGGCTCCTCGCCTCGCCCCGGGCGCATCGTGATCTCCGCGACGTCCCGGGTGCCATCGCGCGTATTCACCGTTCTCGGCTCCTCGACAGCCACGACAGGACCCCGAAGTTCCACGTCCTACATGGAACGATCCCCGGAAATGAGGATGTCGGTCTCCACCCCAACGAGTGTCACTCCTGAGAACAACTCCGCCCGGACGACAGACCGTTATAATTTATATCAGAATATATACTAATAAGTGGGTTAGGGTGGAAACATAACTATTATGATGGACATAATCTATCATCGGATTAGTTCAGGCGAGATCACAATACCGGTGTCTGTGGCTCTAAAAAGAGTTCTAACCCGATTTACTCCTATTCACCACTGTTGCAACATCATGATTGTTTACGAGCTATGATCTTGATATGACATCACAAATCGAAGTGACAACAGACGAAAACATTTACTACAGCTCGAGTTCTTACGTTGAAACGAGCCCGTTCAGGGCACCCTTCACTTCGAAGCCGTCGGGTACTTTCACTCTCCAACAGAACCATGTGGCAAGACATCGTCATCCTCGCCGGGAGTATCGTCGCGATCGCCAGTCTCATACCCACACTGATCGATGAGAACGCACTCGTCCCTCACACGACGAGCATTCCCACGTTGATCGTCCTTTCAGGACAAGGGGTTGCGTTTTACACGCTCGATCTGGTGGGATCTGCGCTGGGCGCGGGAGCAGGAATCCTCATTTGGAGCCTCATCGCCTACTACAAGGCACCGGAAGACGCGATGTTGTCCTCGAATCGGCGTTCGCTTTCACACACGATCGATCGGTTCCGGGCGGTAGTCCCCGGTAAAAAGTAGTCAGACGAACTTGAACACCGACGTTTGCCGGCTGCGTTCGTTCTCGGTGGCTGTTCCACCGTCCGGCTGTACGGGGGTACCGTCGGTGTCGTTCGACTCGGTAGGTGATTGCTCCCAGTCATCGAGACTGGCTTGATCGGCGTCAACGAACGAGAGATTCGAGACGCGGACTCCGAGTTTCCGGACCGGTCGTTCTTCGAACTCCTCGATCAGATCGAGTACGATGCGTTCGACGAGCGCCGGATCGTCGACCGGTCCGGACAAGCTGTGTGACCGTGTGTGCACGTCGAACGGTGGCGTCACGACTTTGATGCCGATCGTTTTGTACAGTACGTTGTGCTGTGTCGTGCGGGTCGTCACTTGTTTGATCAGCGTGAGGAGTCGGTCACGGATGCGATCGGGGTTCTCGGTCGGTTCGGTGAACGCCGACTCGTTCGAGAGGCTCTTTGGCTCTCCGACTGGCTCAACCTCGCGATCGTCGTGACCTCGCGCGTAGTCGTGGATGTCCCCACCGCGCGCACCGAATCGATCGACGAGGCGGTGCCGGTCGGTTTGGGCCAACGCTCCCGCCGTTTCGATCCCCATCGATCGCAACTCACGAGCAGTGACGGGACCGACGCCGTGCAGTCGCTTGACGTCGAGTGGCGCTAGAAACGGGCGGATTTCATCGGGTGTCACGACGACCAGTCCGTCGGGTTTGTCGTGGTCGCTCGCTATCTTCGCAGTGCTCATGTTCGGTGCGACCCCGATGCTCGCCGGCACACCGACCTCCTCGTGGATCCGCGCTTTGAGGTTTCGAGCGAACACTGGTGCCCCGTCCCATCCTAACCGATCGCTCACGTCCACGTACGCTTCGTCGATGCTGACTTCCCGAACGGTGTCGGCGACCTCGTGTAACACTGTCTTCACCTCCTCGCTCACCGACTCGTAGTAGGCCATATCTACTGGGCGGTAGTGGCCGACCGCTCCATCCGGATCATCGGCGTCTACAGCGCGAGGTAGGTGGTTTAATGCTTGGGAGATGGCTTGTGCGCTCTCGACGCCGTGCTCGCGTGCCTCGTAGCTCGCCGTCGCCACCGCACCGTGGGCTTCGCCAGCTTCGTATCCCATCCCGACAACGACGGGTTCGTGTCGGAGGGACGGATCACGACGGCGCTCACAGGAGGCATAAAAACAGTCCATATCGACGTGTAGAACGATCCGCTCTTCCGAGGGTACTCCCGGAAGGCCTCCATCGTTCATACGTCCCTCTACACACGGGGGTGATTTGTAGCTGTTCGTGGCGGCGATCGGTCACGCGCTCGCGCCTACGAACCGTCGAAACCGTAGGTCACGCCGGTCAGCTCTTCGGACACCGACCACAGCCGTTCGGCGGTCGCCTCGTCGTACGATCGATCGCTGGAGCGTTGTGGCTCCGGGTGGCCTCGCATGTTTCTGACGCCGTCGGGACCGACGTATGCACCCCTTACGTCGGTTTCCGTCGCGGCGTACAACATCGGCAGCGCGCCCTGCTCTGGAGACTGGGCGATGAGCGCGTTCGCGGCTTTCATCAGCCACAGTCGTAGCGCCGATCCGGACTGCTCGGGACCGCGTTTCTGGAGGTTCGTCGCCGCATAGCCCGGGTGACAGGCGACGCTCACGAGATCCTCGATATCGGCGCGATCGAGGCGTCGTTGTAGCTCGTAGGCGAACAGGAGGTTCGCCAACTTGCTCTGGCTGTAGGCTGTCCATCTGTTATAGCTGTCCTCGTGGTGGAGATCCTCGAAATCGATCCGTCCCTGTTCGTGAACCGCGCTGCTCTGGGTCACGATGCGCGTCTCGCCTTCCGTTTCCAGCAGCGTTTCGAGCAACAGCCCCGTGAGCGCGAAATGCCCGAGGTGGTTCACCCCGAACTGCGTTTCGAAGCCGTCTGCCGTTTCGCTTCGAGGGATTGCCATCACCCCCGCGTTGTTACATAGCACATCTAGCTCGTCGTGGGCTGTCTCGAACGCTTGCACGAACGCCCGAATCGAGTCGAGATCCGCCAGATCCAGCTCCAACACCGTCGCGGAGCCATCGGACACATCCGTACGGAGCTGATTCACCGCCGCTTCTCCCCGTTCGATGCTCCGACACGCGAGCACCACGTCGGCACCGCGAGCGACGAATGCTTTCGTGGCTGCGTATCCGATTCCGCTGTTGGCCCCCGTGACGACGATCGTTTGTCCGCTCACCGAATCCGTCCACGCTGTCATGAGTGTTGGTGTGGGCTTATGGTACAGAAGTGTACCGACGGCGATGGGAACAAGGCGATCGTTATGGAGTAATTCTCTTCTCGTTTTTCTGCTGGAGCTGGGGACCACAACCCTTCCCTAGGATGTAATGAACGACCACATTCATGTAGAAAATGATTAGAATACCAACCAATAGTAGTATGGATATCGTTCCGATGAGTGAAAGTGCGAATCCGACGACAACTGCGAGCACCACAGCGGTGAAATATTCGCTGGTGAATGCGGCGTCCGAAATCGTCGACAGATCGAACGCCTTATCGACACTGTCGGTTACTGCGAAATTTGTCAGTGCAACAGGAAGTAGGTATACGGCTACCAACACGAGGACCGCTGTCATCAACAGACCAACCAATGAATCTCCACCGGCTATCAACAGTAATATTACTGATAAAATGGTTGGGATGAGGAGGTACACAAGTGCAATACCGACATACGTGATTCCATCGATGAGCATTTCGGTCCACTCATCGAACACTGGTGGTGTTTCCTCCTCCATGGCGGCAGCCCGAAGCGTACGGACGTAATACCCCGAGAGCAACAGCCCTCCGATCATTCCGATGAGTGGTATCATTGAAAACACGTATAGTCCCCCACCGATCAGGATGATTTTGATCCAATCGTCATGCTGTGTCGGATATTTTATCGCATCACCGATCATTTACATCGAATATATTCCACTCTCATTTATATCTATTCACTTATCATGAAGATGGATGATAAACTGTTACTATCTAGGTAATAATCGGTCAGAACTCCATGATTCATTATATGGACCATCGAGAGACGAGTACTCGTACAGAACGGCCTGTAGTTTCTCGATCTCTCCGACGGTGTAGCAGCTACGCTTCTGCTCGGGCGATGAGCTCTTCGGCTCGTTTCGTGGCTTCCTCGCGGGCCGTCGCTTCGTCGATGGTGAGAAGCTCGCGCTCACGCATCAGAATCTGACCGTCACAGATAGTGTGGCGTACGTCCGAACCGGTGGCAGCGTACGCAAGGTGGCTCACGAGATCGTGTGCAGGCGTGAGATGGGGTGCATCGAGTGAGAGCACGGCGAGGTCGGCGGGCGCACCGGATTCGATCCGACCGCTTTCGAAGCCGACGCAGTCAGCGCTGCCCTGTGTCGCCATCCGAACGACATCCGGTGCAGCGAGGGCGCTGGCGTCCTCGGCAGCGAGCTTCCCGATCATGGCTGCGTCGCGAATCTCATCGAACATATCGAGATCGTTGTTCGAGGCCACGCCGTCGGTTCCGAGTCCGACCGTGACGCCCGCATCGAGCATCGCCTGAACCGGAGCCATCCCGCTTGCCAGTTTCATGTTCGAGGCCGGACAGTGAACGACGCCCGTGCCGGTGTCCGCGAGCCGTTCGATCTCCTCGGTGTCGATGTGAACCGCGTGGGCGATGAAATCCTCGGGCTGGAGATGACCACATGAGCGCGCGTACTCGACTGGGCGTACGTCGCGCTCTTCGATGATCGGTTCGACCTCCGCTGTGGTTTCGCTCACGTGACTGTGAACCGGTACATCCATTTCTCGGGCGCGCTCGATCACGGTGGTGAGTGTGGTCTCGGTGACGGTGGTGAGGCTGTGGGGCATCAGTGCCGTCGAAACGCGTTCACTACCGAGTTTGCGGGCAACACGGATGCCTTCCTCGACGTCGCTTTCGATCTCCGCATCGGTTTTTCCGACGGTGATGATCCCGTGGCCCAGCCGAGCACGCATCCCTGCCGCTTCGACGGCATCACCGATGGCGGGCACGTGAAAATACATGTCGGCGAACCCAGCCGTTCCCGATCGAATCATCTCCGCCATGCCGAGCCGTGCTCCCGCTCGAACGTCTTCGGCGGTGAGTTCGGCTTCAGCCGGCCAGATATCCTCCCGGAGCCACGTTTCGAGCGGCTTGTCGTCCGCATACCCACGGAGTAGCGTCATTGCAACGTGTGTATGGGCGTTGATCAGACCGGGAATGACGAGCGAATCGGTCGCGTCTAACTGCCGATCACCGCTCATACCGATCTCCGGGTCGACATCGATGATTTCACCCGAGGACTGATCGATGAGTACGTCCGATTTCGACACGGAAAGATCTGGCTGTAGAACGACTCCGTTGGTGATTCCCAGCGTCGTCATTACTGCCGGTTTTCCCCGAAGCTGCGTCAATCCATCGGGTTCGTTCGATTCAGAAGCCAGCTCCGCCCGCGTGTCCCGTAGTCGCAGGCGAGCTGTCGTCTGTGTGTGGTTCGTCGCCGCAATGCAAAAGCAATTGTTTCGTGGAGCGTCAACGGTCGATAATGCGTATTGCCGTGCCTAACAAGGGACGCTTGCACCAGCCGACGACCGATCTGTTAGAGCGGGCTGGACTCCATCTCATCGACGGCGCGGATCGGAAGCTGTATGCGAACACCGTCGATCCGGATGTGACCGTCTTGTTTGCACGTGCGGCGGACATTCCGGAGTATGTCGCTGATGGTGCGGCTGAAATCGGCATCACCGGGTACGATCAAGCCAAAGAGTCCGAAGCCGAGCTCATAGACCTGCTCGATCTGGAGTTCGGCCGGTGTCGATTGGTGTTGGCAGCCCCCGAGGACGGACCGATCGAACAGGTGTCTGATCTCGCCGACGGCACCGTTGCCACCGAGTTTCCGGGCATCGCACGAGAGTTCTTCGCGGATAAGGATGTTTCCCCGTCTATCGTAGAGGTCTCTGGGGCGACGGAGCTGACTCCGCACGTCGACATCGCCGACGCGATCATCGACATCACGAGCACCGGAACGACGCTGCGCATGAACCGCCTTGCAGTCGTTGCGGACGTCCTCGACAGTTCAGTACGGCTGTTTGCCCGTCCGGAGACGGCCGACGACTCGAAGGTCAAACAGATCCGAACGGCGCTCCAGTCGGTGCTCACCGCCGCCGACAAACGCTATCTGATGATGAACGTTCCCCGAGAACATCTCGATGACGTTCGGAGCGTCATCCCCGGCATGGGTGGCCCGACGGTGATGGACATCGCCGGTGAGGACGCGCTCGCGGTTCATGCCGTGGTCGACGAAACCGAGGTGTTCGAAACCATCGCCCAACTGCGCGAACACGGCGCGTACGACATCCTCGTGACCGAAATTGAGCGGCTCGTGGAGTAGGCCGGTCGTCACTCGGCAACTCACGCCGAAAGCAGCGTGATGATGTTGAACAGCGCGAAGCCGAAAATGATGGCGATGGTGTAGTGAGCGACCGCAAGCAGTGCCGTTCCCCGTTTCCGCAGCTTGTAGACCACGTGAATCGCGCCCGCATCGCTCACGAGCGCGAGCACGACAGCCACGAGCGGACTGAACGGCTGCACCGACAACGAAACGACCGCAGGGGCCGCTCCGGCGAGGGCAGCGCGCTGGTGGGGTGTCTCACCGACGACGTACAGCGCCGCGAGATGCAATGTGACCGCATAAAACATCCACGCGGCCAGAAACGTCACGACGTACGCGAACAGTCCACTGCCGATTGGATCGATCTGTAGCACTGAACCACCTTGTTGTGTTCGGGCGAGCGAAGCTCACCACTCTGGCAACAAATCTGCCGCGCGGGAACAAAGGTCTTGCTGGCTTGCCTTCGCTTCGTTCGCGCGGAGTAACCTCGCATTACTACACTGCTCAAAATGATGGATAAAAATGATCCTGCAATATCATCAGTATTGCCTCGAACAGCGCCATCGCCGAGAGCACTGTGCTGGGTATCGAGCAGTTACGAGTTGTTTGTCTAACACAACATTACTCGTTGCATCAGTACCTTTATGTGTGAAGGGGTAAGGAACGATAAATGAGAACGCCAGCACATCACGGCCGCGCGTTCATGGAAACGCGCCGGGTGTAAGAGGCACCCGACGCTGGGGTTCTCGCAAGCACTAGAACCCATGATTGGGAACGAAGCAGAGACATGTAACGGTGTCGAATCGTATCAGAAACGTGACCAGCCACCTTTTTTCCGTTCGGGTGCGCGGAGCGCACCCTCACGCAAAAAATCTGCATTGCAAGAGCTTCGCTCTTGCAGGCTCCCAGATGGATTTCGTCCATCTGAGAGGACCAAAAAAAGCCGCTCGCTCCGCTTCGCTACGCTCGCGGGAACTGCGTTCGTGGGGGGAAGATGACGCTACCGGTGTTTCAGTTCTGGGATCGGCTGGGTGAGTCGGTGAACCTCTCGACGGTCGAGGATCGAGCGACGATCTCGAAAGCGGAGCTGTACCACGTCGTGGACGTGGGGACAGGAACGTGGTGTCGGCCGTGCCGGAGTACGGGCTGTGCCCACGCCACGCAGATCGAACAGATTCTAGCAACGGCCGGGCTTGGCCGGTCACAGGTGGCGTACGACGATTTGCCCGGCATTGCGAATATCACGCGCTACGAGGCGGCAAAGGAGCTGGTCGTCACGGGCTGGTTCGAGAACGGCGGCCGGGTGCGGTATCACGAACAGCGCGACGGGACCGTCGTCCAGTCGGTGTACACACCTGAAAACGATCGGGAACCAGCCGAGGTGACTGAACAGCCCGACGCAACGAGTGCCCCAGCCGCGTTAGTAGATATGCTGGCGGAGTACTGCCACTATCGCCAACGCGGTGATCTCGATGGCTTGCGGGCCTGTTACCCCGAGATCGCGCGCATTATAGGCGAGTCGTCGGTCGTCCACGCCGACGACTGAGAACACGGAGGCGGCGGAGCGGGGCAGTCGCGGAGCGGGAAGGTCACTTCCCGCGAGCGTTAGCGAGCGGCTTTTTTTGGTCCAGATTTTTTGCGGGAGTGGTGGCCGAAGGCCACCCGAGCGCAAAAAAGGTGGGTGTTAGTCCAACAGTCCAAGCTCGGACAGTCGCGAGACGATCTTGTCCACGGCTTCTTCGGCGTCTTGGGGCTGTTTGCCCCCCGTGATGACGAGCTTTCCCGAGCCGAACAGCAACGCGACGACATCGGGATTGTCGAGTCGGTACACCAGCCCCGGGAACTGCTCGGGTTCGTACTCGATGTTCTCCAGTCCGAGACCGATCGCAATAGCATTGAGATTCAGCGTTCGACCGAGATCGGCGCTAGTGACGATGTTTTGGACGACAATCTCCGGATCCTCGTCTACCTGAATATTGAGATCACGAAGCTTATCGAAAACGATACGAAGACTCTCGTGAACGTCGTCGGTCGATTTCGCCCCCGTACAGACGATCTTTCCCGACCGGAAGATGAGTGCCGCCGACTTCGGACTCTGTGTCCGGTAGACAAGTCCCGGGAACTGCTCGGGATCGTAGTCCGCCCCCTCCAAATCCATAGCAACGCTCTGTAGATCAAGCTCCTGGCCGATGCCCGTCGACGCAACGACGTTCTCGATATTGATTGTTTCCTTTGGATCGGTCATCGTTCGACTTAAAGATCGTATTTAAGGCTTATAAAGGTACGGGGGTTGTGCTGATAGATCCAGTTGTCGAGAGATCGGTGTGCTCATGCGGTCCGAGCGGTGAGTGTTTGTGTGTACGTCCTGGAGTTCGCCGGTGAGGACGACGCCTTCGCTGCCTGTGAGGCGGGGAGTGGCTGCTCTGGCGTCACTCGACTGGCACCCGGATTGGCGAGTGCGACCGACATCGATCAGATCGAGTCGTTGGCGTTTACCCGCCGTGCAGGCGCGATGGTTGGTCACACGGATGCCGCGGTTGAATCCGCACGGCAGCTGTTGACGGAGTCGGTGATCGATCGGCGCGGAACGGTCGCCGTTCGGGCGCGGGACGTTCGCGGGACAACAGATGTTGATACCCAGCGTGCCGAGCGCGAACTCGGTGCAGTGCTCACCCAACGGGGGTTCGAGATCGATCTCGACGATCCCGACCATGAACTGCGAGCGCTGTTTTCGGATGACAGTTGTGTGCTAGGCTGGCTCGTTGCGCGCAGCATCCGGGACTTCGGAGACCGGATGCCCTCGAAACGACCGTTCTTCCAGCCGGGCAGTATGGGACCGTTGCTCGCCCGTGCACTGGCTAACATCGCGGGTGCACGCCCCGGAGCGCGAGTGCTCGATCCGATGTGTGGCACCGGCGGGCTGCTCATCGAGGCCGGACTGGCTGGTGCGGACGTGATCGGACTCGACGCCCAGCTCAAGATGACTTGTGGCACCCGAGAGAATCTCACCCGATATCTCGGTTCCGACGCGGGTACAGTGCTCACCGGTACCGCGACGCGTCTGCCGTTCGCTGCCGATGCGGTCGACGCCGTCGTCTTCGATGCGCCGTACGGTCGCCAATCGAAGATCGTCGACGAACGCTCCGACGGCAGTCTCCCTCGACTCGTCTCCGCGACGCTCGAAGAAGCCAACCGTGTCGCTCCCCGGGCGGTGCTCGTGGCTGACCGACCGTGGGCGGAGGCAGCCACGTCGGCGGGATGGACCGTCGAAACCTCGTTTACACGGCGCGTCCACGCGTCGCTGACGCGCCACATCCTCGTTCTCACGGCGAACGATCGGTCTGGCGGGCGGTAACGGTTATATACGTTGGATTCATGGTCTAATTATGATCAGTGCTCCCGTCCCACACGGATGGGACGACCGTATCGAGGATAATTCGGTGATCTAGTCGTGTTTTCATCGCTGTGCTCCCGTTTCGAAGCCGTTTTGTTCGGTGGTCGGGTGGAGGCTGATATGCAGCCGTGGGAGGATTGGGATCACGTCGTCAAGATCGATCCCGATAAAACGCTTCTCGACGATGAATCCGTCGAGGATGTTGGTAAGACAGGGACCGACGCCATCATCGTCGGCGGGACGATGGGGATGACCGAAGAGAAGATGACTCGTGTCATCGAGGCGTGTAGCGGCGTTTCTGTCCCCGTGTTCATCGAACCGAGCGGCACAGGTGTGGTCGTTCATTCGGACGTTCTCGATGGATATCTCATTCCGGTGGTGATCAATGCGGGTGACATATCATGGTTGACGGGTATGCACAAAGAATGGGTGCGCCTCGACGACAGCATCGACTGGGCACACACGTTTCCGGAGGCCTACATCGTGTTGAATCCCGATTCGTCGGTTGGGGAGTTGACAACGGCCGACTGCGATCTCGATCCTGACGACGTTGCCGCCTATGCAGAAGTCGCAGAGCAACTGTTCGGCCAACCGATCGTCTACCTCGAATATTCAGGAATGCTCGGCGAACCATCGTTCGTGAAAACCGCGGCTGACGCGCTTGATTCGGCGACCCTGTTCTATGGCGGTGGGATTCACGATTACAACTCGGCCTACGAGATGGCACAGTATGCTGATACGATCATCGTCGGAGATCTCGTCCACGACCAAGGGATCGAGGCAGTTCGGGAGACTGTTCGAGGCGTCCAGGACGCGAAATAGCGCGCGTGGCGTTCTTGGTGGATCGAAATTGATCGGGCTTAAGACGCCCGACCGCCAGATCCGGATATGGACGATCGAACGTACACAGTAGACGCCGAGCCGGGCGAGCGCGTCACCGTCGCCGGGTGGGCACACGAGATCCGTGATCTCGGGGGGATTGCCTTTCTCATCGTTCGAGATCAGACGGGAAAGATTCAGGTCAAGTTCGCTCCCGACGAGATGGACGAATCGCTGGTTCAGACCGGAACGAACGTGAGTCGTGAGAGCGTCGTCAGTGTGACCGGTGCCGTCGAGGAAGAGCCACGCGCACCAACCGGCGTCGAGATCGTGCCGGAATCGGTTGAGGTACTGGCCCCAGCTGATCCCGAACTGCCCCTCGACCCGACGGGGAAGGTCGATGCCGACCTTTCGACGCGGCTGGACAACCGAACGCTCGATCTCCGCAGCGGGGAGAGCAAGGCGATCTTCGAGATCCGGTCGACAGTGTTGAACGCCGTTCGGGACTACTTCCGATCGGTCGGCTGCACTGAGATCAACACCCCGAAGATCGTCGCCACCGGGACAGAAGGCGGCACGGAGCTGTTCCCACTCACGTATTTCGGACAGGAGGCGTTCATGAACCAGTCGCCACAGCTGTTTAAACAGCTGATGGTCGGCTCCGGACTCGAACGCGTTTTCGAGATCGGTCCGATCTTCCGAGCCGAGGAGCACAACACCCCTCGGCACCTCAACGAAGCGACGATGATCGACTTCGAGAGCGCGTTCATCGATCATCACGAGGCGATGGACGTGTGTGAGGGGACGCTTCGGGCGGCGTATGAGGCCGTCGAGACCGACTGTCACGAACAGCTCGAAACACTCGATCTCACAGATTCGTTTGCGGTGCCCCAGCAGTCATTTCCCCGACTCACCTACGAGGAGGCGATCGAGCGCATCAACGCCACCGGCGAACTCGACGAACAGCTGGTTTGGGGCGACGATCTCCCGACCGAAGCCGAGAAAGCCCTCGGGGACGACGTTGGTGGGCACTACTTCATCACCGACTGGCCCAGCGAGATCAAGCCGTTTTACATCCAGGATTACGACGACGATCCCCAGCTCTCGAAAGGGTTCGATCTCATGCATCCGCGAATGGAACTCGTTTCCGGTGGCCAGCGCGAACACCGCCACGACGAACTCGTCGCCGGATTCGAACAGCAGGGATTGGATCCGGAGGCGTTCGAGTACTATACGAAGATGTTTAGATACGGGATGCCCCCCCACGCCGGGTGGGCCTACGGCGTCGAGCGTCTCGTCATGACGATGCTCGGTCTCTCGAACATCCGGGAAGCTGTCCTCTTCCCCCGCGATCGCCAACGACTTTCGCCGTAGCGACAACAGAGTTAGGAAAGTGGGCGCGCGATTCGTCTGGCAGTCCCTGCAACGATGTTTCGCACGAACGCCCACAGCCCCACGTTCTCTTCTCTGAGCACGTACTGCTGACCGTCGTGAGCGACGACGCCCGACCGTTCCATGTAATCGAGCGCCTCCCGAACGCGTGACTCGGTCAGATCACACTCGGCGGCGAGCTGTTCGACGGTGTGGGGCTCATCTTCGAGCACGTTCGCCACGAGGTGACCGTGGTTCGAGAGGAGCATCACATCCGCAGACGAGAGATCCTCGGACTGTCCGGCGTTTGCACCCTCGCCGCGACGGAAATCGGCGTACACGTCGGCGAGCAGCCATACGCCACCGATCGACGTGAGTACCGGAAACCACATGGGTCCGGAACTGCCGACCACGAGGGAATAGGCCATGAGGAGACTACCACCAATCACGCCCACACCGATCACTCCTTTCACGTATCGCTGATCGACCTCCGGTGTGTTCTGAAACACGGTGATGCATTCGGTCACGACGAGCGCAATGGCAAACCCGATCAACATCTCTTGGGACGCGTTGAGGACCACTGCGAAAAACCCGAACAGGACGACGATACCAAGGAGGTGTTTGAGCGTGAACTGCTCACGGGCGGTTCGGTAGAGGGCCGAAAGCATACCGGTACGTTGTAGCCGACTGCTAATATACGTTCATGTTGCTATACGATGCTATCTCGTGGTAATATGTCTCATTGTAGATAACTCCGGGAAAACATGGGGTGGTTGGGATTTGAAACACCATGAATAGAACTTAATTATTTAAATAAAATATTTTTTATAGTTTAGATAGCATCGTCGATGAGCTGCATCGATTTCTAGCGCGAGCGTTCGATGTGATCCTTGTTACTGGTGATGGTAATTTCGAGAACGTGGATCATCTCCCCGTGGAACGGTACCGTGCGGTGTGATGAGCAATATCACAAATAATTTATGTGTTTTGGGATCGTCGGGTAATGCACTCACCACGAACTGTAAGGTTCAAGGGAACGACCCCCTGATTCGGGATCGATGTCGAGGAGTCCCAGCGCGTTCGTCCCTGGCCACATAACCGGCTTTTTCAGCATCCATCCACACGACGACCCAGAGCGGGCGGGATCACGAGGTGCAGGACTCGCTCTCTCGGATGGGGTTTCTGTGGACGTCGAGCGTGCTGCGGAGTCCGCTGTGGTGTTAAACGACCAGCGGGTGTCGATGGCGGCCGTCGAGGGTGTGCTCGATCGATTGGGAGTGACCGCGCGGGTGACTATCCACACTGAGCTGCCGGTGAGTGCTGGCTTTGGCGTCTCGGGGGCGAGTGCGCTCGGAACGGCTCTGACCGCCAACGCTATCACCGAAGACGACCGGACGGAAAACGAACTGATCGCGATCGCTCACGCCGCAGAGGTTGCGGCGGGAACCGGTCTCGGTGACGTGGTCGGGCAAGCTCGTGGGGGCGTCCCGATTCGACGCGAACCTGGGGGTCCCCCTCACGGGCAGATCGACGGGCTTTTCGTCCGTGAGCGGATCGAATACGTTTCCTTCGGCGGCTTGGACACGGCCACGATTCTCGGCGGAGACACTGCTGCGCTCTCACGAGCCGGCGAGGACGCGCTCGCTTGCCTGCTCGAACAGCCCACGCTCGAGCGGTTCATGACCGAGTCCCGTCGATTCGCCCGCAAAGCTGGACTTCTCACCGAGCGCGTTGAAGAGACCATCACGGCCGTCCAAAACGCCGGTGGCGAGGCGTCGATGGCGATGCTCGGAGAAACGGTGTTCGCACTCGGTGAGGGACTAACCAAGGCGGGATACGACCCGACTGTCTGTCACATCGACGGCGGACCGCGAAACGAATGTGGACAACGCACGACTTTTTTGGATGCTCGGTAAATCCGACCCATGAGCGATATCGAGGTGCCCGAGAGCCACCCCCGGTACCAGTCGCTTCTCACCCGTCACCGGATCGAAGACGGGGTGGAAAAAGGTATCACCAGCCCGCAGGGTCTCATCGCCCAAGGGCGCGGCGAAGCGTTCGATTATCTCCTCGGCGAACGGACGTTACCCAGTGTCGACCGAGCCGAACGTGTCGCCGCTGCCCATCTCCTTCGTGCTCGTCATCCCGTACTCTCAGTCAACGGCAACGTTGCCGCGCTCGTTCCCGACGAACTCATCACGCTTGCAGAGGCGACCGGTGCGGATCTCGAAGTAAATCTCTTCAACCGGACCGAAGAGCGGATTCACGCCATCGTGGATCACCTCCGGGAACACGGGGCGTGTGAGGTGAAAGGAACCACTGCTGACGAACGCATTCCCGGTCTCGATCACGAACGAGCGAAAGTCGACGCTGATGGGATCTACGACGCCGATGTCGTACTCGTTCCACTCGAAGACGGCGATCGCGCCCAAGCGCTCGCAGAGATGGGCAAAACCGAACTCGTCATCGATCTTAATCCGTTGTCGCGATCGCCACAGACCGCAGCCGTGCCGATCATCGATAACGTCATCAGGGCGCTTCCGAACATTACGACCCACGCGCGCGACCTTGCCGACGCGTCTTCTGACCAGTTAGACGACGTCATCGCCGGGTTCGATCCGGAGACGGTGTTGACCGAGACCGAACGAGCCATTCGAACCGGCGGCGACTGAGCACAACAGCGAGCGAATACGCTCTTTTCACTGTCTCTGTAGCGGATCTGTCCTCGAAACAGGGCTAAAGGCGGCAGGCGGATTTTCCCCACGCTAAGGTTAACCGGTTGAACGCCGAAGTTTGAACGATATGGTTCCGACCGAGAACGACTCCGAACTCACACGAGAGCTCGGTCTCGCTGCGGTTTTCACCACTGCAGCGGGCACTATGATCGGAGCCGGAATCTTCGTCCTGCCAGGACCGGCTGCAGCAGCGGCGGGCCCTTCGTCGGCACTTGCGTTCGTGTTTGCAGGAACCATCGCCCTGATCGCAACGATGTGTGCCGTCGAACTGGCGACAGCCATGCCCCACGCCGGCGGCCCGTACTTCTTTGTGAGCCGTGCGATGGGTCCATTGGTCGGAACCGTCATCGGTCTGGGGGCCTGGCTCGCACTCATCCTGAAAGGCTCGTTCGCCCTCGTCGGATTGGGCTGGTACGTCACGTATTTCTCTTCTGTTTCCATTGTCGCTGTCGCTGCTGTCGGTGGGATCGGCCTCATCCTCGTCAACTGGCTCGGTGCCGAGCAAAGCGGACAGTTCCAGACGTTGGTGGTGTTGGGACTCGTTATGATCCTCGCGGTGTTCGTCGGAGGAGGAGTATCCGTCATCGACACCCGGAACTTCTCTCCGCTGTTAGAACATGGCTGGAGTGGGGTTATCACTGCGACTGGTCTGGTGTTCATCTCCTATCTGGGGGTCGTCAAAGCGACCGCCGTCGCAGGCGAAGTCAGAGACCCGGGAACGACGTTTCCACGGGCATTGATCGCTGCCGTCGTGTTCGTAACGCTGCTGTATGCGGGAATTATGCTGATCATCACCGGTGTGATGACGCTCCCGGAGATCGAAGAGAGCACGGCACCGGTCGCTGACGCGGGCGAACTGTTTTTGGGTACCTTGGGTGGCGCTATCATCGCGCTGGCTGGCATTTTTGCCACAGTCTCGACGGCGAACGCAGCGACGCTGTCGTCGTCCCGGTTTCCGTTTGCCATGTCCCAGGACGGACTCATGACGCCGAAACTCCGCAAATCTTCGGCTCGGTTTGGAACCCCGACCCGATCGATCTGGCTGACGGGGCTGATCATGATCGGATTGGCGCTTCTGTTCGATGCCGAAGGCTTGGCGAAGCTCGGGGGAACGTTCGGCATCCTCGTGTTCGCGTTGTTGAACGTGACTGTCGTTTTGCTCCGGGGGGCCCAACCGGAATGGTACGATCCGGACTTTCGGACCCCCTTTTCCCCGGTGCTTCCCCTCCTTGGGACGGCCGCCGCGTTGCTGCTGATCCCGTTTATGGGATTACTCTCGCAAGTGAGCGCCATCGTCTTGATCGTGCTCGGGATCGCGTGGTACTACGTCCAGACGCGGATCGGCGAGACGGTTCACCCGGACCACACCATCGGCGATCAGCTCCAACGAGTCCACTACCAGCAAGCGATCGACGACAAAGAGGAACGTCTCGGAACCGTGGTTGACACTCATTCGAAGATCGTCGTCGAGATCGTCGAAGAACGGCCCAACAGGGATCTGTTGGCGATCGTCGCCGCGCTCGCCCGCCGATACGACGCAACTCTCGATATGGTCGTCATCTCCGAGGTGCCTCCACAGCTTCCCCTCTCCGAGTACGATCCCGATTTCGACAAAGGGTGGATCGATACGCTCGAACACCGATTGGCATCTACCGATTGCGACGTCAACTTCGAGCACATACTCACCCGCGACCGTACCGATGCGCTGTTCGACCAGATCGACGACCGGACCGAATTGGTGGTCATCGATTGGTACGAGCCGATGGAAAAACAGTATCTTCAGGGAAGCCACGTGGATGAGATCCTTCGTTCTGATATCCCCGTCCAAGTCGCCGTGCTGAAACATCGTGGACTGGAGAAACTGCAAGACATCGTCGTCGCTACAGAAGAAAAGCCGTACGACCGTACTGAGGTCGAACTTGCGGACGCGATCGCTGTCTCGACGAACAGCTCGCTCACGCTAATGAAGGTCATTCCCGAGGACGCCTCCCAAGAGATGATCACGACGGCACGGGAGTATCTGGATACCCTTCAGGAGTTGGTGTCGAGTCCCACGGAGACGGAGATCATCCTCGGAGACGACGTACGAACCGCACTGATCGAACGCGGTGACGCCGCTGATCTGTTGATTCTCGGCTCTTCGTCCCATCCAGCCCCCGATTTCTTCGGCCCAACGACCGACATCGTCGCCGCCGAGACGGAGTCGTCCGTCCTTCTCGCCAAAGATCCGGAAACGGTGATTCCGTGGTATCGACGGATAAAGCACCGTCTCTTCGGTTGAGTCAGACCGTCTCTTTTGTACAACTGGTCCTGTAGCTACGTCTATTAGACTATAATATAATAAACAATATGAATGTATTCTATTTATGAATAACCGAAACATCCATTACCACTGGAGGATACCACTGAGTTGTATGTCCGAATCCGAGTTCGGAACGTTCAGTGAGGTTGGTGAGGCAGATGTGACGCGGGCGATCGGTCAGGAGTGGACCGATGAGTTCATGGATTTCTCCGACAGCGACGTGATCATCGTCGGTGGCGGTCCGTCCGGCCTGATGGCGGCGACGGAGTTGGCGTCTCGCGGCGTGAAGACGATGATCGTCGAGAAGAACAACTACCTCGGTGGCGGCTTTTGGCTCGGCGGCTTTCTGATGAATAAGGTCACCGTTCGGTCGCCTGCCCAAGCGGTGTTCGACGATTACGACGTCGACTACAAGCCTGCGGCCGATAGCGAGGGGCTGTACGTGGCGAACGGTCCACACGCCTGCTCCGCGATGATCAAGGCGGCGTGTGACGCGGGCGCGAAGATCCAGAATATGACCGAGTTCACGGACATCGTAATCCGCGAGGACCATCGCATCGGTGGGATCGTGATGAACTGGACGCCGGTGCACGCGTTGCCCCGTGAACTGACGTGCGTGGATCCGATCGCTGTCGAGGCGGATTTGGTGATCGACGCGACGGGTCACGACGCGATGGCAGTGAAAAAGCTTGACGAGCGCGGCGTGTTGAACGCACCGGGGATCGAGGACGCAAAAACGAACGCCGGGATGGACCAGACCGAAGAGGGTCAGTACGGTGCGCCGGGGCACGACTCGCCGGGACACGACTCGATGTGGGTCGGCAAAAGCGAGGACGCGGTCGTCGAACACACCGGACTGGCTCATGACGGACTCATCGTCACCGGGATGGCCGTTGCCACCACGTACGGTCTACCACGCATGGGTCCAACGTTCGGTGCCATGCTGCTCTCGGGCAAACGGGCGGCTCAGATCGCGCTCAAAGAACTCGGTGTCGACGCCGAGCCGGTGGAACTGACCACCACAACGGCGTCTGCTGACGACTGAGACCACATGGTCGAGCAGATATCACTGTATCGTGCACCCACGACGGTCGCCGACTGCGAGCGTATCGCAGCGTGGCTCGACGAGCGCGTGGACGCCGACGTGACGGTTCGAGAGCGGTTTCTCGACCAGCACGCCGACGAAGCGCTGCCGTCAGCGTTTGCCACAGCGCGTGTCCAGTCGCCGTACGAACGCGAGACCGGCTCGGAGATGCTCGGTATCGTCCGGTATGAGGAGCGGGCACTGTCCCAGCCCGAACGAGCCGGTGGGGTGTTGTACGACGGCCGAGCGCTACAGGACGCGCTCCGAACCCGATTACCGACCGGGTCGCTCGATCACGCCCGTGTCATTCTGCTCGATCGGGTGCTCGGCACCTGGGGCGAGCACGACGGACGCTGGCACAAGCGGGTGAGCGTGCTCGGACAGCCAGCGCTCGTTTCCGTGCCCGGTTTGTACGAAGCGCCAGCGAAACCCGAGAGCTATTATAAGGCACAACAACGCCACGCGCTGCTTTCCGGTGACACCCCTCCGCGTGAACTGCTCGAAAACGAGGTCGACGGTGCATTTCTCGTCGAAGACGATCCCCGGACGACCGAAGCGTTACAGGGATACGTGCTGAGTGCGGTCCATTATCTTGCCACCGGTGAAGCGTTCTGTGACGACGAACGGTGTCGACTCTCTAACCCCCACAGACACCCCGGCGTCATCACTGCTCAGCTCCGCCATCCGGAATTCTGTCCAGAACATGATGCGATGTACGGGAACAGTGAGTGACCGTCGATTCGTGACATCCTCGCCATCGAGTGCGATAGTAGTCACTCCGAGGGATCGTGGTTAGGACAGTTCAGTGGTCGTCTTCTCGCCAACGGTGTTCGCACTCGGTACAGATGAAAAACCGCGTTTCGGACTCGTCGGCCGATCTGATCTGTTGCATATACCAGTACGCCCGATCGTTCTCACAGTTCGGACAGACGACGGACGTCGTAGGAAGCCCTTTATCCTCGGCGTCACTCACATCGACGATACCACCGTCTTCTTGTGCTTGTGTGGTGACCATTGCCTCCTCGGCCTCGGCGTCACCCCCCGTCTCGTATCCACAGGAGCGACACACCCACGTATCGTCCTCCTTGTGCATGATCGAACCACACTCATCGCAGAACTTCATACCTTCTCGGAATAGGTCAGACTGTATAAACACCGGGATTGAATGCGATACGTCACAAACAATATGGCTGATAGGCGTGTTGGATACGTCCGTTAAATAAATAGCCCCTGTATCGAGCGACCGTTGTGGCGCTATCTGATGGATTGTATACCAATATCGTCAGAAATGACTGTAGATCATACTAAGCCATTACAAACTGATCAGTAATCGTAGTGGAAGTATTTATGGAACGGGACCCTAATCACGGTGGGTGGTACCGATGTCCGAGACGACAGAATTCGAAGCGGAGCTAAGCCGACGGGAGGTTGCAGAGTATCTCCGCGATCTGGCGGACGAGTTTGTCGATGAAGAGGCACCGATGACGGTGCCCGTCGGGAACAAGGAAGTCACGCTTCGTCCATCACCGACAGTTTCGTGTGAGACCACGGTGACCGAACGATCGCCAATGATCGGAACCGACAAAGAGGAAGTGGTGGTGACGTTGTCGTGGTCGCCTCCCAGTGAGTGACCCGGACGATCATGTTCCGTTTCCCATCTGGTTTTTATCATTCCGATCGTAAGCTGGCGTATGCCAGATCGAGACGACATACTGCATCCGAACAGCACGGCAACAACCATCGTCCGGTTCGTGTTCGTGTTGCTCGGAACGCTTCTTGGGACCGTAGCCGGTGTGTTCTTGTTCGTATGGGTGCCGTCAGGAACGAGCGTTTTCGGTGTGTTGTTGGCAGTTATAACGACACTGCTCGGTGCTCGGATCGCTGGCGGACTCACAACCACAGTGCTTCCGACGTACAACGTCGCGGAGGTTGCCGTTACGGGACCGATCACTCGTGATGGCGATTTCGGTCCGGTTCCGGGGCAGGGCCGTTCGATCCCTGCCGATGACATCGTCGAGCAGATCGAGCGGGCCGAGGCGGACCGCAACGCGGATGCGCTTCTCGTGAAACTCAACACGCCCGGTGGTGAAGTCGTTCCGAGCGAAGACATCCGAAACGCCGTGGTGTCGTTCGAAGGACCGACGATCGCGTACGCGACAGATACGTGTGCGAGCGGTGGCTACTGGATTGCCAGCGCTTGTGATGAGATCTGGGCGCGAGAGACGAGCGTCATCGGGAGCATCGGCGTGATCGGCTCTCGACTCAACGCGAGCACACTCGCCGAGGAACTCGGCCTTTCCTACGAACGGTTTGCTGCTGGTCGGTACAAGGACGCTGGCACGGCGCTAAAGGAGATCGATGACGACGAACGGGCGTATCTTCAGGGGTTGATCGACGACTACTACGAGCATTTCGTTGAACGCGTCGCTGATGGGCGTGACATCGATCCGGACGCGATCCGCGACACCGAAGCGCGCGTGTATCTCGGCAACGACGCGCAAGATATCGATCTCATCGACGCGATCGGTACCCATGAAGACGTACTCGACCGCGTGACGGAACTGCTCGACACCGAGGCGGTTCACACCGAATTCGAACCGGAACGGAGCGTACGACAGCGCCTCCAACGCGGCGCACGGGGACTTGCGTTCGCGTTCGGTGCTGGCGTGTGGAGCCACATTGACGAACGATTCGACGTTCGGCTATAGATTTTTATTCCGGTAGAACATCCGACCCACTGTGACCACGCTGGTACTGTGTGTCGACCGCGACGGCGATTTCGACCACGGAACGCCAGTCGTCGGTGAAGCGGCGATCATCGATCTTATCACATCGGCTGGTGTCGCTGCTCCCGAGGACAGCCGGGTCAACTGTCTCCTTGAGACGCTCCGGGTCGCACGCAGCCTCCGAGCGGAGTGTACGGACGCGATATCGGTGGTCGTCTCCGGGTCGGGAGACACCGTCAACATCGATCGGGATATCGCAGATCAGATCGATGCGCTGGTCGACGAACACGATCCCCAGTCGGCAGTCGTCGTCGTCGATAGCGTTGCGGACGAGCAGACCGTTCCGATCATCGAAAGCCGCCTCCGAGTTGATGCTGTCGATCGCGTCATCGTCCAGCAAGCGCGGGATATCGAGTCGACGTACTACCTCCTGAAACGCCTCCTCGTCGACGAGGAACTTCGTCGCACCCTGTTCATTCCGTTGGGGACCGCATTGCTTGCCATTCCTGTGATCGTCTCGCTCACCGATAACGTGACGGCTGTGGTGGCCGTCGTGACCGCCGGCATCGGAGCATTCTTGCTGTACAAAGGTCTCGGGATTGACGACGCCGTCGAACAGTTTCCGAGCGTCGTTCGGGCGGCGTTTTACTCCGGTCAGGTGTCGTTCGTCACCTACGTCGTCGGTGCCGGACTGGCGCTCATCGGCGTGTTCGCCGGGGCTATCGGTATCTCCGGGATGCAGCCCGGCGTGTTGATGGGCATCAAGTTCGTCTTCGTCAGCGTTCCGTGGTTCGCGCTTGCCGCGCTCGCAGCCAGCACCGGCCGTCTGTTCGACAGGCTTCTCACTGATGACCGAGTGCCCGCTGCGCTTTTCAACGCCCCCTTCGGTATCGTTGCTCTCGGTCTCATCGTCAGGGGCTTTGGAGCGTTCGTACTGGAAAACGCGGCAGTCATCGGCCCGGTCGAACTTCCAGCGATGTCGGTCGGTCCGATCGCTACCGACGGACTGGTGTTGCTCACCGGCACTCGGCTCCTCGTGTTCGTGATCGCTGGTGTACTCATCAGCCTGCTCGGCGTGGTAGTTACCTCACGCGTCCGAACGCCTGCGAAGGACGCCTCGAATCGACAGTGATCGGATTTTCGGTAGGACTGTGCGTACGGTCGATCTGGACGAACAGGTGAACGTGTCCGTCTGTGATCTCCAGTGCCGAGAATATCGTGCCCAAAGTGGTTAGAACACCACACGAAGTGATGCTTGCAGGACTGACCGAATGCGCATGACTTCGGCACTCTCCAACCCTGTGTTTTGATCGATCGGAACGGGTGTCGGTCCGCACTAATGCGATCGTCGTTCCTATCACGTATCCTTATGGTGGGTCGCTTCCGTCCATCGATATGGACGACGCAGCATCACGCGATCGCAGCACACAGCTCGTCGAGAAACTCACCGACGAGGAGCGTTATCGACTGCTCAGCGGAGATGCAGATCCGACTGGAACGGCGACGGGATATCTGCCACCAATCGATCGGCTCGGGATCCCCGCGTTTCGACTGGTCGATGGACCGGCTGGTGTACGGATCCCGGGCGAGCCGGCGACTGCGTTTCCGGCTCCGATCGCGCTGGCGGCCGCGTGGGACCCATCGCTAGCTCACGAACAGGGGGCTGCGATCGCTCGGGAAGCCCTCGCCTACGGACAGGATGCCGTGTTGGGACCGGGGTTGAACCTCATCCGAACACCTCACTGTGGGCGCAACTTCGAGTACTACAGCGAAGATCCGTATCTCACCAGCCGTCTCGGCGTCGCCACCGTTGAGGGCATCCAATCGGCTGGAGTGATCGCCACCGCGAAACATTACGTCGCCAACAACCAGGAGACCGAACGGTATTCGATCGATGCTGACGTGAGCGAGCGAGCGCTCCGGGAGTGTTACCTCCCAGCGTTCCGCGCGGTCGTCGAGGAGGCCGATGTCGGGTCCATCATGACCGCGTACAACCGCGTCAACGGATCGTATATGAGCGAACACCGCCGGTTGTTGGCGGACGTTCTGCGCGATGAGTTCGGTTTCGAGGGGTACGTCGTATCCGATTGGTTCGGTACTGAAAGCGCTGTCGACGCCGCTGGTGCCGGTTTAGACGTCGAGATGCCCGGCGTTGACCCGGAGCTGTTTCTCTCGGCCGTCGAAGGTGATTCGGAGATGGAGGCAGACGTTGACTTCGACGGTGAGCTGTCGGCGGCGATGGAGGGTCTGCCCTCCATTCCCCCCGAGCCGTGGTTCGGAGAGCCACTGCGCACAGCAGTTACCGAGGGACGGATCGATTCGGCGACGGTCGATGCGAAACTCCGGCGGCTGCTCGGGACGATCGAACGGTTCGGCGTACTCGACGGCGACAGTGAGGGAGCACTCGACACGCCCAGTCACCGCCAGCTTTCCCGTCGTATCGCAACCGAGGGAACGGTGCTGTTGAAAAACGAGGGCGTGCTCCCGCTGTCGGTTGATGCGACGATCGCGCTCTGCGGTCCAAACGCTGACAAGACCAAGCGAGGTGGGGGGAGTTCGGAGGTCACTCCCACCGTCGAAACGTCCCCACTCGACGGTCTCCAAGCGCACGCATCGTCGCTTACGTTCGAGCGCGGCGTCGATCCGGTCCCCGAAACCTCGTTGTTCGATTTCTTCGACACGGATTCCGAGGACACGACGGCCCAGACGAGCATCACGGCCGCCGTCGACGCCGCAACGACGGCCGACTGTGCGGTCGTCGTCGTCCAAGACGATGCAACGGAGGGGCGAGACCGCGATGATCTCCGATTGCCCGGCGACCAGAACGATCTCGTCGCGTCGGTGGCCGAGGCAGCATCCCGGACGGTCGTCGTTGTACGCTCGAGCGGACCTGTGGAATTCCCATGGATCGACGCCGTCGACGCGGTGCTCGTGACGTGGTATCCCGGTCAAGCCGACGGGGCAGCGCTCGCTGACGTGCTGTACGGTGATTCCGATCCTGGAGGACGTCTTCCGGTCACGTTCGCCGAGCAAGCACAGTATCCGACGGCACCCACCGAGCGGTTCCCCGGCGAGGAGGGAACCGTCACGTACGGAGAGGGCGTCTTCGTTGGCTATCGCCACTTCGACCGTGAGTCGATCGAACCGTCGTTCCCGTTCGGTCACGGGTTGAGCTACGCCCAGTTCGAGTATGGTGACGTAACCCTCGAATCCGACGGCGAGCACGACACCGATGGCCGACCCGTGACCGTCAGCGTTCCCGTCGAGAACGTCTCCGATCGCGCTGGCACGGAGGTTGTCCAAGCGTATCTGGGGGGCGACACCCTCGACACCGCCGTTGTCCGTCCCGAGCGCGAACTCGCTGCCTTCGAGAAACTTCATCTCGATCCCGGCGAGCGTCGGACCGTTTCACTATCGCTCGATGAACGGTCGTTCGCTCAGTACGAGCGGTCAGATGGCTGGACGATCCCTCCCGGCTCGTACACGATCTCAGTCAGGCGATCCTCGCGTGATCTGCGTGCTCGGACTTCGGTTCCGATCTCGTGACTGCGTGTTACCGATCGATCGCCCGCACCTGAAACCGTTCGTAGCCACCATAGGCGATCGTGAGCGCACCGATCCACCAGTTCCAGCGGTCGGCGAGCCGATCTTCGGGGGCGTCATGAAGGTTGTCGACGATCACCTCGGCCGTGAGTTCTGTGCCCGTGTCTTCCTCGAACCGGCCCGAATCGTGCAAGTCGATCGCTTGCCGGGTGACGACCCGTCGTTCACCGGGCGTCGGATCGAACGTATCGAGGGCAGTGCCGAGCCGTTCACGGTCCATACGTCAGCTTACCGTCCGTCGGCTTGGCTCTGTCGGCGGGGGAACGTCGAGTGGCTCGTTTCAGTACGCTTTTGCCTGCTGACCGACTGACGAAGGATATGGCCGAGTTTCAGGTTGACGTCGCCGATCCCGAGGACGGGACGACGCACCAGTTCGAAGTCGATGGACAGACAGCGAATCGATTCGTCGGGCGTGAAATCGGAACGGAGATCGATGCCGGCGCGTTGGGTCTCTCCGGATACACGATCGAAATCACCGGCGGAACCGACAATGCCGGCCGACCGATGCGCTCGGACGTCGCTGGTCAAGATCTGTCGTCGGTGCTTCTGACTGGCGGTGTGGGCTTTAACCCCACCGTCGACGGCGAGCGAAAGCGCGTTACCGTTCGTGGTCGAGAGGTCGGGAGTGACGCTCGGCAGATCAACGCGAAGATCGTCGATCGTGGTTCCCAGCCGGTCGAAGAACTGATCGATGAGGAATAACAGACACGCCGTTCGTTCGCTCGTTCAGACCTGTGTCTGACCGTATTCCTCACGATCATCCGTCGATCGACACCGTCCGCGGGACGATCGATCGTGCGGGTTCGACGGCCCATCCAAAGCTCGTGCTCGATTCGGAGTCGTCACTGTTCCCCGAGGGTGTCGTTCACCTCACGTTGGACGGCCAGCAGTATCACGCCCGCATCGAGCGAAGCTTCGATGGCACGCCGGAAATCCGCAGCGTGTACGATAACGCCCGTCTCGCCCGTGAGGGGGCGCGAGAACCGAGCGTAAACCGGCTTCGGGAATGGTTCGACGAGGGCGATCTGGTTTTCGGCCGGTCGGTCCACGTCGACGTCATCGAACCGGATCACCAGTATGCCATCAGGCGGCCAGGCGCGACCGCAGTGTACACGGTTATCCCACGTCCTGATCGGTCGCTGTCCGAGATCGCCGACAGCCTTGAGGATCACTAAGGCTCCGACTCCGTTGGAGTAGGTCGACTTTTCCGTTCACGGTCGTTATTCGGCGTATGGACCAACAACACCGCGCGTTTCTCTCCGGAGAACGTCCGGAGGACGTGCTCATCTATCTGAGTGACACCGTCGTTTCCGACGGCGAGGCGCTCTCCGACCACGGCACTCGCGTCGAGGGGGGTACGGTACTTGTTCTTCCCGGCGACCGCGGTCGAAGCGTGTTCGAGCAGGCCGTCGGTGTTCCTCCCATGACGTTCGCGGGCACAGCCATGGAGACGGAGGGAACCGTTCTCGACGACTGCACCGGGGGCGAGTGTCCCAACCCGGACCCAGAGACCGAGCATCAGGTTCAGGTGCTTCTCGCGTTCGCGGAAGAACAAAACGAGGACGCTGGCGGACTGTACGCCGAGGGCGACGTGATCCATGCCTACGCCGACTGTACCTGTGATACGACGTACTCCGATCGATGGGTGGCCGGAGACTCAAAACCCTAGCGTCGAGAACGTCCACGAACCGTTCAGACCACCGGACCACCGAGGTTTCACAAGCCGACGACGAACTCGAACATCAGATAGGCCGCGATCGCTGCAAACGAGGGTGTGAGCATCCAAAGGACGACTACTCGGGCAGTCGCCGAGGGATCGAACAGCTCCCGCGCCGAAAACGTGTTCGGATCTGGGACGCCGATTTCGGGCACCTCGCCGGGGTTTTCTACGTTTCCCGTCGCCGACGAGGAGCGCTCCGGGTTCGAGCGGTCGTCCCGATCAGGGCCGACAGCACCGGCGGCCGCGTTCGCCAGCGTCACAGACCGCGTCGCCCGTCCCCACCCGAGTCCGACGATACACATCGTTGCGCTGACTGCCAGTGAGGCTGGTATGCCGATCTGAGAGAGAAACGTGATGAGCGATGCGCTCACGATCTCGACGATCAGGGCGGCGAGAATCGGAAGATCAGTCAGGTCGTTGCCAACCGTATCGAGGGTCCGGCGGGCGATAGAGAACGCTCCGATCCCGATGGCAACGCTCGCCAGTACGACTCCTGCGTTCATCCCGATGGCCTCGTTTCCAACGAGCGGCGCAACCGCGTTAGCGGCGTTTGACGCCCCCGCGGCGAACGCCATATAGCAAGCGACCACAATAACGAGTGCGTTTGCTAGTAGCTCCTTGGTTGTCGTTTCCTCACTGATCGAGATGCGTGGATACGTACTCGTTCTATCGATTTCGAGTAATGATCCGTCGCTTTGGTCGACCGGAAATCGAACAGCGAGATGTGGGTACAGATATCGACCGACGACGGCACAGATCCAGAAGGCGATGATCGGAGCGATCAGCCACCAGACGACGATCCGACCGAGAACATCCCATCGGAGTGTCTTCGACGCCACACCCAATCCAGCGACAGCGCCGACGGCCGTCATCGATGTCGAGGCCGGAACGCCCGACAGATTCGAGACGAGAAGTGCGAGCCCAACGAACAACAGAACGCCCGCGGCGGCTTCGAGGGTGTAGACGCTCTGGGGCACAACCTTGACGCTGATCGTTCTGATCACGTTCTTTCCCCACGTGAATCCGCCAGCGAACGCAAACACCGTCATCAGGGCTGCGGCACCGAGCTTCGTGATGGATCTGCTTCCTACGGCAGGACCGAAGGCGACGCCAGTCGAAGAGCCACCGATGTTAATGCCGACAAACGCCGCTGTTCCCACCGCAAAGAGGAACAAGACACTGTCCATATGATGACTATAAAACGCTGTTACTTCCGTCGTTTGATGACAGCAGCAGCTTCTTCTGCAGCCTGCCGCCAACCGTACCCCCGAACGTAGACGTGGCGTTTGTTGTCGACGACCGCCTCGGGGGTCGCTTCCTCGAATCCCCCCCGATTCCACGTCCCGGATTCACGGAGCCAGTCTGTGACGTACTCTCGGGTTTCGCTCCAAGAGAGGCCGACCATCTCATAGTACGCGATGAGCGCAAAGACGGCGTGGTCGTGACAGCCGGGAACGCTTCCCTCCTCGTAGATGAGTCCCAGCGGCTCTTGGGACGGGACGGCGATCTGCTCTTTGAACGCCACTGGAGTGAGCAACTCCAGTGCACCGCCGGGTGTTTCACGGACGCGTTGATCGTGTCGGAGCCGACTGAGCGTCGCGGAATGCAGGCGATCCCACCGACCGGGTGACTCCTCGCGGAGTCGGCCTTCACGTTTTGCTCCTTGTGCAAGCGTGCTCAGAATGTCGATGTACGCCGCCTCGATGTCGGTCCACGGTGTCCCATCGAACCGACAATCGGGCGTGTGAAGGTTCGTCGTCGTTCGACAGTCCGGACACGGATACTGAAACTGCGCCACGAACGCTGGGTTTGCTCTCGGGATACAATATCGTTCGGATCCCGAGTGACGCGGGCTGTGGTGCCCTTCTGTCGACCGCCGTGCTTATTCGCTGGCACAGCGAAACGGGAGCATGGACGCCTACCACGCCCGCTACCCGTTTCTCGACGCGGCCCGAGACGCCGTTGCCAATGCGGACGTGGATCTTGGTTCGCTCGTAAGAACCAACAACGCAGTGGTCGAACGTGGCCGAGAACGGGTGATACGCGCACTCACCGAGGGGACCGTCGAATCCGACCGCCATGTGTCTTCTCGAACCGAGCTGCTATCGTACCCCATTGCACGGATGCTGGTTTCCTTGCTGGATACACCCGGTGCGGTGGAGAAGTATGCGGCTGTCGAAGCCACGACCGCCCGTACACGCATCGATGAGGAGCTAATGACGAGAACAGACCGACAGACTGACCAGTCGTTCTCGCTCGAAACGGTGTTGGCGGAGCTGGGATTGGACGGCGATGTCCAACGGCTAGACCGTCAGAAACGCCATGAAACGGTCTCCTATCGCGTCTCAGTCGATCGGTATCTCCAGTTCGCGCCCGGAGAGGCCGGATGGTCGCTCGTCCAGCGTGAACTGACTGCTGGGTCCGTCTTTGTGAGCCAATCGGAACTCCTCGAAATCCTCGGAAAGGCCATCGAAACACGGGTGCTCGATGGACTCCCATTCGTGGTTCCTCCCGAGATCGCAGAGCCACTCCGCCCAACCGTTCGGGAAATCCGAACTCAACTCGTAGGTATCGAGTATCCAGACGTCATCGATCGCTTCGAACCGGACGCATTCCCTGCCTGTATCGCCACGCTGCTCCAACGATCCGGCGACGACGAACTCGGTCAGGTGGAACGATTCACGCTCATCACGTTCCTCTCCGGCATCGGCCAGACGCCCGAGACGATTCCCGAGATCTGTGGTATCGACGACGAACAGTTCGTGTACGCGACGGAACGACTGGCGGGCCAAGCGGTCCCCTTCTCACCACCGAGCTTTGACACCATGCGCGCACACGGCATCTGTGAGGAAGACCATTCCGACTACGACCATCCTCTTGAGGCCTACGCCGCGGAACTCTCGGACGTCTCCACGGACAGCGAGTGAGCAACTGCCACAACGGGCGTGTGGTTCATACTGCTCGAACACCTACGTTTCGTGTGGAACCACATTCCCCAAACATCATGACGCATCCAGAACACTCACCAGCGTCATCGGCGGTTGCTCTCGCTCCGGATACCCGTCGTCTTCCACCACGGGCAGCACGGGCATGGACCGAGAAAATGCGCGCCAGAGCGCTTGGAAACGGAAAATATGTCGTCGTCGGGCAGAGCGAATCGGCGTACGAAGTCGACCTCCAGTCGGGGTGGTGTACGTGCCCTGACCACCAGTATCGAGGCGAACGATGCAAGCATCTCCGACGAGTTGCACTCGAAATAACGGGGGGTCGTCTTCCAGCTCCCGATCACCGAGCTGTCACCTGCTTGGCTTGTGGTCGACGCTCGTTCGTCCACACCGAGGAACCGGCGGTTTGTGAGGCGTGTCAGTTCACTCCGGGAACTACGGTTCGGGATCGGGAAACCGACGATCTGCTCGTCGTAGTCGAACAGACCGGAGACCGGGCGGACTGCGTGCTGATCGATGACGGAACTGTCGCCGACTACCCGACTAACGTCGGCTATCCCCACGGGGATCCCGTCGTTATGTGCGTCTACCCCTTTTCTGGGCCGTCAGACGAACCGTTCGAGCAACGACGACAGTACGCGTTTCCACACTCACGGCTCGAACGTGAATGGCGTCCACAGTCCGCGAGACAGGCGCGACTTCCCAACGCCACTAGTAGTCAGTGAGCGCCGTTTTCGTGGATTCGCCCGTAAGCTCGGTGAGATCCGTCCCCGAGGAAAGTGCTGTTTCGCGTTTCACGCGGTAGTTTCCCCCCTCGGTGACGTACAGATCGCCCGGATGGAAGAAATACCAGTCTTCGCGGTCGAACCGCACGCCGATACGGGGTTTCGCGCCGAAATTCCGCGCGAAGAAAACGAGACTCTCAACCTCCTCTCCAGAGAGATAGATCGAGTCGCTACCACTCGATTTCGCTTCGATCGCGTAAAAGACCGATCCGTTGCCCGCGAGCACGTCCGGTAACTCTCGTTCGGTTGCGCTCCCACTTGCGGGCGCGCGCATCACCGCGAACCCGTGCTCGTCGAGCAGGTTGACAAGCTCTCGTTCTCGCCGTTCTCCCTTGCGATTCGCCATCGTATCCGTCTCTTGGGGGGATACCTAAAGGGATAGCGGTCGATTGAAGCTTTCAACCCGACCAACTCCCGTTCCGTTTCCTGACGACCCTTTAGGAACCTAGGCGAGTTTAGTATTATTAATAATTATGTTTATAGTGAATGGCGTCGTTGCACCGATACGCGCCATTCGGTGCAGATCAATCATGACACGGTACACTGACATCGAGAACATAGGAACGCCGACGGTCACACTTCTCTACAGTGACGATAGCACAGAAACGATGGAAGAGTTAGTTTGGAGCCACCGGTTGGAGTGAATCGTACAACCACGACCTAAGTCACGTTTCTGTACGCCACAACGCAAAGGGCTTGGGTGTTGGGCCGTCAGTTCGGGGTATGGTATCGGAAGGGAGCGTGTATGCCTGATCCGTTCTCACAATCTCCGGAGTTTCGGAAGTTCGCGCTGTATCGCCACACAGACGCCTCGGGCGTATCCGGCACTGGAATCGTCGCTTACGGCGTGCAGTTTCCACCGCCCAACGGGAAATGTGTCGTCGCGTGGATCACCGACGTCGGTAGCGTTAGCGTCTACGATGACATCAACGACGTACAAGCCGTCCACGGCCACGAGGGCGATACCGACGTCATTTGGGAGTAATCGACGTTCGACGGAGATGCCATCGCGACGGTTGTCTGAGCGATGTCGGCCATACTGGCCTAGTCGTCGGTTGTCACTCCCGAATCGGCGTCAGACCGGTGAGAGCGTGGTATTACTGTGGTCGATTCGGCAGTGTCTTCGTCTCCAGTGTACTGTCGAGCGACGCGGTAGCTGCCATAGAGGATCACGAGGAGGAACAGCGAGAATGGGAGCGCCATCGTCACAGACAGCGATTCGATAGCACTGAACTCTTCGAGTCTGAGCGATATCATGCCGAAGACGGCCAGCAGTGCTCCCCACCACGCACGATTTCGTGGGTTGGGTTCTTCGGTGCCGAGCGTGATCGCAGACAGCATGTACACGGCTGAATCGAGCGAGGTGATGATGTAGCCCGCGATGACGAAACAGAACAACACCGCCAACACCGTTCCGTATGGCGTGATGTTGAGGGCTGTAGCGATCGCAGCTGGCTCGCTGGTTTCTATCGCCTGAGCGATCGGTTCCTGATTACCGGGTGCGAGCACCCACCCACCGATGAGCGAGTGTTGAATCCACGTGAAAACTGTAGGAACCACCACGAGTACGGCGAACATCTCCCGCAGTGTTCGACCCTTCGAGACGCGCGCAACGAAGCTCCCCACGAAGATGCTCCATGCGGCCCACCAGGCCCACCAGAATCCGGTCAGCCCGGCCGCCCCGTTGGCGCTGCCGCTCGGTGCGGTGTACAGCGTCAGTCGGAACATCTCGCTGAGCCAAACCCCCGTTGCGTCTAGGCCCAACTCGAACATGTAGAGGGTCGGTCCGACCACGACGAGCAGCGCCATTGCAAGCGCGATGCACACGACGGTCACGCGGGCAGCGTTGCGGATCCCCGAACGAAGCCCGAGCCAGACGTCTAGGAGGAAGATGATCCCGATGAGTCCAAAGACCGCGTAGGTCAAGGCCGCCGCTTCGAACCCGAAGACACGCCCAATGATGGCAGACATCGTCTGTGCGCTGAATCCAAGCGTTGTTGCGATCCCGCCGATGATGGCGATGAGTGCCGCCGCATCGATGACCCAATAAACAACGGATCTCGAACCCTCTATGTCAGTGAGCCAATCGGGTAGCCACTTCCAGCCACGAATGCCGGTGAGCATCGAGCTGATCTTGTATTCGCTGACACCGTGCGTGTATACGGTGATCCCGAACGCCATCGCAACGGGGAGATACCACATCGCTAGCCCGGGAAACACTTCGTGGATGAACATGAACGCCAGCGCCATTGACTCGGTGGTCGCACCTTCAACCGGTGCGGGCGAGGGCGGTGATTTGACGATCTGGATCGGCTCGGCGACGCCCCAGATGAGAATGGACGCGCCAAAGCCAACCGTAAACACCATCGACACCCATGAAAACAGACCGAATTCCGGTTCGGTGTCCGGGCCACCGATACGGATCTGGCCGTATTTCGAGGCCATAAACATCACTGTACCGATCAGTAGCACGAATCCAAGCAGAATGAACCACCACTCGAAATACGTGAGTATCCAGCTTTGAGTGTCGGTGAGTACGTCGCTCAGAAACGTCGGAGCGAGCAGCCCGACGGCTCCCAACGCTAGCATCACGGTCATCGTTACACCGAACAGTACTCGTTCAGATCTTGAGGTCTCTTCTAGACCCAAAATGTACCACGATCCCATTATCGGTTATTCGTCGAAACCGCTCGCTCACTGCTTCTCGAACGATCACGAACATTGCTGTCGCTACTGCTATCGGTGTTTCGGTTCATACACCAATGTACATCCAACCCAATCGATTGTCACTGAAAAGCTCGTTGCTCCTATGATCCAAAGTAAGAGCTTTTCTCTCGACGGATGTCAACGTGTCACCTGATCGGTTCAAGGTACGCTCGGAGGCAAAAAGCGTCCCTCCTCATCGACTCGAAATCTGTATCGCGCCTATCGATCAGATCGACGTTTGTCCCTTCGATACGTTTTATACTCCACTCCGTGATGTACTGCGATACTGGGGTATCGAACGATACGTCATTCACATCCAATAGTAACAATGGAGAATGTAGGTCCGATCGACGACGCATCACAACGTAATACTCGCCGAGACAGCCAGAGAGTGGTCTGTCTTCGAGACAACGTTACAAATGAACGTTGATGCACATTGGATACTGATGACAATAGTGAATGTCGTACATGTTGTTAAGAATTGAGCGTACCTCAGTATAGACTAATCATGACATCGAAACTTCGCACGGCATTGACCGCTGTCTTGTTGTTGAGTCTCGTCGCAGGTGGCATGGGTACCGCTGCGGCCGCAGAGACCGATATCAACAGTGGAGAGACGACGGTCGTCAACGACAATGATCTCGTCGACATCGACGACACCCTGAACAACATCAGCACGAACGTCTTGGGCGTTCAGGTTGACGACTCCAACATAGCTCTCCTCTCCAGCATCTCTGGGTAGCGTTACAAGTAGATCCATTTTTTACACGACGATCCGATCGTTTAGCGTCGGTGCGCTCGCGTCATAGCCGTCCGTCCGGAGTTCGGTCGCAAACGAGACGCAGTCGTCGCCGTGATTGAGGAGGACTGTCGTGTTTCGATACGATTCGAGGAATTCGAACAGTCCGTTTCGATCCGCATGTGCCGAGAAATCGAACGATTTCACGCGGGCACTCACGGGTAGTACGCGTCCGTCGATCTCTGCTCGTCCGGTTTCGAGTAGCTCCCGGCCCGGCGTTCCCTCGACTTGGTAGCCGGTGAGCGCGACCGCGTTCGTGGGATCCGACCGGATCGCTGGGAGGTACGTCATCACCGGGCCTCCGGTCACCATGCCAGCAGTCGTGAGTATCGTCGTGTTCGTATCCGCAATGCGTCTGCGCTGTTCGTCGCCGTCGGAGACAGTTCTGATGGCGGATTTTGCGCGCCGAAACGCGTCCGGATCTCGGAGGTAGTTCGGATACTGGCTGAACAGCTCCGTCACACGGGTGCCCATTCCATCCACGTGACAGTCGATGTCATTGGCCGTACAGATCATGCTCAGTTCCTGTGTCCGTCCGATCGCAAACACCGGGACGACGACCGTTCCGCCGTTCCAGACGGTCGTTCGGACACTTTCGACGAACTGGCGTTCCAGTTCGGTTCGGTCGGTGTGTTTTACGTCGGCGTACGTGCTCTCACAGATCACTACGTCCGCCTCGGGACGGGCGGTCGTGCCGGCAACCAGCCGTTGGTCGTCGGTGTGAAAATCGCCGGTGTACAGCAGGCGTGTCTCCCCGTCGTCGACGAGAACGTGGGCACTGCCGGGGATGTGACCCGCGTCGTACAGCGTGATCTCGTGTCCGGCGGCCTCAAACGGCTCTCCATACGCATGGGCGGTCGAGACCTCTCGCATTCGGCGGACCTCCTCCTCTGTGAACGGGCAGTCGTACGTTCCGCCGTGGAGTTTCAGCGTGTCTCGGGCGAGCAGGTGGGTCAGCTCGCGGGTGGGAGGTGTCCAGTGGATCGCGGGGCGGTCGGTGCCCGACAGCAGCGACGGTAGCGCCCCCACGTGATCGAGGTGGCCGTGGGAGAGCACCACTGCCTCGGGCGCGACCGAGCCGACCGGAAAGCGTGGTGGCGTGTCGTTCATCATCCCATAATCGAGCAACAGCGTGTCGTTGACGAGCACCGCGCTCCGTCCCACCTCACGAGCACCGCCCAGAAACCGGAGTTCCATCGTGCGGTGTATCGCACTACAGCCGTTTGCCTCCACCGGCTCGCGGTGCTCAATCGGTGATGTCGACGTAGTACCGCAGCCTATATCATGATCGCTCGAAACAGGTCGGGTATGACTCTCTCGTTGGATGAACTTGAATCTCATTTATTTAAGTGTGCCGACATCATCCGTGACGCCGTCGATCCGACGGACTACAAGGAGTACATTCTGCCGCTGGTTTACTACAAGTCGATCTCCGATGAGTTCGAAACGCAGTACTCGGAGCACGTCGAGGAGTACGGCAAGGAGTTCGCCGGTCGGGAGAACTTATACGACATTCCCGTCGTTCCGGAGGGGTATCGGTGGGCCGATCTCCGGTCGGTCAGCGACAACGTTGATCAAGCGCTGAACGAGGCGTTTGACGCGCTTACCCAACAGAACGCCGAGCTTGCGGGCGTGTTCCGGGCGGACTACATCGACGCCGACGCGTTGGATGACGACCGGCTCGGGAAGCTGATCGAGCATCTCTCGAAACACGATCTCGACCGCGAGAGCGTGCCGCCGGACATGCTCGGGGAGGCGTACATGGATCTGGTGCGCCACTTCGCGGAGGCAGAGGGCAAATCCGGTGGGCAGTTTTTCACACCGCCCCACATCGTCCGCCTCTGCGTTCGGTTGGTGGACGACTTTGCGGACGGCGATACGGTCCACGATCCGACCGTGGGATCGGGTGGGATGCTCATTGAGGCGGCGGAGTACTACCACAACGAGCAGGGCGGCGATCCTGCGAAGTTGACGTTCACCGGTCAGGAGATCAACCCCGATATCGCCGCGATCGCTACGATGAATCTCTCGATCCACGGGTTGAACGGCACGATCGAGCGCGAGGATTCCTTATCGAATCCCCAATTTACGGACGGGGAGGAACTCACCCGCTTCGATCGCGTGCTGGCGAACTTCCCGTTTTCCTCCGACTGGGCTAAAAGCGAGCTGCAAGACGATCCGTGGGGGCGATTCGACTGGCATGAGAAGCTCCCCCGCGCGGATCGCGGTGATTACGCCTTCATTATGCACATGGCGGAGCAGCTGAAAACGCCCGCGACGGATGGGACGGGGGGCAAGGCGGCGATCGTGATTCCGCATGGTGTGCTGTTCCGCAAGCACGAGAAGCGGTATCGGAAGCCGATGCTCGAATCGGATCTGGTCGAGGCGATCGTCGGACTGCCCGAGAACCTCTTTCAGAACAACTCGATCCCCTCCGCGATCCTCGTGTTGAACACCGACAAGCCCGAAGAGCGGGCGGACGAAGTGCAGTTCATCCACGCCGCCGCCGAGGCGTTTTACGATGAACTGTCGAACCAGAACGAGCTGACTGATGAGGGTGTCGCTCACATCGTCGAGAACTTCCGGGAGTGGACGACCGAGGAGCGGGTGAGTCGGACGGTTCCACTGGAGGAGATCCGGGAGAATGATTACAACCTGAACATCGCGCTGTACGTCGATACGACCGAACCCGAAGAGGAGATCGATGTCGAGGAGGAGCTTGGAAAGTTGCGGGAACTGCAAGAGGAGCGAGCCGAGATCGAGGCGCGGATGGACCAGCACATGGAGGCGTTGAACTATGAGTGAGGACGCTACGCTGGATGAGTTTGTCGATGTTGAATACTCTGTCGACCGGGTAGAAACTCCTATCGGAAAAATTCCTGAAAATTGGGGTGTTGAACGGTTGAATGATGTGGCTGATATCAATCCGGATAGCTTCACTGAAGACGATTGGTCATCAGAGACGTTTGAGTATATCTCTCTTTCAGAAGCTTCGAGTGGTAGGCTGTTAGAGAGTAAAACCACTGCTCTTGATGAGGCCCCGAGCCGGGCACAGCGGCGGGTTCAGAAGGGTGATATTCTTGTTGGCACCGTTCGACCAAAGCAGGAAAGTCATGGCTTTGTCACTGACAAGCATGATGGTAATATCTGCTCCTCCGGTTTCGGTGTACTCCGAACAGGTGGCAATCTGAATCCTTTATTCTTAATCCAAGAAATCCTTTCTCATCGGTTTTTCTCTCAAATGGATGCTTATGTCGCTGGATCTGGTTATCCAGCGGTGAAAATTGGTGATCTCAAGAAACATCGGATTTCTATCCCAACCCTCGAAGAACAGCGCAAAATCGCCACCATACTCCACAACATTGACCAAGCGATTCAGAAGACGGAGGAGGTAATCGAACAAACAAAGTGTGTTGAACAGGGTCTTTCCCAGAGATTGTTTTCAGGATATCATTTGGACTGTGAGCATGAGGAATCATCAACACTAGGTGAGACTCCTATCCATTGGGATGATCGCCCAATGGGTGAAGCATGTGAAATTACGATGGGATCATCACCCAAGTCAGAATATTATAACGAACACGGCCAAGGGCTTCCCTTCTTCCAAGCGAACAATGAATTTGGTCTCCGAAGTCCAACCCATAACCGATGGTGTTCTGATCCCATTAAAATCGCTGAAGCTAACGATGTGCTAATGACTGTTAGGGGAACGTATGTTGGACAGGTGAACATAGCCGATAGGGAATGCTGTATCGGTCGGGGATTAGCTGGGATATCGGCTGGTGATTCACTTCTCCCCGAATATCTGTATCACCATCTCCGACGACGCGAGCGGTATGTGAAATCGATCGCTATTGGAAGTACGTTCGATTCTGTAACCAGTAGTGAATTATATAATCTTATGATATCTGTCCCACCGTTAGAAGAACAACGAGGAATATCCAATACACTCAAAAACATACAGAACTATGAGATTCATTCTAATAAATACTTAGAACGACTTCAACGCCTCAAGAAGGCCCTCATGCAGGATCTCCTCTCGGGGAAAGTCCAAACTGCCGACACATCCATAGCGATACCGGACGAAATACAACGATATGGTTAGTATTCCTTCCGAAAGTGGTATCGAACGCTCATTACTGCGGTGGCTCTCTGATCTCGGCTGGGAAACACACGGACAGGACGGCGGCCACGGCGCAACCGTTCTCGATGACGCCTACGGCCGCAAGCGCCACGACGTGATCTACTGGGATCTCCTCGAAGAACAGCTCACCATGATCAACGACATTTCCGAGAACGACGCCGAGCGGTTCACCGACTCGCTGAAACGTGACCTCGATACCGAGCATCTGATGGACGCCAATCGGGCGTTCCACCGCCTGCTCACCAAGGGCAAACCGTTCTCGGTCACGCAAGCGGACGGCACGACGAAAACCGAATACATCGACCTGATTGACCACGAAGAGCACGACAACAACCGCTTTCACGCCGTCAATCAGTTCTCGGTCTCCAGAGAAACGACCATCCGCCCGGACGTGAGCCTGTTCGTCAACGGGATCCCGCTGGTGACGATGGAGCTGAAAGGATTGACACAGGACAACGACTGGCACGACGCGGTGAGCGACCTCCACGACTACGAGACAGACGTTCCACGGCTGTTCGTGCCCGGCCTGTTCAACGTCGCCGCCGACACGATGGAACTCAGATACGGCGCGGTCGGGGCACCCAAAGCGTTCTACGAACCGTGGAACGACGCACCCGAGACCGACACCGTGAACGAGATGAAACAGGCGGTCAACGCCCTGTGTGCCCCCGACACCGTGCTCGACCTGCTGAAGAACTTCGTCTTCTACGAACGACGATCCGGCGGCGACGCGAAGATCATCCCGCGGTACATGCAGTACAACACGGTCAATGCGATCCTCGACCGCGTCCGGACGGGCGAGCACAAACGCGGTCTCATCTGGCACACCCAAGGCTCCGGAAAATCCTTTACGATGCTGTACGCTGCTGACAACCTGTTATCAGGAAACGCCGTCGACAACCCGCAGGTGTTCCTCATCGTGGACACGGAGAAACTCGAAAGACAGATGGAAAACCAACTGGGAAACCTCTCGCTCGAACAGTGGACCAAAGCCGAGAGCATCGATCACCTCGAACGCCTCATCGAGGACGGCGAGAGCGAACTCGTCCTCACGACCATCCAAAAGTTCCAAGGCGTTACGCCGGATCAGCAGGACAACGACGAGGTGATCGTCATGAGCGATGAGGCCCACCGGTTCATGGAGGCCGACCTCGGCAGCCGTCTCGATGCCGCACTTCCCGACTGCTATCACTTCGGCTTTACCGGCACGCCGGTCAGGGAGGGCGAACGCCACGCGGACCGCAACACGTTCCGCGAATTCTCTCCCGAGGGTGAGGACTACCTTCACCGGTACTCGATCAAGCAGGGCATTGACGACGAGCTGATCCTTCCCGTCTATTTCACACTCCGTCACGAAATGGGATGGAACATCGACGAGTCGGGTCTCGATGAGACGTTCGAACAGGCGTTTCAGGGCCTCTCGACCGATGAGAAACACGCGCTCATCCGCGAGGAGGTCACCGCCACCGAACTCGCCGAAATCGGGCCTCGTGTTGACCGCGTTGTCGAGGAGATCGACCGCCACTACGACGACCACGTCGCACCGAACGGCTGGAAAGGGATGGTCGTCACACCGAGCCGTCGATCGGCGGCCATGTACGGCAAACGTCTCATCGAACGTCGGAACGAGAACGAGGTGAAAGTACTCTACACGTCGACTAACGACGATCCTGAGTTGATCCAGAAGTTCCACACCGATTCCGAGGAACGTGACGACATCATCACGGCGTTCAAACAGACGGGCGAGAAGGCAGACGAAGAGACGCCGAAACTGTTGGTGGTCCACGACATGCTGTTGACGGGGTTCGACGCGCCGATTCTGAAGACGATCTATCTGGACCGCAACATCAAAAACCACACCCTCATGCAGGCGATCGCTCGAACGAACCGCCCCGCCGAGGGCAAGGGAAACGGCGAGATCGTCGATTTCCAAGGCGTCTTTAAGAACATAGACGAGGCGTTGGATTACGACGCCGAAACGAAAGCCTACGCCGCCCGTGATACGGATGAGCTGTACGATGACCTTGTTGACCAGTTAGCGAGCGTCATGGAGATCTTTGAGGACATCCCGAAAGAGGACACCCAAGAGGTCGCCTCAGCAGCCGTCGAGCGCATCAGCACCCACCCAGAACGCCGCACGTTCAAACAAGGGTTCCGTCGGCTCCAGAACCTCTATGAGGCCGTTGCACCGGACAAACGACTCATCAACGAAGGCGTCCAGCGAGAGTACAAGTGGCTCAGCCGGATACACGTCGCGTTCGAACGAACGACGGCGGGCGACGACGCTCCCGAGAAGGACATGCGGGAGAAGACCCGCGAGATCGTCAGCGAAAACGTCGAGATCGAAAAGATCAAACGAGATTTTCCGACGTACAAACTCGGCGAGGAGTATCTCGAAGACGTAGAGGGACTGGATAATCCCGGTGTGAAGGCGTCACAGATCGCCCACGCAACCCGCGAACATCTGCATCCACGTGAGAACCAGAACCCACGTTACAAGCGTCTGAGCGAGCGCGTGACTGACATCGTGGAACGATGGCAAGACGACGACATCGGTGATCCCGAGACGGTTGCGGCGCTAAAATCGGTCGAAGAGGAGGTTCTCGGTGTAAATGAAGACGCCAAAGAGCAGGGAATGGACGACGCTGAATTCGCTATCTACACGCATTTGACCGAAGAGACGCCCGACGCAATCGACTCCGAGGAGCAAGCCAAAGCCGTTGCCGAAACGGTCGTCTCACAGTTCCGCGAACGCGTTGACCGGGAGTATCACGGCTGGAAGACCAACCAACAGACGATCGCGGAAATCGAGCGGATTCTGTTGGACGTACTGGTCAAGGACTACGACCTAGGACACTTGATACGAGACCACGATGGATTCGTGGGGGCGATGCGAAACTACTGCATCGAGAACCATGGCTGAATCCCACCGTCGGACGATCGATCTGTTGGGAACCACCGTCGAGTACAACGTGTGTCATAGCGCTGATGCCACAGAACCCCGGATAGACGTGGATATACACGGGATTACGGTCGTCGTTCCCGTATCAGAGGAGGTTCAGCCGATGGCGTTGCTTGAGGAAAACGCGGCGTGGGTTATCGACAAGCAACGACGCTACGACAACTATCGAGAACAGGCTCCTGATCGCACGTTCGAGGCAGGCGAGTGCTTTCCCGTCCTCGGAGATGATCGGGAACTTGTCATCGAGTCGCGCCAGAGTCACGAACTGACACAGACATCGATTCGACTCCGGGTGAGTGCTGTCGAGCAGTCGTCGGTTGAGCAGGCACTGGAAAACTTCTATCGAAGCCGAGCGCGTGACTACCTCACAGACCGCGTCGACCAGTACGCAGAACAGATGGACGTTGGCTACGAGACGATCGAACTACGAAACCAGCGCACCCGGTGGGGGAGCTGTTCGACGGGAGGCACGATCAGCTTGAACTGGCGGCTCATCATGGCGCCTCCGGCTGTCATCGATTATCTCGTCGTTCACGAACTCGCGCATCTACTCGAACAGCATCATGGACGGACGTTCTGGCGGACCGTTGAGGAGTACGTTCCGGACTACAAAGCCAAGGCCCACTGGCTCGAAGAGAACAGTGCGCAGTTGATTTTTAGCAATGGTGATCTGTGAGGGTTTCGAACCGACATCTCTTTGTCGTACTCCGTTGCTATACCACTACAGAATATAATTTGGGTTTAAAATGATTGTAGCTTGGCTTGACTATTAGTAGATTTCTGAACAGACCCATCTGTCATTGATAACAAGACGTCGTGGATCTCTTTGCTCTGCTGCTGGATATCCAATTTGGATGGGTAGCGGATATTATATTTCCCATTATGGAATATTGTATGAATATTTCCTGAACTATCTTTTCTTCTCACTTCATAAATATCAAATAATTTAACGAGCTCGTCAATGATGTCTGCTCGTTGGAGGTCCTCATCTTGCTGCTCAGTACTGAATTCAGCTCGAACAGCTACATTACTGGCATTCTTGACGTGGCTCCCTATATCAGTATCAAGATCTACATCGTCTACAATACCATTTTTTCTTTTCAGTTTCAGCCCACGTACCTTCCATGCCTTATCATAGAATTGTTCTATCCGTTTTGGCTCAAATTTGTTTTTACGGCCACACTCAAAGTCAATTTTGAGCGAGTATTTTCCGATAAGATATTCTAGAGCATCGCTATCTTCAACTTGAGATGTAGACTCACATGCATATTTACCGTCTTGAGTCAGTAAAAATCTCATCATGCGAGCGGGGGTATTTTTACCGATCTGAATCCTTCCTCCATCAATTTTCGGATGATTTTCAGATACTTCTTGGACATAGCGTACAAAGAAATAATCATCAGATTTATAATATTCATCTCTATCAGATTTTTCCTGTATTCCTAATTGCCTTCCCTCTTGTTCGATCAGTCCGCTCTTTTTAACCTGTTCAGCGATAATATCCAGCGGCGGCAGTGATTCATCTGTCTGTATCTCCCCAAAATACATCTTAATTTCGGCCATATGGATAATACATGCTATCTATCCATATAATTTACTGAATCACAAGAAAGTGAATATAGTGGTGTAGTCTGTTTTGCTGTCTTATCTGTGTCGAGCATAACCCTCGCTTCCGGCGTCTTTCGATTTCCCGCTCGCGGGAACGGGAACAGCTCAATCTTCGGTTGAGTGCCGGTGTCTCGCGATGAACGAAATGAACTGCGGTTTCACCGGATGCGACCGAAGGGAGCGTCCGGGAGGTTTTTCCCCACGTTTTTACGAGGGGTAGTTCCCGCAGCGAGCGTAGCGAGCGAGGAACCCCGACGACATAAAAAGTGGAAGCGTATGCCGCCTCCCGGATTTGAACCGGGGACAGCTCGATCTTCAGTCGAGTGCTCTCCCAGTCTGAGCTAAGGCGGCTCATACTGAGCAACGACGAGGAGTTGAAAAAGCGTTTCGAAACGCTCGGCCAACCCACGGAAGTGGACGGCGCTTTCCCCCTCAGTACTCATGGGTCCGGGCGGAGTCGAACCACCGATCTCGTCCTTGTAAGGGACGCGTCATAAACCACTAGACCACGGACCCACACCCGAACACACATCCCCGATCCGAATAACACTTTCCGTTCGCCGGTCGCCCGCTGTTCACTGTGCCCCTGTCGGGACTGTTTAGTTCTTCCCAGTCCAACCTCGCTCGAATGGTCTCCCGACGGGTCCGGAACTATCTCGGCGTGTTCCTCGTGTGGCTACTCCTCGTCCTTGTCCTCGTAAGCGCTGGCGTGATCTCGCTTCCGATCCCAGCACCGTCACCGGACAGCTACGACCACGCCACGGTGACGATCCACGACGAGAACGGGACCCGTCTCGGTAGCGTCGACGCCCGCGTCGCCGACACCACCCACAAACGATACATCGGTCTGAGCGACACGGAACACCTTCCCCGAGACGAAGGAATGCTGTTCACCTACGACGCCGCCCAGAACCACACTTACGTGATGCGAGAGATGAGTTTCCCCATTGACATCGTCTACATCGGGGCGGACGATCGGATCACGTCGATTCACCACGCGCCGAAACCGCCCGAGGGAGCTGACGGCAACGAGTATCAATACCCCGGCTACGGCCAGTACGTGCTGGAAGTGAACCACCACTGGACGACCGAACGGGACGTCGAGGTCGGCGATCGAGTTCGGATCGAGAACGAATAGAACGAATCCACCGATCGCTGTGAACTGCGAACACGGGTATACGTGGTGTGTTGACAGCTTCCACTAAGTCTTTTGCAGAATCCGATTGTATCGTAATGAATGGAACATACCGCCGACGAAGATGACCCGTTTGAGGAGCAACGGGAGAACGCGACGAGTCCGATGAGGCGGTTGTTTGCGGAGTATGGCCGTAAAAACCCGATCGCGTTCGCGAGTGGTGTGAGCGCTAGCATCGTTGCACGGATCCTCGATCTACTTCCGCCGTTGTTGCTCGGTCTTGCGGTCGATGCGATCTTCTACGACGAGAAGGCGTTTTCCCTCTGGATCGTGCCACAAGCGTGGCTACCGACGACCGAATCCGATCAGCTCGTCCTGTTGGCGTCCCTCATCGCCGTCTCCTTTTTCGGTGGTGCGGCGTTTCACTGGACGCGCAACTGGGGATGGAACGCGTTCGCCCAGAACATCCAACACGACGTCCGGACGGACACCTACGACAAGATGCAGCGGCTGAACATGGACTTTTTCGCGGACAAACAGACCGGTGAACTGATGTCCGTGCTCTCGAACGACGTCAACCGTCTCGAGAAGTTCCTCAACGACGGCATGAACTCCGTGTTTCGGCTGTCGGTGATGGTCGTCGGGATCGGCGTGATCCTCCTCGCCAGCAACTGGCAACTCGCACTGATCGCACTGCTCCCGGTGCCCCTCATCGCCGTCTTCACCTACAAGTTCGTACAGACGATCCAACCGAAATACGCTGAGGTACGATCATCGGTCGGGCAGGTCAACTCCCGGCTCGAAAACAATCTCGGTGGCATTCAGGTGATCAAAACCACTAACACTGAAGGCTACGAATCCGACCGGGTCGATGACGTGTCACAGGACTACTTCGATGCGAACTGGGACGCTATCGAAACCCGAATCAAGTTCTTCCCCGGACTGCGGGTGATCGCCGGGATCGGTTTTGTGCTCACGTTCGCCGTCGGGGGATACTGGGTGTTCTCTTATCAGACGACGGGAACGGCTCCCGGTCCGTTCACCGGAGAACTCCTGGCAGGCGAGTTCGTCGTGTTCATCCTCTACACCCAGCGGTTCATCTGGCCGATGGCCCAATTCGGACAGATCATCAACATGTACCAGCGCGCGTACGCCTCTTCAGCCCGGATTTTCGGGTTGATGGACGAGCCGAGCCGGATCGTTGAGGATCCCGAGGCCGAGGAACTCACCATCTCAGACGGTGCTGTCGAGTACGACGACGTGACGTTCGGCTACGACGAGGAGACGATCGTCGAAGACGTTTCGCTCACGGTCGATGGCGGCGAGACGGTCGCGTTGGTCGGACCGACGGGCGCGGGAAAGTCAACCGTGTTGAAGCTCCTACTCCGGATGTACGACGTCAACGAGGGTGCGATCCGAATCGACGACCAGGACATTCGGGATGTGACCATCCCGAGTCTCCGCCGACACGTGGGCTATGTGAGTCAGGACACGTTCCTGTTCTACGGCTCGGTGGGTGAGAACATCGCATATGGAGCGTTCGATGCGAGCGATGAGGAGATCGAGGCGGCCGCAAAGGCCGCAGAAGCCCACGAGTTCATCACGAACCTTCCGGAGGGCTACGACACCATGGTCGGTGAACGTGGTGTGAAACTCTCGGGCGGCCAGCGCCAGCGCATCTCCATCGCGCGAGCGATCCTCAAAGACCCAGAGATACTCGTGCTCGACGAGGCGACCAGCGACGTCGACACCGAAACCGAGATGCTCATCCAGCGCAGCCTCGATCGGCTCACGGCAGACCGGACCACCTTCGCCATCGCACACCGGCTCTCGACGATCAAAGACGCTGACGGCATTCTCGTCCTCGAAGACGGACGGGTCGTCGAACGAGGCACACACGAGCACCTGATCGACACCGATGGGCTGTACGCCCATCTCTGGGGAGTCCAAGCGGGCGAGATCGACGATCTCCCACAGGAGTTCATCGATCGGGCCACGGAGCGACAGGCTCAAACCGGAGCCGACGACTGACTGATTCTCATCGCAACGGCTGTTTGTACACGTAGCTCGCCCGTTCCATGTCGGCCCGCTCTTCGTAGAACCGGTGTGCATCTGTTCTCTGCACGCCAGAGGACAGCGCGACGAGTTCACACCCTTGCTCGTCGGCCCACTCTTCTACGAACCGCAACAGTGCCAGTCCGTGGCCCGACGACCGGTGATCACTATCAGTGACGAGTTCACACACCCATACGTGACGACCATAATACATGTTCACTTGGATCTCAATTCCGGCGAGCGCGACGATCTCGCCGTCTACCAGGCGGGCGAACAGCCGGTAGCCCTCTGCCGTCATCTGTCGTACGTAATCGAGATACGCTTCTTCATCGAGATGGGTCCGTAGTTGTCGCATCACCGGGAACGCCGATCGCCACTCCGCTTCGGTTACTAGTTCCTGAATGTCCGTTTCGGCCATCCATTGTGCGGAGGGGAGATCGTCATTAACCGGTATCGTTCTCCGCAATAGCGACCGACGAACAGCTTTTGGACGCAGGCAAACGATCGATGATCTACCAAGCACACCAAATATATGAAAGATACTGTTAGGAAACGACCATTCCGGGGGACGGCTGTCCCGTTCGTTTAAATCTATTGTGCCCCCTTGGGGTGATATGCAGCTTTCGGAGAGCACCTGGACAGATGTCGAGAATGCCGACACCGATCTCGCGTTGCTTCCCGTCGGCTCGACCGAACAGCACGGTCCACACGCACCGCTCGGGACGGACACGGTGATCGCATCCGCCGTCGCCGAGACCGCGGATGAGCACTACGACGGCGATCTCGTGGTGGGGCCGACGATTCCGGTCGGGGTAGCGGAGGAGCACCGGCATTTCAACGGCACACTGTGGGTCACAGAAGAGACGTTCCGGCGATACGTTCGAGAGACGATCGAGAGCCTCATCCATCACGGTTTCAACCGTGTCGTCGTCGTCAACGGCCACGGTGGCAATGTGGATGCGCTTCGGGAGTGCTGTGCTGCGATCTCTCGACACAACGCCGCATACGTAGTTCCGTTCACGTGGTTCGAAGCCGTTTCCGGTCGAATGGGACATGGCGGAACGCTCGAAACCTCTCTCATCAGTCACCTCCAGTCGGAACTCATACACGACGATCGACTTCAGGAAGCGACGGAAAACGGTACCGACCACTGGGGTGAGTGGCAGTCCGGAACGAACCTCGCGTACGATTCCGCGGAATTCACTGAAAATGGCGTCGTTGGTGATCCCTCGCGGGGGGATGGCACACTCGGCGCGGAGCTGTTAGACGAAGCTGCCGACGCGCTCGTCGAACTGATCGAGACGGTATCGGTACGCGGGCTTACTCAGCCCGAACGCTGGTAATGGCTCGATCCGCTATGCTCGGGATTTCAGTCGTCCCAGCCGGATCGATCACCCGGCACACTCGTTTCTAATCCGACTCGTCGCGTTCCTCGTCGGTATCGACCGATTCGAGCATGTTTCGTAACTCCGGAATCGTGCGTGTGAGATCACCGACTTGCTCGTGTGCGGTTTCGAGATCCTCGACGATGGTTTCGAGCTGTTCGATCTCCGCATCGAGATCGTCAGCGTCGTCGAACGCATTCGCCCGTTTGCCCATCGTATACCACTTCTTGGCGTCTCGTAGGTGTGTCGTGGCGTCACCCGTCTCAAGCGATGAGTGAAGGGCATTGAGCACTCCAAGGCTGTTGTCGGCCTCGACGGTCCAGATCGATTCGGTGTCGGGGAGTGCTTCCCGGGCCGTCGCTAAACTCGACTCCACGTCGGTCCGGATTTCGTTCGCTGCCTCTCCGAACAGCTCGTCGTCGTCGAGGGTCGTTTGACTCATGGTAGGCGGTTTATTCCGGGTGAGTATAAACGCCCGCCCGAGACCGAAAGTGAAATAAAAGACCGTTCTATCCAGTTGTCGGTAAGTGATCGTGGATCAGGGTCAGCTACTCCTCGACGATGTCGACGACGCGCATGAGGGGGTAGCCGTCTTCCATCTCCATTTCGGCGTGGACGATACAGTCGGCGTACTCGATACGGAGCGTGACGTCCATGTACTCCCCGGTGAGTTCCGTGTACCCACGGGTGGTTTCGAGCTTGTCGGTGTGAATGTCGACCGACACAGCGCTACAGCCGGGTTGGTTTTCGATGCTTTCCTCGATCGCGGTTTCAAGACTGTCCGCGTTCTTGGCACTAACCGGGGTGCCGGCGAACTGATGATAGAGCGCCCCGAATTTCACGCCTGCCTCGAAACAGGCCGTTTCGCGGTCCGTCGGGTCCATAGGGGGGTTCGTATTCCCGTCACTAAATGCCGCCCGATTTTGATCCACCGGATGCGAGCTTGATTCGAATCATACCCCCCATGTGGCGGTGTATCTCGCAACGGGTTTACGGCTCAAGGTCCTTCTATCATGTATGGATTACGAATCGAGCCTCGATAGAGCCATGGATGCGGTTCCGGACATCCAATCAGAGGGTGAACGTCTTTCGGTACCCAATGCCAGCGCACAGAAAGACGGTGCGTTCACTCGGTTGACGAATCTCGAAGATATCGCCGAGACGGTGTCTCGATCGCCGGATCATCTTCACCGGTTCATCCAACGCGATCTCGGGACGAACGGCAAACTCGACGACGGCGTAGGCCGATACAACGGCACCTTTTCGGGTTCCGATTTCGATTCGGCGATCGACTCTTATGTCGACGTGTACGTCCTCTGTGCGGAGTGTGGACTACCCGATACCCGTCTCGTGACCGAGGATGGTACGCCGATGCTCAGGTGTGACGCCTGTGGCGCGTTCCGTCCGGTTTCGAAACGCCGCCGGAGCACAACTCAAACCCAACAGCGCGATGCGATCGAGGAAGGCAACACCTACACGCTTGAGATCGTCAGCACTGGACGAAAGGGTGATGGGGTCGCCGAGCGCGGAGAGTATACGGTGTTCGTGCCGGGGGCCAACGAAGGTGATGTCGTCGATGCCTACATCGAGAACATCTCTGGCTCGCTCGCGTTCGCACGGTTGGTATCGAACTGATATAGCTCGATTCGTTCGCTACTGACTCTCTCGTGAATGTTTCACGTTCTGTAGCAGCCACTCAAACCGCACGATTCTTACTGTTAACCCTCCTTTTGTCGTGTGAATGGCTACGTCGGTGTTGCTCACAGGGGCCGCGGGTCGGGTTGGGGGTGCCATCCTCGGTGGTCTCGGACAGAAGTATGACTGGCGATTGCTCGATCGGGAGCCGCCTCCCACGGAGACGGGCACTAGTTCCGATCTGGAGTACGACGTTACGAATCACGAGTACATCGCGGCCGATCTCTCCGATGCCAGTCGCGTCCGCGAGTCGATGACCGGTATCGATGTCGTGGTTCATCTCGCCGGCGATCCCCGTCCGGAAGCCGCATGGGACAGTGTGCTGACGAACAACATCGATGGAACGCACACCATCTTCGAGGCTGCACTCGATGCTGGCGTCGAGAAGGTCATTTTCGCCTCTTCGAACCACGTCGTCGGGCATTATGAAACCGAGCGCAAACCCGATATCTACCGGAGTAGTGATGATTACAGGCTCGATGGGACGGAACTCCCCCGGCCATCGAACCGGTACGGCGTGAGCAAAGCTACGGGTGAGATCATCGGCCGGTTTTTCCACGATGAGCACGATCTGAGCGTCATCTGTGTCCGAATCGGCAATCTCACCAAAGATCATCCCCCCATCGACTACGAGCGTGGACAAGCAATGTGGCTCTCCTACCGGGACTGCGCTCACCTATTTGACTGCTGTATCACTGCTGATGTCGATTATGAGATCGTGTACGGTATCTCCGACAACGACCGCAAATACTACTCGATCGATCGCGCTCGCGAACGACTCGGCTACAGCCCTCAGGACAACTCCGCCGACCACGCCGAACTCGAACCCCGGAGTTAACCCCTCTCACTCGAACAGGCCTTTCACGTCCGATTCCTTGGTCGTTCGACGACGAACGTGCTCAGATAACCGTTGGCGTGCGGTGTCGCGTGTGATACCGTCGCTCCGAAGGATATCGACAAGAAGCGTAACGAACGGACTCGTCGCTTGTCCCGCTTCGAGATCGGCCCGACCATACTCGATCGCGCGCTCGATCAGTGTTGTATCCCCCTCGTGCTCTTCTGTAAGCACGCGCGCCGCGATGGCGAGCGCTCCGAACGGGAGCGCTTCGAGCCGCACTCGTTCACCAGCCACGACGATCTTTGTTGGTGGCTGACGCTCGATGCGTTCTGGATCCCGTTCCAACGCCGTGAGGTATTCACGGAGTGGATCGAGTGCCACCGCGTGGTGGGTCGATCCCAGTCCGGTGAGGTACTCGTGTCCGCTTCGTGCAAGCCCTGTCGTACCCTCCCAGTTGCGTTGATCGGCGTGGTACACCGCCGCGGTGTACTGGATCAGTCCGTTGAGTAGATCTCGGTCGGGACCCGACTCTAACCGGAGCCACACCGATTCCCACGCGTCGTGGGCCGCGTGGAACTCCCCGGCGTTGTAGATCGCCGCTCCAGCCCGGAGATGCGCGTCGAAGTCCTCCGCCAGTTCCGGTCTCGTGTCCGTCGTCCCGTCTAGCTCGTCGTCTACCGTTGAGTCGGGGTCCATGTGCTCCGATTGGTCTCGTGAACGCAAAACCGTCCCGCCGACACGGGATCGACACAGCAGCGTTATCCATTTGCTCACCGGAAATCAGGTATGCTGTCCGGGTATTACGAAGACATCGAGATCGGCACAACACGGGAGTTCGGCAGCTACACCGTCGAAAAAGAGGAGATCGTCTCGTTCGCCGAGCAGTACGATCCCCAACCGTTCCACGTTGATGAGTCCGCCGCCGAAGAGTCGATCTTCGGTGAACTCGTCGCCAGTGGGTGGCACACCGCAGCGATGACGATGCGGATGCTCGTCGATAACAGTCCAGACGATTCGCGCGCGATGGGAGCCGTCGGCGTCGATGAGTTGCGATGGAACGAACCCGTTCGTCCCGGAGACACGCTTTCGGTACGGACCGAAGTCATGGATAAAGAGCCGTGGGATGATGATCTCGGGCTCATTCGATCACGTACGACTGTCTTCGCTGGCGACACCGAGGTCATGGGCATGACCGGGCGCGTGCTCTATCAGAGGCGAGTGGAGTAGCGCTAGCACCGTAGCGTTAAAGACATCAGACCGAAAACAACCATCCAGAGGGCCCTTAGCTTAGTCTGGTCAAAGCGATCCGCTCATAACGGATTGATCGCTGGTTCGAATCCGGCAGGGCCCATTCCCACGGACCCGACGCCGACGCATCTCCCATCTCCCGCCCCCGATTATATTCATTCGTAGCTCCATACGGACTGGCACGTAGCGATCGCTGTTTGCGTCCCGTTTATGACTGGCTAAGCAACGATGCGCTGATACGGGATGAGTCCAAAAGGAAACCGAATGAGCCGACGACGAGGTCCACGGGGAAGAGAAAGAGACACCACGAGCAACCAGAGTCAACGGATATTACAAGTTGTGCTCATCGGTGCAGGGGTGCTGTTTCTGTTGATCGGGGCTGTGATCGCAGCAGGGATCAACCTCCCCGGCACTGACGCGTTATCGGACACTGGCGATGAGAGTAGCAGTGCGTCGACGCCTGCTCCGAAGCAAACACCGACGACGACCGAGCAGGTTCCCGACACCACGACACAGACGACGCAGATGACGACCCAAACGACGACACAGCCAACAGAGACAGCAACACCGTCCCCCACGCCAACGACGCAAACGACCACGACCACGGAAGCAACCCGGACGGCTGCCTCAGGAGGGTTGAGCATCGTGGATACCACCGATCGGAACGGCAACGGGTACGTCTCTGATTTCAACATCACGGTCAAGGCTGATACACGGCTGCCAGACAGAGATCCAGACGGTAACGGAGATCCGTATCTCTCAGTCAAAATCAACGGGCAACCGTTCGGACAGACGGATGTGCTTACCCCGTCTCCAAACGGGGCATATACGATCGGTATCGAACCATCAGATCTCCAACGGTACAAACAAGGACCACTCCAAGTGACCGTCCAACTGATGGACAAAGACTCCGGCCAGGATGAACAGATCAACACCTGGACCAAAACCGTGAAATACGAGTCCGAGTGAACCGAATCGGTGTGGCAGCCCACGTCGTTGGGAGCTATCCGTTCCGCCCGAGTTCGGCCAGTAGTCGCGCGAGATGGAGTCGGTCGTTCGTTCCTTCGGTAAGCTCTGCGTCCACTTCCCCGGCGAGACGGTGGATCTCGGCGCGTTTTTGCCCCGAGTATCGCGAGCGCGCGACCGACAGCACGTCCGACAGCACCTCCGTACCGCTGTAACCGTCCTCAATGAGGAGGTCATCGAGCGCGTTTCGTGCGTCAGTGAACTGCCCGTCTTCAGCGGCGCTGAGCATTTCTTCGACGGTGTCTGTGAGTAACACTTCCCCGAGCGCTTCGTAGGCTGCCGTCATGGTTACTTCGCCGTGTTCCTCGAAGGTGGTTTGAGCACCGAGGATGGCCCGGCGAAGATCACCGCTGGCGTAGCCAGCAACGTACTCGACACCGTCGCCGTCGTATTCGACACCTTCGGCGTCAAGCATCTTGTCCAGCACCGTCACGATCTCGTCGTGTGTCGGCGCACGCACAGGAACGGTGAAACACCGCGATCGAAGCGGCCCGATCAGCGTTGCGGGCTGACGAGTGGTGATGACGAACTGGGTGGTGCGGTGGTGCTGTTCCATGATCCGACGCAACGCCTGTTGGAAATCCTCGCGGATCGATTCGGCGTTATCGAGGAGGATCGTCTTGTAGGTTCCCGTGACGGGGGCATACCCTGCCGACTCTTTGAGCACGTGGTTGATCATCTCCCGTTTCGAGAGTCGGCTTCGTCCGGTGAGAAACGGCGCGAACCGTGGATCGTTTTTGATCTCCGTTTTCGTCCGAGAGAACACGTCGTCAACGTTGATCTCGATGAGATCGTTGGCAGGATCTTCGTGGGTTTCGGCGGCGAGCGCCCGAACGGCAGCGGTCTTCCCGGCCCCCTTGGGTCCAGCGAGGATGAGATTCATCGGTTCGTCGACGACACGAGACAGTTCATCACGCACCTGCTGCTGTGGAAGCGATTCGATGGTAGGCTGGTGGGTCTCGATCCACAGCGGCGCGTCCATATCCATCCCTCGATCCAAACGGGTAAGAATCGGTCGATTCCTCGATCGCGGGACGGTCGGCGTTCGGTTTTTGCGTTTCGAAGCGGCTATCCGGCGGGCAGGGCCAGTAGATGTATGTACGTGACGTTTCTCGGGACGAGCGGAGCGATTCCCTCGGCCGAGCGCAACACCAGCGCGATACTGGTTCGACGGTCGGGCGAGCGGTTTCTCTTCGACTGTGGTGAGGGGACCCAGCGCCAGATGATGCGATATCAAACGGGATTCGACGTGTCACACGTGTTTCTCACGCATCTCCACGGTGATCATATTCTTGGTCTTCCGGGGTTGTGTCAGACGTGGGATTTCAACGACCGTGAATCACCGCTCGCGGTCCACACGCCGCCCGGAACGAAACCCGCTATCGAGTCGTTGCTCGGGGTTGCTGGCACGGATCCCGCGTATCCGGTGTCCGTCCACGAAGCTCGTCCTGGATCGGTCGTCGTCCGCGGTGAAGAGTACGAGATCCGTGCGTTCAGAACCAACCACCGCACCCAGTCGGTCGGCTACGCACTGATCGAAGACGAGCGAAAGGGGCGCTTCGACCGTGAAACGGCGGAAGCGCTCGGCGTGCCCGTCGGCCCGAAGTTCGGGGAACTTCACAGCGGCAACTCGGTCGAACTGGAGGACGGAACGGTCGTCCATCCTGAACAGGTCGTCGGTCCGCCTCGTCCCGGTCGTCGGCTCGTCTACACGGGGGACACCCGACCGACGGATGTGACTGTTTCGGAGGCTAGAGACGCCGATCTGTTGATTCACGACGCGACGTTCGCCGACGATAACGCTGCCCGCGCCCAACAGACTCATCACGCCACCGCCCGAGAGGCAGCAGACGTAGCTAGCCGAGCCGGCGCGAAACGGCTCGCGCTCGTTCACGTCTCGACCCGCTACGGCGGTGCCGTCGATAGACTCGAACACGAGGCCCGTGAGGCGTTCGACGGCGAGACGTTCGTTCCCGACGACGGCCAAGAGATCGAGGTTCCGTTTCCCGATGAGTGAATGCTGTCCGGTCGTGGGGTGTGACACTACTTCCCATTGGCTATCAACGCTTTTCCTGATCCGGTGAGCAATCTTCGTATGCGTTTTCACATCGTAGACGTGTTTACCCAGCGCCGATACGCCGGTAACCAACTCGCAGTGGTCGAAAGCCGTGGTGAGCTGTCCAGTAAGACGATGCAACGGATCGCCGCGGAGATGGACTACTCCGAGACCACGTTCATCGAATCGTTTGACGCCAACGGTGGGTACGACGTGCGTATTTTCACCCCCACCGAAGAGATCCCCTTTGCTGGCCATCCGACGCTGGGAACGGCAGCCGTTCTCCGAGAGCGAACCGCGGAAGATGGTGATCGAGACGCTGAGATCGCCCTTGATCTTCCGGTCGGAACGATTCCGGTTCGGAGCGAGCACGACGGCGAGCGGGAGACGCTCTGGATGCGCCAACAGCAACCCGAGTTCGGTGAGCAGTTGGATCGAGAACCGGTTGCGGCTGCGTTGTCGCTGTCTACTAACGAGCTGTCGGCTGACCAGCCTGTTCAGATCGTCTCGACGGGGCTTCCGACGATCGTCGTACCCCTCACCGACCGCAGTGCGCTCGAAGCCGCCACCATCGACCGGTCGGCCTACGACGCACTCGTCGAATCGAGGGACGCAAAGAACGTGTTCATCTTCTGTGATGAGCCACGCAACGACGACAACGATCTCGCAGCACGGATGTTCGCTCCCTATCACGGCGTGCCAGAAGACCCTGCTACGGGTAGTGCAAACGGCTGTCTCGCGGGCTATCTGGTCGAACAGGGGACTGACGACGTGGCGCTCCGCGTCGAACAGGGCTATGAGATGGGTCGCCCGTCGTTGCTCCATCTGCGCGCGGACGAACACAGCATCGAAGTCGGCGGCTCAGTCGTTCGGGTCGCTACCGGTGAGTTGCTGTAAACCCACTTTTTTTACGGGAGGGTGCGCAAGGCGCACCCTCCCGTAAAAAACCTGGACTAAAAAAAGCCGCTCGCTGCGCTCGCGGTGACTACACTTGCATCTCCCGCCTCCGCACCGCTCCGCGACCGCCTCCGCAACGCTCCGCACCGCTTACTACCTCTGCTCAGAAACGATTGTGAATTAAGTCGAGGGAACGTCCGTCCGACGATCGTTTCGAGTGCGACACGACGTAACCGTCGGTGAAACAGTTGTTAGTACAAAATAACATTACTGATTCCATCAGTACCTTTATACGTGATGGGGTAACGAAGAGTAAATGAGAACGCCAGTGCGCCCGTTGGCGTGCGCATTCGTTGAAACGCGCCGGGTGTAAGAGGCACCCGACGCTGGGGTTCTCAGCGGCAAGAGACACCCATGACTGGGAACGAAGCAGAGACATGTAACGGTGTCGAATCGTATCAGAAACGTGACCAGACACCTATTTTCCGCTCGGGTGGCTGCGCCACCCTCCCGCAAAAAATCTGCATTGCAAGAGCGAAGCTCTTGCAGGCTCCCAGATGGACTTCGTCCATCTGAGAGGACCAAAAAAAGCCGCTCGCTCCGCTTCGCTACGCTCGCGGGAACTGCGCTCGTGGGGCAAACGAGATGACGTTGCCGGTATTTCAGTTTTGGGATCGGCTTGGCGAGTCGGTGAACCTCTCGACCGTGGCGGATCGGGGGAAAATCTCGAAGGCTGAGCTGTACCACGTTGTGGATGTGGAGACAGGAACGTGGTGTCGGCCCTGTCGGAGTACGGGCTGCGCACGCCACGCAGATCGAGGAGATACTGGCAACGGCCGGGCTTGGCCAGTCACAAATGGAGTACGACGACCTCCCCGGTATTGCGAACGTCACGCGCTACGACGCGGCAAAGGAGCTGGTCGTCGCTGGCTGGTTCGAGAACGGTGGCCGCGTGCGCTACCACGAACAGCATGACGGCACCATCGTCCAGTCGGTGTATACACCCAAAAGCGATCGAGAGCCAGCCGAGATGACTGAACAACCGGACGCAACGAGTGCGCCCGCCACGTTCGTCACGACGCTGGCGGCGTACTGTCACTATCGCCAGCATGGGGATCTCGATGGCTTGCGCCAGCAGTATCCCGAGGTCGCATGCGTCGTCGGTGAACCGCCAGCTGTCCACGCAGACGACTGAGAATAACAGAGTCGGCGGAGGCGGTCGCGGAGCGGTGCGGGCAGGTCACTCACCGCGAGCGAAGCTCGCGGCTTTTTTTAGTCCAGGTTTTTTGCGGGAGGGTGCGCAAGGCGCACCCTCCCGCAAAAAAAGTGGGTGTTGAACCACAACGCGTAATTGCGACTCGTTCCTACGTCCACAAAATCAATGACCCCGCTGTCCCTCGCTGTCGCCAGTGGCCTTCGACTTCTGGCTGCTAACCAGAACGCGTTGCATTCTGGTGATGTCGTCGGTCAATCTCTAGCGATGGGACCCGGTGTGCTTCCCGCGGTGAGCGTTGGCGGAGAATACGATCTTCTCGTGTTCCTTTCGATCGGGTTGTTCGGCGGAGCGCACTGTCTCGGCATGTGTGGCCCGCTCGTGACGACGTACGCCGAGCGAATGGAGACGGACGACCGATGGGAGGGCGCGCTCACGTCGTATGAAGTCCGCCAACACGCGTTGTTCAATCTCGGGCGGACGGTTGGATACGCGACGCTGGGTTTCGTGTTCGGATTGCTCGGCGCGCTGTTGTACGAAACCGTCAGCCTCGCGGGCGTGATCACCCCCGTACAGGGCGGTGTCGGCGTCCTCGTCGGTGGCATGATCATCGTCATGGGGGCGACACGGCTGGGGGGCTACCGGCAAGGTTCTGTCGAAGCGGTCGTTTCGAAAGCCGGTGTCGGTTCGCTGTTCGCCCGGAGTTACACGCTCATCTCCACCCGGATCGATCGATGGGTAAACGGCGTCGGTATCGTCGGTCTCGGTGCGCTTCACGGGCTGTTACCGTGTATGCTGCTGTATCCTGCTTTCCTGTACGCCTTCGCGCAGGGATCACCGGTGTACGGCGCGCTCGCACTCGGTGCGCTCGGTCTCGGCACTGTCCCCACCGTGTTCCTCTATGGCACACTCATTCAATCAGTGAGCTCCCGGCAGCGACAGGTCGTTCACCGAGGTCTCGGGGTGCTGTTCGTGGCGCTGGGCTACGTGTTACTCACGATGGGATTCATGCGTTTTGGCATCGAACTCCCGATGCCTGATATCCCGTTCTATCAACCACTCGATCAGATGATGCACTGACACCAATCATGTCAACCTGTTCACTGTGTGATCTACAAATCGACGGCCAGCCAATCACTGAGGAGACCGCGGACGGAACGGAGCGGTTTTGCTGTCGGGGCTGTCGGGAAATCGCCCGACTGATCGATGACACTGAATCGGAGTCCGAAGAGGCTGCGGATTCGATTCCGGTGTCGGTCGACGATATCAGAGAACGCGTTGCTGCGGACTCGACTGGTTCGTCCGTTCCGTCCGGTGCAGACGATGCGGAGACAGCGTACCGTTCGGTCGATGGAATGCACTGTAAAACCTGTGAGGGGTTCATCGAACTGCTCGCGACGGAAACCGACGGCATCTACGAAGCAGAAGCGAGCTATGCGACCGAGATGGTCCGTTTGGTGTACGATCCAGACACGATCGAGGAAGCATCGCTGTCGGACGCCGTGAGTCGGCTCGGGTATCACGCCAGCGCGCCCGACGAGGAGGATAGCTCGCTCAGAAATCGACTGGAGTTCGGTCGGTACCGCGCGATCATTTCGGTGATACTTGCTATGCCGGTGATGTTCCCGTATTTGCTGTTCATCTATCCGGTGAACCTCGGGATCTACCAGGAGAGCTTTCTCTATGGGGGAACCATGGCGTCGATGGTGTTCGCTCCGCTCGCGGTGTGGAGCACGCTCATCGTGCTCGGACTGGGCTATCCGATCTTCCGAGGCGCGTACGTGAGTCTTCGCGTCGGCCAACCTAACATGGACGTGCTCGTCTCGATCGCGGTTGGGGCAGCTTATCTCTACTCGATAGCGACGTACGTGATGGGCGGTCGTCATCCCTATTTCGACGTTGCGGTCATGGTGCTCGTTGTCGTGACCGTCGGGAATCACGTCGAGTCACGGATCAAACGAACGGCGCTGGGGAACCGATCCTCTCTCACTGAATCCCGGGTGACTGATGCCCACCGCCTTGCCGAGGATGGAACCACCGAAACGATCTCCGTGGAGGCGTGTACGGCCGGCGATCGGCTGCTCGTCAAACCCGGCGAACGCGTACCGATCGATGGAACGATCGTCGACGGGACGGCCGCCGTCGATGAATCGCTCATCACGGGCGAGTCGATCCCGCAAACCAAGACCGTCGGCGACCGTGTGCTCGGCGGGTCAGTGCTGACTGACAGCACAGTGGTTCTCGAAGTTGGTCCCGACGGAACCAGCACGATCGATCGGCTCATCGAACTCCTCTGGAACACCAAAAGCAGCGATTCGGGAACACAACGACTCGTCAATCGGTTTGCGGTCGTGTTCGTTCCCCTCGTCCTCTTGCTGGCGGCCGGTACCACCGGGGGGTGGTTGCTGAGTGGTGCTCCCGTTAGCACGGCCGTGATGATCGGGGTGTCGGTGCTGGTGATCTCCTGCCCGTGTTCGCTCGGGATTGCAACCCCACTTGCGCTGTCGGCCGGAACTCGTGACGCCTCATCGGACGGCATTCTCGTCCTCAACGACTCCGTTCTCGAACGGATCGACGATTCGGACATCGTCGTGTTCGACAAGACGGGCACGCTCACCACGGGCGAAATGAGCGTTGCTGACGTGATCGGTGAGCAGCCATCGGAGATCCTCGCCCGAGCGGCTGCCGTCGAACGTCGGGCGAGCCATCCACTCGCCGCGGCGATCGACGAGGCAGCGCCTCCGACGCCCGACCGGTCGGTCAGCGGGTTCGAGCGCGATGAACGCGCAGTCTCTGCCCTCGTCGACGACGTGTGCGTGGTCGTAGGTCATCCCGACACCTTCGATACCAAGGAGTGGACGATTCCCGATACCGTACAGGACGCCGTCGAGACGGCCTATCAGTCGGGCGTCCATCCCACAGCAGTCGGCTGGAACGGCACCGTTCGCGGCGTTATCACCGTGCACGACACCCCACGTAATGACTGGGAGATGGTCGTGAGCGAGTTGGCCGAGGACGATCGGGAGATCGTCGTGTTGACAGGTGACGACGAGCGGCTGGCGCGGCGCTTCGGTGAGCACGATTCGGTCGATCACCTCTTTGCTGGTGTGCGTCCGGAATCGAAGCGGGCCATCGTCGGCGGGCTGTGTGAGCGGGGTACGACGACGATGGTCGGCGACGGCACCAACGACGCCCCTGCGTTAGCCAGCGCTGATCTGGGGATCGCCGTGGCCAGCGGCACCGAGCTGGCGATCGACGCCGCCGATGCGGTCATCATGGACGATCAATTGACGTCGGTTCCGACGATCTTCGAGCTGGCCAGCGCGACCCGCCAGCGGATCAAACACAATCTCGTTTGGGCTGGACTGTACAACGCGGTCGCCATCCCGATCGCCATCGCCGGACTGATCACGCCGCTGCTTGCCGCCGCTGCCATGGCGGTGAGCAGCCTGCTTGTCGTCTACAACTCGAAACGACGGCTCATCCCCGAACGGAGCGATGATCGAGCGGTCTCGGATGGTGAGGTGTCGGGATACGACGTGGACTCACAGCCAGCGTGAAGGGTGTGGGTGGTACGAAAATCTACTGATCGGCGTTCGAAGCCGTTTCGAGGAGCGTTTCGGTCCAACGTAGTTTGTTATTGAACACACTCGTTGAAATCTGATCTGGATTCGGGTCCAAGACTGTCTGTCTGAACTCGTAACGTTCGGATACGAGAACGCTAGCGTTTTCTCGGGCCAACGGGATGGGGACCCGTTAAAATTCGAGTGTTGCGTCGCGCCATGGATTTATGTCCGCCGTGTGCATAGCGAACGGTGTGAATACCCGCGCGAGTGCACTCGACGCGGTCGTGTTCGGGGTCGACATCCAGAGTGGCGACGTGCGTGGTGATGCGCCCTCGTATGCTGTCGTCGCGTTCGACGGCGAACAGATCGACCGTGATGTGGTGTCGTTTCGAAAACTCCGCCGGCTGATCGACCGCGAGGAGCCGGCCATCGTTGCGACGGACAACACCTACGAGCTGGCGGCGGACAAAGACGCCCTCGTTCGGTTGCTCCGTGAGCTTCCGGCCGGAACGAAGCTGGTACAGGTCACCGGTGCCCAACGACCCGAACCGCTCTCTCGGGTCGCCTCCAGACACGGCGTTCCCTACGGGAAAAAGCCGATGAAGGAAGCAGAGGCCGCCGCGCGTCTCGCGGCTGCAAACGTCGGACAGGAGGTGCGTGCGTTCTCAGATACGACGACCGTCAAGGTCGCCCGCGGCCGATCGACCGGCAACGGTGGCTGGAGTGAGGATCGGTACACCCGACGGATTCACGGCGCGGTCAAAACCACTGCTCGGGATGTCGAATCGGACCTACGAGACGCCGGACTCGATTTCGAGGTGGACCGAACCGAGAAGTACGGCGGTCTCTCCCGGGCGGTGTTCACCGTCGAGAGCCGTCCCGACGAGCTTCCCGTCTCGCGGATGCGTTCAGGCGACGTTCGCATCGAGATCGAACGAGAACGACGCGATGGCATCGAGTACCAGCCGCTTGCCAAGCGACGGGACCACGTTCTCGTCGGAATCGATCCCGGAACGACGACCGGCATCGCTATCGTCGGACTCGGGGGCACCGTGTTGGACGTGTCCTCGACGCGCACCGGCGACACCGCTGACGTCATCGAATGGATCATCGAGCGCGGGCGGCCGATCGTCGTGGCTGCCGACGTGACTCCGATCCCTGAGACGGTCGAAAAGATCCGTCGGAGCTTCGACGCCGCCGCGTGGACGCCTGAACGAGATCTCCCTATCGATCGCAAACAACACCGAACGCGGGAGAACAGCTACGACAACGACCACGAACGGGACGCGATGGCCGCAGCGCTGTTTGCGTTCGACGACCACGAAGATCAGTTCGAACGGATCGCGCAGAAGATCCCGGCACGATTGGATCGAGGAGCGGTTACTGCACGGGTGGTTGCAGGCGAGGAATCGGTCGAAACCGTCGTTGCCGATCTCACAGACGACGAAGGATCTTCGGATACGGATACGACCGACGAGTCCCCCGAACGCTCGCCCGAAGAGAAAGAGATCAAACGGCTGAACGAACGCATCGAGCGGCTCGAATCACACATCGAAACGCTCGAAGAGACGATCGACTCGAAAGACGAGCGCATCGCGGAGTACGAACGAGAACTGAGCGATGCCCGGCGCGCTGAACGGCGGAAAGCCCGTAAAAACGAAGCGGTCACGCGACTTGAGCGCAAAACAGAACAGCACCAGCAGACGATCGAACGCCAAAGCGAGGAAATCGACACTCTCGATAGCAAACTCGAACGGCTCAAAGAGCTCTGGAAGATCGATCATTCTAATTTCGCAGACGTCTCTGAAGAGAAACAGGGTCTCGTCCCGGTGAAAACCGTCGATCAGTTCACCATGCGGGCGATCGAGCGCGCGGACGAGCAGTACGGACTGATCCCTGACGACGTGATCCTCCTTCGGGACGCTAGCGGAGCGGGAAAAAGCACTGCACAACGGCTGGCCGACTGTGAACCCCGTCTCGTCCTCCGACAAGGCGGATTGAGCGATGTCGCTGATGAGGTGCTGTTCGATCACGACATCCCGATCGCGCCCGCCGAGGTGGTGACTATCCAAGAGATCGACGAGCTAGCGGTTGCGCGCGAACGGGAGATATCGGCCGCCGTCGACGAATGGCACGAACGCGCCCGCGATCGCAGACGATCCCAAAAGTCGGAACTCGTTGACAAGCTCATCAGCGAACACCGCGCGAACCACGAACCGGAACGCGGTGAACCGACCAGTGGTTGACACTCACAGCATCCCACTCATTCCCATCGCCTCGAGCGCGTAGCCGATCACACCCCGAACGACGAGTGCCGTTCCCACAAGTACGAGTGCGATTCCTCCAGCGATCAGAGGATCGACAAGTGCCGTGAGTGCCAGTCCGGCAACGATGATAATCACCCCGACGATTCCGATACGACCGAGTCGATCGATCATATCCACGCTAACAGGCGAACACGCCATAAACCCTCAGATACGCCCGTGCCAGTGCCCGTCTCAGAATTCGTTACAGACAGGGATTCCGACGGTGTCGAATTCGTCCATTGAGGCGACCTTCTCCGGGACTTCATCCAGCGAGATCGTTTCGTTGACGATCTGTCCGGGATCGATCGCTCCGGATTCCATCATGCTGAATATCTCGTCGTATTCGTGTGGCGGCATTCCGTACGACCCGTAAAACTCCCGCTCGTCTTGGACCATCATATCGACTGGCAACGGTACCTCTCCTCCTTCATCTGCAGTGGTCATCCCGATTTGGAGGTGCTGCCCGCCTTTACAGAGCGAGTTAACTGAGTTCCGGCACGTTTCTGTGATGCCCAGCGCGTCGACGCTCACCTCCACGCCGCGGCTACTCGGCGTGAACGATTTGACCGTTTGTGGCACATCCTTGACTTCGGTGGCGTTGATCGTCTCTTCTGCGCCGACCTGTTCAGCCATTTCGAGACTTCGGTCGTCGAGATCGACGGCGATGACCCGACCCCCGAGTGCGTTCGCGGTCATGATGGCTGACAGACCGACACCACCACACCCATGCACTGCAACCGTGTCACCGGGTTCGACGTCTACCCGGTGTGCAACGCCGTGAAATGCGGTCGCAAACCGACAGCCGAGTCCGGCGATGTCGACCGGATCGAGTCCGTCCGGCACCGTGATCGCGTTCTGATCGGCGACGCGCACCGGGAACTCCTCTGCGTACGCACCGGGCTGAAAATCCAGAAAGCCCATCGGAACGGATCGTTCACAGATGTTCGCTCGACCGCTCATACAGTGGCGGCAGGTACCATCGCTCATGTTGAATGGGGCAGTAACGCGGTCTCCCTCCCGGATGCTCTCGACTTCTTCGCCGACTTCGACGACAGTGCCACACGGTTCGTGGCCGAAGATCAGGCCGGGCGTCATCATCAACCCGAGCCAATCCCAATCGCCTTTCCATGCGTGCCAATCCGAGCGACAGACACCACAGGCCTCGGTTTCGACGACGATCCCGTCGTCATCACACTCTGGACGATCGACATCTTCGACCGTCATCGGTTCTTCCGGGCCTTGAAAGACCACTGCTCTCATTCTAACTGTACTCATCAGTTACATCAGTATAAATCATTGGTGTAGTATATCATACACCGGATCTTCACGGGCATGCCCTTTTCTGTATCTCTCGTTCTGACACGTGGTGTGGTGCGACCGTCCGATGAATGGGATCCCTGCGATGGGAGAGACTTAACCGTCCGCCAGCCGAAAGACGGAACATGAGCGATAGTGAGAGCCACAAGAGTTTGCGAATGCCTGACGAGGACGAAGTGTTTGCAGTCGTGACGAACATGCTTGGCGCGAACCGAGTGCGAGTACGCTGTATGGACGGAAAAGAACGCACGGCACGTATTCCGGGACGGATGCAAAAACGCATCTGGATCCGAGAAGATGACGTCGTACTCGTCGAGCCGTGGGATTGGCAGGACGAAAAGGCCGATGTCGCGTGGCGCTACGACAAACAAGACGCCGATCAACTCCGCCGGGAGGGTCATATTCAGGAAATGTAATATGACTTTCCACCCATTTTGTCGCGCTCGGGTGTGTACGAGCGCTGATCGCGTAAACGAGCCTCGTGAGGGAACCGTGTTCTCACTGGCTCCCATTCGCTGCGTTTATCGGAGACACTTACCCCGGCTTTTTACCACCGTTTCGTCGAACAGGGGGGAGGTAACGCATGACTGATGAATATGGGCTCCTCGACACGGAGATGAGCGGTGCTCCTGGCGATGAGTGGGAGGAAATCGACGTATCGGACACGGAGTCCGATCGTATCGCCCGGAAACAAGACCGGGAGTTTCTTTCGTTCCGTAAACGCATCAAGGACGCCGATCAGTTCAAAGTGGAGGCGTCGGTGTTCGACGACGCAACGTTTGCAGCGATCTACAAACTCGTTCAGGACGGCTACATCGACGCCTTTGGAGGACCGGTTTCGACGGGCAAGGAAGCGTCGGTGTACACCGCACGGGTGGATTCGAGGACGGTCGCGGTCAAAATCTATCGCATCAATGCGAGTGATTTCCAACAGATGCGGGCGTATCTCGACGGCGATCCTCGGTTTTCCGGGATCGGAAACGATAAGAAAAAAGTCGTGCTGTCGTGGGTGAAAAAAGAATTTTCGAACTTACAACGGGCGTACGAAGCTGGCGTGCGCGTCCCGGAGCCGATCACGACCGAGCGCAACGTACTGGTAATGGAGTACGCCGGCAACGATACGCGAGCGCTGCGGCTCGCGGAGGTAGAGATCGAGAATCCACAGACTGCCTACGAAGTCGTCCGGGAATACACCCGACGGCTGTACGCTGCCGGACTGGTACACGGCGATTTGAGCGAGTACAACATCGTCATTCACGACAGCGAGCTGTACGTCATCGATCTGGGACAGGCAGTGACTATCCACCATCCAAACAGCCGGGAGTTCCTCAAACGGGACTGTCAAAACGTCGCGCGCTTTTTCTCACAGCTCGGTGTGGACGTGACTGGCGACGAACTGTTAGAGCACGTCGTCCACGACGAGGAGACTCCTGACGCCGCCCCGTTCACGGCGTACGACTGACCTCTCTGATCTCGATTCGGGAGCAGCCGATCAGTCCCAGCACGCGGATATAATATTCTCCATCATGTATGATGCTGGTAACTACTCTGACAGCAAACAAGTACAAAGACACACCGCGCCAGTAATTCCACCGAATGGTTAAAACGTGATCCCCTACTACAACAACTATGCAGCACGTGACGATTCCGCAGGACCGCATCGGCGTGCTCGTCGGTGAGGGCGGTGAAACGATGCGGGAGATCGAGTCGAAGGCCGAGGTTCGGCTCGACATCGATTCAGAAACCGGTTCGGTCGCCGTCGAGACAGTCGGAGACCCGGTACTCGGGTTGAAGGGACCGGAGATCGTCAAGGCGATCGGACGGGGGTTCCGTCCCAAGGAGGCCCTGCGACTGCTCGACAATGACGTGATGATGTTCGAGGTCGTTGATATCGACGCCGCTTCGCGAAACAAGAACGATCTTCGCCGACAGAAGGGTCGGCTCATCGGTGAGGACGGGCGTACACGCGAACTGATGGAGGAACTCACCGGTGCGTCGGTCGTCATCTACGGTACGACGCTCGGTATCATCGGCCGTCCCAAGGAGGTGAAAGCCGTCCGTCGCGCCGCCGAGATGATCCTCGATGGGGCACCGCACGGTTCGGTGTATGCGTTCCTCGAACGCCGGCGCACCGAAATGAAACAACACGAACTCAGTTACCACGAGTACACCGGATAGTAACCACCCCCTGCTGCGGTTCCAGCCCGACTTTACTCCACGCTGGCGTGCTCGAGTGACGTTTTCGTCCGGCACGTGATCTTGGTGTGAACACGCTTCCGGACGTCACCGTCGACAGTGGACGGTAGAGCGAGTAAGACCACGTTGTTCCATCACGCTCAACGAACGTCCGCCACTCTTGGATCTCTCCGATTCCGTTCGGTCTCTCGAAGACGTCCCTGAATACCGTGGTTCACGATCAGTTCCGGTACACCACCACACCATTCTGCGGTACCAAAACACAGTCAGGAGCTTCGAACGAGTCCCTCACTGTACCGACTCATTGGCAGCCATCTTCAAGAATTGTGGGATAAGCACGGCTTCGATGACTGCCATTCCTAATACGATCAGTCTCGCTGTTCCTTCAAAAAAATACAACGCGAAGATCACAAGTATCGCAGCGCTACTGAGACCTATTCCATATCTCAGCACCGGACTTTCGTATGGGGAGCTCACATATAGTTTAGGTACGATAAACATATAATTACTACTATTTACTCACCATCTTTTCGTCGCGAGGAATTCAGCTCTCGACCGAGATAACCGAAGAGATTCCCAGCTATCCATGAGATATACGTCGAGCTGTTTTAGGTGCCATAGCAAGTGGTTACACAGCGACCGACGATCAGGAGCTCTCGGTCAGTGGCTCGCGGTCGTGTTCGTCAGCTTGCCTGCCCTCTTCTGTCTGCATCAATCTCGTCACTTCCGGCGAGGGCCAACTGTAACGCTGACGAGCCGCGCAGAGCTCTACTGTCCGATACATACTTATCGTTGAGTTTTGATATAGAGCTATGCCGTACAGTTACGAACCCCATTACTTCGAAGAGATGACGGAGGGGACGACGTTCGAGAGCGCGGGCCGGACGATCACCGAGTCGGATTTCGTGATGCATTCGATGCTCACCGGCGATTGGACCGAACTCCACACGAACGCCGAATATGCCGAGGAGGGACCGTACGGCGAGCGCATTGCTCACGGACCGATGACGTTTATCATCGCCACGGGGCTGGTCCAACGGTGTGGGTTCGTCGAACGAACCGTGATCGCGTTTCTGGGCATGAACTACATGGACGTCCCGAACCCGGTCACTATCGGTGACACGCTCACGGCGACGTTTGAGGTGACCGATCGGCGCGAACTGGAGAGCCGGAACGACGCCGGACTGGTGGTCATCGATTCTGACGTCAGAAACCAGGACGACGAACAGGTGTTCGCGGGAGATATGAAGTTCCTATTCAAACGACAGGAGTAGCGGTATCGAGCCGACCATTTCACGGGCGGATGTTTCTCGTGATCGTGAACGGTTGTGATCTCCTCTACAGCTCCGTTTCGATCTCTCGGAGCCGTTCCAAGCGGTAGTCGAGCGGTGGATGAGTATTGGTCAGGGACGCCGTTAGCTTCCGAACAGAATACATATACCAGTGGTGGAGCGGCAGTCTTTCACCACGTGGCCCGATCCGTACGGGTTCGCGGACCGGAGTGTCGATGGGAACGATCGAAAACGCTTCGCTTGATCCCCGTTTTCTCCGGAAATCTTCGGAGGGGATGTCTCCGCGTTGTTTGCTGAGTTTCGTGATGGCACTGGCTAACGCCACAGGGGAACCGGTGAGCGTGACGGCCCCTCGATCCGCTGCCAACTCCCGGTAGCGCGAGAGCGCTCGGATCAGGAGCCGTCCGAGCATCCAAAACACACCAGAAACGACGTACCACGCGCTTGCTCCTCCCGACCGGTACCGTTTGCTGTCTGCCCATCCCTTGATCGATCGTGCCATTTCGAGTGGCACGGATGCAACGGTCATAACCGCCACGTCGCGGTGTTTGATGTGGGCGAGTTCGTGGGCGAGCACCGCTCGTCGCTCTGTTGCGTCGAGCGTGTCGAGGAGGGCGCTCGTAACGACAATCGTCGCCCGGTCGGGCGTCAGCCCGCTCGTGTACGCCGTTGGGAATTCCGATTCCGCAACGACCACCGTCGGGACGGGAAGATCAGCGTGGTGGGCCAGCTGTTCGACGGTTCGTTGGAGTAAGTCCGGCCGTTCCGATACCGGCTGTCGGGGAACTGTCTTGACGAACCGGAGCGCGAGCGGATCGCGGGCGTACTCCCAGTACACAATGGGACCGACTACGAGTCCAGTTACGAGGAAACCGAGCCAGACGCTGCTTCCGGCTGGAAGTAGTCCGTGTACTTCGATCCCGAGGAGGAACACGACCACGACTCCGTACACGATACCGAAAAAGACACACGCCACGACGCCGAGCAGCGCGAGCGTCACCGCCATCCGGAGGACGAGTCCTCGATCACGAGACCATTCCATATTCTAATAGTATCACTCATCAACTAAAGTAGATCGGAAACGGAGATCGGAAACGACTGTGCGTTAGGTTAGTCCGCAGTGGCTTCGACTGGTTCTTGCTCTTCGTCGTCAGTGTAGTACTCTTCGAGGAGGTCCTCGCCGATCCGGTTGAGTTCGGACCGAGGGAGCATCGACAGCAGATCCCACGCGATATCGAGCGTCTCGTCGATGTCCCGATCAGTAGTGAACCCTTGATCGACGAACTCGGTTTCGAACCGTTCGGCGAAGTCGAGATACTGGTTGTCGCTTTCTGACAGCGCCTCGCGGCCAACGATGTTCACGAGATCGCGCAGATCCTCACCCTCCGCGTAGGCCGCATACAACTGATCGGAAACGTCCGCGTGATCTTCGCGCGTGAGCCCCTCTCCGATCCCGTCGTCCATCAGCCGCGAGAGGCTGGGTAACACGTTGATCGGTGGGCTGATATCCTGTGACTGGAGATCCCGATCGATGTAGATCTGTCCCTCCGTGATGTAGCCGGTCAGATCCGGGATCGGATGGGTCTCGTCGTCACCGGGCATCGTCAGAATCGGGATCTGGGTTACCGATCCCTCCCGGCCGTCGATGCGGCCGGCGCGCTCGTACAGCTCCGCCAGATCAGTGTACATGTATCCCGGATAGCCACGACGACCGGGAACCTCCTCGCGGGCCGCGCCGATCTCACGCAGCGCTTCGCAGTAGTTGGTCATGTCCGTCAGGATGACGAGCACGTGGTAATCCTTCTCGAAGGCGAGATACTCCGCGGTCGTCAACACCAGACGCGGCGTGATCGTCCGCTCGACTGCCGGATCGTCGGCCAGATTCATGAACACCACCGAGCGTTCCAGCGCACCCGTGCGCTCGAAGTCGTCCATGAACTCGTTTGCCTCCTCTGCGGTGATCCCCATCGCGCCGAACACCACGGCGAACTCCGATTCTTCCTCGTCTTCGTCAGCGGCCTCTTCTGGCACGGTCGCCTGTCGGGCGATCTGGAGCGCCAGCTCGTTGTGTGGCAGCCCTGATGCCGAGAAGATCGGCAGCTTCTGGCCGCGAACAAGCGTGTTCATGCCGTCGATCGCTGAAACTCCCGTCTGGATGAACTCCTCAGGGTACTCCCGCGCGGTCGGGTTGATCGCGGAACCGATGATGTCGTGACGTTCGTCGGGAACGATGTCCGGCCCACCGTCGATCGGCTGTCCGGAGCCATCGAGCACCCGACCGAGAAGATCCTCGGTGACGGGCATTTTAAGCGTCTCACCCAAAAAGCGAACTGACGAATCTCGATCGATGCCGTCAGTCCCCTCGAACACCTGAATCGCTACGTGATCGCTGGCTGCTTCGAGCACCTGTCCGCGGCGGGTCTCACCGGACGGTGTTTCGATCTCGACCATCTCATCGTAGCCGATCGGTTCGTCCGTCTCTACGAACACCAGCGGACCGCTGATCTCCGTGATCGTTTGATACTCTTTCATGTCAGTATTTCTCTCGAAGTTGGCTCGTGATCTCGTCGGTGAGGTCGGAGACGAACTCCGCGGCCTCCTCGTCGGGAGTGGTTGCGATACGATTCAAACGCGGGACCGCGTCGACTGAGGTGATCTCGTCGACGGGCACCCCGGCGTCCAGCGCCTCAAACGCCTCGTCGTTGAACGCCTTGATCGCCGTGAGGATCTGGTAGGTTTTCTCCGGCGGACAGTACCGGTCCACGTCGTGGAACGCGTTCTGCTGGAGCCATGCTTCTCGGAGGTAACGAGCCACCTCGAGGGTAAGCTGCTGGTCTTCCGGCAGTGCGTCCTTTCCGACGAGCTGGACGATCTCTTGAAGTTCCGATTCCTCGTCCAGCGTGTTGATCGCCCACTGACGCGTCTCCGACCAGTCGTCCGCGATCTCGTTCTCAAACCACGGATCCAACTGACTGCGGTACAGCGAGTACGATTCGTCCCAGTTGATCGCCGGGAAGTGACGACGCTCTGCGAGATCAGCATCGAGCGCCCAGAACGTCTTGACGATGCGCAGCGTGTTCTGTGTGACGGGTTCTGAGAAGTCACCACCGGGCGGGGAAACCGCCCCGATCACCGAGATGGATCCCTCGGAGCCGTTCACGTTCTCGAAGTAGCCAGCACGCTCGTAGAACGCTGACAAACGCGCGGCGAGATACGCGGGATAGCCCTCCTCGCCGGGCATTTCTTCGAGCCGCGAGCTGATCTCACGCATGGCTTCAGCCCACCGCGAGGTCGAATCCGCCATCAGCGCCACGTCGTACCCCATGTCGCGGTAGTACTCCGCGATGGTGATGCCGGTGTACACACATGATTCCCGGGCCGCGACGGGCATGTTCGAGGTGTTAGCGATAAGGCACGTCCGGGCCATCAGGGGGTTGCCGGTCTGGGGGTCCGGTAGCTCGGGGAAGTCGTCGATGACCTCGGTCATCTCGTTGCCCCGCTCCCCACAGCCGACGTAGACCACGATGTCGGCGTCTGCGAACTTCGCCAGCGACTGTTGGGTGACGGTTTTCCCCGAGCCGAAGGGTCCCGGGATCGCGGCCGTCCCGCCTTTCGCCAGCGGGAACAGCCCATCGAGGATTCGTTGGCCCGACACCAGCGGCGTGGTGGGTGTCTGTTTTTCGACGGTCGGGCGAGCCTCACGCACCGGCCATTCTTGGTGCATCGTGACCTCCTCACCCGAATCGAGCGTGGTGACCGCCTCCGTGACGGTGAACGATCCCGCTTCGATCGATTCGACTTCACCGCCCTCGAAATCCGGGGGAACGAGCACCTTGTGCTCGATGCTGATCGTCTCGTCGACCGTTCCGACGACGTCGCCGGGTCCGACCTCGTCACCGACTTCGACCGACGGTGTGAACTCCCACGTTTTTTCGAGGTCGATACCGGGCGCATCAACCCCGCGGTCGAGGAACGCGCCCATTTGGTCTTCGAGCACGTCGAGGGGCCGTTGGACGCCGTCGTAGATGGTGTCGAGCATTCCCGGTCCGAGATCCACCGTCAACGGCTCGCCAGTGTTCGTCACCGGCTCGCCGGGGGATACGGCCGAGGTTTCCTCATACACCTGAATCGTCGTTATGTTGCCTTCGATCTCGATAACCTCGCCCATTAGCCCTTCTTCACCGACGTACACGACGTCGTTCATCCGGGCGTCGAGGTCCGTGGCGGTCACGACTGGACCGCTCACGCTTTCGATAACGCCGTCATCGCTGACGGTCTGCTCCTGTGTTGCCTGACTCATGGTTTGTTGGTTCGCGTGGATTGACTGTGTGTGATCGATTCCGTTGATGATCGGTGCCTTCGATAGGGTCAGTGGTGTCGCATCGAGCGACGATGACCGGGCTGTCCGGGCCGTGTCCCATCTAGGCTTCCAGTACCTGTGGTCCTGTCGCTCTCGTCGTTACTCATCCATGAGGTCGATACCGATCGCTCGCTTGATCTGCTCGCGGAGTCCACCGCTCCCGGCCCCGCCACCCAGCGTGACGAGCACGGGATCGACGCTCGTTTCGACCTCGGTTCGTAACTGTCTGGAAAGGTACGAGAGATCCTCGTCGTGCATCACGATGATCCCGATGTCCTCGTCGTTCACCATCGTCTCGACAGCGTCGTCGAGACCCTCAGATTTCTGTTCTTCCGGAACGGTTTCGAATCGACGAACACCGGCCAGTCGGAACCCGGTGGTGAACTCTTGGCTTCCGATGACGCCGATCTCCTGACTTGCGTTGGTGTCCTGGTGGCTCATACGATCACCAGTTCTTCTTCGATCTCTTCGTCCGTTAGTCCTGCCTCCTTGCCGCGCGCGATCGCTCTGATGTTATCGACTTCGCGCTCTTTGGCACGGATGTACGCGATTACCGGACAGATCGACAGATGATACCGGTTCGTTAGCGCGTCCGTGTACTCCAACAGCGCCCGATCAAGAGCCCGTTCGAACTCGATGAGGCTGTCCGCTTCTTCGAGGTCGTCGAGCGCATTCTCTAGATCACTCCTGTAGGAACTTTGACGAAGGTACTCCGTGAGCTGTCCCACGTTGGTCGTGAGCTGTGCCAGCTCGGACTCCTCGAACAACTGCCCACCGGAGATGAAATACTCGCTGGGATCGATGTCCGCACCGCTGCGCGCGAGCCGGAGTGCGTTGCGGATGTTTCGGAAGTCGATCTCAGCGCGCAACAACTGAACGTACAGCGCCGTCGGCTCCGAGGGGTTTTCCGGAACGTCACCGAGCAGATCCGAGTAGAACGCGCGATCGATCGCGTTTTCGAGCGGGACGAGCACGTCCATTTCTTCATAGTCGGCGTAGGCCTCTTCGAGCGCTGGTCCGAAGATGGTGTTAGACAGCTGCTCGACCACCATCTCGATCGAACCCGCTTCCGTGAGCTGATCCAACAGCTCATCGGAGAACGCCCCGGCACGGATCAGATCGTCCGCGATCGTCTGTTGTCCGGCGTCAGTGTACACACCGCGAATGACCGTCTTTACGTTCCACGCGTCGAACTTCCGGAGATACCTCGCGATGTTGTCGTACAGCTCTCCGCCCGCGAACGTGAGCAGATCATCGAAGTGCTTCGCTAAGTTGCGGTTGAGCGCGTACTCGATGAGATCGACGCCGTCGTGACGCGATCCGAGCGCGTTCATCTCGGTTTCGTACTCAGTTTCTTCCATGAACCGGGCGATCTCTCCCGGACCCATGCGAACGAGCTTGCGGTAATCGTCCTCATCGAACAGGGCCGCCCGGCGGACCCGAACGCGCGCCGTGACGTAACCGTAGTTCGCCGTATCAACCGTCGTGTTCATTCTTTGCTTCGAATAACCGCTCGCTCACCTCGCGCAGATTGTCGTCCCAAACGTCCTCGAACACGGAATCGAACGTGTTGTTCACACGGACCCGTGAACTGTCGCTTTCGACGACCACGCCACCGAGACAGTCGTACTCGCCAGCGTAGGTGAATCCGTCGTACCCTTCGTCTTCGAGGATCGACTTGATCAGCTCGGCGTCGTCGTCGCGGCCGTACACGTCGACGGCCGCGTCGCCGTCGAACTCTTCGGCGGCGTCGTCGAGCAGCGTGTGGGTCAGCTCTTCTCGACTCGCTTCGAGCGTTGTGAGTTCCGACTCGATCGATGCTCGAACCGACTCAAGGATGGTACGACGTGCTTCGAGGCGCTGTTGTTTCGCTTCGAGTTTGGCGCTTGAAAGGCGCTGTTCTCGTTCTTGTTCGATCGTTCGTTCGACCTCGCGCTCGCGCTGTTCGACGATCTCTTCGGCCTCCGACTCGGCCTCTGCGATGATCGACTGGGCCTCCTCCTCTGCCTCTTCGCGTATATCGTCTGCACGCGCGCGGGCTTCCTCTCGAATGTCCTCTACGACCGTATCAAGGCTCATGTTATCGATAGGGAAAGTCGGGTGCGGTTATTGGAGGAGGAAGACGACGACGAGTCCGAAAATGACGATCGTCTCCGGAATAACCGTCAGGAGGACACCGTACCCGAGCATGCCTCTGTCTTCGGCGATCGCACCGACGGCTGCCGATCCGATGCTACGCTCGGCGTAGCCAGCCCCGATTGCTGCGAGTCCGAAACCGATCGCTGCACCCGTTGCGGGTGGGATCGCGGCGGCAGATTCACCTGCTTGCAGTACCATAGCATTGAGAAACGCTGCGGTGAGTTGGAGTTCCATCATGGTTTAGTGGATTCTCTTGGGTTCGCTCGTATCCGAACGGTTGGGTCTAATTATACTGTACCCATAAAGCTTCTCAAACGATTTTCTCCGATATCGTGGTAATCAGTGCCGAGTCCATAATTCATAAGGTTATAGCGGAAAATATGGGTGCGTGTCATATTTTTCTGGGTCTCGTTCCCCCGTCGGGATAACACGAAAAAACACAGAGTTAGCTCCCACTCCGAGCGATCGGAACAAAATTCACAAATTAAAACGACGACCGAGGTAGCTTACTCCTTGCTCGTGAACCGACGGACGTGCCCGAACGGGGAGTATTCCTCACCGCCGCCTTCGTAGAATTTCTGGAAGAACTCCACCCATTCGAGACGGATGGACTGGAGTCCGGCACTGGTCACCCCGAGCGCGAGCACGAGGAGGTGTCCAGCCACGAAGATGATCACTCCACCGACCGCTCCGAGGAGTAACTCGACGCCGGAGCCGTTGAGAAGTCCGGCGAAGATCATCTCTTCGGCAGGGACTTCACCGGGCGTCTTCTCGCTGAAAAAGAGGAAGTGGTACTCGCCGTGGTGTTCGTAAGCACCGAACACGAGGAGGTTGACGGCAAACGCCATCCCCGCTTTTGCGAGCAACACCGCCGTGATCCGGGTGTAGGAAAGCACGTCGGACAGCACCTTCAGGAACACCGCCTCGATGAACTCTGCGATCTCGGTGGTGGCGGCCAACGCCACCCCAATGAGGAAGGCACCCCCTCCGAGCATTCCGATCGTTTCGGAGAATCCAGTGAATCCGAGCGAAACTGGATTACCGTTGAACACCGATTCCGGTCCGAAGAGGAATCCGGGCACGACGTTGGCCGGTGGTGTACCGGCGAAGATCCACACCCACAGCCCGAACAGCATCAACAGCCACGAGCCGCTCTCGCGGATGGCGTCGCTTGCGCCGTGACTGAGATGCTCATAGAAGTCGAACACGTAGCCGAACGTCATGTGAACCATCCCGATGAGGAGGCTCAACACCAGCCACAGATCGGCGAACTCGCCGTAGGCTGGGATCAGTCCCTTGTGAAGCGGTGGCTTGCCCTTCCAGAGAACGTCTCCGAGCTGGTGCAAGCCGAAGAACTCGCCGTACAGGATGCCGAACAGCGCCGTAAACCCACCGGCCCACAGCGCGATCCGGCCGAGATCGGCAACGACGCCGTCGGACTTCGAGACGATGGCCAGCCCGATCGCGGCGTACAGCAGTCCGTACCCGAGATCACCGATCATGAACCCGAACAGGGTCGGGAACGTGAGGAACACGATGATCGACGGGTCGAATTCGGAGTATTTCGGCCGGGCGTAGGCGTCGACGAGCGCCTCGAACGACGAAACCGGTCCGGGGTTGTCTTGTACCACGGGCGGCTCGCTCTTACTCATCGACTGCTCGCTACCGCCATCGGGGGCGACCTGTTCGCTCCCTTCGACGGCGGTAGTTGGATCGGCTCTGTCGGGGGTGCCCCCAACGTCCTCGCGGTCGATGAGGTGGCCGTCACCGTTGTACGACGCGCGTTCGAGCTCGTCGATCTCCACGTGGTCCCCGACAGCACTGTGAAGCGTCTCGACGAACTCGCCGAATCGCTCGGTGGGTATCCAGCCTTCCGAAACGAACGCGTTCTCGGTCGTCGCGAATGACAACGGTGCTTCTTGGCGCTGTACGTCGATGGTCAGTGCCTCTTCAGCTGCGAACAGGAAGTCGCCGTGTTCTGCTCGCATCTCATCGAGCTGGTCTTCGACCGTCCCGAGTTCGGATTCGAGCTGTTGGCGCTCGTGTCGCAGCTCTTCGATGTACTGCTCCGGGTCGCTGTCCGCATCCGGGATGTCGTAGGTGGAAAACGAGGTGCCTACGAGCTGGTCTTCAAGGCTGCCGGACGACGTCCGACCGCTCGCGGCGTTTTGCTCTTCGCTGCTTGTATCCCGTGGTACTCCGTCGTCGACGCGCGCGAACACGGCGACGACGCCGTTTTCCTCGAACAACTCGAACTCCGTGATGTCCGATTCCGTTAGCGCGGCTTCGATCGCCGTCGGATCGCCCTCACCGACCGCAACCGAAAGCGAATCGTACCCGGACAGTAGATCGAGATCGATGCCCAGCGTGGCGAACGGCTCCATCATTTCGATGCGATCCTCGATCGCCCGCAGCTGGTCGGTCAGATCGCTCCGCTGGTCGTCGAGTTCGTTGACCGACTGCCTGATGGATTCGAGTTCGTTCTCCAGCGCGTCGGTGGTGACGACACGGTCGGATGCATCGGCGTCCTCGTCCATGTCGAGAATGCTCTGTAGCGACCGGACGGTGACGAGCTTCTCGGACGCTTCGTCTGCTCCTTCGATCGGATCACCCGGGTCGAAACCCTTCCACGTCCCATCGTAGTCGGTGAGGTGGAGCAGACGCATTCCGTGGATAGTTTCGATCACTTCGTCCATCACTTGGGTAGAGCCGGTCACCGATACCCGGCTCATTCGCTCAGGTCTGAGCATGGACGGTCTCTTCGAACGTCGTGAGGATCTCCTCGGTTACTTCCTCTTTGTGCTCGCTCGCGTTCGCTTCGAGGGCCTCACGCTCGGATTCTCCTTGCTCTATGATCGATTCGCGTTCGCGTTCGATCTCCGCTCGGGCGTCGCTGAGCCGCTGTTCGGCCAGCTCGTCCGCTTTCTGTTCGGCTTCCGAGCGTATCTCATCGGCTCGTTCGTGCGCCTCGGCGATGATTTCCTCGCGGTCGGCTTCTGCCTCGGCCACGATTTCATCGACATCGTCCTCGGCCTCCTTGATTCGATCCAGAACCTCGGGTCTGGCCATACTTATATCGTGAGGAGATTGGATTAGCGGCTATTTGGGCGTTGCGAAGTAGTCCGTGTATACTGACTGATACCCCCGACAGGGAACGATTTCTGAGAGTGTGCTCGATCCGCACTGTTATGGCGGTGTGCGAGCAAGTCCATCGTATGGGAATCCTCGAACACAAGGCTCGTGCACGGATATTTTACAAGTATCTCTCGAAGGTGTACGACGAGGTGAACGCGTTCATCTGGACCGAAGAGATGCGCACCGAAGCCATCGAATTGCTCGACATCGACTCTGAGGACAGCGTGCTCGACGTGGGGTGTGGGACGGGGTTTGCGACAGAAGGTTTGTTCGAACACACCGAACGGATCCACGGTCTCGACCAGAGCACTCACCAACTCGAACAGGCGAAACAGAAGTTCGGAGCTCAGGGATCAGTTCGATTCTATCGCGGTGACGCGGAACGGCTTCCATTCGCTGATTCGACGTTCGACATCGTTTGGTCGTCCGGCTCGATCGAGTACTGGCCCAAACCGGTCGAGGCGCTCAAAGAGTGTCGGCGGGTCGTCAAACCCGATGGACGCGTGCTCATCGTCGGTCCAAACTACCCCTCCCGAACGCTGTTTCAAAAACTCGCCGACGCGATCATGCTCTTTTATGACGAATCCGAAGCCGACCGTATGTTCCAGAGCGCGGGTTTCGAGGAGTTCGAACACCACCTCATGGGTCCCTCCCACAGTCCCGAAATCGCCATTACCACGGTTGCAACGCCGTGACGCTGCTACGCGCGGGTTTTGAGCGACGCCACCAACCGGTCTTCGGCGTACAGACGAACGTTCACCGCCGTGCCCGGCCGAAATCGGGTGTTGGTGCTCGCAAGCCGGAGACTCGCGGACTGTCCTGCCGTCCAGTTACCTTCGTATGCGCTGTTGAATGGGCCGGTCGGGCCGCCGATGAATCCTTTCGCGGCGAAAAACGGAACCGGCGGTTGGTGAGCGATCGGCTCGCCGTCGACAGCGATCGTCAACCGGAGCGTCTCCGGAGTGAGGTCGGCCCCGCTCTCGTGGGTGAGCGTGATCGTTTGGGTTGCGCTGTCGGCGGTGAGCGCGAATACCGCTTGCTGGGACTCCGATGCTGGGGCTTGTGTGAGTACCATCGCGCCGAACGCCCCGGCCAACACGACCGTGATCCCCACGAGGACGATGATCCCAACGACGGTAGACGCGCCACGATCGGACACACGACTCGCTGGTCACCTCTTTGTTGATAAATCTACGCGAGCGATCGAAATTCGAGTGGACAAACCGTGCTGTTTCCCGGCGTCGTCACGGGTTTTCGGCTGGTGCCGGTGGCTGTCGGTTGTCGTTCTCAACGGTGACCGAGACGTTTTCGGTACCGACAGTGCCGGTGATCGTGCTTCCGTTCGGCGGCTGGAGCATGAGCAGCGAGCCCTCATCTGTCGTGCCGACCGTTCGACCGTCGACGGAGACTGTCCCGTTGAGTGGCTCTCCTTCATCCGGGTGGGTGAGGCGAACGTACATGTATCCCCCCGGGAACGTCGTCTTTCGTGTGAGTGCGAGCTCCTCGTTCCGGCTCATTTGGGATTCGTGCTCGACCGTTCGCTCCTCTTCGATCGTGACCTTTTGGTGTTCGAAAACCACGTTTCCAGACCCCCGATCGACGTAGTGTTTGATCCCGGCTTCCGAAGCGTACTCCGGGGGATACAGTCGATACTGGTAAAACGACGTTACCCCGAGTTCCTCCTGTATGTAATCCTTACTGATCCCGTACTGCTCGGTCACTTTCTCTCTCATATACGTCGCATTGAGATTTTTTGGACCATCCGGTCGGCTCCGCGCTCCGTCGAGATACGCTTCCCGCACGTACGTTGCTTCCCCGTCACTTTCGTCGATCGTTGCGAGTACCACTCCCTCCGAGGACGTTCGAACGAAAAACCGGTTTGGAGCGCTCGAATCGCCGTCGAGTGCCGATCGGACTCTGGTCCGAACGGGTCCTTGGAACATGAATAATTCCTGTTTAATATCGTTCGCTTGGCGAGCGAGCGAGTCATTTTCCGCATTAGTGAGATAGTCGGCTAGTACCTGTGTCCGTCGTGCTTCGGTCGCGATCAGCGCCAGTTCACGGAGAAACGTCTCCGAGGTCAGCTCCCCGGCGTTGTACGCTTGTACTGTATCGTTCTGCCGTTCTCGAAGCTCCTTGGTCCGTGTTTCGACCGTTTCGATTTCGTTGGTAGCGAACGCCGTTTCGTTGGTCGCGTTTTTGTCAGCAGCTTCGATCCGTGTGAGTGCGTATTCTTGTTCAAACCTGATCGTATCCAACGCAACGGCGCTACCAACGTCCTGCGACAGAGTCACGGTGTCGTTGCGCTTGATCGACCCGTTTATCGACAGATACGACAGCTCACCGTTGACAGTGTGTTTGACCGTTCCAGCACCGTTCTGTGATTGATCCGACGGTAGGGGAGCGGTCACCGATGGAGGTATCCCTGCGAGCGTGAGAAGTACGATCATCCCTACAACGGGAATCCGGGAGGAACGCATCGAACCCATATACAATAGGGAAGAACAAAAACATCTGTGATACGTCTGTGGTGAAGCTTTCTGTTCGTCGTTATTCCCGAACATCTGCCCCACCGGTCGATTGATAGCATCGGTTTCTCGTCCGCCGAAAACCGACAGTAAGTGTTTTCCTACCGCAGCGTTCACAGATTTGTATGCGGACTGTGGCCATCGCTGTCCTCCTCATAGCAGTATCGGCGTGCTTTATGGGCCACATAGCTGTAGGATCGGCCACTACAGTCCCTGTCTCGGTTAACGATTCGGATGAGACTATCGTGATCCGTGTCCTTCCGGACGGAAACGCGGACGTTTCCGTGATCCGAACTGTTCCGATCGAAACGCAAAACCAGTCGGCAGCGTTCAATAAAACGGCACGAACGTACGAGAAAGGTGGTGGTAGTAGCTTCAATGCTGTTGATTCTTTGATCACTTTCAAACGAGCAGCGCGCGCAGTCGGCAACGAGTCGAATCGATCGATGCAGATCGTCGATGTTGCGAACGACACCGCTCGCCATGGGAACACGGGAATTTTCTACCGGAATTTCACGTGGACGAACTTCGCCGTTCCGCCGGAGAGCAATGGGGTCGTTAGCTTAAACGAATCATTCACTGCTGGCGATCGTCCGTGGCTTCCGAGTCTCACCGCGGACGAACGGCTTGTGGTTAGTGTCTCCCAGGGCTACGAGCTACAGGGGGGGACGAACGTCGACAGGGTCGAGAACAACGCATGGGTGTTCAAAGGTCCACGAACGTTCGAACAGTTCGATATTTCCTACCGCAAACAGAGCTACCAAGGTCCTAACGGCGGAGGGAACCATTGGATTGGCAATCCTCCTGTTAGCGTCCCCACGTTCGTCGCTCTCGTCGTGATGGGATCGATCGGGCTGTTTGCGTATTCACGGCGGCAAACACTGTTAGACCGCCTCTCCGATGGCGTCACCGGGTCCCCAGAACGGAGCGAAACGGATCCCCCTCGTTCGACGACCGACCACGAGACCGGGACGGCTGGCGCGCCAGTGATGGGTCCCGTTGTCGATTCAGATTCAGATTCAGATTCAGATTCCGATCTCGGTTCCACCGCTGACCCTGTCGATGTCGAACTGCTGAGCGATGAAGAGCGCGTCGAGCGCCTGCTCCAAAACAACGGCGGTCGGATGCGACAGGCGACGATCGTCACCGAAACCGACTGGTCGGACGCCAAAGTCTCACAGCTGCTCTCCGCGATGGATGAGGACAACCGCATCGAGAAGTTGCGGATCGGACGCGAGAATCTGATCAGTCTGCCGAACCACGGTCCCGGTTGGGATGCCGGCTCTGATCCTGACCACGCGGGGAACGATTAGAATCGTTCCTAAACGTTTAACACGAAACGGTGGCGAGTGTGTAGTGTCTATGAAGATACTCGTCACCGTTAAGGAGGTGGCCGAGGCCGAGGACGATTTCGATATCGACGGCCTCGACATCGATGACCGCTATCTGGAATACGACCTCAACGAATGGGACGAGTACGCCATCGAAGAGGCAGTCCAGATCAAAGAGGACGGGGAGGACGTCGAGGTAGTCTCCGTCACGATCGGTCCAGAACGCGCCGAGGAGACGATCCGAATGGCGCTTGCAAAGGGTGTTGACCGAGCGATCCGCGTCTGGGACGACGATGTCGCCGCTACGGATGTCCTCGATCCGGCGACGAAAGCCGACGTTCTCGCGGCGGTCGTCGAACAGGAAGAGCCGGATCTCGTCTTTACCGGTGTTCAGGCTGGTGACGACAGCTTCGGTGCGACAGGCGTTGCGCTGGCCGAAACGATCGGATTCGAGTGGGGCGCGGTCGTCAACGCGCTCGATCTCGACGCCGAGGAGGGGGTTGCGAACGTCCACCGAGAACTAGAAGGTGGGATCGAAGAACTCACCGAGATTCAGCTTCCCTCGGTGTTGACGATCCAGACCGGTATCAACGAGCCACGGTATGCGAGTCTCCGTGGGATCCGACAGGCCCAAAGTAAACCCCTCGACGTACAGACGCTCTCAGATCTCGGTTTGGACGCGGGAGTGCTCGAATCTCCCTTGCAGCGCACTGAGATGTACGAACCCGAAAGCGAGGGCGAGGCCGTCGTCTTCGAGGGCAGCTCCGAGGACACCGCTGGTGAACTCGCTGATCTCCTCCAAGACGTGGGGGTGGTCGAGGGATGAGCGACGTGCTTGCTGTCGCCGAACACCGTCAGGGCGAGCTTCGGGACGTGAGCTTCGAACTCGTTACCGTCGGACGTCAGCTCGCTGCCGATCAGGGCGGGGAGCTGCATCTCGCGGTGATCGGTGGCGATGTCGATGCGTTCGCTGATGAGTTGAATCTCGACGGTGTTTCCGTCATTCACACTGTCGACGCAGGTGAGGAGTTCAACCACGACATCTACACCCAAGTCACCGAACAGCTGTTCGAGGAGATCGAGCCGTCGACGTTGTTGCTTCCCAACTCCGTCAACGGGCTGGATTACGCACCCGCCATCGCCTCCCGGCTTGACGTTCCGCTGGTCACTGACGCCGTCGACATCGCTCGCGATGGGACGACGGAAGTCACCCGCGAGATGTACGGCTCGAAGGTCGAAACGACCGTTGCCGTCGATGACGACACCGTTGCGGTGTCGATCCGTCCCGCCGAGTGGGAAGCGACCGACGCCGATGGTGACGCCGACGTGGTCGCATTCGACGCCGACATCGACGAGAGCGCCGTCAAATCCACCGTCACTGGCTTCGAAGAGGTTGCCGGTGGCGACGTGGATATCTCCGAAGCCGAGTTTCTCGTTTCGATCGGTCGAGGCATCGAGGAAGAGGACAACCTCCCGCTCATCGAGGAACTGGTCGAGGCGACCGACGCCACGCTGTCGTCTTCGCGCCCGATCGTGGACAACGGCTGGCTGCCGAAAAACCGACAGGTCGGTCAGTCCGGGAAGGTCGTCACGCCCGACGTGTATCTCGCCATCGGTATTTCTGGCGCCGTCCAGCACGTCGCTGGCATGAAAGGTTCGGATACGATCGTCGCCATCAACACCGACCCGAACGCGCCGATCATGGATCTGGCCGATTACGCCATCGTCGACGACCTCTTCGACGTCGTCCCAGAGCTCATCGACGCGTTGGAGTAGAACGACTCGGTTTGATCCCTTTGTATGCTGGATCGTTCTCTTAGCTCCCGCCGTCCCCAGCCAGCTTCTGGATCGATTCGGCCAATACGTCCACACCGATCCGTAACGAGGACTCGTCCACGTCGAACGTAGCGGTATGGTGGCCGCCAGGATGGTCGGTACCGATGCCGACGTAGCCCGCCGTGCCCCCGTTGTCTTGGACGCGTTGCATGAGGTAGGTCGCGTCCTCGCTGCCACCGAGATCGTCGCGGCGCAACACGGTCTCGACTCCGTCGGTCTCGGTTGCCACGTGTTCGACGACATCCACGATCACGTCGTCGCTTTTCGCGCTCGGAGCATCACCTACGGCGTCGATGTCGACCCCACAGCCATGCATCCCGGCGGCGTTCTCGATCACGCGGGTGGCGTGCTCGCGCATGTAGCTTTTGAGCTCGGTCGTCTCTCCACGTACCTCGCCTTCGAACCGAGCCGTTTCGGGAATGATGTTCGGTGCGCTGCCGCCCTCGACGACTCCGGCGTTGACGCGCGTCGCTCCGTCCTCGTGGCGCGGGATGGCATAGAGGTTCTCCACGGCGGCCGCTACCGCTTGGATGGCGTTGGTTCCCTCGTTGGGATGACTACCGGCGTGGGCTGATTTGCCGGTGAACGTCGCCTCGAAATGGTGCACTGCGAGAAATCCATCGATCCCGGCCACGACTTCGCCCGTCGGATGATCGAGACCGATGTGGACAGCAAGCAGGTGGTCGCAGTCGTCCAACTGGCCGCTTTCGGCTACCGCTTTCCCGCCGCCGATGACCTCCTCTGCGGGTTGGAAAACGACCTTCAGTGTTCCCTCGAACGCCGATCCGTTCACGATGGACTCGATGACGCCGATTCCGAACGTGACGTGTGCATCGTGACCACACGCGTGCATCGCGTCGGTCTCGGATCGAAAGCCCTCGGCCGCAGGAACGTGATCTTCCGACTTGCTTTCCGTTCGTGGGAGGCCGTCGATGTCGACCCGAAGTCCGACCGTCGGCCCATCGCCCGCTCGAACGACAGCCAACGCGCCGGTAACTCCGCCTTCCGTTCGGTCGAGGACGTCCTCGCGTGCGCCCGCTTGCTGGGCTGTTTCGTACCACCGATCGATCTCCGCCCGTTCGGGAACACCGATGCGTGTTTCGGGATCGATAAACTCCGAACCGACGAGCAGCTCGTCCACTCCGATCGCTTCTAGCTCATCGACAATGCGGCTCGTCGTGTAGAACTCCCGCCATGCAGGTTCTGGGTGACGGTGAAGCTCCCGACGCAGCGACACGAGCCGATCGAACGTCGTGTCTGGGTGAGACATCTCGTCTTGCTGGTCGTCTCGAATGGATATAAAACGGGCGCGTGGACAACGCTCTGTAGCTACGTGTCGGCTCCACCGCCAGTGATGCGGTCGACATCGGCTTCGACGTAGATGTCATCGGGAAAATCACGAGCTGCTGTATCGCGGGCGAACTCCCCGTGTCCGAGGATGTGTATCGTTCGCGTGTAGATCGTGTATCGCCACGGACGGAACTCCTTTGAATCTCGTCCGGGACATTTCGACTGTGGAACCCGGAGATCTTCCGGTGGCTTCGAGTGGGGACCTTTCAGTTCTACTCCCTTTCGTCGTGCCGTCTGTTTGATGTCATTCACGACCGAGTCGAGCACATGGCGGTCGCCGCTCGTGAACCGAAGTGTCGTAACGAAAGTCATAGCCGTGACTCCCGGCGCGAACGATAAAAACACACCCATTGATCGTTTCTCATCGATTACTCCATCAGCGTTACCGACGATTTGGCGCTGCGACGTCCAGCGACCATCGATCAGTCCTTCTCGACTTGGGCATGCTCGATCAGATCTCGGTAGTGAGTACGGATCGTCATGCTCGTGATATCGGCAACGCTGCTGATCTCCTGTTGAGTGATCCGCTCACCGGTCAGGCAGGCGCTGGCGTACAGCGCAGCAGCAGCCAACCCTGCTGGATTCTTGCCGCTCGTATACGTGGTGCCAGCGACGGATTCGAGCAGATCGTGGGCTTGTCGATGGACTGTTTCGGAGCAGTCTACGCCCGACGCAAAGCGAGGCAGAAACGCCGTCGGATCGGCCGGCTCGATCGCCAGCCCTAACTCTCCACCGACGGTTCGATAGGCCCGTGCGATCCGATTGCGGTCGACACGGGCGACCGTCGTCACTTCGTCGAGCGTGCGGGGAATGCTTTCCTGACGGGCTGCCGCGTACACGCCTGCGGCCGCGACACCTTCGATCGACCGCCCGACCAACAACCCCTCATCGAGTGCCCGTCGATAGATGACGCTCGCGGTCTCTCGAACGGACTGGGGTAGTCCGAGTGCACTCGCCATCCGATTGATCTCCGTAAACGCCTGTTTGAGGTTGCGCTCCGTGGCATCCCGCGTCCGACACCGCTCGTTCCACGTTCGAAGCCGTCGCATCTGGTTTCGCTTGCGCGCGCTGAGCTGCCGTCCGGAAGCGTCCCGATCCCGATCGCTGATGAACGTCGACAACCCTTTGTCGTGCATCGTCATCGATGTCGGTCCGCCGGTGCGCGCGACTTCCGCATACTCACGCGAGTTGTAGGCTGTCCACTCCGGTCCGTGGTCTACGGCCTCTTCTTCGAGAACGGTGCCACATTCGGTACACACCGTTTCTCCACGGCGCGGATCGGCGACAACTGTCGCGCCGCAGTGAGGACACGATTGCTGAGTTGGGGTGGCGAGATTCATACTGATGAAACAGCCGGTTTCGGTGCCTGTCGGTCGACAGTGTGATTCCATGACGATGCTGTTCGTACTTCGACGCCGCTCCATTCGATCATCATCTGACGGCTATTAAACCACCCAAACGATGCCGTATCGATCGGCGTTCTTCTCAACCTGAATCGGTGATTCGTGTATGGTTTGCAAGCCGTTCTCGTTGATCGACCATCGTCGTGGTTGCTGTATCGGTGAAAAATCATCTTTTTCGAATGATCGTTCTCAATTATTGTCATAGTTCCTGCCTCAACGCTGTCCAATGGGATGGACTTATCTTCCAGTCTGGTTGATCGGTGTTGCTACATACATTCATTTCAAACATCTTTGTTATCACATTGGTCGAATGATGGTTTACTGTTGGACGTTTGTCGCTGGCCGTTGTAGTTCATGTAGAACGGTACGTTGAGTGTTATTACGGCGGATATCCTCAGATCTAACGCTCTACAGACTGATTGCTGATATGATCTTTTACTGTCCTAATCACTCACCATACTACCTATGAACAGTCTCTATATACTTATATGTCGTCCATTGTTTACCTCTCATTGGTTTTATTCATTTACAATAATTCCTATTATTCCCAAACGTTTTCATAGCTATGAGTAATTAAGCATAGCTATGCAAGATCAATTTGAAATCAAAATAGAAGAGAAGTTATCCGAACTTCTAGCCATCACAGATGAAAGTAATGCTGAAATTGCGAATGAAGTAGGTGTTTCGTCGTCATCGATCACACAGTATCGGAAAGGTGAGACACGTCCCAGTTTGGAGAAGCTCGTTGCACTCGCCACGGCGTTGGACGTGAGTCTCGATTATCTCGTACTCGGTGAAGACGAGGAGGGTGACCAGATGGACCCCGATCCAGTCGTACGGTATATGGATCAATCCTTACAGGACGTGCAGGTTCGAACGGCTCAGCATACGGCTCTCGTGGCCCACGTGGGTCGTCGGCTCTCGCAGATGCTGGATACGGAGATCGAGCAGTATCTCGAAGAGAATCCAAGCCGACGCCTGTACGCGGGAATCATCGCAGACACCGAGTTGACATCCCTCGAACGGCACAGCCAAACGACGCGGCTGATGCTCCAGACGCTGCATTACAATCTTCAGGACGACTGCCCGAAGACACCGGGTAGCTTCTTTAAAACTGTTGCTAATAACCTGAGTCAAGGACGAGAGTATCAGTATCTGCTCGCGGATACCCCCACGACGGATTGGCCATCGCAGATCGAACAGTTCCGTCGGCTCCTCATCGAACAAACCAACAGCGAGGGCATTGTCCGATCTAACTGTAGCTTTCGTGTAACGGACTCTCCGCTGTTTACTGGCTGCGGTATGTACGACCTTGCAGAGGACGATCTCGAAAGCGAAGACCCGGTGTTGTATGATTTTCTCACCGAACAAGATTACTTGTACGCAGACGGCCGTGTCGGATATGTTATCTCTCCATCACTCGATGTACAGGGGGTCACGATCATGGACAACGACCATCTTACGAACGCGATGCAGTCGTTTGAGACCCTCTGGGAGGAGGCGGATCCGATTTAAGGAGAAGCGGCAACTGAGTCGGCGTCGGCAGCGTCCTGGGTGACGACATCGAGGAACGTCAGCGTGGCGTCCGGACATGTTTCACAGATCAGGTCGTAAGCGCGCCGACACACCGCCCGGTTGTCTTCCTCGGAGGTCTCTTCGTTGCCCAGCGATAGCAGTAGCGCCTGTTCGGTCGCTTCAGTAACCCGGTATGCGCCTGCATCCCGATCGACTGGACCGAGGATCCCGAGTATCTGTCCGTCGACCTCGTGAAGCACGTCGCCAGCGGTGGCCTGTACCGGCTTTTCGTGGAAGATCGGAAGGATGCGCTCGCCGCCACTGGCCCGGTGGACGTACACGTCCCCCGACAGCGCCGTCACGTCGTGCATTCCCAGTCCCATCCCCCGCTCGGCGCTAGCGATATTGTACGCATCGACCACGTTGTTGTGACGGTTCAACCCTTGCTCTTCTATGAGTCGTATGAGCTGTTCGCCGGCTGGCTCCTGTCCCGGATGTCCGACCGCTTCGAAAACATCATGGTATGAAGTAACTTCTTTTCTGCTAAGTATTTCCTCCGATTTCGTGTCTATTTTTCTTTCAAGTTCTGTAACATGTTCGTCGAGCTTGGTCGCCTCAGACCGGACATCAAGCCCATTGATGAGGCATCCGACCGGATTTTTGATCCCTATTTGTCGAACGTCTTCTGTGACAACAATTCGATCCATCGTTTCGATCTCTCTGTTTGATTTACTATCAATTATATATTTTGGTAGGTTACTAGATAATACTTATCTTTATTTACTCACTTCGTTATTATAGTAAAATTACCATATCCAAAACCCATAGCTACCCTGTGCTGGAAGTTGTCTCACACACTAGGATTCCGCCTACTATCGGCGTCAGTCCCGGCTTTCACTGTCGTGTTCCGATGCTCGTTCGACGTTCCAACGGCACGCCCACCGGTTCCCGGTCGAAGCTGAGTTTCCGATGTGGGTGGCGGCTCCTCCAGTGTATCATCCATGGGGGAGTTCTTGATGAAAATGGGTCGGCGGACGATCTCGTGGCCGTCTGCCTGTGGGAGTCGTCGATCGAGTTCGTCTTCAGTGAGGTGATGCGCTCTCCCTTTGCGACGGTTCCGGCTCACCACTCCAGTTTCTCATTCCATCCTACACCGCTTGCCGGTGCTATATCCATGGGGCGTCCGGTTCGGATGGTCGTTCCGGTTCGGTTTCCGCGTCTGGTTTCGATCCGGTTCCGGGATCGGGTCCTCTGCCGTCCGGCGTTTCGGTGTTTTCATCGATGTCGTTCTTGATGGGCTGGATCACTTCCTGCTCTGCGTTCGGATCGAGAGAGAACAGCGCTGTAACGCCCAATACTGCCAGTGCAAGCGGGATCTGATCGGAGATAACGCCCAACACTGACAACGAGAGCACCCCGAGAGCGACTGCGCTACCGAAGCGGAAGTAGTCGAGTGAGACGTGTTTACGCAGGGTGTTACCGGCAAGCGCCACTCCAAGCGTGAACCCGACGCCGACGACGGCTGCCGCGACACTCCGAGCGATCAACATGGTATCGGTCGTGAACATCAGCTCGGCGTTTCCGGGATCGAGGCTTGCGAGCAGTCCAAGGCCGATGATGACGCCCGGACTCGGGAGGTATTCTCCGACGGTGGCGCTGGCTGTTTTCGCGGCGATAGCGAGGATTACCAGTGCTGCAAACCGCTCGAACGTTTTGAGAACGAGCAGTGATTTGATCGTTGGCGCGAGTGCGGCTTCGACGGCTGCGAGGATGATGATGCCCGTTCCGACCAGCAGAATCGACGTAACCTGTTCGCGGCGCGTTCCATCCATCTCGGCGAGTACGACCGACAGCGTCGCACTGCCTCCGAACACGAGCAGTCCGACCTCGAGAATACCCGGTATCGTGTTGACTGCGCCAGCGATGACGAGGGCAGGAAAGATCCCGTCTACGAGCGGCAACGCCAGAACGGTCGTCAACAGCCTCGTACCGGGCCCCACGTGGCGTTCTAAACGAAGCGCGATCGGATGACGTGACGTACTCATTTATTAGATTCGGTAGCCGTGACCACTGGCCAGGGCGTGTCCGTCACGATACCGGGGGCGCAAGCGAGCCGTCGCGTTGGAGAACGCGTCGAATCGCACTGTATCGGATCGTGTCCCTGTTGGATCGATAAACATCCCTGTCGCAAATCGGAACATACTGAATCCAGAACAATCGTTTCCGATGCAATCTGCGATGGGACGTTTAGCGTCCATAGGCGTAATAATTGCCGTTTGTATCATAAACGTTGTGTGAGACGCGGACCCATTCAACACGCATTTCGATCAGACTCGTCTATTTGTGTTGTAATTCACCCTATTTCAATCGTTTCTGTCTACACGTACAGAAATATCTGTGAATATAGTCGTTCGTGATCTCGAAATCGTGTGTACGACTCCCAAATCGTATATCGCAGGGGAACAAGCGACGAGCATGGACGTAACGATCTCACGCTCTTCGGTGTCGGGCCGCGTTCGTGCACCGCCGTCGAAGAGCTACACCCACCGGGCGATTCTCGCATCGGGATATGCCGACAGTGCAACGGTCCGTCGACCACTCATGAGTGCTGATACACGGGCGACGATGCGAGCCGTTGAGCAGTACGGTGGTGCCGTGGACGTCACCGACGAGTCGGTAACCATCACCGGTTTCGACGGTCGTCCGGCCGTTCCAACAGACGTCATCGACTGTGGCAACAGCGGAACGACGACGCGATTAATCACGGCAACGGCGGCGCTGGCTGACGGAATGACGGTCATCACCGGCGATCGGTCGCTCCGCTCCCGGCCGCAGGGACCGCTGCTCGATGCGATCGACCAGCTCGGTGGGCGTGCTGAAAGTACCCGTAGCAACGGCCAAGCGCCGCTGGTGATCCGTGGCCCGATCAACGGCGACGTCGTTTCGATTCCGGGGGACGTATCCTCCCAGTACGTTACTGCGTTGCTGATGGCTGGTGCGGTGACCGCCGAGGGCATCACGATCGATCTTGAAACCGAGCTCAAATCCGCCCCCTACGTCACCATCACGCAGGAACTGCTCGCAGCGTTCGGTGTCGACACCGACCGAACCGAAACGGGCTTTTCGGTACCGGGTGGACAGGCTTACCGACCGGAAGACGGTGAGTACACCGTTCCGGGAGATTTCTCCTCTGCGTCATACCTCCTCGCAGCGGGAGCAGTGGCCGCTGATGGGTCGTTCGTCGTGGAGGGTCTGGTTCCGAGTGCGCAAGGCGACGTGGCCATCGTGGAGATCCTCGAACGGATGGGTACAGACATCAACTGGGATCGGACAGAGGGACGTATCAGCGTCTCCCGGTCGGCGCTTTCCGGCGTTACGGTCGACGTGGGCGACACGCCCGATCTCCTTCCGACAGTCGCAGTTCTCGGCGCGGCCGCGACGGGTGAGACACAGATCGTGAACTGTGAACACGTCCGGTATAAGGAAACTGATCGCGTGGCGGCCATGGCGAGCGAATTGGAGAAACTGGGCGTCCGCGTCACTGAGGAACACGATGCGCTCACCATCCACGGCGGTGACTCGACGCTTCGAGGGGCACGCGTCGCTGGCTACGACGACCACCGCATCATCATGGCGCTGTCGATCGCAGGACTGTTCGCAGAGGGCGAGACGACGATCGAGGGCGCAGAACACGTCGACGTTTCGTTCCCCGATTTCTTCGACGTGCTCGATGGAGTCGGTGTGGACGTTCGTCGGTGATCGGGCTGACGGACGCCACGGTTATTTTGCAGCCACCCGATCGACGTGACGTGACCGACGAACACCTTCCGACGGCGAGAAACGTTCACCACATTGGGCTGACCGTTCCGGATCTGGATGAGGCTCTGGCGTTTTTCGTGGATGCGCTCGGCTGTGAGGAGCTGTATCGAAAGGGACCGTTCGGCGATCCCGATGGAGATTCGCTGGAGCGACGGTTGGATGTCCATCCCGACGCTACAGCTTCGCTGGCGATGGTGCGCTGTGGACCGACGATGAACCTCGAACTGTTCGAGTGGGACGCGCCCGACCAGAACGAGACGCCCACGAACAACGCCGATGTCGGTGCGATGCATCTCGCGCTACAGGTCGGGGATATCGACGCAGCCGTCTCTGCGCTGGCTGATCGTCCCGACGTTACGGTGCTCGATGGCCCACACACCAACGAGGACGGCCCAACAGCAGGGCTGACCTACGTTTACTGCCGGGTAGAGTGGGGACTGTACCTCGAACTGCTCGAAGCGCCCGAATCGATGCCCTACACCGAAGCGACTGATGGCCGACTGTACGGTCCTGCACCGGCGTGGACGCACCGCCCCGAGCGGTTCGAATGAGTCGACACCGGCCCCGTCTATTCATCCGAACGAGCAACTGGTACCGTTCGCCGCTACTGGACTGACTGCAAGCCGGGACTGACCGGGAAGGATAGGGACTTCAGGTGAGCCGATCGATGAGATCACTTCCCTCGACGTAGACGAGGTCGTGGTGTCGTGCGTACGCCCGCGCACTGGCTGGCGAGCGTTCGGTACCGGTATCGTCGTCGAGCATTTCACAGACGACGACTGCGGGAGGCTGTCCTGCGGCTTGGGCCAGTGCAACCCCGAATTCAGTGTGTCCTTGTCTGTCAGACAGCAACTCCGGCGCGGCACGGAGCAGATGAACGTGGCCCGGTGCGTGGAACTGGTGGGCAAAATCGAACGACTCGGGCGATTCGGTGGCTGCCGCGAGCTGGGTAATCGTCAGCGATCGGTCGGCGTCGGTGATCCCGGTGTACGTATCGCGGTGGTTCACCGTGAGCGAGAACGAGGACCGATCGTCGTACTCCAGCTCCGGATCCGTTCCCACGGGATGGTCGATGATATCCTGCGCGAACGGCAGACCGAACGTCTCACAAACTGCATCGGAGAGCGCAACGCACACCAGTCCTCCCGCATCGTTGCGCATTCGAGCGACTGCGCTCGGTGTGACTGCCCCTGCTGGATACACGAGATCTGTCTCACCCTCTCGATCAGCCGCATCGTGGATCAACACCGGCTCACCACGGCCGAACGCGTTCACAACGTCCTCGACAGCGTGGTGTGTATCTGGTTCACTTTTCGACATACGTGGTGAGTGTGTCGCCGTCGTCTATCGACAGTACGTCGCGTAGTTTGTCAGGGGCGATGACTTCGAGCTGGTCGTCAGCGTGGTGTGTCCGTTCCGGCGCGATGACGTGGGCCGACTCGTACATCTGACCGTCAGCTTCGACGCTCGCAGACCAACAGAACGCCGGTCCGTACGTCCGATCGTCGTTTTCCCAGCCTTCGATTCGGATCGGCTCGATCGACTCCACCCCCGCTCGGGTGTGAACGCTTTCTTCGTTCAGTTCGACGTTTAGCGTCCCTGCAAACGGCGTGTACCCGAGCTTCGATTCGAACTGACGCATGTATCCGGGCAGTGAGATGTAGTGGCTTCCTTCGCCCATTCCTCCCGTTACCGTTCCCGTGAGTTCGATCTCTTGGCCGTGTTCGAACAGCCGGCGGTAGTCGGCGTACTCTCCTCGCAGCACGCGCTCGCCTGCTTCGGTCGTCTCCACCACCTGTCCATCGGAAACGATCCGTCGCTCGATCAACGTCGCGTCTTCGAGCCGTTGGAGCCGGCGCGACACCGTCTGGGTCGATACCCCGAGCCGGTCGCCAAGCTCTGAACACGTCACCCGTGCACGACCGGCCAACGCACCATCGAGTGCGAGCAGCTTCAACACCTCCCGTTCGTCTGCCCCCGCTGCTACTCCAGTCGATTCTGCCATGTCTCACCGTCCGTAGCCATCGCTGATAAGCGTACCGAATATGGTATGCGTCTCATATTTGGAACGGAGCGTGCGTTGTGATGCGTTGTTAGCCGGTGCGTCGTGAGTTCGATGGTCCTTACAGGGTCACGTTGTACAGTTCGTCGCCGACGTGGTGTAGCGAATCGACGACTTTGCCGCTGTCGCCCTGTAGTTCAGTGCCCTCGACCCGTGATCGGCCGATAGCGAGGGCTTTGCCGTGAGACTGTTCGGTGATGACGACGAGATCCCCGGCGTCGATCGTCGTGTCGGCGTCGGCGATACCGGGACGCATCACGTCTGCTCCGTCCGAGACGAACGAGACTGCGCCGGCGTCGACGGTCACGACGCGCCGTTGTGGTGGGTAGGCGTTGGCACCACGAACGGTGAGAAACGGTTCGGAGCCATTCGCGCCGAAGTAGGTGATGAGCGGATCGTCGTTGACGAGCACCAGCTCCGTCTCGCTGTCAGTGAATTCGACGTGTTCGAACGTTTCTCCCTCGATATCGACGCCGAGCGAGTCGGCGAGGTTCGTTTCGATGCGCTCGATCGCATCACTCCGGAGATGATGGCGTGATTTGACCTCCATATACGGCTGTTACGGCATGAGACCTTTACGTTTAGCTTACTGGGCAGCTGACGGTCGTCGGAGGTGTCGAGCTACTGCTTTCGGATGAGGGTGGCGAGTGCGTCGTAAAACCCCGGTTCGTATTTCGACCGCTCGTCGATCGTTGGCCGAGCGTTGGTTTCGGTGACGTAGGGGTGGCCGTCGCTCACGAGCAGATCCACACCGAGATACGGGATGTTGAGCGCGCTTGCCGTTCGTTCCGCGATGTGGCGGTACTCCTCCGGCAGTTCAATCCCTTCTGCTCGCGCGCCTTGGTGGACGTTGTGTTTCCACCGGTTCTGATCGGGATGGCGGCGTTCGACCGCGCCCGCGTATTCGCCGTCGATGACCATCGCTCGGTAGTCCCGAGCCTCGGGCAGGTACTCCTGTACGAGAAACGACTTGTCGGCCGTAGTGCGGTGTTCGTGGAGGAGATCAAGGTAGTCCACGACGCCGAGAAACGCATCGAGATCAGTGGCTGTCGTGACACCTGCGCCGCGAGTGGCTGAGTTCGGTTTTATCACAATGGGCGGATCGAACCGATCGAACACCGACGCTAGTGTCGACCGGTCGACCGGATTCGACACCGCTACTGTCTTCGGTGTCGGGATCCCTGCTTGCTGGAGGCGTGCGATGGTTTCAGCTTTGTGTCTGGATCGAAGCATCGCCTCTCGATCGTTAACCCACGGCACTCCGAGGAAGGCATCCACGACGCCGCCCTCCGGCAGACGAGTCGGATACACGAGCCCGACATCGAACGATCCGAACGGTGTCGAACTCGGATCTAGCACCCGTTCATCAGCCTGTACGTGATCGACAGCGATTTCCCGCTCGGCCAGTGGCTCGCGGATGCGTTCGTACGTCTGGGCGTTGGTCGTGACCGCGAGGCGGAGCATACCGTATCCCAGCGATGCACCGAGGAAAATCCTGTGTCCGATGAATGTGCGGTCTCAGATCCGATCCAACAGCTGTCGTTTTTTCTCGTTGAACTCCTCATCGGAGAGCACGCCTTCGTCGTGGAGTTCCTTGATGTTCTTGAGCTGTTCGGTTGGATCTGGATCTGACCGACCGGTCTCGTTGGCTGCGTCTTTCGCTGCTGTTGCTTTTTTCCGAATGAATTGGAGTGCCTCGCGCAATTCGCTGTCGCTGGGCTGTGACACGCCAATCTTATACGTGAGATTCATAGTGCTAATCGTTACATATCGCAAGGCCACCCCTGTATCGAGATCACACGAAATGATCGAGGAATACGGAATATAACGCTCGTCGTCACCGAGAAACTGTGAGACGTTGATAGCGATTCGCTTGTCGGTGATCGCCGTGAAAACGCCGGTCAGTGAGGATTTATCCTCGGGGCCACCGCCTTCGATATCGAGTGAACTACCACGAAACATGTAGTGAACGGCCTCCCCCGTTTCCAACACGTTTCCCAGCTTCGTGATTCGTGATTCCGTCACCCACGATCCTTGTGGCTCGGCGTCCATGTGGACTTCAAGGCTGTGTTCGATCTCTTTTAGTCCGCTGCCATCGGCTGCTGTGTTCGCGATAAGAAACCGTTCTATCGATCGCAGCTCGTTTTCCTCACGGATCGCGATCGGAGCTTTGAGGAGGAACTGATCGGTCGTCACTTCGATCGTTCTGTCCTCTCGTTCGACCCCATTTATCGCAGAAAGTGAGACGGTCAGTGTCTGATCCCCGTTCTTGTTTCCAGCGACGACCAGCCAGCGCTGATCGGTGATGAGATGCTTTACGGTACCGGCTGCGTTGTGTTCCGGTACTCTCGGTGCGTAGGCTCCTTCGAGTGAGACAGTGGTCATGTCCGTATCAAGGATGAAGTGCGGTTGTTCATCCTCTCGGAGATAGTCGATGAGCGGCTTCGTGTAGAAATCCCGTGTGAGGAGTCCGGTTTTTAGCTTGGTCAGTCGGGGTTCAGTCACGGAGCTGTGGGTGGCGACGTCGATGAGAGCCGTGATTCCGTCCGGATCGGCTCCGGCAGTGGTTTTTTCCGGCTGATCGACTGGTTTTAGTCCGGTCCCATCAACGCCGGTGTTCACGACCAACCATCGATGTAGCCCCTCGAGATCCTCTTCATCGATCTTGATCGGTGCTTCAAAGCGAAACCGATCGGTCGTGAACGAGACTATATTCGTCCACGGCTCTGTTTTCACAGCGAGACCAGTGATATCCTGGAGTGGTATACTGAGCGTCTCATCGCCGTTTTCGTTTCCGGCGACGACCAGCCAGCGCTGATCGGTGATGAGATGCATCGTTGTGTTCGTCCCCGCTTGTTTTGGGGGCGTCGGAGCTGACGATCCTACGAGATCGATTTTCCCATCGGACAGTCCTGGCGAAAAGAGGAAGTGCGGTTGTTCGTTCTCACCGAGGTAATCGATGAGGGGTTTGGTGTACAACTTCCCTGTGAGTAGCCCGAACTCGAGTTCGGTCAGTCGTTGTTCGGTCACTGAGTCGTGGAGAGCGTTGTCGATGAGTTCGCCAACGTCCAGTGATGCTGTCGTCTCAGGCTCCTCATCGGCTACGAGCTGCTGTAACCCCGTCCCTGTGGCTGCCGTGTTCGCGACGAGCCATTCTTGTAGGGTTTGAACTATGTCACTTTCGTGCGTTTTTGCGATCGGAGCATCCAGCCGAAACTGTTCAGTCGTGAATGAAACGTCGTGTGACAGCAAGTCAGTCTCGACGGAAATCCCTGTGATATCCTGGAGTGGCACACTAAGCGTTTCATCGCCGTTCTTATTTCCGGCGACGACCAGCCAGCGCTGATCGGTGATGAGATGCTTTACGGTACCGGCTGCTGTCATTTCCGGTTTCGCTGGGATATCTGGGCCGGAAAGCGAGATATTTCCGGCTCTATCAAGGATGAAATGGGGCTGTTCGTCGTCAGTAAGGTACTCGATGAGTGGCTGGGTGTACAGATACCCCATAAGAACGCCGAACTTACGCTCGGTCAACCGGTGTTCAGTCACGGACTCGTGTACTGCCGCTTCACTGCATTTCGTGCTGTCTTTCCTACCGGCCATTATATAGAAAAACGATCACGTCATCATTTAACACTGTGGATGGTATCGTATCAACAATGTATCTACTTCGTAGATACTTCACTACTAGTGGTCATCAGAAACACGTCCTGACGGAGATTTGAACTCCGGTCCCTGGCTCCGCAAGCCAAGAGGATAGTCCACTACCCTATCAGGACTCATCCCTCTCTTTCGTGTATTCCCCTAAAGCCGTTGCGATTCGAACTCGTCATCCATCGTTTCGGGTCCGAACATTGAAACGGGAAACGGGAGCCACACAGCGTATGTGGACGGAATCGTCTAACCGACAGTGCTTAGCGGCCGTGTTACCATATTCAGCGTAATGAGCCAGATCGAGGATCTCTACGAGGAACTAGATCCCGACGTCAGTCAGGAGGCGTTTCGGGACGCTGTCGAGGCAAAGACCGAAGAGATGGCCGGTCTCGTCGACACGGAAACCGCCGCACAGATCGTCGTCCATGAGGTTTCCGACAGCCAGCCGAACTCGATCGCGGCGATCGATCCGGGTCCGACGGAGGTAGCGTTCGTCGGTAAGGTGACGTCCGTCGGCGAGCTCCGAACGTTCGAACGCGACGGCACCGATGGCAGCGACGACGATCAGGACGACGGCCACGTGTTGAACATCGAGGTTGCTGACGAAACCGGCCGGATTCGCGTTTCGTTGTGGGATGATCGCGCGATCGCGGCCGCCGAGGAACTAGCCTGTGAGCAGGTGCTTCGAATCAAAGGTCGGCCGACAGATGGCTACTCCGGGATCGAGGTGAGCGCGAGTCGCATCGAACCCGCACCCGACACCGAGATCGACGTGTCTGTCGATCCTGAGACCACCATCGAGGGTCTTTCGATGGACCAGTACGACGTGACGCTTACGGCGCGAGTGCTCGCCACGGAACCAGTGCGTACGTTCACCCGAGACGATGGAAGCGACGGTCGCGTTTCGAACCTCCTGATCGGTGATGAGTCGGGACACGTTCGCGTCGCATTGTGGGACGAACAGGCCGACAGCGTTGACGATCTCTCGTCTGGAACATCGATCGAGATCATCGATGGCTCCGTGAGCGAGCGCGATGGACAGCTCGAACTCCACGTCGGAAACGGTGGCACCGTCGAACCGATCGACGAGGAAGTCGAGTTCGTTCTCGATGCGGCGTCGATCGAGTCGCTTGAGGTCGGACAAACGGCCGACATCGCCGGCGTCATCCGGTCGACCGATTCAAAGCGAACGTTTGAGCGCGATGATGGAAGCGAGGGACAGGTCCGAAACGTCCGCGTTCAGGATCAGACGGCCGACATCCGCGTCGCGCTCTGGGGTGAGAAGGCCGATATCGATATCGCACCGGGGGATGAGGCGTTGTTTGCGGGCGTCGAGATCGAAGACGGGTGGAAGGATTCCATAGAAGCCTCGGCCGGATGGCGATCGACGGTCACGGTGTTGGACGACGACGCGTCAAGTGGGGATGCTGCGAACACGACGGACACGACAGGAGCTACTTCGTCGGGGGCGGACGACCGAGCGGAGACGGGAAGTGGTTCCCTCGTCGCGTTCACTGACGGGGAGACCGCTGCCAGTACTACTGAGCACCAGACGAGCACCGAACGGCAGGAGTTCACTGGGACTGTCGTTCAAACTGGTGACCCGGTGATTCTCGATGACGGACAGACGACCATTTCGGTCGCAACCGATGTGGATGTGCATCTTGGAGAGGAGATCACTGTTCACGGCCGGATCAGAGACGGCACGCTCGACGCTGACGATGTCCTATGACGACCTCCACGCCAGCGATACCACGCTGGTTCCGGGATCTCTTCCGCTGTCAGCTAACGCGGAACGTTTAAGCCTGCGACAGCCGGGTATGTGGCTATGAGCGTCGAGCTACCGTTTGCCCCGGTAGACGCTGTTATCCGTCGGAACGCTGGAAATCTCCGGGTGAGCGCCGACGCAGCCGAGGTTCTGGCCCGTCGTATTCAAACACACGGTGCAGCGTTGGCGGTTGATGCTGCCGAACGAGCGACCGAAAACGGTCGAAAGACGTTAATGACGGAGGATTTCGGCGTCGAATCGGCTGATCGAAGCACCGTCGACCTTCCGATCGCTCCCGTCGATCGTATCGCCCGCCTCGATATCGACGATCGGTACCGCGTTTCGATGGACGCCCGCGTCGCGTTGGCAGCACGCCTCGAATCGTATGCGACTGCGATCGCCGCGGCGGCGGCGGCGTTCGCCCGTCACGCCGGTCGTCGGACGATCAAATCCGAGGACGTCGAACTGTATTTCGACGTCGAACAGCACTTCTAGTAATGCTTCCCACGACTACAGTCGTGGGCGTTCCCTCGGCGGGTTTCCGCCCACGACTCGCTCACCCGCAGGCACAGCATACGACACACCACTGCGATCGAATCGCGGTGAGTCGTACCGACGGCTCTACATCCACCGCATCGAACGCGTTCCCTTCCCGCAGTGGACAGCTTGACGTGGCCTCTCCGGCCATGACCCGGCTGTCTGAGCGGCGCACCACGAGCAGACGAATCGGGTCGAGCTACGTATGAAGTTCGGCCACCGTGAACAATGCCTCTTACACGATACCGGAGCGCGTCATCCCGAATCACCGGATCGGATCCGCGCGATCCGTCGCGTCTTATCGCACGAGCACGGCGTTGAGTACGTCACTCCCGAGTCGGTGTCTCCGGAGATCGTGACCACGGTCCACGATCCCGGCTACGTCGAACAAGTACGGGAGTTCTGTGCCGACGGTGGTGGACAGTGGGATGCTGATACGGTCGCCGTTTCGGAGACGTGGGACGCCGCGCTTGCGAGTGCGGGTATTGCCGTGTGGGCCACCGAGACGGCACTTGATGGGGCGTCGGGGCGCGAAACACCGTTTTCGATCGGTCGTCCCCCGGGACACCACGCCATCGCCGACGATGCGATGGGATTTTGCTTTTTCAACAACGCCGCGATCGCAACCGAGACAGCATTAGAGCGCATCGACCGGGTAGCGATCATCGATTGGGACGTTCACCACGGCAACGGCACCAACGACATCTTTTATGATCGCGACGACGTGTTTTATGCCTCGTTACACGAACAGGGGTTGTATCCCGGTACTGGAACAGTCGAAGAAACCGGTGTCGATGCGGGTGCAGGCCGAACGCTCAATCTTCCGCTTCCACCGGGAAGCGACGACGCTGTCTACCTGTATGCCTTCGAAGAAGCCATTATACCGGCCTTAGAGCGGTTCGATCCGGACCTCCTTATCGTGAGTGCGGGCTTCGACGCTCACGAACGCGATCCGATCTCTCGCATGCGGGTCTCGACGGAGGGATACGGGGTGCTCACCGCCCGGTGTCGCGCGCTCTCGGACCGTCTCGATGCCGCTCTCGCGTTCGTGCTCGAAGGTGGCTACGGACTTGAATCGCTTTCGGACGGTGTCCGCATGATCAACGACGTGTGTGACGGGCGCGAGCCAGTCGAACCGGATGAACCTGTCAGCGAAAGCGGCCGAACGGTCGTCGACACGGCGCGCGAACAGCTGTTCGATGCCGCCGACTGGGCTGATTGAAAGCGCCTTCGAAACGCCCGTGGGTCGCTCTACCGTTCAATTGCCGGTCTGATTTCTGAAGCGAGTGTACACGTATTTTCTGACCGAATTGGGTGCGAACCGGATCCCAACACGGGTGAGGACGTTGAACGTGAACTCGGATGCACCGATGAATCCTCGTCGGTACCAGCCACATTGCTGTTCGAACTCCCGTCGAGCGTACTCGTAGCCTTTCCGACGGTCGTACAGTTCGTCTCCGGCTCGCATCTTTAACAGGACTTCAGGCACGTTCCAGAACCGGGCACCGTTCATGAGCATCCGGACCCACAGATCGTAATCTTCCATCCGAGACACAGCCCGATAGTTCCCTACTTCCATCACTGATTCCCGACGGAACAGCACCGTAGCGTGGTTCATCGGACTCCGGAACTTGGCTCGCTTTTCTATCTCGTCGTGACGACATGGTACCGTCCGTTTTGCGTGTGTTTCGTCGGGATCGGTGTCGAATTCGGCGAGATATCCTCCAACAACGTCGATATCTGGGTTGTTGTGGAGAAACTTCATTTGACTCTCGAATCGATCCGGGACGCTGACGTCGTCGGCATCCATCCTGGCGACGTACTCGTGGGAACACTCCTGCATCCCTTCCCGCAAGGCATTACCCAGTCCTTGGTTGGTTTCGATCTCGTGGACCCTGAACGTCTTTTCGTAGTCGTCTTTCCACGTTCGAATAACGGTTTCGAGCGGCTCGGGCACAGGCCCGTCCCGAACGACCAGGATCTCGTCCGGAACGAGCGTCTGCTCTGCGATGCTCGTAATCGCTGTATCGAAATGGTCGGGATCGTCGCCAGCGTACACCGGCAAGAGAACGGAAAAGGGCGAAATATCTACGTTTGATGATCGGCTCATCGGCACTCTTCGAGAACTATCACGGACCGCTAAATATGAAACTTGTGCTATCATATCTCCACATACTAATATATTAATATCAAGAATGGTGTGGAGAATTCATATCGCTGGATATCGTAGTAGCAACACGGACCGTCGGGCTATCGATCGCTATTGAGACGTTGAGTGTTCCCGATCCGAGGCTGATGGCTTGTGCTCGGTACCGACACCGTATTGTCTACTGACAGATAGTCCGCGGATGAACACTCCGATTCGTTACTTTCGCGGTGTGTTACGTTGCTCTTCTAGAGAGGCAGTTCTACCACTCGGTCGCCTTCGAACTATGCTTGTTCGCCGTAGGTTTCTTCGAGATACGCGATGATATCGCTCGACTCCGGCAGTCCTTCGACGCCGTGCTCGTGGTCGACGAGCACGGGCACACCGGTTTGCCCGCTCACTTCCTTGACTTCGTCGCGTTCTGCATGGGATCGAGGTACCATGTGTGATTCGTAATCGAGTCCAAGCTCCTCTAATTTCTGTGTGACTGTCGCACAGAACGGACACCCCTCCAGTTCGTAGAGCTCGATCGATGACATCGGTGTGGTTACGTTCGGGGCCGGTAATAAAACACCGCCGATACACCTCAGAAACAATCAATATATTTATATAAGGTGTGTGAGGAGTCCGCTCGTACGAACGTAGAAATAGAGGACGAAAACCATGAGCAGCGCCATCTGCCCCGGTCTGACGTCAGCCCACTCGCCGCCAGCGGCCTTTACGACCGGGTAGGCGATGATCCCTGCCGCGATGCCATAGGCGATCGAGAACGTAAAGGGCATTACGAGTAGCGTTAGTGCCGCCGGCACGGCGTGGGTAAAATCGTCCCACTGGATGTCCACGATGCCTCGGAGCATGAGAACCGCAACGACGACGAGCGCGATGTGAGAGGCGTGCATCGGGATCGCCGAGGCCAACGGAACGATCGCCAGCGATGCGAGAAACAGTCCAGCGACGACGACTGCAGTCAGACCAGTCCGTCCGCCTTCCTCGACGCCGGTCGCCGATTCGATGTACGTCGTTACCGTCGACGTGCCGAGGATACCACCTACAGTCGTGCCGATCGCGTCGGCCAACAGTGGCTTGTCGATCTCGGGGACGTTGCCGTCCTCATCGAGGAAGCCAGCGGCTTGAGAGACGCCCGTTAACGTCCCTGCCGTGTCGAAGAAGTCCACGAAGAAGAACGTGAACACGATCAGCGCGAACGCGAGCGAATCGATGTCGGCCAATCCTTCGAGAAACGCACCGATCAGGGGGGTGATGTCGTAGCCACCGCTGGTGTAGCTGAACGCCGACAGGGGATCGGACGACAGTGTCGACACCGAGATGGGATCGAGCACCGCGTCGCTGCTCAGCGTCGTTCCTTGTGGCGCGTTTTTCGCGGGGACAGCGTTGTATCCGAGTGCAGCCGCGAGGTAGCTCATCACCGTCGTCCCAAGTACACCGAGAACGATCGAGCCTCGAATCCCGCGTGCGTGCAACGCGAACGTCACGAACAGCCCGACGACGGAAATGATCGCCACTGGATCGGTCGCAAACACCGGGTTGAGCGACACGAACGTGCTCGCATCACCAGCGGTAACCCGCATCGCTTGTAACCCGATGATAGCGAGGTACAGTCCGATTCCTGCACCGACCGCGAGTTTCACCGGTTTCGGAAACAGCTCGATCACGTATTTGCGCGCGCCGATCAGGGTCAACACTCCGAAGATCACGCCTTCTACGACGATCGCTGCGAGCGCCGTCCGCCACGGGACACCGAGCGTCCCGACGACTGTGAACGCGAAAAACGCGTTCAACCCGAGTCCCGGTGCCAACGCGAACGGACGGTTGGCGTACACCCCCATCACGAACGTCGCAACCGCTGCCGACAGGATCGTCACTACTGTGAGCATCTGTACGATCTGCGCGTCGCTCCGGGTACCGACATCTATCACCTGTCCCATGATCTGCGGGTTCACCACGACGATGTACGACATCGTCAAAAACGTCGTCAGCCCGGCGACGATCTCGGTCCGGAGGTCGGTGTCGTGCTCCTCGAGTCCGAAGAGCGATGAGATCCCATCGATCGGTGCCATCTTACACGAATGAGCATAATCGAAACAGCGTAATTAAGTATTTCTATCGACTTCCGATAGAAATATACACGATCATGGATAGGTGTGCTATTCGAGCGTTAGTAGTGATTCGACAGGTGCATCGGTTCGTTGGCGGGCGATCTCGATCCCATCGTCGCCGACTGCGATGAGGGTGAACACGCCGACGACGGAGGCTTCCGCGATGGACGCGATGTCCAACAGGAGTTCTTGGGTTTCTCCCGACCGGATCAGATCGTCGACGACGAGCACCCGTTGGTCCGGTTCGAGCGCGTGTTCGGGCAGATAATACGTGAGTTCGATCCCGCTGGCGAGTCGAGATCGTGCCTCGATGAACTCTTCGACGGCGGTTTCTTTGGTTTTTTTCGCGTAGGCGATGCGGGCGTCGAAGTACCGCGCCATCGCCGATCCGAGCGTGATTCCGTCGGTTGCGGCGGTTAACACGACGTCTGGCTGGTCGAAGTCGAACGCCTCTGCGGCTACGGGCGCGGTGAGGTCGAGAAACGTCTGATCGAACACGAGCGCCGAATTATCGATGTATCCCGCGTCGTCGAACGCGATGTGTCGTTCGAGTTCGTCGGCGAGCGCTTGGGGACCGATGTCCGCCAGCAGTTGCCGGGCGCGTTCTGTGCCCGGCAGGACGTGTCCGTTGACGTACCGGTTCAGATCGCCTGCCGGAAAGCCGGTCGTTTCAGCTAGCTCCTCGTACGTTCGCGTCTCTTTGAGCGTCCGCAACACTGCAACCGCCCGTAACTGGAGGGTCGCTTTCTCCGCCCTGTTCATATCCTCATTCTCCAATGCACAGGTATGGATACTTCGATTTGGATATCCCAGAATATGAGCATGGTCGTGAGTAAATTAGTGCAAGGGTCGTTCCCGTGGCGTCGTGACGATTTTGCCCGATTCTCCCGTAGTAGAATCGAGCAGTGGTATGGACACCCGTTTCGATACCCAGTAAATCGAGAGCAAAGGGGCGTCACGACCCCGAAATCGGTTCGCGAACGATCGGATCTCACACCTGGCGATTACGTCGACATCGATGTTGAGGGTGGTTTTGTCGTACTCCGGCCTCGTGTTTCACGGGAATAGTTATTCGGACTTAAAAGTATGATTTGTTGGGACCGAGCAGCCGGTGCCATGAATATTGATTTCGGAGCCATAAATGATTATACTCCAACAATAATGCTCATAGAGAAATGGACAAAATTTTTATAAATGGCATAACTCGATGTAGGCTATGACCTATCAATCGATGCAAATTGCGAATATTATTCCCGACATTAATAATCAGTTTTTCCTACCTGGTATTCAACGTGAATTTGTCTGGAATACAGATCAAATTATTCAGCTATTCGATTCAGTTATTAGGGGCTACCCGATTGGTTCGTTCCTCTTTTGGAACGTTAGGGGTAAAGTTGCAAAAGAACGTATCAAATATGAATTCATCAAACATTACATTACTGAAGGTGTATATCCTGCTGAATTTGACGATAGGGACTTTCGCAATCCAAAAGTTCGAGATGAGTACAGCGAAGGTCTCCCTAATAAATTGACGCTAGTGCTTGATGGCCAACAACGACTTTCGTCTTTCTATATTGGACTTAAGGGAAGTCTTACAGATCGTGGCTATAACCAACGCAAGAAAAAGCCTGATTCTTGGGATCGTAAAAAGCTGTATATGAATTTGTTGTTTGATAATGCGACAGTCATGGACAATGAATTCGGATTGAAATATATGTTGGAATTCAAAGAACCCAAGCCCTCTCACTCAGAGACTGAATACTGGTTTTTTGTTGGTGATATTCTAGATATCGAGTCACGAGATGATGCGTATGAGAGAACTGATGAAATCATGAATGAACTTGAGATGGTCGGAATTGATGGAATTGAGAGGTCAAATATTCAACGAAACCTCAACGACCTTTGGCAAACTTTCCACGAACGGAATATAATCAACTATTATGAATTGGGGGCGAAACATAATGATGATATACTCGATATCTTTATTAGAGCGAATGATGGCGGGACGCAATTAAGCAAAGAAGAGATGATGCTGTCCGTAGCGACAGCAGAGTGGTCAAAAAGTAATAATCCAACTGATGCTAGAAAAAAGGTTACCACGTTAGTTGATAAACTCAATAACTATTATCCAAATTCTAATTTCAATTTTGCCACCAATTTTGTCTTGCGTAGTCTCCTTGTAGCGACTGGTTTGCGAAGTAAATACGATATGCAGGCATTTTCATCCGATAATCTACAAGAGATGAAATCTACCTTCGAAGAGGATGAATTTGAGGGGTCATTTTTTAAGGCATTAGATTTAATCAAGAGTTATGGATTAGATGGACGTTCTGTCTCCTCAACTGTGGCAATTATCCCAATAGTTTATTTCTTCTATTTAAATAAAAATTATAACTTAAGCTGGGAATCTAAACAGGGTCGGAAAACGAGAGCAAAGATTTTCTACTGGCTTTCGACTACCCTCCTGAAGGGAAGTTATACACAGTCAGGACATCAGGTGATGACAGTTACACAAGATGCTATTGAGGCTGCGCCACGCGGTGTGTTTCCGCTTGAAAGCCTCCATCATGAAGTACTTGCAATGGGGAAACCAATCACATTCCTTGAGGAGGAAGCGCGAGAGATGCTTCAGAGTCTCAAGTATCGTGACAGACATGCTAAAATATTTCTTTCACTGCTGTACTTCCCTGATCCAGCTAGTGAGCACGAGACATTCGAAATCGATCATATCTTTCCTAGAAGTGAATTAACTGAAAGGAATTTGATAGAAGACTATGATATGAATGTTACCCAAGCAAAACGGTATGATTCACTCCGAGATAGTATTCTCAATCTCCAATTGCTTACGCCAGAAGAAAATGCTGAGAAAGCAGATCGTCCATACAATGAGTGGCTTCAGAGTCGACATGAATCACAACTAAACCGACACTATATTCCTCAAGATGATAATCAAGATCTGTATACTGTTGCTCAGTTCGAAGATTTTCTCAACCTGCGCAAAGAACTGATCGTTTCTGAAATTATTGAGATGTCTAACAAAATAGAAGAGTTGTTCGATAGCTCGTAGGCTGATATCTCTCGACTACTAATTCATTTTAGTAGAACGTTCTCCCATAGCATCTATACAGATTTCAAAACGAGAAGATGGCTACGAGAACTACTTCGAGATTAGAATGTGTTCTTCCAATCGATCTGACCGACTATTTCGTGCATCACTGCATCGCAGATTTCGCAGTCTACCACTTCTACGAGCCTATCTTCGGATTTCGTTTCAGGACCGATGAGCAGCGAAGACGTACACTCACATTTGGGACATTTACCCGTTTGTGCCCAGCTATGCAATAGAATTGCCTGTTCAACACCATCTTTCACGCCGATACCTTCAAGTTCGCTTGGTTCAGAATTTACTGTGGTTCTGTCGCTGCGATGGAACGACCTTTCGGAGGGTGTTGTGGCACCCTCTGGTTTCCAACGACATTCCGGCACGATGATTCGGCCGGTTCCGAGTACTTCATTGGATGATCATCACTTATACTTTTGCATAGAGGAGAAAGGACTAATTCGTTGGCCTATCTCTCACTTGTATGCCCGAGAGAAACCGGAAATTCGGTGACGATGAATACATCGATGCTGTTCGAGCGAACGAACCGGCGAGTACGCCGGAAGTCGCCGATCACGTCGGTTGTACCCGAGAGAACGCGAGGATCAGACTTCTAAAACTACATGAAAACGGCGATATAGAGCGGAAAATGATCCGTGGAAGTCACATTTGGTTTCTTGAGTAGCGTTACGATCCGTCCAACAGCTCCGACGCCGTAACGAGCGCCTCCAGCTCGGTTCCCGCCGCTTCGAGCTGTTCGGTCGCGCCTTCCTCGCGGTCGACGACGACGAGCACGCGGTTCACGACGGCTCCGGCGTCTCTGAGCGCCTCGACCGCGTCAAGCGCGCTCTGGCCCGTGGTGGCGATATCCTCGATGACGACGACCTCTTCGTCTTCCGTGAGGCGGCCCTCGATGCGGTTGCCCGTCCCGTACTCTTTGGCTTTCTTTCGGACGATGACGTACGGACACTCGGCTTTCATCGCCGTCGCTGCGACGAGGGGCACCGCACCCAGCGCAACCCCGGCCGGTTTTTCCGCTCCGATGCGCTCTGCGAACCCGCTCGCGATGAGGTTCAAACAGCGCGGTTCGGTCTCGAAGAGATACTTATCGACGTAGTAATCGCTCGTTCCACCGTGTGACAGCTCGAACGTCCCGAACTGCACTGCATCGGCTGCTTTGAGCGCCGTGATGAGCTTTGATTTCTTCGTGGCCATACGGTGGAGTGAGACTGGTGTCGTGTTAAGTTGACCGAGTGGGTTCCAGTCGAAACGGAGGGGTTCGGGTGAGATTCTCACGCTCGTCCCGATCAAAACACCGTGTCCGCGGTCGCCGCACCGACGACGCTGAACATCGCACCGAGACAGAGCGCCTTTGCCGTCGTGGGAACGCGCTGTTCGGGCGGGATGTGGTCGAGAAACACTGATGGCGCATCGAACAGCAGCGCGAGCACCAACACCGAGCCGAAGGAGACGAGCATGAGCGAGACGAATCGGAGCGGCACGCCACCGACATCCGATTCCCGTTCAGGATCACGCTCGGTGGCCGCGCCGTACAGCGCTATATAGCCGATCGTCCCGACGATCACGGCCGTGAGGAGTCCCTGAATCCAGCTCATTGAGTGAGCGAGCAGCCACACCTCTTCAGTAACGACGAAGGGACCGGCCAGCAGGAAGCCACCGATCAGCTGTTGGGCCGTGTCGGCGGCTTTGAACCGAGGTGCACGCATCAGTATCACTATTTCGCGGGTGGGGAAATACGCTGTGTCGAACGAGTTTTGTCCACAGCGTTCGAATCCGCGCCATGGGTGTTCGAGAGGAGTTCGACGCGTGGGCGGCCGATGGCCGGGACAAAGGGATGGAAAAACGCCACTGGCACACGGCAAAACACGCCCTCGCACGGATGCCGGTCGAATTGGGCGACGTAGTGCTCGATCTCGGCTGTGGCAGCGGTTACGCCAGCCGAGCGCTCCGGGAGACCGGCGCGGTAGCGCGCGCGTACGGTCTGGATGGCTCCCCCGAGATGGTGGTCAACGCCCGTTCGTACACCGACGATCCGGCGATCGGCTACGTCGGCGGTGATTTCAATGCCCTCCCTTTTGAGACCGACAGCATCGACCACGTTTGGTCGATGGAAGCGTTCTACTACGCCACCGATCCCCACCGTACCCTTGCGGAGCTCCGGCGCATCCTCCGTCCCGGCGGCACCTTCTACTGTGCGGTGAACTTCTACGAAGAGAACGTCCATTCACACCAGTGGCAGGAGTTTATCAGCGTGGAGATGACGCGGTGGTCCCGCGATCAGTACCGGGCGGCGTTTCGAGACGCTGGGCTTCACGTCGCAGAACAAGACACCATCCCCGACAGGGAGATCGACATCCCGCCCGAACGGGAGTTCCCGACCGAGGAGTGGGACACACGCGAGGCGATGGTCGAACGCTACCGCGACTACGGCACGCTGCTCACCGTCGGTGTGGTACCATAACGCTTTGTACCCACTACTGTATGGTATGTTATATGGTATTTCATATAACATTTATTGAATTGGACAGCTAGGGTTTTATATATAGGGTGTGGTCAGATATGACTATATATGCACGTAGATCCACCAGTAGTAGGTCAAAGACGCAGAACGTCCACTGAATCTTTCGTATTCACCACAATCTCTTCGGTATATCAACATAGCAGCTGTACTTATAGGAATTCGAAGATAAAATCCCAATATTATATCAACAGTCAAATGAGATGGCGAAATGAACTCTATTCTCATCGTCATCGGCACCGGGGTGTCGATGGGTGGATCGATCGTTTGAGTGGGCTTTCGGGGATTCGGAGCAATGGGTATTGAGATCGACGCGTTCGAGGATGATCGCGCGGACGAATGGAACCGGTACGTCGAGCAATCACCGATAGCGACGCCGTTTCATCGGTACGGTGTTCTCGATCTCCTTGCAAAGGAAGCCAGTGCTCCGGTTCACACTCTCGTTGGCTTTAAAGGCCAAGAGCCGGTCGGCGTCTTGCCGGTGTTTGAGCAGACTAGGGGACCGTTTCGACTGGTGGTTTCCCCGCCAGAACTCGAAGTGTTCACCCTGGGTCCTGCGTTTCTCAACGTCGAGAAGCTCAAACAGAGGAAAAAAGAACGCCGTCAAAAGCGGTTCGTGGAATCGTGTCTTGATTGGATCAGTACCGAGATCGATCCGGATTATATCGACATCCGAACCGTCGTTCAGTACGATGATTCTCGGCCGTTCATCTGGCGAGGGTACGACGTTTCTCCCTCCTACACGTACATCATGGATCTCAGTCCCGACAAAGAAGAAATTCTGATGGGCTTCAGCCGTGATGCGCGGAGCACCATCCGCGACAGTGACGCGGCGACCGGCGAATCTCTCGCGATCGGACAGGGCGGCATAGCAGGCATTAAGCCGATCATCGAACGGATTCGAACCCGGCACACGGAACAGGGCGAGTCGTATTCACTCACGCCTCGGTTCGTTCAACAGCTGTACGACCAGTTGCCCGACGGAATGATGCGGGTGTACACCGTTCGAGTAGCCGATAACATCGTTGGTGGAATGATCACACTCGAACACGGCACCACCATTTATCGGTGGCAGGGTGGGGCGAAAACCGATGGATCCCTCCCAGCCAACGATATCCTCGATTGGCGAATCATGTGTGATGCAAAAGATCGGGACATCACCCGGTACGATCTAGTAGGGGCCAACAATCCACGTCTCTGCCGGTATAAATCGAAGTTCAATCCGACGCCGGAGCAGTATCACGTGATCACTCGTCAGACGCGCTTGATGCAAGCTGCAGTCGGAGTACGCCAACTTCTCTCGAATCGACTTCCCAGTTTCCCATCGCGGTGAGGATCGGACGCTGACGCGTTCGGTAATTGATCTGTTTACTGATACAACTGTCTGGCTCGGACCACTCATACGACGTATGCTGTCTACAGATGAGCAAGGCGAGTGCCTCAGGACTACCCCGAGGCGGTTTACGTAGTAGTAAGGTAAATACATCCCTGTGAGCTACAGGAACGGTACCGGCGGATGTCAAACTGCTATTCGTAGTCATGACCCTCAACGACTGGATACAGAACACGAAACAGCGGTACAACGAGCACGGCATTCGCCGGGCGACGACGCGCTCGGCGATCGAGTTTCTCATTGGCGGCGGGCGTCGGCTCGGCAAGCGGATGAACTTCGGTACCCCTGTCTGGGAACGCGAGTGGGAGGTACTCGTCATCCTCGATGCGTGTCGATACGATCTCATGGCGGAGATCGCGTCGGAATGGGACTGTCTCCAGTCAGTGTCGCCGACCTACAGCGCAGCCAGCGCATCTTATGAGTGGCTACAGCGACACACCCAGCCACAGTATGCCGACGAGATGGCAGAAACGATGCTGATCGCCGCCAACGCCTGGACGCGAGATGACTGCGTTCGCGCCGAGGACTGGGCCGCCCTCGATGAGATCTGGAAACACGCCTGGTCCGACGAGGAAGGGACGGTGTTGCCCCGTCCGGTAACCGATTCGGCGATCCACCACTGGCGGCGTCGAACCGACGACACCGAGCGCATGATCGTCTGGTATCTCCAACCCCATAGTCCGTTCATCGACGCGGATTGGTCCGATGGGTTCGAAGGCGATCAGATCGGGGTTGACGCCGGCGGCAGCAAGAACGTCTGGAACCACTACCGCGACGGACGGGTCTCACGAACGGAGATCTGGCGCGCCTACCGGGACAACCTCGAACACGTTCTCGAAGACGTGGCCCTCCTGATCGACAATCTCGACGCCGACGTTGCCATCACCGCCGATCACGCGAACTGTCTGGGCGAGTGGGGGATCTACGGCCATCCACCGTGGGTTCCCGCACCGGTGTTAAAGCGCGTTCCGTGGGTTGAGGCGTCGGCAACCGACGAGCACACGTACGACCCGGAATACGAGCCACCGGGACGACAGACGATCAGTGACAGCCGCGTGGACGAACAGCTCGCCGCACTCGGCTACACCTGATCGCAGTCTACGCGTTCCAAGCCGACACTGGCTTTGTGTTGGATCAAGAAGCCTCCGTATGGACCCACTCACACAACGCCCTCGCCGTCTCCGCAGAGATGGGATTCGAGAGATCGTCAGCGAGACCACCTTGTCTCCGAGTGATCTCATCGCGCCCGTGTTCGTCGATGCGACTACCGACGAACGCGCGCCGATCCCCTCGATGCCCGGTCACGAGCGCGTTCCGGTCGCTGCGGCCGTCGATCGCGCCGAGGAGGTGCTTGACACCGGCGTGGAGACGATCATCCTGTTCGGTATCCCCGAGTCGAAAGACGCCGACGGTTCTCGCGCGTGGGCCGAAGACGGCGTCGTTCAGCGCGCGGTCCGGGACATCACTCGTGAAACTGACGCCACCGTGATCACTGATGTCTGCATGTGTGAGTACACCGACCACGGCCACTGTGGCATCCTCGAAGCGAACGCCCGTGAATCGCCCGAACTGACGGTTGAGAACGACGCGACGCTCGACCGACTCGCACGGATCGCGGTGTCACACGCCGAGGCCGGTGCTCACATGGTCGCCCCGAGCAGCATGACCGACGGCATGGTTGGCGCGATCCGCGAGGCATTGGATGAGACGGGCTTCGAATCGGTACCGATCATGAGCTACGCGGCGAAATACGAGAGCGCCTTCTACGGCCCGTTCCGAGACGCTGCCGACGGCGCGCCGTCCTTTGGCGACCGACGCCACTACCAGATGGATCCCGCCAACGCGCGCGAAGTCACCCGAGAGGTCGCCCCCGACGTCGAACAGGGCGCGGACATGCTGATGGTCAAGCCCGCGCTTCCCTACCTCGACATCGTCAGCGCGGTGCGTGAGAACTTCGACCAGCCCGTGGCAGCCTACAACGTCAGCGGCGAGTACGCCATGCTCCACGCCGCTGCCGAGCAGGGCTGGCTCGATCTCGATGCGGTCGCCTACGAGTCGCTGCTCTCGATCAAACGCGCCGGTGCCGACCTGATCCTCACCTACTTCGCCGAATCGATCGCTGACCAGCTCGCAGAGTAACGTCGGTTCTCGTTTTCGTGGCGAAGCATCCAGTAACACCTTTGCGGCGGCCGGACGAACGCCTGTCCATGAACCACGAGCGTTCTCGGACGCTGTACGATCGCGCCCTCTCGGTGATTCCGGGAGGCGTGAACTCCTCGGTGCGTGCGATCCAGCCGTACCCGTTTTTCGTCCAACGCGGCGACGGTGCCCACGTCATCGACGCGGACGGCAACCGATACGTCGACTACGTGATGGGGTACGGGCCGTTGTTGCTCGGTCACTCCTTGCCCGAACCTGTGCAGGCAGCGATCCAGTCGACGGCGAGCGACGGACCGATGTACGGCGCACCGACCGAGATCGAAGTCGATCTGGCGGAGTTCGTCACCCGGAACGTGCCCAGCGTCGAGATGGTTCGGTTCGTCAACAGCGGGACCGAAGCAACCGTATCGGCGATTCGGTTGGCGCGGGGCTACACGGGTCGAGAGAAGATCGTCGTCATTTCGAGCGGCTACCACGGGGCACAGCCCTCAACGCTGGTGGAGGGCGACGCCGACGATCCGACTCCCTCGACGCCGGGAATTCCGGAATCGTTCACCCAGCACACGCTGCCCGTGCCGTTCAACGACGAGGAGCGACTCCGTGCGGTGCTCTCGGAGCACGGCGATGACGTTGCGGCTGTCATCACGGAGCCGATCCTCGGCAACACCGGCATCGTCGCACCCACCGACGACTACCATCAGACGTTGCGGGAACTGTGTGATGGGATCGGGGCGTTGCTCATCTTCGATGAGGTCATCACCGGCTTTCGTGTCGGTGGTCTCCAGTGTGCACAGGGGAAACTCGGCGTGATGCCCGACATCACGACGTTCGGAAAGATCGTCGGTGGGGGCTTTCCGGTCGGTGCGATCGGCGGCCGAACCGAGATCATCGAACAGTTCACGCCCTCTGGCGACGTGTTCCAGTCCGGTACGTTCTCGGGTCACCCCGTCACGATGGCGGCGGGGCTGGCTACCCTCGAATTCGTGGCCGAAAACGACGTGTACGATCACGTTAACGCGCTGGGTGGGCAGCTTCGGAGCGGTATCCGGGACATCCTCGCCGACCGTGCCCCGGAGTACACCGTCGTCGGTACCGACAGTATGTTCAAAACCGTCTTCACGCGGGCCGACTCTCCGGTGCAGGCCGGTGATTGCACGGACGGCTGCCGACAGGACCGGTCGTGTCCCCGTTTCTCTGAGTGTCCGAAAAGCGGTGCCGACGTGCGCCGTGGCGAAACCGACCGATGGGAACGGCTGTTCTGGCCGGCGATGAAAGACCAGGGTGTTTTCCTTACACCGAACCAGTTCGAAAGCCAGTTCGTCAGCTACGCCCACACCGAAGCGGATATCGAAGATACACTCGAAGCGTACAAAGCATTCTTCGAGTGACAACAGAATTCGACATCGTCCAGCATAGAACTCCTTTTCACGCCCGGAATCGGAGTATGAACACACAATGAGCACACGCACGGTCCGGCTAGCGACGCGGGGGTCGTCGCTCGCGCGCCGGCAGGCGAACGCGGTGAAATCCGCGCTCGAAACTCGTCGGCGGTCGGTCGAACTCGTTGCGGTTGAGACGAGGGGAGATCAGATTCAAGACGAGCTGATCCATCGGCTGGGACGAACGGGCGCGTTCGTCCGTAGCCTCGATGAAAAGGTGATGGCCGGTGAACTCGACGGTGCCGTCCATTCGATGAAGGACATGCCGACGGAAGTTCCCGAGGAGCTCGTCGTCGCCGGACTGCCAGAGCGTGCACCGCCGAACGACGTGCTTCTCACGCCCGGGAATCAGTCGCTTTCGGAACTTCCTTCCGAGGCGGTCGTCGGCACGTCGAGCCTCCGGCGAACGGCCCAACTGCTGGCTACCCGTCCCGATCTGACAGTGAAACCGCTCAGGGGTAACGTCGATACGCGCGTCGAAAAGCTGCTCGCCCCGGCGCTCCAACGCGAACACGAGCATCGGCTCGAATCGGAATCGGAATCAGAGTCCGACTCCGAGGATGAGGACGAGGCTGAGGACGACCCACAGGAGTGGTTCGAATCGCTGTCACCGATCGAGCAGCGCGCGCTCGAACGCGAGGTAGATACCGAGTACGACGCGATCGTACTCGCGGAAGCCGGGCTTCAACGGTCCGGTATCGCCCACCACATCGACTACCACCAGTTGTCTCCAGCAGAGTTCGTCCCGGCACCTGCTCAGGGAGTGATCGCCGTCACCGCCCTCGAAGAGGACGCCGAGACGATGCACAACGCGCTCGATCACCCCCCCACGCGGATCACGTCGACTGTCGAGCGGTCGATTCTCTCGGAACTCGGTGGGGGCTGTGTCGCTCCGATCGGCGTCTACGCCCGGCTCCGAGGAGGAAACGTCAACACTGTGGTTCGCGTGCTTAGCCGCGACGGTACCGAAGAGATCGCGGAAACGCGGGATCTGCCGGTCGAAGATCACCCGTCGGCAGCACGGGAGTTTGCGGCCGATCTCCGCGAGCGCGGCGCTGCACGACTCATCGAACGAGCCAAACGGGACACTCCGCCGTCTCCATCTCGAGAGGAATGATGACCACTGATCTCTCCTCTGTGTCCGATCCGGACGATTCGATCGGCCGAGTGTATCTCGTCGGGAGCGGCCCGGGCGATCCCGACCTCATGACCGTCAAAGCCAGACGCCTCGTCGAGTCGGCTGACGTGATCCTTCACGACAAGCTTCCCGGACCGGAAATACTCGATCAGCTCCCATCAGAGGCGTGTGAGGACGTCGGCAAGCGCGCCGGAGGCGAGCGCACCACTCAAGAGTACACGAACCAGCGGATGGTAGAACTCGCCAGAGAGGGCAAGACGGTCGTGCGACTCAAAGGCGGTGATCCGTTCGTGTTCGGTCGTGGGGGCGAGGAAGCGGTGTATCTCGCATCACACAGCGTTCCGTTTGAGGTCGTGCCCGGCGTCAGCTCTGCCGTCGCTGGACCGGGCGTGGCCGGTGTTCCACTCACCCACCGCGATCACGCCTCGTCAGTCTCGTTCGTAACTGGCCACGAGGATCCGACCAAAGACGACTCTGCGGTCGATTGGGCGGCGCTCGCAGCCACTGGTGGAACGATCGTTGTGTTGATGGGTGTCGGCAAGCTTCCGGAGTACACTGATGCGCTGCTCGAAGCGGGGATGGCTCCGGATACCCCAGTTGCACTCGTCGAATGCGCCACGTGGCCGACCCAACGGATCGCGTGTGGCACGCTCGAAACCGCTGTCGATGCGCGCGATCGGGATGGGATCGAACCCCCGGCGATCACCGTCATCGGTTCGGTCGCTGCCACGCGCCAGCAGGTGCGTGAGTTCTTGCGAAACGATCCGTCCAACCGAACGTCCGAAGGTGATGGGCGATGACGGTCTCAGTCGGGGTGTTCCGTCCGGACGACGACCGCCTGACGCGCGCAGTCGAGCTGTTGGAGGAGTTGGGAACCGAGCCGATCCCCGACCCGATGCTCGCTGTCGAGTCGACCGATGCAGTCCCGCGAGCGGACGCCGACTATACGGTGCTCACGAGCAAAACAGGGGTCGAACTCGCTGCTCAAGCCGACTGGACGCCGTCGGGGGTCGTCTGTGCGATCGGATCAAGCACCGCCGACAGCCTCCGTGCTCACGGTTACTCGGTCGACATCGTTCCCGATCGATTCACGTCTTCGGGGATGGTCGATGCGCTTTCGGACCGTGTTGATGGAGCGCGCGTTGACGTGGCCAGAAGCGATCACGGCTCACCGGTGCTCACCGACGGACTCGAAGATGCTGGTGCGTACGTCCATGAAACGGTACTGTATCGACTCACCAGGCCCCCACGATCGGGCGTCTCGACCGAACTGGCTGCGACCGGCGAGATCGACGCTGTGCTGTTCACTTCTTCGCTTACCGTCGAACACTTCCTCGAAGCTGCGGCCGAGCGTGGGCTGCAAGCAGAGGCGATCGATGGACTTGCAGGCGCGGTCGTCGGCGCGATCGGCCCACCGACCCACCAGACCGCCGAGGACGCTGGGATCGATGTGGATGTCGTCTCCGATCGTGCCGACTTCGAAACGTTGGCCAGAACCGTCATCGAGCGGATGAGCGAACGCGTATGACGACGCCCACACCCATCCCGGAGCTCGACGACTGCGCGCTCGCGTGTGCAACGCGACTGCGCGACGCTTCGGAGGTGTTGCTCGTTTCCCACATCGACGCCGATGGACTCACCAGCGCGGCGATCACCGCGCGCGCTCTCGAACGGGCGGGAATCCCCTTCGAAACGGCGTTCGAAAACCAACTCGACGCCGAGGCGATCGCCACGATCGCGGCGACCGGGCACGACACGGTGCTGTTCACCGACTTCGGCAGCGGGCAGCTCGATATCATCGCGGAGTATGATGACGCGTTCACGCCGGTAATCGCCGACCACCACCAACCTGCCAACGCCGAGACCGAGTATCACCTGAATCCGCTGTTGGTGGGGATCGATGGGGCGAGCGAACTCTCGGGTGCGGGCGCGAGCTACACCCTTGCGCGGGCGCTCGAAACTGGCGACACCGACAACCGGGATCTCGCTTCGCTCGCGGTCGTCGGCGCAGTGGGAGATATGCAGGCCACCGACGGCGAACTCACGGGGGCGAACCGCGCGATCGTTGAGGAGGGCGTCGAGGCGGGAGTACTGGACGAACAGCCCGATCTCGCGCTGTACGGCCGACAGACCCGACCGCTTCCCAAGCTGCTCGAATACTCGAACGCGGTGTACATCCCGGGTATCACCAACGATCAGCGCGGGAGCGTCGAGTTGCTCTCGGGGTTGGCGATCGATCTGAAACGGAACGGTGAGTGGCGAACGTGGGTCGATCTGTCGGGTGAGGAGCGCCAAACCGTGGTGAGTGCGCTCGTCGAATGTGCCCTCAAGCGAGGCGTAGGGCCGGACTCCATCGAAGATCTCGTCGCCACGACGTACACGTTGGTGGCCGAACCCATCGGTACTGAACTCCGAGACGCCAGCGAGTTTTCGACGCTACTCAACGCGACGGCACGATACGACAGAGCGGACGTTGGACTTGCCGTCTGTCTCGGGAACCGTGAATCAGCGCTCGACCGGGCACGCACGCTGTTGGAGACCCACCGCCGGAACATCTCTGATGGGTTGCAGTTGATGAAAACTGAGGGTGTCACCACAGAGAACCACGTCCAGTGGTTCGACGCCGGGACGCAGATCCGTGAGACCATCGTGGGAATCGTCGCAGGAATGGCGCTTGGCGCCGAGAACGTCGACCGTGACCGGCCGATCGTTGCCTTTGCTGAGAAAAGCGAGACGGAAACGAAGGTGTCCGCTCGCGGGAGCCACGCACTCGTCGACCGAGGACTTGATCTCTCGGTCGTTATGCAACGCGCTGGCAGCGCCGTCGGCGGTGACGGCGGTGGCCACGACGTCGCAGCTGGAGCGACGATTCCCACTGGACAACAAGCGGCGTTCATCGATCGCGCCGATCGGATCGTCGGCGAGCAACTCGACGGTTAGTGCTCGACCGGCTCGATCTCGGTCGTCCCGTCCGGAACGCGGAGTGTTTTGTGCCGTCGTTTGGTAGCCGATTCCTTCGTGCTCTTATCGACGCTGTACACCGTGTACGTACACGCCTCTTCGGTGAACTCCACGATCGAATACCCCCAGATGCTGCTGTCGAAAAACTCGATGTGGGGATTCAAGGTGGTCACCGCCCGCTCGGTGATATCGAACTGATCAAACTCGTCGATCCCCGGTACGATCTCCGAGAGATTTACGCTCGTGACGGCAGGCGTCATGAGCTCGACGCCGACCCGTTCGTTGTCGCCGAAGAGGTCGTATCCCGTTCGTTGGTATCCGGCCATCGCGGTGTGGAGATCGCCGGTTAAGGTGATGAAATTCGACGTTCCGTTCTGGGCGAGCCGGCGCATGATCGTCCGGTATTCGTCGCGGTACCCATCCCACGCATCCCGGTTGAGGTAGGAACCGACCGCTCCCGTTCCCATTTCGAGCGGCATCGTCAGCACCTCGTTTCCCCACACGGTCCACTGCGCCTCGTCGTCGTCGATCGTGTTCAAAAACCACTGTCGCTGGTCGTCTCCGAGCATCGTTCGTCCCGAGGCGTCTCCGTTGGCGAACGCTGGTGGTGGATCACGAAACAGTCGCTCGTCGGTGAGGACGAGCGTCACGAGATCACCGAATCTGAACTGTCGCTGCAACCGGAATCGCTCGTGGAGATCGGGAGTCCCTTCGTCGGCCGGTTCGTAGTCGATTCGGGCGGGTATTTGCTCGACCCATGCCGTGATGGCTGCGGCAGTGATCCGCGTCGCTGCGTCGGGATCGTCCCCCTTGGGATGTGCAGGGAGTCGCGGGCTATCGGTGTCGTAATCCCAGTACCGGTTGTCCGCCACTTCGTGGTCGTCCCAACCGGCGATCAGCGTATGACGTTCGAGCGCGCGCTGGAGGTGTGGATCGGATCGGTACGTGTTGTACAGATACCGGTAGTCCGCGCGCGTGTGAGCGAGATCATGACCACTCGGCAGTTCAAGCTCGCGGTCTGGGTACGTGTTGCTCACAGGGGAACTGTACTGGCCGTCAGCCGATTCGTAGATGAAATCCCCGAGGTGAATCAGGAAATCCACGTCCTCCTCGGCAACGTGGCTGTACGCTCCGTAATATCCGTTCTGGTAATCTTGACACGTCAACACCGCGAACCGGACGCTATCGGTCGCTGTGTTCGGATCGGGCAGCGTCCGACAGCGTCCGGTTCGGCTGGCCGTTCCGTCGTGGATGAATCGGTAGGTGTATTCGCTGTCGGGCGACAGCTTTCCGTCGAGATCGACCGTCACCGTGTGGTCGTGGTCGGCCGTAATTGCCTCTGGCTCCACGATCCCCCGGTGGACCGGGTCGGAGAAGGAGTCGTCCCGTCCGACCTCGACGGCGACCGGCCCTCCTTGGTACTCGCCGGGCGCGATCCGCGTCCATAGAAGGACCCCCTCCGGCGTCGGTCCCCCACTCGCTATTGACTGGGGAAACACAGCGTCCGTGCGCTCGGTGTCGGCCGTGAACACCGACCGATCCGTGGGCTGTACGGTGTCGACCGGAAGCGCAACCCCGTTATCACCGAACACCGACGCGACCCCGCTAACGGCGGCCATCAACGTCGTTCCTTGCAGAAACGTCCGACGTCCGATACGACGTTCGTCATTATCATCTTGACTACTCATTCATTTATACTATGTATTCGGTAACTAAAAATAGTGTGGTACGACGTCTAAGTACGGGACTGTTTGTGCAAGCGTCGATACAGGGGGGTATCTGTGTTTGTTGTCTCGTTCATACGCAACCGACTAACGTTCCAAGAGGTTGACTGATACACCGTATAGCGCGATATGAATGAGCGCTCGCAGCTGTCGGTCTTACACTTACTAATAAGTCATCTCAGCCATTGCACATCCTCCATGGACACGTTTGGTGTGCTAGAGGAGCGATCCCAAACTGATCGGTCTCGAAGGGAGTGGGTGGAGGGGTGATTACGCATGCGCAATGTTGTACTCATTGTTCTCGACACGGTTCGGAAGGACGTTTTCGATGAGCAGGCGACCCGGCTCCGTTCGGCGTCGGGGACTTCTTTCGAACAGGCTCGCGCCGCGAGTTCGTGGAGCGTGCCGAGCCATACGAGCATCTTCACGGGGCAGTTACCACATACACACGGCGTTCACGCCGAAAGCTTCGACTCGTCGTTCAGCTTCTCGACGATCGACCGTGCGGAGACGTTCCTTGGTGACCTGCCGGAGTATCGAACGATCGGATTGAGCGCGAACTCCTATATGAACCGCGCGTTCGGATTCGACTCACATTTCGATGCGTTTTCGGACTTCTCTATCGGGTCACACATCCATGAAAGCCTGTTCACGGAGGGATTAGCAGTCAAGGAATTCCTATCGAGAGACGACGGGTCGAGCGCCATAAAACGGTATCTCGACTTTCTTCGGGCCTGTTTCGACCACGATCGATCGGTGAAAAGCCTCGCCAACGGCGTCTGGTCCCAAATCGGTCCGACGGTGAAACAGCTCCCCGTTCCGGAAGTCGTCGACGATGGCGCGCAAAACATCGCACACACGGCTCGCAATCATGCTCGGGCGGACGAGGAACCGTTGTTTCTGTTTGCGAATCTGATGGATGCTCACACGCCACTTCGGAATCTGATTCAGTTCGATCAGTCCATACACTCCGTGCCAAACGACTGGAGTTCGAACGAGTTCGACAAGTGGGAGCTGAACAAGGATGAATCAGCGACAGAGGCGTACACACGCAACTATCGGCAGCTGTACGGTGCTGCTGTCGAGTATCTCGATCGGGTGGTCGCCGATCTGATCGACAGCATCCAGCGCGTTACCGACCGTGAAACGTCGTTCGTCATCGTCTCCGATCACGGTCACAATCTCGGATACGAGGCCGATGACAGTCTCTTTCATCACACCGGCAGCATGACTGAGGGGATCATGCATACGCCCTGTGAAATCGTCAACCCACCGGCTGGCTACCCCGACACCGTTTCGGAGTTTTTCTCTCATCTCGAACTCGGTGAACTCCTTGTTCGGCTCGCTCACGAGGAACCCTTCGAGAACGACCTCACCGCAGAGCAGATCCCGGCCGAAACCGTCGGGCTGCTCGGAACGAATCCGACGTGGGACCGGGAGTTTACCGACGACGAGTACGCTCACTGGAACCGAATGATTCGGTGTGTGTATCACGAGGATACGAAACGCCAATGGAATTCACTAGAGGAGTGTTATGCGTACGAACTCGACGCTGATCGTCCGTCCTGGCAGCGACAGATCACTGACGACGCAGCGCCAACTCAACGAGCGACAGCACTGTTCGAGGAGGAACTGATGGCGTACAAACGGCAAGCTGTCGCCGACACGCAGGATCTCACATTCGATGACTCGGTCGAAGACCAACTTCAGCAACTGGGCTATCTCTGATTACTTCGCTATTGTCACGCTGGCCGGCCGTAGATCTCTCGATGGCGCTCGATGTTGCGCTTTGTCAGCTCGCGCACGGCCTCGTGGCGCTCTTCACGGTGGTGGCGTTCTTGACCGTCGTGATCAACTCCTCGTCCCGATCGCCGTGGGTACTGATGGATGTTTGTCCTCTATCGTCATGTGCGCTTCTCGTGTAACCATCCTTTATCACATCTGGTGTCGTGATCCACGCTGATGGCTGTGACCAACTGTGACGTGGTGGTCGTCGGAGTGGGTGGCATGGGAAGCGCGACGGTCTCCCAGCTCGCCCGGCGAGGCTACGACGTCGTCGGTCTCGAACGGTACGATATCCCGCACGCGATGGGATCCTCCCACGGGATTACCCGTATCATCCGGCGGCCCCAGTACGAGGATCCGGCGTACGTTCCGCTAGTCGATCGGGCGCTCGATCGGTGGGCCGCGCTCGAAAAGGAGCACCCGCGTCAACTCCTCCACCGCGTCGGCAGCCTCGACATCGGTCCGCCCGAGGTGGGCGTGTACGCCGACTCGAAACGCTCGTGTGCGGTCCACGACATTCCTCATGAGGATCTCTCCAGCTCGGAGTTGAACGAGCGGTTCGGCTACGAGCTCCCGGATACCCACCGGGCAGTGTACCAGTCCGACGGTGGTTTTCTTCACTGTGAACAGTGCATCGTTGCCCACGTGCAGGATGCCCACGCCCACGGTGGAACAGTTCGGGCAAGAGAGGCTGTCGAGGAGTGGACCGCAAGCGAGTCAGGCGTCAGCGTTCGAACCGACCGGCGGGAGTACGCGGCCGACCGTATGATCGTCACTGCGGGCGCGTGGACCAGCCAGTTTCTTCCCTCGTTCTCCCATCTGCTCCAACCTGAACGGCAGGTGTTGGGCTGGTTCCAGCCCGACCTCCCCGAACGGTTTTGCCCAGAGAACTTTCCGGTGTTCGTCTGTGAGGTCGATGACGATCACTACTACGGTTTTCCGGCCTACGAGAGACCGGGATTCAAACTCGGGAAGTTCAACCACCGTGGGGAGACCGGACCACCGGTCGAACTGGCCCGCGAACCCGACCGAGAGGACGAACGACTCCTCCGTGAGTTCGCCGAGGAATACGTCCCGAGCGGAGCCGGACCAACGATGGGTCTCTCGACATGTATGTTCACTAACACCCCCGACGAGGATTTCCTTCTCGACACTCATCCTGATTACGAGTCCATCGTCGTGGGTGCGGGCTTTTCCGGACACGGCTTCAAGTTCGCCAGCGTGATCGGTGAAATCCTCACTGATCTCGCTGTCGAGGGACGAACGGACCACCCGATCGATCCGTTCGCCATCGACCGGTTCGACTGAGCCACACCGGGCTACAGAGCCCACCGGGCTACACTGACAGCGGGTCGGACACTGTCTCGGTTTCGTGTTCGGCGGCGTGCTTTCGGAGCCACTTCCGTCCGCGGTCGGTCGCTCGGGGGCCGAAGTCGTTGTTTTCTACCTGAAACCGTCCGTTGCCCCGGCTCTGCTGGATGATCGACTCGCGACCGTGGCGTTCGAGCAGCGGTACCGCCTCACACCAACTGTCTCGGACCCACGAGTTGGCCCTCGGTTCCCCTCGGAGCACGACGGCGGCCGAATTCGTCGTCTCGAACACGGTGTGGTGAACGCGCAGATACTTCCCTGCCAACGGTCCGGTGTGATCATCGAGGTTTTGGCTGAGCCGATGCATGTCGAAGGCGTGTCTGACAGCGTGCGGACCGACCACATTGAATCGGGCTTCGTATCCGTTTTCCCGGTGTCCGAACGCAGCCACCGCATGCCGGTTGTAATCGAAGTAGTTCCATTCGATCAGATGGATACCGTTGCGGAGATCGAGTCCGTAGCCGAGGGTGTCCATCTGGTTGTGATGAATCGCGTTGTGGTGGACGTGTGAGCCGGTCGGTGTCTCTCCGGTTCCAAAACTGACCGCAGCGTGTGTCCAACCTGCCAGCTCGCAGTGGTCGATTTCGATATCGTCGCCGGTGAATTCGAACGCCCGCGCATAGTACGATGACGCCGGCCGAGACTTCGACCGCGGATCGAAATACTCCGTTTCGGGACCGACTACCCGCAGTCCCGTCACTCTGATTCCCGACTCAGGGGATCGAAAGACAGTCGGTGCGGTAGCTGGCACCGTGATCTGTGCCCCCGGACCATCGAGTCCGCGATCGCTGGCGATCGTGACGTTCGCTGCGATCGAAAGTGGCATCGACACCGAATCGTCCAAACGGAGATCGGTTCCGTTCGGTAGCCAGACTGTCGCACCCGGCGTCGAAAGTGCCCCACGAAGGTCTGATACCGTCTCGACCACGTGGGTCGCGTCCGCTCGTCTGACCCGCCCGCCCCGAGCGATAAAGCCCAGTGGCTCCGACTGTTTGACGCCCGCGATCGAAAGACATCCACTGGAGAACACCCCCCCCGTGATCCCCGCTGTCAACGCGAGCACTTCCCGTCGGGTCTGGCTCACGGTCGACGACCCTGCAGGCTCTCCGTCACCCATACCAACGCCACCTGCGCCACGGAGTATAAGCTATCCCCTTTCCCGACCGCCTAGATCATCTAATATGTAAGAAATAAGTTGTGATAGGTGATCTTCGTGTAGAAATGTACAATTGATTCTGTCGTTTTCCGTTATATCTCGGTCACGCGTTGGTACTCCTGATCGACGGCAGCCGCATCTTCGGGGAGCAGCGCGACGACGAGGAACTCGGCGTAGTCGGCAACGTACTCGATGAGCGCAGCGATGCGATCGGAGTCGATCGCCTCGAGGGAATCCAGTAGCATGATCGGGACCGATTCGTGCACTTCGTGGACGAGATAGCCCGCGAGGGCAAACACCAGTCCTGTGACCTCCCGTTCACTTTCCGAGAGGTGATCGACGGTGTCCTCGTAAGCAGTTCCCGATTCAGTGCTACGAATGACGTGGAGATCGAACGTCCGCTCGGAGACGGTTCGCCGTCCCTTGGTGACTTCGTGTTCGGTTCGTTCGATCCAGATGCGTTCGAGATTGGCGTATTCGAGCAGATCCAACACGGTTTCCATGTGGTCGTTGAACTGTTCGATCGCCTGTTTCTCGATCTGCTGGATGCGCGTTCGGAGATCGGCGAGATTCTCTTGTACCGTCTCCTGTCGCTGTTTGAGTTCGTCGCGCTGTTCGACCCGCGCTTCGATGTCGTCGATCTCGGACTCGACGGATTCGCGCTGGCTCTGTATCCGGCCAAGCTCGAACTCGAGTTGGTTCGCTTCCTTATGAAGATCGAGAATGTCGCTGTAATCCTCCTCTTGAAGGTCCTCGACGTTGTCTTCGAGCCGTTCGATCTCCGATTCCAGTTCATCACGCTCCGATTGCAGCTCTTCGATCCTCGTCTCGCGGCGTTCGAGTTCCGTGTCGATCTGTTCGAGCCGTCGTTCGAGCCGATCGCGTTCGCGCTGGTGTTCTTCGAGCGTGTTCTTCTCCTCCTGTAGTTGGCTGATCTCGTTTCGGAGCGAGTTTCGCTCTTCGAACCGTTCCGACCGGAACTGCTGGAGCCGATCGAGCGTCTCTTCGATCTCCGATTTCGGGACCTCGCTCCCACACGTCCAACAGACGACGCTCTCGGTGTCTGCAACCAGCTGATCGGTGAGTGCTTCCGCCTCGGTGTCGCTTTCACCTCGAAGCGAGTCGACGATCTCGCGGCTCGTCCCGTCGAGCATTTCCTCGTTGAACTGGATGATCGTCTGTAGTTCGTTGACTGTGGTATCGATCGATCGTAGACGATCGCGCAGCCGTCCGATCTCCGTCTCGATCTCCTCGATATCCCCGACGGGCGTTCCTGGAAGCTCTTCGAGTTCCGTTTGAAGCTCCGATCGCTCTTTTTGCAGGGCTTGGAGGCTTTCGCGCTGGGTGTCTAGTTCGTACCGGGTGTCGTCTAAGGATGCTCGCGCGTCGTGAAGCTCGTCAAGCGCCGCCTCCAGCTCGCGTTTGTCGGCCCGACTGTCCTCGACGTCTGCGTCGGCTTCTGCTAGTTCCTCCTCTTTCGCTTCGAGGGCGTCCTGTTTCTCCGAGATCTGTTGGGTGAGCGATGTCCGGCGGTCTTCCAGCTCGACGAGCTGGTCCGCGAGCGCGTCGAGATCCGATAGCTCGGTTTCGATCTTGCGCTGCTCGGCTTCGAGTTGCTTGATTTCAGCTTGAATCGCGTCCGTATCCACAGGCCGCATGATAAGTTCTCGAAGATCCTCACTCCGAGCGACTGCTTGTCTGGCCTCGTTCGACTCCAACAGAAACGCGAACAGATCTGCCAGCTCTGTGTCATCGAGGTACGGATCCCCACCGGTGATGATCGTTCCGTTATGGCGCTCTAACGTCCGGTTGTACGTTTCATCACCGATCGTCATCTCGACTGCTCCCTCGGTCGCGTCACCCTTCAACGAGACGCGATCGCTTCCGAAGGCAGCCATGATTGCCTGCAACAACGATGTACGATTAGTTGCGTTTCGACCGGCGAGTGCAGTGACTCCTGGTGTGAACTCGACGGTCGTGCTGTCGATACCGCCGATGTTCTCTACGGAGAGCTGCATCTTTTCCGTTCCAATCTGCGATGCTCCCATATATGTATTCCTCAGAGAGCCACCTATTTAACTCCTCAGACTCGTAGATGACGAGAACGTCTGTCTCGGGGTTACAGATGTAATTTCGTAACGGCTAGCTCAATCGAGCGATTCGACGGTATTATCATCCGTTGATACACAGTCACAGTGCCCCCGTTCGAGGAGTTCTACAACACTGTATCTGGTTCCACAGTCCTGACAGGTTACAGTCACGTCAACGAGAACGTCGAAGTCGCCGATCTTGAGACGGTCGGTGTTTTCGAGCGTCGAGAGGTTGTCCTCGGTGACACGGAGCGTTCGGTGAGAGAGGCGTTGGATCGCCTGTGTAACGCTTTCGATCCGGTCGTTGTCGTCAGTCGCCGGTGCTGAGTGGCGCGCACCCCGGTATTTCGTGAGATACGTGTGGACTGCCTGATGGGAGACGAAATCTCGTTCGAGCTTATCGATCGCGACCCCATCGCGTTTCAGGTCGTTCCGGGCCTGTGTGCGGACACCACTGCTGACGTCATCACCCGTGAGCAACCGATACACGTTATCAACCTCGCCATCGATCGGTTGACGACCAGCCCGCGTCATCGCTACTTCGAGGAGGTGTTTGTTCAACCAGTCTGCGAGCTCGCGGAGGCTGTATCGCTCCTCGCTGTTGCCCGTCCATCGTGCCTCCATCGTCTGTCCGAGACCGTCCAAGTCGTACTCGACCAGAACGCGACCGACTTTACTGGTGGTATGTGACTGGTCTGATTCTTTATCATCAGACTCGGTCCCATCCCCTTGATCGTTCATTCTAGTCACCGTAACGTCCTCAATACGAATAAGTGTTCATTTCTTAGCGTCACTGTTCGGCCCGATATTCGACTACACGGGGGTGTATCTCTCCGACGTCCCGTTTCTCGGCCGTGGGTGTGAATACCACTTCCCGCTTGCCGTATCTGTCATATGCTGTGAGTGAGTGCGGGTCGCTACCACGTCACGCTTGAGTGCTTTCTTCTCGCCCGAACGATACCTCGTGTGCACTAGGATCATATCTACTCTTATATGTTTCTGCTATACCATAGAGGGAATAAACATAAAATATTGAATTCGAACTCCGTTCGTATTGGATGTATTACTAATAGCGGTAACTCCCACCGATAGTCCCTTTCAGCTTCGCTCGTCTCGACGCGACCGAGCCGGCATTCCCTGCTCGTTGTCCAAAACTATTTACCACGTTTATACGATTGATTACTGTATATATGTAGGCGACGTACCGATCGATACAGAAGCATCTCGAACGGCGTACCACCAGTCCGTCGGTATCGGCCACCGCTGGAACGCCTCGTCTCAGGTGATTCGAGACACGACTGATGGGACGTTCAACGTGCGCTACGTTCGTCACGAGTTTGGCTCGATTTGTCGTTCTCGGTTCGGTATATCAGCATACGATTCATCCGGATGGATCGCCCGACTTTTACCGGTTTCGAGCAATGATCACACATGACCGAGTTCGATCCCGAGCGGTTCGAGGACAAGTACGTCCACTACTTCCCGGAGCTACAGGAGGCGTACAAGCGCGCGTTCGAGACGATGAACGAGCAGTACGACTCACAGTTGATTCACGCCATCGACCAGCAGGTGCTCAATGAGTCCGAACCGTTCTACGACGACGGGTTCACTATCGAGCTACCGGAGGATCCTACCGAGCGGGTGAGCGGTGTCGTCGTATCTGACGACAAGGTCGATCGCGTTCTCGACCGATACGTCACGGAACTCCGTCGGGAACTAGCGGCCGTGTTCGATCTCGAGCCGACGGAAGACCAACACGAAAAATGAAACGGCGTGAAAAACCATAAGCGTACTCAGCCGCTACCGATCACTATGAGCACGGAAACCCAGCGGTCGGACGACGAACTCCGAGAGGAAGTGACCAACTTCCTGCGCCGGAATTTCCCCCAGATCCAGATGCACGGCGGGAGCGCAGCGATCCAGCATCTCGACGCCGAAGCGGGCGAAGTAACCGTCGCGCTCGGTGGCGCGTGTAGTGGCTGTGGCATCTCTCCGATGACCATCCAGGCAATCAAAAGCCGGATGGTGTCCGAAATCCCCGAGATCACGACGGTCAACGCCGAAACCGGGATGGGCGGCGGTGGCGATCATTCGACTTCACCGTCGTTCCCCGGTGAAATGACCCGCGACGACGAGAGCGACGAAGGACCGCAGGCACCCTTCTAACCCGCAATCATCGCAACCCTCGTTCGTGTTCCCACGCCCGGAGCAGTCCGGCGAGCGTCGTGTTCACCGGTGTGTCGTCGTACTCGGCGACGTATCCGTTGATGGCGTCGATCTCCGTCGGCCGTTCTGAGCGCACATCTTGGAGCATCGAGGACGTGTTATCGGCTGTCGCGTCGATGACGCGTCTGACGGCTTCGACGACTTCATCACCGGTGAGGTCGATCCCTTCCTGTCGAGCGGCGTGAGCCGTCTCTCTCGCGGCTGTTTCGGCGATCTCGGTCGCTGGTCCTGCATCCAGCTCCCCGTTTTTGATTCGTGCGAGTGCAGTCGGCGCGTTGATCCCCGTGTTGACCGCGAGCTTCTCCCAGAGCCGTCGGGGCATATCCTCGGCCACCGTTGCTATGAGTCCAGCCGCCTCGAACGCGCTGGCAACTCGATCGGCGTGCTTCGATCGTCCGCCGTCCGGTGGCCCGAGCACGATCTCACCCACACCAGTACACCGTACACGGCCCGGTTCATACGTTGCTCCATACGTACACGTCCCGGCAAGAACGCCGTCAAGGTGCTCCGAGAGGATCCTCTCGTTACCGAGTCCGTTTTGGAGCGACAGTACGGCGTGTGGCTCACACCTCACGAGTGCTCGTGCCGCTTGGGACGTGTCGAATGATTTAACGGTCACGATCGCGAGATCGACGCTCGCACTCGCGGGCACTGTCGTCCGGGCGTTCGGCGTCACCCTGACATCCATTTTTCCTTCCACGACCAACCCCCCGTCGCGTACCGACCTCATGTGTGGCTTCCGGCCGACCATCGTCACGTCGTGTACTCGGGCGAGCATCCCCCCGATGAGGCTCCCGAGGCTTCCCGCACCGAAGACGAGGATCTTCATATCCCCTGTTACACCACGTCTGTCCTCAGGATATCGGTCTCATGTGGTTCCCAACCTCCAAACTCGCGTTCGAACTAAATCATCATGTATGAAACAGTATTGTTGTCTCAATGCGTTTGATTCGTCGTACTTCACGAGCACGAACTTTGTACGATAATAAAATTGAGATTTATATCTACTGTATTATCGATACACGATCTTTGAGTGATCGTCCGTACCGGTCGAGTACAGGCTTCCGACCGAGTAGCGTGTTCATACCTACCACACCACCGTTATGTAAAACGCGATCGTATTCTACGTCGTATGCCGGAATGCCAGAATTGTGGTGCATTTGTCACCCGAGCGTATGCACGCGTGTTCACCCCAATTGGCGTCCAGAATCCCCGGGTCTGTCCGAACTGTGAGGATAAGATCCGGGACGGAGCAAGCGTACGAGAGGCTCGTTCGACGCGACGAACTTAATTTACTAATTCTGTAGCACGCTTGAGAGCCGTTTGTGCCTGCCGTTCGTCTCGTGCTTCTGCTGTGATTCGAACGAGTGGCTGCGTTCCGCTCGCGCGGACGAGAAACCACGCATCGCCGAGATCCACCCGGACACCATCGAGGGTCGTTACGGCCGTTTCATCGTACTCGGTGTGCACTCGCTCGCGGACTGCGGCCATGGTTTCTGCTTTGTCGTTGGTTTCGACGTTCGTGCGTCGGATCGGATAGCTCGGGATCGCCTCGATGCGCTGTTCGATCGGTTGCTCGGCAGCAAGTTCGACGAGCCGACAGGCTGCGAGTGGTCCGTCGGGACAACGGGTCTGTTCGGGCCAGATCCATGCGCCACTGGGTTCACCACCGAAAGGAACGCCGTCGCCGACCGCCGACGCGACGTATACATCGCCGACGGGCGTGTGCTCGACTCCGACCCCTTGGGTGTCGAGGTGGTCCTCGACGGCGAGACTCGTATCGACGGGTACGGCAACCCGATCCCCGTCGTCGGTCGACGTCGCCGCCAACAGCCCGAGTAAAGCGTCTTTGGGAACGAACTGCCCCGTTCCGTCGACAGCCATCATCCGGTCGGCGTCGCCATCATGGGCAATACCGAGGTCAGCGTCGGTTTCCGATACGGTCGCACAGAGGGTAGAGAGAGTCTCAGCGGTCGGTTCGCTCGGCCGACCGGGAAATCTGCCGTCGGGCTGTGCATTAAGCGTTTCGACGTGACACCCCAACTCGACGAGGGCGTCGACGGTGACGCCCCCGGCTCCATTGCCGAGATCGACGACGACGTGGGGCGGGGTGTCGAGCGTCGTGGCGTCGACGAGCGCTTTGACGTGGCGTTCGGTCGCGTCGGCCGTGGTGTAGCTCCCTTGCTCGTCCCATCCCCGGAGTTCCGAAGCGACGCCATCACGCACGCGCGCTTCGACCGTCTCGCGTAGCTCTGCACCGAACGCTTGTCCGTCCGGCTGCCAGAGTTTCAGTCCGTTGTCCTCCGGCGGGTTGTGAGAAGCGGTGATCGAACAGCCAGCATCGGCGTCGTACCAACCGACAGCACGGGCGACGGTCGGCGTTGCCGCCAACGCGAGGTCCACGACATCCGCACCGACTTCGCGCGCCCCGGCGGCGAACGCATCCGCTAGAATCCGTCCGCTTTCGCGTGGATCCCGGCCCATCACGATCCGGTCCGCGTCGACGCCGACTGCCCGCCCGATCGCGAGCGCAAGCTCTGCGGTCACCTCCTCTCCGACAGGACCACGAATACCGCTCGTTCCGAACATGCTCGTCCCTCAACGCTCGTGATGAAAACGGCTGCGATCCCTCTTTTTTGCGTTCGGTGTGCTTCGTTCACCCAGCGGTTTCACCCCCGACAGCGATGTTCGAAGGGTCTCTGCAGACGAAGGTGATGGTTTTTCAGCCGTCGCCCGAAACTGGCGGTCATGAAAGCATCGGACGGTACCGACGAGGCAAAGCGCCGCGCCGGGGAGTCAGCAGCCCAACAGGTAGAGAGCGGCATGGTCGTCGGTCTCGGAACGGGCAGCACGGCGGCCCACGCGATCCGAGCGCTCGGCGAGAAGGTCACGGCCGGGATGGAGATCCACGGCGTTCCGACATCGTATCAGTCTCGCAGCCTTGCCCGCGAGGTCGGGATTCCCCTCTGCACGCTCGAGGAAGCACGTCCGGATATCGCTATCGATGGCGCGGATCAACTGCGACTCGATGGCGCGTTGGTGAAAGGCGGTGGCGCAGCCCACGCGCGCGAAAAAATCGTCGACACGAGCGCAACGCGCTGTCTCATCGTCGCTGACGACACCAAACTCACCGACACGCTTGATCACCCCGTTCCAGTCGAACTGCTTCCTGATGCCATCTCGACGGTCGAACGCGCGATTCGCAAACGAGACGGCGATCCCACCTTACGAACCGCACGGAGAAAGGATGGTCCCGTCGTCACCGACAACGGAAATCTCGTCTTCGACTGTGCGTTCGGACCGATCGAAACCCCGAAGTCGCTTGCAACATCGCTGTCTGCGATTCCCGGCATCGTCGAACACGGGATCTTTACCGACGTGGCTACGGAGATTCACATCGGTTCGAGCGACGACGTTACTATCCACTCCGTGTGATTCACGACTGAGGAAAACGATACGGTGCAGTACCGTACGATACCGCGACCTTACAGGTCGCGAGGCTGGACTGTCTTACGATCGTTCTCCTGTGCACGACGTGCAGCGTCGTCGAGGAGATCCTGGACCTCCTCGTCGAGCGCGTCGTAGAAATCCGACGCCACGTTCATCTCATTAAGCGCGTCCTTTACGGCGGCTTTGACGATTAGATCTGCCATACAGAAACCCCTTCACGGACTTCCTTTATAAACTTTCTCAAATACGGAACCTCTCTGTGGTGATGACGGCATTTTCTGGTCACAGTAGATAGGAATCAAAGTATATTTCATATGACAATATGGAGAATACATCTCGGAGTCGATGCCTAGGTGTGTTTCCGGGCCTGAGATGGAATATGCGTGAGCTACTGGAGTCCGTCGCCGCGGGCGAGTTATCGATCGAACAAGCGGAGGCAGAACTGGCTGGCTACGCAACGGGGGAAACGGGACGATTCGATGCCGCGCGCGGGTCTCGTACCGGCGTTCCCGAAGTGATACTCGCGGCTGGCAAGACGCCCGAAGAAACCGCATCGATGGCTGCGCTCGCGGTCGAGACGACCGATCGGGCAATCGTCACTCGCGTCGATTCCCCGACCGCAGCTGCGATCGAGGACCGCCTCGCCCAAGCACACCCAGAGGCCACTATCGATCACACGGACCGCTCGGAGACGCTCGTCATCCACGGGCCGTCGTTCGATCCACCCACTCTCGACGCGGACGTCGGGATCGTTACCGCCGGGACGTCCGACGCCGGACCGGCCGGGGAGGCGGCAACCATCGTGAGCGAGATGGGGGCACACCTGACACGGATCGACGATGTCGGCGTTGCTGGTATCGCTCGACTGATCGACCGACTCGAACTGTGTCGGTCCCAAGACGTCCTCATCGTCGCTGCGGGTCGGGAGGGCGCGCTTCCAACCGTGCTTGCGGGATTGGTCGATGTGCCACTGATCGGTCTCCCCGTTTCAAACGGGTACGGCTACGGTGGCGACGGCCGAGCCGCGCTTTCTGGGATGCTCCAGTCGTGTACCCCGATCACTGTCGTGAACATCGATGCTGGATTCACCGCTGGCGCGCAAGCCGGTCTCATCGCGCGCGGATTCGATACCGCTCGTAGCGACTGATCGTACTCTCGTTGTATTCTCTGATATGAACTATCGAAATTACGAGGATATATAGGTGTTGAATATCAAAAGGGTACTGCTGACACACACCGTGTCGGTATAACAATGGCCAAGTGCGACCACTGTGGCGCGCACGTCTCCGGACGCTTTGCCCGCGTCTTCGCTGATGAGAGTGGGACGATCTTGGCGTGTCCTAACTGTTCGGCGAACGCGGGGATCGCAGAGGTATCCCGGGACCGCGCCGGAAATATCCGATGAGGCTATCATCGAACCGTCGTTTGAGCTTGACACACTCTCGCGGCTGAAACGGCAAGAATATGATAGTTCTTGCTGACCAGCCCAAACCCGAATTTTGGGGGATTTTGCGGGCCTGTACGGGTAACTGTTCACGACATCTCATCGTTGATATGATGGGTTTGGATGGTCGACCCCAACGGATTTCTTGGATTCAGTCGTATCCGTTCGGTGTGCATTACGTGTACGTGCTGCGCTGTGGGGATGGGTCGTTGTACACTGGGTACACAACCGATGTGAACCGCAGGCTCGAACAACACCGAGCCGGCGACGGTGCGAAATACACCCGTGGTCGTGGCCCGTTGACGGTCGTCCACACCGAGGCGTACGAAACCCGGTCGGCCGCCATGTCCCGAGAACATGAGATCAAACAGCTCTCCCACGACGACAAGGAACAGCTCATCGACTGACGGCTTCCCCGGATCGAGTGGGGGAGGTTTTTATTCGTGCCGTTGGAGAGCCGAGTATGGACCCCGAAGATCAGATCGTGTTCGGCACTGACGGTTGGCGTGATACACTCGATACGTTTACCGAGCCTCGGGTGCGGATCGTCGCCCAAGCGATCGCAACCCAGATCGAAACGGGAACGGTTGCGGTGGGATACGACGCTCGTGATGGGTCGCGTGACTTTGCGGACGCGGTCGCCGACGTGCTCACCGACAACGGGATCGACGTGATCGTCAGCGAACGCGACTGTCCGACGCCGGTGCTCGCGTGGACGATCACTGACCGTGATCTCGATGGCGGCGTGATGATCACGGCGAGCCACAATCCACCGGAGTATAACGGCATCAAGTTCCTTCCGCCGGACGGAGCACCCGCGTTGCCGTCTGTGACTGACGAACTGAGCGACCAGTTGGCAGACCCGACCGCAGTGGCGGTCTCCGAACGCGGTGATCGACACGACGATACGTTCACGACCGCGTACGGACAGCACGCCTTCGCATTCGTGGATTCTCACCTCGATCTAGAGGGAACGACGATCGCCTACGACGCGATGTACGGCAGCGGTCGCGGCGTCACCGACGCGTTGTTAGCTGAGACCGGTGCGGCTGTCGATCGGCTCCGGTGTGAGCGCGATCCGACGTTTGGGGGGACACCGCCCGAACCGAGCGCCGACCGGCTCGAATCCCTCACCGAACGCGTTACCGCCGGTCCCGCGTCGCTTGGCATCGCCAACGATGGCGACGCCGATCGGATCGCCGTCATCACCCCCGATCGGGGCTATCTCGACCCGAACCTCTACTACGCGGTGTTGTACGAGTATCTCCTCGAAACGTCGTCCGGCCCGGCGGTTCGAACGGTGTCGACCACGCATCTCATCGATCGCATCGGTGCCGCCCACGGCGAACGCGTGATCGAGACGCCGGTCGGATTCAAGTGGGTTGCGGATGCGATGGCAGAGCACGACGCGATCATCGGTGGCGAAGAGAGCGGTGGCTTCGGTCTCACGCCCCACCTCCGGAACAAAGACGGCGTCTTGCTCGCGCTGTTGACGGCCGCCGCCCACGCTGAGCGACCGCTCGACGACCGTGCTGACGACATCACCGAGACGTACGGCGAGATCCATCAAGATCGGCTGAGCGTCGCCTGTCCCGACGATCGAAAATCCGGCGTGCTTTCCGAACTGGAAAACGTCATTCCCGACCGCGTTGCCGGGACGGCAGTGGAATCGATCGGGACGAGCGACGGCTTCAAAATCAACCTCGAAGACGGCTCGTGGCTGCTCGTCAGACCGAGCGGCACCGAGCCGAAGCTCCGCGTGTACGCCGAAGCGGATTCGGACGCGCGCGTCAACGAACTGTTGGTGGCCGGGGAGGATCTCACCGAGCCGCTGGTTTAACGCCTCGCCATCGATCGCCCGTCCGTTCGATGTCGAAGCCCAACGACTCGTAGAACTCGCTCACACCCGGACGGAACGCGGCGGTAAGTCGCCCGCGCGTGCTCGCGGCGTCGACGAGCGCCGTCCCGATCCCCTGTCCGCGTCGGTTCGGACGCACCGCGATCGCCTCGATGTGGGTGTCGTCCAGTACCACCGTCCCGAGAATCCGCTCCTCCTCGGTGGCGACCAGAACGGCTCCCGACGAGAGCCTGTCTCTGACCGTTTCCACGGCGATATCGAGCAACGCAGCGTCGAGAATCGCCATCACCGTCGGAAGCGCCTCGGCTCTGGCGGGGCGAACGTCGAACTGCGGCGCGATGTGATCAGTCACTAGCCACCTTTGATGAGCCGGAGCACGCGGACGTGTTCGGCGTCGATGGCACCGTCGTCGGGGACCGGTCGTCCGTCGACGAGGACGGTGGCCTCGTGTGGACTCAACCCGACTGCACCGAGGAGATCGCCGTATGTTGCGTTGGCTCCGAGTTCGAGCTCCTGTGTTTCACTCCCCACGATCTCGGCCGTGACGCGCATACTCGTGTGTTCGTCCGCGAACGCTTGAGCGTGGCGTTCACTCGTCTCTGCTCTCGCCGTTGAGTGCGGCCTCTTGGAGCCGCTTCCCGCGCTCGGTCGAAACGGTGAGTTCGGGCACCGATGTCGGCTCCCGGTCCTCATCGATCGCAACGTAGACGAAATACGATTCGGTGGTCTGTTCTTGCGTTCCCGTCTGGGGATCTTCCCGGTACGCCCGCAGCCGCACGCGCATACTCGTCCGTCCAACGTCGTACACGTACGCTTCGATGAGCGCGAGATCGCCCACCATGATCGGCCGTTGGAAATCGACGTGATTGATGTGGGCGGTCACACACGATTCCTTTGAAAACCGCATGGCCGCCATCGCACCGATCTCGTCCATCCATTTCAACACGTGGCCCCCGTGGGCGGTTTCGAGGATGTTGGCGTGATTGGGCTGGATCATCCACCGGTTTTCCATGTGCGTATCCAGCAGATCTGGCATCGTTTGTCTTTACACCGCTGGCAGGCAAGGCTCTGATGGTGTCCACCCAGAACGACTATCACCCCTCACGGTCGGTCTGGGCATCGAACATCCCTGTCGACATGTATCGTTCGCCGCTGTCCGGAAACACCGTCACGACGAGTGGGTCGTCGGGCGTATCGTTCTCGTCTGCGAGCCGGGTGGCGACCCGTTTGGCCGCGACGTTCGCTGCCCCGCTGGACTGTCCGACGAGCAGTCCCTCCTCTCTCGCGAGCTGTCGACATTCGGCTTCTGCGGTGTCGATCGAAACCGTCTCGATCGAATCGACGAGATCCAGATCCAGATTGTCACTCACGAACCCCGGACCCATCCCCTGAAACGAGTCTTCACCCGATTCACCGGTCGAGAGCACCGCATTGGCCTCGGGTTCGACGGCGACGACCTCCATCTCGGGAAACGCTTCGCGCAGTCGGCGACCGACGCCGGTGATCGTCCCACCGGTTCCGACGCCCGCAACGAACGCGTCGATCGTCCGGTCTTCCACTTGGTGGAGGATTTCATCCCCGGTTGTCCGGTAGTGTGCCTCCGTATTCGCCGGGTTCTCGAACTGTCGCAGCTGCACCATCCCCTCTTCGGTGAGGTGATCGGCGCGATCTTTCGCGTCGCTGATGTCGCCGTCCACGAGATCGAGGTCGGCACCGTATGCTCGCATGATTCGTCGGCGTTCGGGTGATTTCGAATCCGGCATGACGATCGTGAGATCGTACCCCTTGGCGGCAGTGACGACCGCGAGACCGATCCCGGTGTTGCCGCTCGTCGGCTCGACGAGCCGATCGCCCGGCGATATCATCCCTTCTGCTTCCGCTCGTTCGACCATCCCCAATGCCGGGCGATCCTTTGCGCTGCCTGCGGGGTTTTTCGATTCGAGCTTCGCCCCGATCGTCGATCCCGGCGGAGAATGGACTTCTACCAGCGGCGATCCGATGGTGTCGAGGACGGAATCGTTCATACGTTCCGTTCCCGATGGGACGCTAAAGACGTGGCGAACCGAACAGATCTATCGTGGACGGACTGACGGCACACAGTGGCGTGGCCTTCGTGACCCACACCTTGAGATGCGTTGGTCACCGGCCGATACTGGTGCGAGCGCGTTCGTTAAGTCGCTCACCCGAATAGCCCGGATATGGCACTCGAAACGATGGCGCCGAATCCCGTTTGGGATGCGGATGCCCACGAAGAGACGGTCACGGTCCTGCGTGAGCACGACGACGTGACGTACACGATCTGGGGTGGTGATTGGTGCAAGGACTGTCGGTCACAGCTCCCCGATTTCGGCGCGGCGCTCGAGGCGGCTGACGTCGAAGACGACCGCATCGAACACGTCGCGGTCGACCGTGACAAGCAAGGTCCTGGCGTCGAGGCGTACGACATCGAGTACATTCCGACGATCGTCGTCGAGCGCGGTGGCGACGAGGTGGCCCGGTTCGTCGAGAGCGAAGACGTTCCTGCAGCGGCGTATCTGGCAGAACAGCTTGATTCGTGAGCCGCTTTTTCACGTTCCCTGTGTGTCAGACCGCCACGCGAGCGCCTCGGCAATGTCGGTTTTCGGCGGCGAACAGGTGAAATTCTTACAGAGATACGCCGTCGGCTCGTCCGCCTGTTGGTCCCGTCCGGCCCAGATCGGTGGGATCTCGTCGAGACCCAGCTCTTCGACCCATTCGGCGACACCGTCGGTCGTCGGCGGCCGCGGTGCGACGATCCGACGCGAGAGATAGGTCGTTGCCAGCTGTTCGCGGAACGACGGCGGGAGTTCCTCGGCCGCAACCGTGAGTTCGATCGGCCCAGCCGCGTGTTCGTCCGCAGCCAGCGCGAGCGAGAGACACCGGAGCGGATCCGACTCGATCGTCTCGGCGTGAGTCGACAGCACTGTCTCGGCGATCGATCCGAATCGGTCGTGAGAGACGAACTGGTCGAGGGCGAGCAACAGCGACGTGGCAACCCCCGCGCTCGACGGCGTCGACTGGTCGGACAACTCCTGTGGCCGGGCGATCATCGATTCGCCGCTTTCGGGAGTGAAATACAGGGTGCGCTCCGTCTCGTCCCAAAACTCCCGCTCGATGGCTGTTGCGAGGTCGATCGCAAACCCGAGCGCCTCGACCGAACCCGTCGTCTCGTACAGATGTAGCGCCCCTCGTCCGAGAAACGCGTAATCCTCGAGGTAGCCGTCACCGCTCACATCACCGTCTTTCTCCCGGCGCGCCAACCGGCGTTCTTTCTCATCCCAGAGCTGAGACCGGACGAACGAGAGCGCACGCTCTGCGGTGTCGGCGAGCCCCGCGCCGGGACGGACCAGCGCGCCCTCTGCGAACGCGGAGATCATCAGTCCGTTCCAGCCTGCTAGCACTTTCTCGTCTCGTCCGGGGTTGGGTCGCTGCCCACGGTGCTCGAACAGCTGTTTGCGGGCCGTCTCCAGTGATGACTCGACGTCCTCGGCCGAGCGATCGTACGTCTCGGCGAGTTCGTCGATGCCGGTTTGGACGGTGAGAACGGTGTTCCCGTCCTCGAAATTCCCGGATTCGGTCACGCCGTATCGGTCACAGAACAGGTCAGCGGCCGTATCATCGTCCACTGCAGTGTCGATCTCCTCGGGCGTCCAGACGTAAAACGCTCCTTCCTCTCCGTCGCTTTGGGCGTCCAGCGTGGCGTAAAACCCGCCGTCGGGATGGGTAAGCTCCCGTTCGACGAACGAAAGCGTCTCTCGGGCAGCACGAACGTACCGGTCGTAGCCAGTGAGCTGGTAGCCGGCGAGCAACGCCCGCGTGATCTCGGCGTTGTCGTACAACATCTTCTCGAAGTGAGGAACTACCCATTCCCTATCCGTGGTGTACCGGTGGAATCCCCCGCCAACGTGGTCGAACAGCCCGCCTCGGATCATCGCATCTAAGGTTTCCTCTGCTACCGCTCGGTACGCTTTCTCCCCGGTTCGGTCGGCCGCGCGCAACAGTGCCCGGATCCGACCCGTCTGGGGGAACTTCTGTCCGGAGCCGAACCCACCGTACTCCCTGTCGGCGCTTTTGACGACCCGCTGTGCAGTCGACTCGAGCACGTCGGCTTCGGGCGCTTTTCCGGGTTGGTCCGGAACTTCCTCTAGCTCTCCTGCGATCGCGTCGGTCCACTGCTCGGCCCGGGTTTCCATCTCCTCGCGCTGATCGGGATCGGTCCACGAGCCGGTGATGTTTTCGAGGAGATCTCGAAAGCCCGGAACTCGTCCACGCGCCTTGGGCGGGAAGTACGTCCCGACGTAAAACGGCTTACCATCCGGTGTGAGCCACACCGACAACGGCCACCCGCCGCCACCGGTGACGAGCTGACAGATCGTCTGGTAGATGCTGTCAAGATCCGGCCGCTCCTCGCGGTCGACCTTGATCGGAACGAAATGTTCGTTCAACACCGACGCGACTGACTCGTTTTGGAAGCTTTCGTCTTCCATCACGTGACACCAGTGACACGCCGAATAGCCGATCGACAGGAAGATCGGAACATCGCGCTCTTTGGCTGCTGCGAGCGCGTCATCATCCCATGGCTGCCAGTGCACCGGATTGTCCGCGTGCTGTTGGAGATACGGACTCTGCTCCTCATCGAGGCGGTTGCGTCGAGTGGGATCAGTCATATCCCACGTAGCGGTGCGACACTAAAGAATGGCTGCTTTAGACTTCTACGTATCCGAAACGAACTCTTCGATCGATCCGGGTGTCACCGCTCTTTTCGATCGGTGTGAACACCGAGCACTGTCTCGTCAGCCTCAGCTACTGACGGGAGTGACCGGAGTCGTGGATGAAGCAAGTAGTACACTCCGACGACAGCTATCATCCCACCGATCCCATACAGCGCCACCGCGCTGCCGACGACGCTAGCGATCGCTCCACCGAGTACTCCACCGACAGGCGCTATTCCCGACAGCACTGTTCGCATGAGTGATGTAACACGACCGAGGAGTGCGTCGTCAAGCGCGGATTGCACCATCGAGAAGAACAACACGTTGAACGTACCCAGTGGCACTGCGGCCATGAACAGCACTGCACCGGTTGGCCAGACGCCAGGCGCGGTGACTGCTGTGAGCAACAGTGACCCAGAGCACACGTGCGAAGCGATCGCTACCCAGCCGATGGGGAACTTCTCGATGAGAAACGCCCCACCTGCCCCAACGAGGCTTCCCGCCCCCATCGCCGCCACGAGCAGACCGTACGCTGTAGGCCCAGCGAGTGAATCCGCAACGATCGGCAGGAGTGCAGTCAGTGCTGTCGCCGCGAAATTGCTCACCATCATCCCGAACAGCATCGCTTGTAGGACAGAGCCGTGTACGTAGTCGATTCCCTTTCGGAACTCGGCGATGTACCCCTCATCGTTCTCATCGCTCTCGTCCTTGATCTCATTCTTCCCGTTGTTCCGTGGCGTCTTCGGAACGGTGACACCGACGAACAGGAGTGCCGCAACGGCGAACGTGATCGAGTTAATGACAAACAGAGGGACTGCCCCGATGACAGCGATGAGCACGCCAGCGACGGCGTTGGCGACCATATCGACCGTTCGAACAGACGTCGAGAAGAGTGAGTTTGCCTGTGTGAGTTCATCTTCCGCAACGATCTGTGGGAGTGCCGCGTTCTGTGCCGGGTAAACGAACCCGTTGACGAAATACAATACGGGAATGAGGAAGAGCACGAGCCAGACTGAGAGACGATCCACCACGGCGGCGATAGGCACAACCAGCACGCCGATACCGTTGATGAGCTGGGTGCTCAGGAGTAACCGACGCAATCGCCAGCGGTCCACGAGTGGCCCGATGAAAACGCTGAGGAGGTCGGGTGCCCGCACGAGCGCAGTGGCAAGTCCTGTGTAGAACGCTGAACCCGTCAGCTCCCCAACGAGCCACATCGTCCCGATGAAATACAGGCTATCACCGGTGTCAGTAGTGACTCGTCCAGAGAACAGTCGCAGAAAGTTCGTGTTGGTGGCGAGACCACTGAAACCAGATCCGCTGAAACGTCGTCGAACCCATCCCATGCCAACGAGCAGGAAACAGCCCAGAATAAGTGTTAGCAGAAAATCACTTCTGTAAACTGTCGAGCCGAAGCCTGTTTCTGTCTGAATTCTTATTTGCGATACCGTTCAACGACGTTCAGATCTTCATCAACGATCAGTTCGAGTTCATCACCTAGGAGCGAGACAGTGACGCTGATTCGCAACGGGTTGTTCGAACGCACGGTCGTGTACTGGTCAACGTTGTAGACGTAGCTCTGCAGGAACTCCTCGTTGAGATCGATGCCATGGTCGTCGTACAATGCGATGACGGCGGGGTGGTAGCTGAGGTGCAACCCGACGGTAGCGGTGGCGTGGTGTTGACACCGTTCGCAGTCGTATTCGAGACCGATCTCTCGGTTGTGGTACTCGGGATCTCTCGTGATCGAGTGGGTGATGGCTCCAGCACAGTTCGGGCAAACACCGTTCACAGTGAACGAGAGCTGTGCCCGGATCCAGCGGCTGGCCGTTTCAGCGAATTCTTTGCGAGGACGACCATCAAGCACTCCCGGCGGGAACGCGAACCGCAACACCGCTTCCGTACAGTTCGGACAACAGACGACGAACTGATCGTTTTCGTAGCTCGCTTCGAGTGACGACCCACAGGCGGAACACGATGTACCGATTTCGAACGGATCGATTTCGACGCGCTTCGTGTAGGTTCCATCGAGTATTGCGCCGATGATCCGCCGCCCGGCGTAGGTGAGTCCGTACCCTTCCTCATCGCGTTGGACGAACGTCCCGACGAGCTTCCCGAGGTGGTAGTTGAACTGACCGCTGTCAGCAACGGCAGCGCGGTCTTGCAGTTCCGAGAACGATACAGGAGTGTTTTCGGCCTGCCAGAGCGCTTGAATGATGTCGATCCGCGTCTCATTGCCGAGAATCGAAAAGACATCTTCTGGGGGGAGCCGCTCAGTTACGTCCTGCTCGGTCGAATCTGACATTGTTGAACATAATCATAACTGGAGATAGATCCTACCCATCCTGTCATAGGCGAGACCGTTCTATCCGTCGATTGCGACGGCGGTAGCGGTGGCGGAGCGGACAGGTCACTCACCGCGAGCGGTAGCGAGCGGCTTTTTTTAGTCTTCCCGCGAGCGCAGAGAGGAACGAAGTTCCTCAAGCAACCGGGCGCAGCCCAGTGACAGCGAGTGGAAGCCTGCAAGAGCGAAGCTCTTGCAATGCAGGTTTTTTGCAAGGTAGCTTCGCCACCCTCTCGTAAAAAAAGTGGATGGGCAACGCTTACATCGCCGTGCCCCGCTCACTCGGTCATGGACGAGACCGTTCTACTCGTCGGCGGCGGCGGGCGAGAGCACGCGATCGCTCGCGCGCTGACCGATTCCGACGTCACCTTGTACGCCTGTGCGTCGAACCGCAATCCCGGCATCGCTCGGCTCGCGGCAGGATTCAAAACACTGGATGAGACCCACCCAACGGCGGTTGTCACCTACGCGACGGAGATCAACGCGACGCTGGCGGTGATCGGCCCCGAGGCACCGCTGGAATCTGGCGTCGTAGACGCTCTTGAGGAGGCAGGGGTGTACGCGTTCGGTCCCCGCGAAACCGAGGCGCGAATCGAGACGGACAAGGCGTTTCAGCGGCGGTTCATGGCCGAACACGACATTCCGGGCTGTCCGGACTTTGCGACGTTTGAGGAGATGGACGCGGCGTGTGAGTACATCGACAGCTACGACGGCGATCTCGCGGTCAAACCCGCTGGACTCACGGGTGGGAAGGGGGTGCGTGTGACCGGCGACCAGATAACGAAAGAGGAGGCAAAAGCCTACCTCCGGGAATCGGAGTATACCCGAGTGGTGCTCGAAGAGCGCTTGGTCGGCGAGGAGTTCACCGTCCAAGCGTTCGTTGCCAACGGGGAGTTTCGGGTTTCGCCCGCTGTGCAGGACCACAAACGCGCCTACGAAGGAGACGAAGGACCCAACACCGGCGGGATGGGGAGCTACTCCGCTGAGGATGATCTGCTCCCGTTTATGACGGCCAAGGACTACGCGGACGCTGTCTCGATCATCGATCAAGTCGTTGACGCCCTCAAAGGGTACAAAGGGACGCTGTACGGGCAGTTCATGCTCACTGCGGAGGGAGTGAAGGTCGTGGAGTTCAATGCTCGGTTCGGCGATCCCGAAGCGATGAACACCCTTCCGGTGCTCGAAACCCCGTTGCTCGACGTGCTCAAAGCCGCCCGCGACGGCGAGCCGCTCCCAGAACTGACCTTCACACAGCAGGCAACGGTGTGTAAATACGCCGTTCCGGCGGGTTATCCGACCGATCCCAGTGCGGGTGCTGAGATCACGATCGACGAAGACAGCGCGGGTGAGGCCTTGTTGTTCTACGCTAGCGTCGACGAGCGGGACGACGGAATCTACACCACTACCTCTCGTGCCTTCGCGGTCGTCGGTCGGGCTGAGAACATCGAAACCGCCGAAGAGATCGCAGAGGAGGCGTTAGCTGTGGCCGGTGAGAAGGGACTGCACGTTAGACACGACATCGGGACCCCCGAGTTGGTCCAACAGCGCATCGACCACATCGAAACACTCCGGTAGTTCTCACCACCCCGCTCTTACCGTTCATGCCCGACGACACAGACCCCACTCGTCACGACCGTCTCGACAGACACCCGACACCGGGAGCACACAACTCCCTATGGCGGTGGCCCAGCGCCAAACATCCGTTGCGGATCGCGTTCAACTACGCCCTCATCGTCCTCGCGCGCCACTCCCCAAGCCTGCGGCTGAAGAACTATCTGCTGGGACTCACGGGTGTTACCGTGGGGCAAGGTGTTTCGTGGGGCTTAGAGTCGACGCCGGACGTGTTCTGGCCCGAACTCATCACTGTTGAGGACCACGCCATCATCGGGTATGACGCCACACTCCTCTGCCATGAGTTCCTCCAAGAGGAGTATCGAACCGGTGCAGTCGTCGTTCAGGAAGGAGCGATGATCGGTGCGGGTGCAATCGTGCTTCCTGGAGTGACGATCGGTGCGGGTGCGCGAGTGGCTGCCAACTCGCTGGTGACCGACGACGTCCCTCCCGACACGACCGTGGCCGGTGTGCCCGCGACCGAACAGTCACGAGCGTGACTTTTTGGCTGCGCTGTACCGCTCACTGCTCGAAATGGTCCAACAGGAGTGCAGTGACCCGATCCGGATGCTCGTGAGTGATCCAGTGGGTGGCGTGGGGAAACCGTTTGAGATCTCCGTGTTCGCAGTAACCGAGGCTCCGTTCGGCCATCTCGGGCACGAGCGCCTGATCGTTCTCGCCCCACACGATCCGCGTCGGAACCGTGACCCGCTTGTCAGGGACCGTCGGCCGGTACCGGAGGGCTCGGTACCAGTTGATCATCGCGGTCGGCGCGCCTGCCTGTGTCCACGCACGGCGGTATCGGTCGAACGCTTCCTCGGTGAACGTTCCCGGCTGCGATCCGTCCCGCATCGCGCTCACCCACGGCTCGAAGTCGGCTCGTTTCACGTACCACTCGGGAAGACGAGGAATCTGGAACTGAAAGATGTAGCTGCTTTTGAACAGCTGTATGAGGCTCGAACGCAGCGTATCAACGAACACCGCGGGATGGGGCACGTTGACGATGCCGAGACGGTCGACGATCTCGGGACGACGAAGCGCCAGATCCCATGCCACGGCCGCTCCCCAGTCGTGTCCGATGATGTGAGCGGACTCGCGCCCCTCCGTTTCGAGGAGCGCAGCGACGTCCGCCGAAAGCCGAGACAGCCGGTAGGGACGGACACCGGTGGGTTTCTCGCTCAGGTTGTAGCCGCGTTGGTCGGGAACGAGTACCCGGTATCCCGAATTCACGAACGGCTTGATGTACTCCGACCACTGGTACCAGAACTCCGGAAACCCATGTAAGAACACGATGAGCTCCGCGTCAGTCTCACCGGCTGTGACGACGTGTAGCTCCACGCCGTCGACCGACCGAATCGCTGCTTCGGCCGAGGGAACGTCCGGAAGGGCGTCGGCTGGGGACTTCCGTGCGGTCATGGTGTGCTCGAACGATCGAAATTCGGGAATGACGCACAAAATACCTCGGTGGAGTCTGTCAGAATAAGCACGCCGTGAATCGTTCCTGATCCTACGGTCGAAAGCGAGACTAGGACCTGATTCGTACGATCCCAGAACGGAGCACGAGGTGGTTCGGGAGGATGAACTCCTCCTCGTCGCTCTCGATGTGGGTTGCGAACAGCCCCACCTCCTGTACGATGCCGCGATGGTCGTCGATGTTGACCGTGTCACCGATCGAATATGGCTCCGAAAAGATGAGGAACACACCGGCAGCCCCCGCAGCGAGGAGATCTTTGAATGCGAGTCCTCCCAATACGATGATGCCGAGCAGATAGCCACCAAGAACGACAAGCAGTGCACCGGTTTCGATTCTGAGTTGTGCGAGCGCGATGAGCGAGGCGACAAAGAGAATGCTGTATTTGACCGCAGATGGGAGCAGTGACACCTCGGTGAGCTTTACGTCCTGAAGCGACTGTTTGATCTCGACTTCGGCTTTGTCGCCGACGATGAGACCGATGATCACGACCAGCGCGGCGACAAACACCTGCAACAGATATCCTCGAAGCAGTTCGAGATAGTACCTCGTATCGAGTACGCCACCGATGCTCAGCGTCAGTCCGACCGCGAGCGCGATGAGAAACAGCGTGATGAGCCCCGACAGCAGCCCGATCGTCGACGTTCCGAGCCGATTGACTGTCCGCTCGAATCGTGTTCCTTCGACCCCCTCGGGAACCTCGGCCGCGATGAAAAGTCGTCGGCTGAGTCGACCGATGATGATAGCGACCAACACGCCGGTGACGAACACCACGAGCGGAAGGATCGAATTCGAGAGATCTCTCAAAAACCCATCCACTATCTGCGCTATTTCTGCCATTTTAATATGCCTCCGGATCAAGCTCGAATATCAGCTCCCCACCCGAAAATGCACGCACTAACCCATCGCTTTCGGATAATACGATAGCGATGGCGTTCGTATCACGGGTGATCGCACCCGCAGCCATGTGGCGCGTGCCCAACCCTTTCGGAATGTCGACGCCCTCCGCAGCCGGTTCGAGATACCGATAGGCAGAGACGATCTTTCCGGAATCAGAGATCACGAAGGCGCCGTCCAGCCGCGAAAATTCCTTCAACATCACGTCGACGATCGGATCCCCGACGTGTACGTGTGATTTCTCGAAGGGATTGTACGACAGAGACCGCGATTTGTTCATCACCTTTCCGGCGTCACCGACTACGAACAATGCTCCGACTGGTTTGCCTTTCTGGCCTTTCTTTCCGAGTCCGATCACGACCTCCAACACGTTTCGGATGACCGATGGCTCAGCCCGGGAGTTAACGAACAGATCGTAGATGCCTGTGTGTGTGAACTCTCCTGCTCGAATACGGATCACTGAATCGATGCCATCATCAAAGAGATTCATCGCACAGAGAATGATCGTACCCGTGTCGATGTACTCTTGATCGATCCCTCCTTCCATCCCGAATCGGATCCGCTCTTTGATGTCGTTAAACTCGATCGGTAACTCGATGAATAGCTCCGCTCCAACCGTGTTCTCCACTGCCACCACGATGACCGGTACGTCGGACTCATCGACGATCGTTTCGTAGTCAGCGGTGCTCGGGGAGAACAAAAACACGGCATCGATATCCGCGACGAGATCCGTCACTACCCCCCCCAGTCCAGACATACTGTGTCTCTACTGTTGATGGAGGCGCGATACAGGAAAACCTTTCCGGCCGATTCTGCCACGTCTTCACGAGCCACACCCCTCTCAGCGTCCGTTCGTCGGCTCCGTGGCGTCGGTTTCTCGTTCGGACAACAGTTGTTTTGCCTCTCGAAGGAGTCCATCGAGAATTTCGGGTGTGGTCGGATGATAGGCGCGGTCGGGGATGTTCTCGACATCCATCTCGTTTTCGATGACGATCTGCATCGTCTTCGCCATCACGTCGGCGTGATAGTGAAGTCCTTGGTAGCCGAGCACCGTGCCATCGGTGTTGACGACGAGTCGCGCGAGTCCTTCTGGCGCGTCTTTTGTGGTGAAAACGCCGTCATCGTTGGCGTGCCGGTCGACTGTGATGTGCTCGATGTTAGCCGTGCGGGCCGACGCTGCAGTGTGTCCGACGCGGACGATCGGATACACGCCGAGCCCGGCAAACACCACTCGATGAGTCACGTTCTCGTAGGATCGCAGACTCCGACCGTCCCGATGCCGAAGGATGTTGTCAGCCGCTCTGTGTCCCTGTTCTTTGGCCACATGGAGGATCGGTTCTCTGTCGTTCGCGTCCCCAACGACAAACGTGCGCTCGTCATCGCGGGTTTGCATCGTGTCTTGAACCCACTCTCCGCTCGGTTCGATCGCCGTCCGTTCGAGCCTGAGTCCGTCGAGTGCGGGCTGTCGACCCGTGAACACGAACAGCTCCTCGGCATCGATCGTCCGTGTCGTGCCCCCCTCCTCGACAGTCAGCCGAACGCCCTGTTCGGTCGTTTCGAGTGCTCTTTCGCGCGTGTTCGTTCGGATATCGACATCGAACTTCTCACGATACAGCGATAGGAGCTCGTCTCCGAACAGCGCGTCGTGGCCGTCCAGCGGACGATCGTCGTGTTCGATCACCGTCAGATCGACATCACCCGCTTCGGCCAGATACGGAACCAGCTCGATTCCGACAGCACCAAACCCCATCACGATTCCTGAATCGGGGAACCCGGTCGCATCGAGTACGTCCGCACTAGTCATGAATTCGACGTCGTCAATCCCCGGTAGCTCTGGGATCGATGGTTTCGAACCCGTGGCAACGACGACGTAATCCGGTGTGATCTCTCTTTCGCCGACCGCTACTGTGTGGTCGTCGACGAACTGCGCTGTATCGTGGATGAACTCGACTCCCGTTTGGTCCGTGAGTTTCCGAACAGCTTCGCGTCGGTGTGCACCGAACTCCGCTACGTGTTCGTCTTTGGTTTCGACGGTCCGCTCGAGCGCCACGGACGGTATCGACGCTGAGAGACGGTCGTCGTGACGAGCCTGAAACCGGTGGGCAGCCGCAGATAACACCTCTTTCGACGGCATACATCCCCGGAGAATACAGAGTCCACCGGGCTCGTCGTCGTCCACAAGCGTGAGTCGAACGTCGGCGTCCGCGAGCGCGTTTGCGACGGCTACCCCGGCACTTCCGTAGGCCCCGATGATGAGGACGTGTGTCACACAGAAAGAGGACACTGCCAGGCGTTTAGTTATACCGGGGGATGGCCAACCAGCAGCGGGGGAGTGTCAACGCACTATCCTACACCTGGGAACTGATCTCCACCGCCACATCGGATTGTATCCACGCGCGGTGGTTGTTCGGGTCGTATATCACTACCTCACCGTCTTCGAGTTCGAGAACGATACAGTCCTGCTCGGTGTCATCGCCGTTCGTGCCGTCGTATGTTCGTGTACTCATTGTCCTGTCGTGCCGGGCGGATTGTTTCCATGTCCTAGTATACCACAAGATAATATAAGCTTTCAGTAACCGGAAGGTTAATGGGGGTATAATGTTAATTGATAGCACTACACAAAATTATTTGAGCGGGCGACTTTCGCTTCCGACTCGCTTTGTGTTATACAGGAGCCGTATCGTGGTATGGAGGAATTACTTCGTTTATCTCAGGCCGTGGTGCGGGTATCAGATTCGATGTCGTCGATCTTCACGAACCCGTACCCACACTCCGGGCATCTCCACTTCGTTTTCTCGCCCAGTTGGACGAGCGTACTCGCCGTTCGGTAGAAGTTGTGTGTTTCCTCACAAGACGGGCAGTAATGTTCGATTTCCAGACTCATAGTTTCTCTTGTTGGACCGTCCACTTCACGCTTTCCACGTGATGAAGCGTCGTGTTTTTCCCGCTACGAGCCGGAACTGACGATAGCGATGGCCCGCTACCACATCGAGACGTACGGTTGCACGGCCAACCGTGGTGAGAGCCGCCAGATCGAGCGGCTGCTCCGCGATGGGGGACATCACCCGGTTGACGGTCCCGAGGAGGCCGACGTTGCGATCCTCAACACGTGTACCGTTGTCGAGAAAACCGAGCGCAACATGCTGACGCGGGCCAAAGAGCTCGAATCGGAGACGGCAGATCTCATCGTCACGGGCTGTATGGCGCTCGCTCAAGGTGAGCTGTTCGAGGGCATCGACGCGGAGGTGCTCCACTGGGATGCGGTTCCGACTGCCATTCGAAACGGTGAGTGTCCGACGACGACACCGGGCACGGAACCGGTGTTGGACGGCGTGGTAGGAATCCTCCCGATCGCCCGGGGCTGTATGAGCGACTGTTCCTACTGTATCACCAAGAAAGCTACCGGGAAGATCGACAGTCCGCCGGTCGAGGAGAACGTCGAGAAAGCCCGTGCGCTCGTTCACGCGGGAGCCAAAGAACTCCGTATCACGGGGCAGGACACAGGGGTGTACGGATGGGATACGGGCGAACGCAAGCTCCACACCCTGCTCGAACGGATCTGTGACATCGACGCTGACTTTCGCGTTCGCGTCGGAATGGCCAACCCCAAGGGACTACACGGCATCCGCGATGAACTCGCTTCGGTGTTCGCCAACAACGAGAAGCTGTACAACTTCATCCACGCTCCCGTTCAGTCGGGTAGCAACGACGTTCTCGGTGACATGCGCCGCCAGCATCAGGTTCAGGAGTTCGTCGAAGTGGTCGAAACGTTCGATTCGGCGCTCGACCACTGGACGCTCTCGACGGACTTCATCGTCGGCTTCCCGAGCGAAACCGACGCCGACTACAGGCAGAGTCTCGCGTTGTTGCGCGAGGTCCGTCCCGAAAAGATCAACGTGACACGCTTTTCCAAACGTCCCGGGACCGACGCCGCACAGCGTAAGGGTCTCGGCGGTACGATCAAGAAAGAACGCTCTTCGGAGATGGTCGAAGAGAAAATGGAGATCGTCGGCGACGCCTACCGCGACATGGTGGGAGAACGCCACGAGGTGCTCGTCGTCGAGCAGGGCACGGGCGATTCGGTGAAATGTTACGACGAAGCCTACCGACAGGTCATCATCAAAAACGCCACCGAGCACGATATCCAACCGGGCGAGTTCGTGACGGTTGAGATCACCAGCGCCGAAACGGTGTACTGCTTTGGCGAACCCGTTTCCGTTTGCGTTTCCGAGTGATCGTTTCGGCCGTTTCGATCGTTCCGCTCACACAACGGTTATCCAACCGTTTCCATCACTCTATTCCGTTCGTATCAGTTCCGTCAGTATAGCTGTCATCGGTGTCCTTCCACTCACCGAGTTCCTTCGGGTCGAGATGCACGAACACGTCGTCGACTTCGGGGATATCCCGAATCGATTCGACGACGTCGGTTTCGATGTCGTGGGCGTCGGTGAGCGACCGATTTCCTTCTATTTCGAGATGGAGGCTCACGTCAACCTCGGGTCCCACGTGGTGTGGTACGACGTCGTGAACCCCGTGGACATCGGGGTGTGAGAGTGCCCGGTCGATGATCTCCTCACGGAGTTCCTCGGGTGGTGCGACTCCGATGAGATAGCCGACGTTGTCGACCACGATCTCGATGCCCGTATACATGATCCCAAGGGAAACGACAGCCCCAGCCACCGGGTCGAGCACCGGCCAGCCGACGCTCGCGCCGAGAACCCCGATCAATGCCGCGAGTGCGGTGAGAACGTCGGCGCGATTGTCCAGCGCCGTTGCTTCGATGGCTGGAGAGTGGTACGTTCGGCTCATCCGGAGGCAGTACCGATAGAGAAGGTATTTCACGCCTGCAGCCCCTCCAAGCACGGCGATCGCGGGCAGTCCACCGACAGCGACAGCTCCCGTTTCGATGGACTGGACTGCGTTGTAGAGCACGGCGACTCCAGCGATGAGGATTCCGAGCGCGACGAACAACGAGACGAACGGCTCGATCCGCTCGTGTCCGTGAGGGTGGTCGGGATCCGGTGGCTGTGTCGTCACGTACAAGCCCCAAACGACGACGAGACTGTACACCCCATCAGCGAGACTGTTTACCGCTTCCGACCCGACTGCGATCGATCCCGTCGCAAGATACACCCCACCCTTAGCTACCACGAGGATAGCGTTGACTCCCAACACGAGGAGTCCGACGCGTCGAAGGGCTGTGGTTCGATTCATCGTCCGTATGTGTCATCTAGTTCGACCGTCGTTCACTCTCTTCGTTCGATCCCGACCGCGCCCGCACCGGTGGTATCGGTCCCGTTCTGTGTGGTGAACGCCTCGTACAGACGGTCGTAGGTGTTCTCGATGGCCTCGACGATGACTTTCGTATCGCCGATGACGGGCATGAAGTTCGTATCCTCTTCCCACCGGGGTACGACATGGGTGTGGAGATGGTCACTGATCGAACCGCCAGCTCCGTGGCCGAGGTTACACCCCATGTTGAATCCGTCCGGATCGAAGGTTTGTTCGAGTGCGGCGAGCGTCCGCTGTTTCAACCGGGCGTGGTCGAGCAACACCGAATCCGATAGCTCACCGTACTCACCCGTGTGTGTCTCCGGGATGACCATCACGTGACCCGGATTGTACGGATAGTTGTTGAGCAACACGTACGCGTGCTCGCTCCGAGCGACGATCCGACTCTCCCGGTCCTGTTCGGCCGTCGGGAGTTCACAGAAGACACAGCCGCCGTCTTCGTCCTCGTCTCGCTCGACCCATTCGATTCGCCACGGCGCGAACACCTGTTCCATGACCGTTTTCCGTCCCACGAGCCGTTAAGCATAGCGTACCGTTCTTGCGAGATACCCATGCCTATTTAAACATAATGGCCCATTCGGATCCGTTTTCCGTCAGACCGTTTTAGAAACGGTTCTAAACGCTCTCAACGGAACTAGAACGATTACCACCAAAATCGGCTTCCGTAATGCGAAAATCGATGTGAACTACCCCCAACGGAAATGGGTTTTTATACCCGTTAGTCTGGTAGCAGTGATCGATGAAAGCCTCCAAGCAGCAGTCGAAGCAGGCGGATGTCCACGAGATGTGTTCGGCGTGCGGACGCGAAACGCCTCACGACGTATCTGTCAAGATCCTCACTGAGAGCAGCAAGCCAGAAAACGCGCAGTTTTCTCGTGAACCGTATCGCGTTAGCGTCTGTCAGATCTGTGGTTCGGAAACGTCGCTTCGGATGAACAACGCCTAAACCGTTCTGAGGAAATTCCGGACGATCTCGTGGCCCGCGTTCGTAAGCACGCTTTCGGGATGGAACTGGACGCAGCTGATCGGGTGCTCGCGGTGACGAACACCCATCACTAGATCGGCTGTTTCATGGGCTACTTCCGTGGTGGCTGTCACTTCGAAACACGCTGGTACGTCCGTGGCAACGAGTGAGTGATAGCGTCCGCCGCGGATCGGATTGGGAAGTCCCTCGAATACGCCCTTCTCGTCGTGTTCGACTGGGACCGCTTTGCCGTGGATCGGTTGGGGTGCGTGATCGACCGTGCCGTCGTAGGCGTACACAGCGGCTTCCAGTCCGAGACAGATACCGAGCGTCGACACGGTGGTGCTCAATTCAGTGAGAACGTCGAGCGTGACGCCGACGTCTCGGTCGTTTTTTGGGTGTCCTGGGCCGGGACTGAGCACGATCGCATCCGGTTCGAGTGCACGGATGTCTTCGAGCGAGGCGGTGTTACGAACCACCTCGGTGGTCGCGTACTGGCTCACGTACTCGACGAGATTGTACGTGAACGAATCGAAATTATCGATGAAACAGACGTGCTTTCCCGTTTCTGCTGGTCGTTGGGTCGTCATCGTGGTGGCTCTCGTTCCGGTTGGCGTGATTCAGTCGTCTCGGCTTCGATCGCTTCGAGTGCAGTCAGTACGCCGTTCATCTTCTGTTCGGTCTCTTCGTATTCGGCGGTCGGATCGCTGTCGGCGACGATTCCAGCGCCCGCTTGGACCGTGATGCGGTCCTCCGACGCCCCGGTGTCGTTGCCCGCCTGTTCGATCGTCGCGGTTCGGATGACGATCGCCAGATCCGCGTCACCATTCCACGAGTAGTACCCGAGTCCACCACCGTAGACGCCACGCGGTTGTGACTCGAGTGCGTCGATGAGCTCCATCGCACGGATCTTCGGAGCCCCAGTCAGCGTTCCGGCGGGGAAGGCCGCGCGCGTCGCATCGAACGCATTCGCGTCCTCGGCGAGCGTTCCGGTGACAGTGCTCTCGATGTGCTGGACGTGGCTGTATTTGAAGACGTTCATGAACTCTTCGACCGACACGCTGCCCGGCTTGCTCACACGCCGAACGTCGTTGCGAGCCAGATCCACGAGCATCGTGTGCTCTGCGCGCTCCTTTTCATCAGCAAGCATCTCACCCGCCAGCCGCCGATCCTCGACGGGGCTATCCCCACGATCACACGTTCCCGCGAGCGGATACATCGCCACTGTCTCGTGTTGGACCGACACGAGCGTTTCCGGACTAGCGCCGACGATCGTGCTGTCACCTCGATCGAGCACATACATGTACGGTGATGGATTGATCTCTCTGAGCGCGCTGTACAGCCCGAGAGGATCGATCTCACCCGAAACGTCTCGCCGTCGAGAGATGACGCCCTGATAGATGTCTCCATCGAGCACGTGTTCTTTGGCCTTCCGTACAGCCCGTTCGTACGTCGTCTTGCTCCCCGCACATGAGTCCACACGTTCGACGCCGCCGGTCTCGATATCATCGGCCGTCCGCAGCTGCCGAGTCACTCGGGTTGCTTCCGAACGAAGCGCGGTGTACAGCGCGTTCGCGTCCTCATCAGGACGCACCACCGGCGTGAATACGAGCTCAAGGCTGTCAGTGCACTGATCGAACACGAGCGTCGAATCACTCAGGACGAACGCCGCATCGGGCACTCGCGTTTCGGGACGGTCGTAGTCCAGCTCCGACAGGAAGAGATCGTACACTGCGTCGTAGGCGAGCACCCCGACCAACCCGCCGTCCAACCGTCGCCGGGATCGGTCCGGGAATCCACACAATCTCACGTCCGGTAGGACAGCGCTGAGCCTGTCGAGAACGTCCGTTCCCGTCGGATCAGGATCGAGCAGCCCTGTATAGCGATCGTCCAACAGATCGACGGTCACATCCGCGCCGCTTGCGGTGATAACAGCAGCCGGATCGTACCCGACGAACGAGTAGCGGGCGTGTCTGTCGTCGACTTCTGTGGCGGGTGCAAACGCTCCGTCGGGATCACTCGACGGCACCTTTTCCGCGCTTTCGAGCAAAAAGCCGTACTCTCCATGGTCATTCAACGTCGCATACGCCAGCAACGAAGAGACGTCAACATCGAGTGATGCTGCCACGCGGGCCACGACAGGGTCACCCTGATCGGTCGTCCATTCGATGAACTCCTCTCGCGAGCAGTCGAGCATCACTCCCGCTTCATCGGTAACGGATCGTGGGTCGGTCATGTCTTTGGATCAGTCGGTTTCGGTCTGTCGGTTCGTGTTCTGACCCGTTCGAGAAACGACCACACCGCAGCGGGATCTTTGCGTCCGCTACCGCGTTCGACGCCGCTGGCGACGTCGACCCCGTAGGGAGCGACCGTCTCGATCGCGTCACCGACGTTGTCGGGGGTGAGACCCCCGGCGAGCACGACGGGCGAATCGAGCGCCTCGACCCGATCGCGGGCGCGTTCCCAGTCGTGTGTTTCACCGGTTCCGCCGGCACCGACGTCGTCGAGCGAATCGACGACCAACGCGTCGGCCACTGGATCGTAGTCGGGGCTCTCGGTCGCTGTCACCGCAGCGATCATCGACACGTCCGTCTCATCGCCGAGCGCAGCGACGGCTGATGGGGGCAGCCCATGAACTTGCACCGCGTCCGGACCGATGCGATCGATCTGTTCGAGGGCGTCGCTCACGTCCTCGGGCATCGTCACGAGCACCGTACTCACGAACGGAGGCGTCGTCTCGACCAACGTCGCGGCCGTCTCCGCGGAAATCTCACGTGGGGTTTCCACCGGGACGTCATTGATGAATCCCACGGCGTCCGCACCGGCTGTAACCGCGAGATCCCGATCGGTGGCCGTCGTGAGTCCACAGATCTTCACCCGCGTTCGGCTGTTCGTGGTCGTCATTGGGCGACTGAGACCGACCGGAGTTCTTCGAGCACCGACTGGGCAGATCCTGACTCGATCGCTTCCCGAGCGCGGTGGACGCCCGCCTCGATGCTGTCCGCTTCTCCCGAGACGTAGATGGCTGCCCCGGCGTTTGCGAGCACGATATCGCGTTTTGGGCCGGTGCGTTCGCCAGTGACGATCTCTCGGAGTAGTTCCGCGTTCTCCTCTGGGGTTCCGCCTGCGACTCGTTCGATCGGTGCTCGGTCAAGACCGATATCGCCGGGCGTGAGCGTGTACTCCTCGGTCTCCTCGCCCGTAACCTCTGCCACCCGTGTTTTCCCGTGGATAGCGATTTCGTCCAGTCCGGGCCCGTGAACCACAAGCGCCCGCTCGACCGGGAGTCTGGTGAGCGCATGCGCCAGCGTTCCTACCAACTCCGGATCGTACACCCCGACGACTTGGGCGTCCGCCCCCGCGGGGTTCGTCAGCGGCCCGAGCACGTTGAAAATCGTCCGCATACCCAGCTCCCGCCGCGGCCCGATCACCGCCTTCATCGCCGGATGGAACACCGGCGCGTGCATGAAACCGATGCCGTGATCTTCGATCAACCGTTCGACGGTGGCCGGTTCGGCGGCTGCTGGTACGCAAAGCGCTTCGAGTACGTCCGTGCTTCCAGATGAGGAGGAAACGGAGTAGTTGCCGTGCTTGGCGACCGGAACGCCCGCACCACCGGCGACGATGGCGCTGGTCGTCGAGACGTTGATCGTGTCGTGATCGTCGCCCCCCGTTCCACACGTGTCCACCAGCGGTGTCCGATCGGGAGAGATCGTATGGGCAACCCCCCGCATTCCCTCCGCAAACCCCGCGATTTCGGCCTCCGTCTCACCTTTCGACCGTAGTCCGGCCAGCAACGCACCGATCTGTGTCGCCGTCGCGTCCTCGAACACGGCGCTCGCTACCGACCGAGCCTCCTTCTGTGTCAGATCCTCGCCGTCAGTCACACGCTCGATGTAGGTGTTCATAATGACCACTGATGATCGATATTGTCTTGCTTTGTCCAAATATGTACATTGCCTTAATACTGTCGGTAATGTGTGATATTAACTCACACTGTTCCGTGCGGCATCGATCCCGTCCGATCGGGCGGCGGGATTCGGAAAGGTTCAAGTATCCCTCTCCAGTACAGGGAAGTGTAAGCTAAAACGGGTTCGTGGTCTAGACTGGTTATGACACCTCCTTGACATGGAGGAGGCCGGCGGTTCAAATCCGCCCGAACCCATACAGTTTGTTTTTTGTTTTATTTTTTGTATATTTGTCAATGGAGGCCGGCGGTAAGACGTGCAGCGAAGCGCGTAGCGCTGAGCGAACGTCGAAGCACGTCAGTCCCAGAACCGAGCGCAGCAGTCCCACAGGTCGGGGCTCCCGGTGACCATTGGTCCGTGGGGAGAGGAGATCATGTATCGTCTTCGTGGAGTACGTCCATGCGTGGGCCTGCACCGACAACCTCGGCCAGCGCGGTCGCCAGAACGCCCGTTGAGCAGACGGCGTCGAAACCGAGGTCGGTGAACATCGACCAGTTCCGCGGATCGTTCACCCGAACGATGAGTCGACGAACCCCGAACTGATTGCGGACGAGTTGTGCGATGAGTAGATTGGTGCTATCGCGCTCGGTAGCGACGATGATGATCGACGTACCGTCGACATCTAGGCTATCGACCGATATCACTGAGCGGATGTCCTCGATAAGATGCGTGTCGATGCCGCGTTTTTCGGCCTGCTCACTGGCATGGGCGTTCTCATCGACGAACACCACCTCGTTACGATCCGTGTGGAGGCGCTCGGCGAGAGTCTGTCCGACGGCGCTTCCACCGATAATCACGATATGCATGACCGAGATGGAGAATCCGGTGGAAGCCGGATCACTTGGGTGATTGGTTGCCAACACATACCGTAGGAATCGTCACGTAACGTGATAAAAATAGTGATAATATTCCTAAGACGTGAGTCAACAATGTCGATATTGATCAATTCGTTCGTATACTCCTTGTTCCAACGACATCGTCCGACCGGCCGGTAAGACCATCACTGTCACGAAAACTCCCCGAGGTGGTCGTCGAGTGATACCGGTGATCTTCGGCTTCCGGTCGAGCGCGCCCGATCGTCATTCTCGACCGACGATCGACTGGAGAAGCGAACCCCGAGCAACCACCAAACCTGAAAGTACGGCTCAATCAGTGATGACTTCTCTGAGGAGCGATGTGGGCGTGGCGTCGTAGGCAGGGTTGTCGATGATGAAGCCCTCGGCGGGTTCGAGCATCACCTCGCTCGTCGGGCGGTGTTCGTTTTCGAAGACGAAGCCGTTCTCGATGATCTTCGCCCCCGATCCGACGACCCAGACGGGTACGTCGAGCTGAGCAGCCGTCGCGGAGATCGGGAACGTCCCGACGCGATTGTACAACGTGTCGTCGACGATGCAGTCCATGCCAAAGACGACGCGATCGACGTCGGATAGGACGGTGCCACACGCGCTGTCGACGATCAAGTGGGGTTCGACGCGGTCGATGGCGGCGAGCACGCGGGCAGTTTTCCGCCCGAGATAGCGAGGACGCGCCTCGGTAACGTACACTTCGAGATGGGTGCCTTCACTGGCCGCACGCTCGATCGCTTCGAGCACCGTCGAAGAGTAGTCGTGTGTGAGAATCGTCATCCCATCCTGAAGGCGTTCCGCACCGTTTTCTGCGGCCTCTCGCTTTGCGGTTTCGACCCGATCGATCACCGATCGTACCGCCTCGGTCGTGTGGCGTTTTGCCGCCTCGACGGTATCTGGATCGCTCTCGACGACGGTGTCGACGATGGTTCGCTGGGTGGTGTGTAACGTCGCATGTGAGGGGTTCGCGCGTCTAAGCGTACTGCTGTTGCGTTCGAGATCGCGGATGAACTCCTCAACCGTCGCAACGTCGCGCTCGGTGAGCGTTTCGAGCGCCCGTGCGGCCTTGATGGCGACGACGGACGAACTGTGTGTTTGCATCTCGCGTATCTCATCGACCGTCTCGTCTATCATACTGCATAGCTTCGCAGTTCATGACAAAGAACTTCTGGCTCCTCGCTGGCAATAATTGTCAGTGATGAGGAGGGATAGCCCGGTGGAGTTATATTTGCTCCAACGGTAACGAGAGGCAGTGAGCGTTAACGTCGAGCGTTGCACCGTCCGCCCCGGTCAGGACACATACGGAGAGGCTGCGTGGGAGCTAAAAGAACAGATCCGTCGGGCGGAGGGGGTCCTCAAACAGCGCCACGGATTTTTCGCCGATGCATACCGTCGCTCGACTGTCTACTGTTACGTTACGGAGACGGAGGGTGAATCCGAGACGCTCATCGGGTTTGCGGCCGTCCGACGCGATGGATACATCCTCTTTCTTGCCGTCGCCTCCGAATTCCGTGGCGACGGGTTCGGGCGGCGCTTGATCGGTACGGTTGCGGAAAACTACAACGGCGTGAGCTGTCACGCCCGAACGACCAACGAGAGCGCTCTCCAGTTCTACGAACATCTCGGTTTCGAGATCGAGCGGCGCGTGAGCAGTTATTATGAGGACGGCGGCGACGCCTACTACCTCCGGCTCGGAGAGGACGGATTGGCGGATAAGATCTCTCGGTTCGTCGGATTGTAACCATCACTCCCTGCTTGCTCACCGGGACACGGAATGCGTGAGCTTCTTGCCGGGTGCCCGTCGATATCCGGGGCATGAACGAGCGCACGCGTGAATATCTTCGTGGGCGATTCGGGGACCACTACCGACGGTCGGACATCGCGTTACCGCCCGCGGCGAGCGCACGCGAGTGGGGATTCATCCCGTTCACGGCCGGCCCGGGAACCACGATGGTCCGGCACAAAGCGCTCCTCGATCTCGGTGACCTTTCTGCGTTTCTCGTCGATACGTGTCCCCGTCACGTCTACTTCTCGGCTGGACAGTACGACGATCCGGGCACGCACTCGATGGAGGACAAGGGGTGGCGCGGATCGGATCTCGTGTTCGACCTCGACAGCGATCATCTCCCGAACGTCGATCCCGAGACCGACACGTACGCCGAGATGCTCAGTACGTGTAAAGACGCCTTGTTGCGACTGCTCGACTTTCTGCACGGCGATTTCGGGTTCGATCCCGAACGGACGTCGGTCGTGTTCTCGGGGAGCCGGGGGTACCACGTTCACGTCCGGGAAGACGACGTTCGGACGCTCGATCGTGACGCACGCCGGGAGATCGTCGAATACGTTATAGGTGAGGGGATCGACGACATCGACCAGCTTACACGCGTCGAAACGGTGGCAGGAATGGGAACCAAAAACCCCGTCGAAAAACGCATCCTCAAGACCGAGGGTGGCTGGGGTCGCCGCGTTCACGATCGGCTCGTGAGCGTGACTGAATCGGTCCAAGCCGCCGAACGATCCGATGCCGTCGAACAGTTACGAGCGTTCGATGGCATCGGCGAGAAAGGAGCCGGGAAACTGTACCGAACGATGACGGAGCGGAGTGAAGAGATCGCCAACGGCAATTTAGACGCTGGAAAATTCATTCACCGACTCGCCCAACGGCTGTTCGAACGGGCCGTCGATGAGGAGTCGGTTCCGATCGACGAGCCGGTAACGACCGACGTCAACCGATTGATCCGGCTTCCGGGCAGCCTCCACGGCGGGAGTGGGCTTCTCGTTACTCCGCTGGCCCACGAGGAAATCGAGGCGTTCGACCCACTCGTCGATGCGGTTCCGAGCACGTTCGAGGACGCCGAGATCACGATCGAATCGAAGACCGAGCAGGCGGTCCAGCTAGGTGGGAAAAGACATAATATCCAAGCAGGCAATGATACTGTGCAGGAGTCAGTTGGCGTGTTCCTGATGGCCCGAGGACGCGCTGAGAAGGCACCAGAATGAACCTCGATGAGTTACAATCCGTGCAGAGCCGTGAGCGACAGATAGATAGCCTCCAGCAGCTTCACGATACGTTTTATGAGGACGCTGGACGGTTCATTCGTCAGTTGCGCGAGGAGCGCGAGCAGGTTGCAGCGGAGGCCGCTGACCCGTTCGATTCGACCGACGTTCAGCGGCTCACGGACGAGATCGACACCGCAGAACGGACCGTCGAAGCGATTTACGAGCGCCGCATCGGGAAACTCGTCAAACAAGCCAGTCTCGAAGCTGCTGGCATGGCTGCTGACGTGGAAGGTCTCACCCGCGAAGAACGATCCGCCTTCGACAGCCTCGTTTCTACCATCGAATCGAACAGGACGCGGGTGCTCGATGAGGTGCTGGCAAACGCTCCCCCAGAGCGTAATTCCGGTGCCTCCTCGACTGATCCTGAATCCGAAACGACGTCGTCTGGCGATCCTTCCAGCGGCGAGATGTTCGAATCACCGGATGACGAGCCGGATACGTCGGCTGATGATACGAGTACGGACGCTCCTACTGCTGCCGATGTTTCCGGTGATGCGCCGAGCGCTGCCAGCGTCACTGAAACGACGACCGACGCCAGCAAGCCAGTCGCTGTCGAGTCGACCCGGCAGCCGCCTCCCGAGACGACGAGCGAGGATGCTGGAGATGTTCCCGTCCACGCACGACCGGCTAGTGACGCTTCCGACGAACCGGTGACCGCGAGCGAATCCGAGCCGGAGCATCCGGATGTGGATCGGGTGACGGTTCGAATCACGAACGACGTGGGCGAAATCCTCTGTGTCGACGACCGCGCGTACGAGCTGTCGACGGACGATATCGTCACGCTTCCGGAGCCGAACGCCCAACCGCTCATCGATCACGACGCGGCGACTCGGCTCGAAGAAAGATAGCGCACGGCGGCGTCAGTCCAGTTGTGGCTGTGCGATGACGGTGGTCCAGCAGACGGGACAGTCGTACACCCGTCGCTGTCCGTCCTCGGTTGCGGTCTCAGCGATGTGCCAATCGCCAGTGAGGGGACTTTCGTGCCCACAGGTGGGACAGATGAGTACTGATTTGTGTCCTGTGGGTTGCTGTGTCCCCTCCGATCGTGGGCGGTGATGGAACGTGGTGGTCATCAGTAGCTGCTACGCCGAGCGAGGCCATAGGTCTGGTGGCACTGGTAGGCGATCTACGGAGCTAGAGGGACTGTAACACACGAATCTGTCTTGACCGGACACCGAGCACGCCGGGGAACCGTCTCGTTCGGTCGACGGACCAACGAGAGTGTTGGGAGAGCAACGGGAGTTATGTCCGTGGGGTCGCAGTCACTGGTATGCCCGAGTACCGACCGATCTCAGAGGCGGAATACGAGGAGTACACCCGTCTTCTCCACTACGCGTTTTCGCCAGCAGAAACGTACGAACCGACCGAATCGAGAGACGATGCGCCCGAATGGTCGACGATCGCCGAGGAACGAGGGCTGTACGCCGACGAGGAACTCGTGAGCACGGTCGCGCACTACTGGCACGCGCTTTGGCTCCGGGGTGCGTACCGCGATGTCGCCGGAGTCGCTGAGGTATCGACCCCTCCGAAACACCGTCGGAACGGATACAGCCGACGGCTGCTGTCCGAATCGCTTCGGGAGTACCGTGATCGCGACGTGAATTTCGCCGCGTTGTGGCCGTTCAACCATTCCTTTTACAGAAAGCTCGGATGGGGTCGCTGTTCGGATCGGATATCGATCGCGTGTGGACCGGCCGCGCTCGGGTTCGTAGATCGCATCGATCCCCCTGTTCACAGTGACTTCGTCGATCTCGAAGCCGACCGTTGGGCAGCACTGGATCGGGTGTATCAGAACGGAAACGACCACACGTTGGCCATGAACCGGTCCGAAGAATGGTGGCGAAAGCGGGTGTTCGATTGGCGGACCGACCCCTACGTCGTCGGCTGGAAGCGCGACGGCGAGCTTCGGGGCTATCTGGTGTACACCATCGACGACGACGACCAGCGAACGATGGCAGTCGACGAACTCGGCGCGCTCGACACCGAGGCGTACACCGAACTGTTGCGATTCTGTCGGTACCACGACTCACAGGTCGACCGGGTCACGATCGACACCAACGACGTGCTGGTGTCAGATCTCGTGGATGATCCGTCCGCCGTCGAGATCGAGATTTGCCCCGGCGCGATGATTCGTATCGTAGACGTAAAGCGTGCGCTGTCGTCTCTGTCCTATCCCGCCGACGGATCGGTGGTGTTGGAGGTAATCGACGGGATTGCGGAGTGGAACGACCGGCGGTTTCGGCTCGCCGTCGAGGGCGGCGAGCCGACGTGTACGGTGACGGGTGATAGCCCCGACGTGACGGTCGATATCGCCACGCTCTCACGAATCGTCGTGGGGTACCGTGGCGTCGAACGAGCGACACGGGCTGGCGGACTGCGTGCATCACGGACGGATCTCGAAACCCTGACAGCGCTGTTCCCCGAGACGAACCCGTATCTCCGGGAATGGTTCTGATCGTTACCTCGGTGATTGGCTGTAGATGAGATTGCGCTGGACCTCGTTTGCCCCCTCGTAGATAACTGGCACGCGGACATCGCGGTAGACGCGTGCGATCCGCCGATCGGTAAGGATCGATCGACCACCGTGAAGCTGCATCCCTTGTTCGGCACACATGGTAGCCGTTTCAGTGGATTTGGTTTTGGCCATCGCGGCCCAAAAGCCCGACTGCTCTTGGTTTTCGACCTTCCGGGCGGCACGCCAGTTGAGTGCTCGTGCAGCCTCGAACTCCGTTCGCATCTCCGCGAGCGTGTGTTGGACGGATTGGAAGTCGCTGATGTCCCGTCCGAACGCTTCACGGTCGTGGACGAACGCCCACGCCTCTTCGATCGCTGCTGCCGCAAGCCCGAGTCCATGGCCGCCGACCGCGATGCGGCCATGGTTGAAAAACTCCGCAAGGATGTAAAAACCGCTGCCTTCCGGACCGATGCGGTTCTCGACCGGAATCCGACAGCCATCGAGCGTGATGTGGGCTTGTTTCGACGCCCGCATCGCCATCTTTTCGGGAATGTGCTCTGCCTCATAGCCCGCCGTGTCGGTCGGGACGATGAACAGCGAGTAGTTGCCGTATCTGTTCTGTTCATCGTCGCCCGTTTTGGCGTACAGCGTTACCCAGTCGGCTTCGACGCCGTTACCGATCCAGTATTTCTCACCGTCCAGAACGTATTCGTCGCCTTCTTTGGTGGCGGTCGTCCGCATCCCCGCCAGATCGCTCCCGCTTTCGGGTTCGGACACCGCAAGCCCCGTGATCTGTGAATTCTCTGCGACCGGTCGGAGGAACTCCTCCTTTTGCTGTTCGGTCCCGTGACCTTCGAGGATCTCGGCCCCAAACGAAGCCAGCATCAGCGTCAGACCGATCCCGGCGTCAGCGCGATACAGCTCTTCTGCGATCGCAAGGAGCTGTTGGAGGTCGAATCCTCGTCCCCCGTACTCCTCGCCGATGTCCTGGGCGACCAGTCCAGCGTCCATTCCCGCCTCTAGTACCTCCCATGGATACTCACCGCTACGGAAATACTCCTCCGCAACCGGCTCGATCTCCTCGGTTGCGAACTCGCGCGCTTGCTGTTTGACCGGCTGTGCGTGCTCAGGTACCACGCTGTCGTCTAACAACTCCATCGCCATGTGGTATCTTCACGTTCGATGGTGAAGTAGATCGTGGAACGCACGACCGAGGAAAACGCGTTAAACGGACGGTCCGGTCGGTCCAGTTTCCCAGCTATCGTTTGTGACTCACCGCAACCCCTTCTCCAAGCGGGAGCAGTGCAGTTTCGAACGCGTCGTCGTCGTCGATCGTGTGCAAGTAGTCAGCGACTCCGCGAGTGCTCTGGTTTGCCTCGATGTCCGCTCCATCGACCAGCTCCACAAGCGCATCGAACTCGATTGAAGCGGACGTCATGGCGTTGTCCACGACGATCAGCCCACCCGATGAAACCTTCTCACGGACCGCCTCGAACGCCTCGCGGTAACGGTATTTCTCGTTGTCGATAAGGACGATGTCGAACGGTCCATCGTACTGCCTCACGGTGTCGATCGCGTCGCCTACCTCGATGGTCACCTGATCGAGATGTCCCCCGCGATCGAGGTACTCGCGGGCCTGATCGAGATTGTCCGGATCAAGATCGGTGAGGACGACCTCTCCATCGCTCGGCAGTTCCCGAGCGAACCAGTACGCCGAGTAGCCAAAGCCCGATCCGAACTCGAACACTGACTCCGCGCCGGTCGTCCGCACGAGCAATGACAGCCACCCGCCGACGGCGGGACCGACGTGCGGAAAGTCACGTTCCTCGGCGTGAGCGTCCATCTCTTCGATCACCTCGTCTGGCTCGGGACCGACAGCAGTTGCGAATCGCGTCACTCGGTCGGAAATGGTCTGATCCATGATGGGTGATCGGACGGCGTGCATAAAAACACACGGCCGAGACGCTCACTGGCTATCCTGTTGTAGTGAACTCCCCCAGCCTACTCAGGCGCTTGGCGTTCGTTGAGGTGGGCTTTCTGGTTCTTCGACGGGACTTGCACCCGTCGGGAGGACGGCGTAGCGGTCCGGATCCCTACAGACGTTCGGGTCAACAGTCGGGCCACACGTCCAACGCACGCTTTTTGTCGTGGTTCGAAACGTCGTCACCGTTTCGTCACTGGGTGGAGCGGACTCTACGAGGTCCGCGCAAGCGTCGTTCTTGTGAGATCACGAAAAACGCGTCGCGTCTTTCGAACGACGTTGCCAACGCCGGACGCGACGTGATGAGGGTCTTATTACTGCTCTTGATCGCAGAAGTAGTAATATCTCGAAGAACGTGTGAGAATTCCGTGCGGCGATGTATCTCCTTCCTGTTTACTCCTTCGGCACTCACTGAGAAAGGGACGTACCGCTCTCAATCAAAGCTAAAAGCGGTTTCATCGATCGGTTCCGATCCGGATCGATCCGAGCGATTCGAACGAATCGATTCTCCAGCGAGTCACTCTTCGGACGACTCGGTCGACGTGACCGATCGGATGACCGGGATCGGCCCGGAGTCGTCGGCTGTGGACTGTGCCCAGTGTTCCGATCCCGGATCGTCGGTCCGTTCGACGTCGCGTTCGTCCTCCGAGGTGTCCGTCTGTTCGTCGTCGCTTTCGGTCGCCTCCTCCGTCTCGTCGGACTCCACCTCGCGTTCGTCCGTTTGGACGTCGTCACCGCGGTCGGATTCGGATCGGGCCGTCCGTGCCGTGTCCGATTCGCTTGCGGCATCGGAACCGAACGTGGACGTTGCCGTCTCGGACGTGTGTGTCGATTCGAAATCGGACCGTCGTCGGTCCGTTCTGCCGTTCGTCCGTGCCTGTTCGGACGCCACGAAGACGTTTTCGTCGTCGAGTACCTCCTCGAGGGCGTCCCGTGCGGCTGCTTCACGGCTTTTGATGACGATACTGAACTGCGTTCCGATAGCGAAAAACATCGCACCGACGCCAGCAGCAGCCAGCGCCATCGACCGAACGGTTCCGACAACGACCGAAGATACCGTCGCTCCGAGGAGCGCACCGACGATCGCGAGCCACACCATTCCGCGAACTCGGTTCCGGTCGCCATCAGTGAATCGACGATGGACGAGTACGATGAGTCCGATCATCCCGACTACCCCAAGCGCCCCGAGCGGTACCACGTTCACACCGTACCGCACCGTCGGCTCGAACACGACACCAGCAAACGCGGCGATCAGGGCTGCAAGCAACAGTAGTTCGAGATGAATTCGGTCGAGTTCTATCCGTATCATGGGTTGTCGACTCCGCAATCGCGGGCACCCATCGTATCTAGTTGTGATCGGACCACACCGACCAACTGATGTCGGTGGGTGTCGTTCCAGCCCGAGGGGGGCTGGCTGGGTACCCGCGATCGCTAGTGACGAGTTGCATAACGGCAGGGGGGTACTTTATCTGTTTGATAGTGAACGGCGTGGGACAACTCCGTTCGGTCGTATGATATACGGCTCGTTCTCACTGCAGTTCACAGTCGTCACTCGTGTCCGGACTCCCAAGCAACCGCAATGCAGCTTCGTGGTCGCCGTCCATTCGTGTGAGCAGCTCACGGACGGTGGACTGTCTCCGCTCGTCGACGGTTGCCAGAACCATTCCCACATCGGGTTGGCCGTAGACGACGCTGGCACCGGGGGGTGCTGCGACGATCGCGGGCAGTGTGGCGAGGTCCTCTTCTCCATCGACGACGATCACGGTCCGCTCGTTGGCATCGATGGCTTGCGCGAGCGTTTCCAACAGCTCCCGTGACAGCGTCGCAGCAGGGTTCTCGACCGCATGTTTGCGATCGAACGGTGTGAGATCAACCGGCGTATCGAGCGGTGTTCGCTTCGTTTGCCCGTCGACGAGCGCTACGGCAGGAGTGGCTACCGAGAGCAGATGCTCGGTAACGACGTCGCCGACGGCGACGATCGGTGTGCCACTGGCCTCGAACAACGCCTGTGGATCGGTGTACACCGGACCGAGCGGTTCTTTCAACTCTGCCCGGAGCGATCGAGGAAGGGTAAGCACGTTAGCGGACCTTTAGCGCGTACGCCCCCGGCCGGGTGACGTTCATCTCTTCGGCAACCTCGCTCCGTTCGGGATGGGCGATCACCACGTATCCGGCCCAATCCTCGGTAAGGCTGCTCGACCCACAGGCGGTACACGTCTGTGCGTCCGGATCGTTCACAAAATGGCATTCACGACACGCCAATCGTTTGTTCGCCACGGTTATTCACCCGCTGCTGTCGGCTCGTTTTCCCTCTGCTCCCGGAGCCATCCGAGCTTGCCTAGACCCGGTTGTTTGGCCGTCAAGCCGATCTTGCTGTCCCGTGGATTGCGCTCGTCGATGCTCTTGGTTACGATGCGTGTCCGCACCGAGTCACCCACCCCGAGCGTGCTGTTCGATTCTCGGGATGCGAGCTGCTGGTTCTCCTCGTCGAACGATAGATACTCATCTGAGATCTGGGAGACGTGTAACAGACCGTCGACCGGTCCGATCCCGATGAATGTTCCAAAGTTGACAACTTCCACGACCTCCCCATCGACCACTTCCTGCATCTGTGGATCGAACGTGACGGCATCGAACACCGCTTCGTAATAGACGCCCGGCTGGTTTGGAAGCACGGTTCCTTCGCCGACTTCCACGACGTCTACGATGCTGACGACACTCCCGACGTCTTCGTCCATTCGTCCTTCGAGTTTGTCCTGCAACAGCCGCTTGACCAACGTCTCCGACACGTCTGCGAGGTGTTTCGGCGGCACCTCGACTGTATCACGTAGTCTAACCCGTTTGTACATGTTTATTGAATATCAAGTTTGTTCTGGCCCCTCAAACAGATTGCTCCGACGGAGAGTCGGTCACGGAGAGGCCCATCGTTCGTGACTACATACTCACACGCCCCGCGATCTGCGAGTTCCACGAGCGCGTCGTCGGCATACGACGCCTCGGTGTCGACGACGGCACAGCGCTCGGCGAGATCCCGCCCGACGGTGGCCGCCGTCGCTTCCGTCCCGTGGCCCGACGCGAGCGAGTCGAGCTCGTCGATAACTGCTCGTGGCGTGATGAGCTCGTACTCCCCGAGCAATCGGTCGAGCTGCTCGAACACACGAACGTCGCTTTCGACTGGCATCATCAATGCGTTGGTGTCCATCGCAACCCGATCCATTGTTTACCTGTACGTTGTCATTCTATCCCGTGTCCGTGTTAGCCGACGAGCGTTCCGATACCGATGAGCCGCCAGCGGGTTCCCACCCGTCTGTTAATGGCGATTTTCGCACCCGGCTGGGCACACACGGGTCGTTTGAGATTCACTTCACATTCCGATTCCCGTGCACTCGTCACTGCGCCAACCGTCGTTGCCGTTCCGACGGTGAGCATCAGCGGCTCGCCGGTGTTGATCGGCTCGATCTCGTCTCCCCCGACGAGCCGTTCGAGTAACTCGACTTCGATCGTAAAGGAATCCCACGTCGGCGGCAGCGTACCGGGCGGTCCGGCGACCTGTCCGGCGAGTGCATCGCCCTTCGTGAGCGACGGATCGAGACCGGTTCCGACACCGAGGAGTCCGCCGGGGCCTACCTCTTCGAGCAGATCGTCGCCTGCTTGTAGCGACCGGATCGTCGTCGTGATCGGTCGGTATTCGGACTGTCCCTCCTCTTCGAACTCCCGACCGGGGCGGAGTTCGATCTCGTCGCCGGTGTGCAGTCGTCCCCGAACGAGACTCCCGCCCAGAACCCCGCCCATCAACTCGTCGAACGTCGTTCCCGGTCGGTTGATGTCGAAACTCCGGGCCACCTGTATCTGCGGATCGGTGTCCGGTGCGGTTTCGGGCGTCGGTATCTCCTCTTCGATCGCCTGCATCAGCAGATCCATGTTGACGCCCCGTTGGGCGGAGATCGGCACAACGGGCGCGTCTTCTGCGACGGTGCCTTCGACGAAATCAGTGATCTGCTGGTAGTTCTCGCGTGCGATCTCGTTGTCGACGAGATCGATCTTGTTTTGGGCGATCACGATGTTCTCGATCCCGATGATGTCCAAAGCCATCAGATGCTCTGCCGTCTGGGCTTGGGGAACCGGTTCGTTCGCCCCGATGACGAGCACCGCCCCGTCCATCATCGCTGCCCCCGAGAGCATCGTCGCCATCAGCGTCTCGTGACCGGGCGCGTCGACGAACGAGACCGTTCGGACTACCTCGCTTTCGGACCCGTCCGGACACGTCTCCTCGACGGTGTAACACTCCGGCGCGTCCGTATCGGGGCACCGACGGAACGTGGCGTCGGCGTAGCCGAGCCGAATCGATATCCCGCGTTTCATCTCCTCGGAATGCTGGTCGGTCCACTCGCCGCTGAGCGCCTGCACCAGCGTCGTTTTGCCGTGGTCGACGTGGCCGACGAGACCGATGTTCACCTCCGGTTGTCGGTGTTCCCTTGTCATCTCGATAGTAATACGGTTATATCTCTCCGTCGTGAGCATAAACCTGCTGTTCTTCGAACCGTCTTCTGTCTCTGCGGTGTACACTCTCGAATGAGACACATGCCACAGAGGGGATTGTGAGTCCCCATCTGATGTTAGTCCCCCCTGCGACGTGCTGTATCACGTGATCACAGAGTGCGCAATCACTCACTTCCACGCGATGATCGTCGGTCTCTGTTTCCGGTCCGATCCGCATCAGTGTTTGTGAAGCACAAACACATGGCCTCTGGGTGTCGTGGCGACCAAGCTGGATGGATGCGCCACCATCCATCTACAATCATGCACGCAGTGGGATCGTGAGCCGACCAACAGACAGTTTTCTGATGATGACTTCGTCGCGGTGGTACAAGCCCATGAGCCGATCGGAACACGGGAAGTTGCCGAACACGTTGGCTGTGTGCGGGAGACGGCCCGACTTCGATTGAACGAGTTGGAACGGCAGGGCACTATCAGTAAACGAGAAATAGCACTCGGTGATGTCTGGTATACCGAGTAGTTCGCTGACGCCGTTTTCTGTATCGATTGTGTGACGAACAAGCCGTTTGTCGTGATTCTATCATCGTCTCTGTGGGTATAGTAGGCGCGATAGTACCTGTAGATACCAACCGAAAATCATAATCGCAATCGTGGAGATCGCAGTGGCGTGGGAACGACAGCTCGCGTCGCCGAATATTCGATTGCCCTCTGGTTTGCGATGAACAACGTGATCGAAATCTTTCTCCAGCGGCTAGTAGGAATGGCGGCGTGGGCAGCGGTCCCGTACTGGTTGGGTCCGACGGCGTTCGATCTGTACGTCCCCGTGATCGTTGCGAACCTCGTCGTTCTCCGGTATCCGTCGGTCTCTCGCCGTCGCTTCTGGGTGTTCTGTCTCACAACGAAGCTCGTTTCCGGGTTCTTTATAATACTGCTCTCCATCGCGTTTCAGCCCACTGGACCCACGGAAATCTCCCCGCGCCAGAGCCCGTTGAAAGCAATCACTTTTCTGGGAACGTGGAGCGTGGTAGCGGCGCTCTCATACGCGTTCGTGACTAACGACGGCTATCGACGGGTATTCCGGCGGTTCGAAGCGCAGTTTCGGGTGTGATGAGCAAGTCACTCACTCCATCCGTCGCGGTCGAATCGCTGTAGCGCCGTCATCAGTTCCTCTGGGCGTTGTGTTCCCACGAACAGGTCTCGATCGTCCCGTCGAATTCTGACTCCGTCGGTTCCAGCGACGGTGTACGTCCACCCCGCACGCGTCCACCCCACGCCGTAGCTGCTTGCCGAGAGCTGGACCTGTTCGACCGATTCGATCTCCGAAAACGGAACCCATCGTGCCCGGAGATGAAACGGGAACAACTGAACCGAGAGACCGCTCTCTGTCACTTCAGCCGTGAGCCGCGCGGGAACGAACAACGCGAGCGGAGCCAAAGCGACCACGGTTCCGAGCAACACCCCCCGAACACCCATTTCGACGCTCAACACGACCGGTACTGGCACTCCGGCTACGACGATCAGCATGGAGATACACGGCTCGAACCGTTGTTCTTCACTGAACACGGGGACTTCTGGGACAGCCACAGTTCGAAATTATCATTTTGATGCTCAAATATTTTGTCACGACGTGCGGCTTTTGCTTGTTCCACTCCAACGCCTACTGTGCGCGAGTTCGGGTTCGAGATGGTTCTCTGTGGCATGCTTGAAGGCGGTGATCCACCGCTGATCGTGAGCCGACAGCTCGGAGCGAGTACGCGCGGTCGTCGAGTCGTCGACATTCTCACCGTCACGCCCGGCCCGGAGTTCGACGCCCGCACGACGATCACCGCTGAATCCATCCCCGAAGCGGCCATCACCGCCGACGTGGGCGTCGGTCGCTTTCGATACTGGAAGGACTGTTTCGACTGTCACCCCGATCGCGCCCGTCGGGCCACGGAGCGCGCCATCGAGATCGGCTTTTTCGAGCACGAGCGACGAAGCGGGCGGACGCACGTCCGCCAAACCGCGCGCTATCCCGACTGGTTCGGGACGCTACGAGCCATCGAGAACAAACCCGATCTCGATCGACCGGGCGAGTTGGCTCGACAGCTCCGGACTGACGTTAGCCTCGCGGTTTGTGACGAAGTGATCCTCGCAACCCGATCCCACGTCACCGGCGCGCATCTGAACCGTATCCCTTCGGAGGTGGGCGTCTGGCGGTTCGATCCCGACACTGGCGAACGCGACGTCATCCGTGCACCTGAACGGCTCTCGATCGATAGTGGCATTGAGCCTCTCGAACGACACCCCTCCCGCACTGACATCGCCGTGGTGAACGCCGACGAAACTGCTCGCCTCAGACGACAGCTCGCCGAACGTGCTTACGGCAAGGGGTGGCGCGTCGAATTTCCCTCGTGTCCCCACGTGGAGAACTGGACAGTGCCCCCCGCGAGCAACGAGAGCGCGAGTGTCGACGGCGTTCCCTACTGCACCCGGCAACGACGGATCGTCCGGCCATCAGATGCTTGTAATTCCCCTCCATCCGCCGATTCCGATGTCGATCTGAGATCGCTGCGAGATCGACACTCGCCGTGGGTTCGGAATCCACCGGGAACTGCCACTACTCAGTCCTCGCTCGCTCACTTTCGAACGAATCAGCGGTAAACGCAGTCGTCTGTTAGGTATGTTTTCGTATACGTTCCGAAAGCTCTTTGAGGTAGTTTAGGCTATCCAAAAACAGAGACCGAATGGTGATCGAAACGGCTGTGTCACCCAACCGCACGGCACGGTGCGATGGGCGGGACCTCGACGGCGTCGGGCACGCGGCTCACGAACCACGGGATCCGGGAAACCGATGCACGAAACGGAGTTCCAGACGGTGATTTGATGTCCGATACAGAACACGTGGGTGGGGTCACGGAACCGAACGAGAACAGGGACGGAGCGTATCACACCGGTGTGGATGATACCGAAAGCGCGCTTCATGGCAAGGATCTATCTATTTCGTATCCGACGAGCGACGGTCCCGTAGTGGAGTGTGACCGCATCGACGTTCCCGAGGGAGCGATCACGGCGCTGGTCGGTCCCAACGGGAGCGGCAAAAGCACGCTGTTGAAAGCGCTGTCCGATCATCTCGCGCCAGATAGCGGCTCAGTCGTGTTGAACGGACGTGAGATCCAGCAGTACGGAAGCAAGGAGCTAGCGCGTGCGCTCGGCCATCTTTCCCAAGAGAACGAGTCGCCCGAGAGTTTGACGGTGGGTGATCTCGTCGCTCACGGGCGGTATCCCCACCGTGGCTTTTTCGATGCCGTCAGTGACAGCGACCGCGAGGCGATCGATCGAGCGCTTGATCTGGCCGGTGTCGAACACCTCCGAGAGACGGAGATCGGAAACCTCAGTGGTGGGCAAAAACAGCTCGCGTGGATCGCCATGGTGCTCGCTCAGGAAACCGATACGCTGTTGCTCGATGAACCGACCACGTTTCTCGATCTCCACCACCAGCTTCGCGTGATGGAGACGATCAGTCGACTCAACGAGACCGAAGGGGTAACCGTAGCGATCGTGCTCCACGACATCGCACAGGCGGCTCGGTTTGCGGATTATCTCATCGCGCTCGATGACGGTGCCGTCTACGATTGGGGACCGCCACGGGAGGTAGTGACCGAGGAGTTGCTGGCGGACGTCTTCAAGATCGACGCCGCCGTCACCTACGGACCCGATCCCCAGATCCTCCCGAAACGATCCATCACCGAGTAGTATGTATCGAACACCACACCGCGTTGTCGGCTTCGTATCGCCGTTCGGTAGCATCTTGTCACGATGAGCACACAACCCACTGGCCAGAAATCGGACGAACCAAGCACAGATGAATACGACGTGGCGATCGTCGGCGGCGGTGCCTCCGGGCTGGCTGCGGCCGTGTTCACCGCCCGGTATGGGTTCGAGACGGTCGTGTTCGACCGCGGACCGTCCGCGATCCACCGCTGTTACAGCATCGGGAACTATCTCGGCTTTCTCGGTATCGATCCAGCGGCGTTTCTCGAACTCGGGCGCGCGCACGCCCAGTACGAAGGCAGTGAGATCGTCGATGATTTCGTCGTGTCGGTCGAGCGAGACGCTGATACGGACGGATTTCGGCTACGCACTCAGGACGGCTGTGATCTCACTGCCTCCTCGGTGATCGCCGCCTCGGCGTACAACGCGGACTATCTGAGCGAACTCGATGGCGGGGAGTTTCACGAGTCGGGCACCCATCCCGTCGACTGTGAGGAGGCGACTGGACGAACGGCGATCGATGGGCTGTACGTCGCTGGCTGGCTGTCGGGCAGCCCCCATCAGGTGCTCATCAGCGCGGGCCACGGTGCCCGCGTCGCCAAATCACTGATCGAGGACCGTCGCTTGGCAAACGGCTTTTGGGAGGAGGTCGCCCAGTACTGGGACTGGCAGGTCGAAGGCGGCACGTACGGAGATGAGTCGTGGCGACAGCACATCGACGACTGGGTCGAAGAGACGATTCCAGACGACAAATCCATCTCCGAGGAGCGACGCGAGCGTGTCACCGAGGCGGTCACCGAGGAACGGCTGGATTTCCAGCTCTCGGACGCAGAACGGGAACAGCGAATGGCCGACGGAACCACACTGCTCCGTGAACACGTGCTCGGAGAGGACCCACAACAACAGGACCCAAAACAAAAACAGGATCACGAACAGCTCGAAGCCTGAGCACCCACCTTTTTTGCGCTCGGGTGGCCTTCGGCCACCACTCCCGCAAAAAATCTGCATTGCAAGAGCGAAGCTCTTGCAGGCTCCCACTCGCTTCGCTCGCGGGAAGACCAAAAAAAGCCGCTCGCTGACGCTCGCGGGGAGTAACCTGTACGCTCCGCCTCCACAACCGCTGACTCTGTTGTTTTTAGTCGTCTGCGTGGACGACTGGAGCCTCGCCAGCGATACGCGCGACCTCTGGATACTGCTGGCGCAGGCTATCGAGATCGCCGCGCTGGCGATAGTGGCAGTACGCCGCCAACGTTGTGACCAACGCGGCGGGTGCACTCCCCGCCTCGGACTGTTCAGTCACCTCGGCTGGCTCTCGATCGTTTTCGGGTGTGAACACCGACTGCACGACGGTGCCATCACGCTGTTCGTGATACCGCACTCGGCCGCCGTTCTCGAACCACCCGGCGACGACCAACTCTTTTGCCGCGTCGTAGCGCGTAACGTTCGCAATACTGGGCAGGTCGTCGTACTCCAGTTGTGATCGGCCAAGCCCGGCGGTCGCCAGTATCTCCTCGATCTGCGTCGCATGGGGACAGCCTGTACTCCGGCACGGTCTACACCACGTTCCTGTCCCCACGTCCACGACGTGGTACAGCTCCGCTTTCGAGATCGTCGAGAGGTTTACCGACTCACCCAGCCGATCCCAAAACTGAAACACTGGCAACGTCATCGACGGCCCTCCAATAGGGGGCAATCAACCCGATGTGCGTACCGCGACCGAACCGGCCGCCCACAGTTCCGACACCGCTGGCGCTGTTTGGTTTTCTGATACGATTCGACACCGTTACATGTCTCTGCTTCGTTCCCAATCATGGGTTTTCCTCTAGCGAGAACCCCAGCGTCGGGTGCCTCTACACCCGGCGCGTTTCAATGAACGCGCCCCGTCTCGTGGCTGGCGTTCCCATTTATCGTTCGTTACTCCATCACATATAAAGGTACTGATGAAATGAGGTTATTATAATATAGCAACATTTTCTTTAAGGCCGTACAGGAGACCTGCATCCCCAAGATATCACCACACACCGATCTCGGATATAAGGTGATATTCATCACCTCCGAAGAATCTCTTCCCTTTATAGAACCACTATACATCAACCAATAGATCGACTATCCCCTGCGCGGAAGATATGAGAGTCCAAAAATTATAATAGCAGTTAGCAAGCTGAGAGTTATGACAGCCCACAATCCACGAAATCGCTCGTTGAGAGCGTTAGTCGAGGAAAGTTCCTGACTATGAACTTCACTGGTCATCAGTTTCACAGAATTGTTATTTGGATAATAGGCACCATACTCGTTACCACCCAACGTTACAGTATCTGTGCTAGGCGTGTACGAGACCGTTGTCGGTAAGCCACTACGTATTACCAACATAGTGATCGAATCAGAATCAGAGAAACCAATCGATTCTCCACTCCCCGGGCTTTTAAAGGATGCTGAGCGCAAAACATTTCCACTATCGTCCGTGGATGTGGATATATCTGAGACTGTATACTGTTGACCGTTAACCGAAAAGTTATCACCTTTCTGTAGAGAATACTCTGGAGAGTCACTCACGGGGACTGTCGTGGCAGTGTTGACAGCCATCGTGATACCACTTCCCACCACAACTACGATGAGAAACAGGCCATACAAAGCAACTGCTCGACGTTGCATATCTCAATAGAAACATAAGGTACACATAATAATGACGATTGCATTTATCGTTTTCATATCTCACTTGTTGTTATAGCTCATACCGTCAAGAGGGACTCCGCTCCGTTCAATCTCGATTTAGCGGTGTCGTTCTACGATGTTTTCTCACGTACAGCAAACGAAGTGAACTGGGAGGCAAAGCCAGCCCCAACGGAACACCGTTTTACGCGCTGACGTTCTCCGTCTTCGTATGACCGACCCGGCGACAGAGGGACACGATGCCCCTCAAGCAGTCGGACGTAGTCCGGCGACACTCGACGTGACGATCGTGGACGGCTACGTCGACGAGCCGGCGCATTTCGGCGTTCCGCCGTACATTTCTACGTATCCGCGCTACACTGCTGGCGCGCTCGTCGACGCCGGTGTTCCGAAAGAACGGATCACCTACCACACCATCGACGCGCTCCGGGAGGATCCGTCCCGCCGCGAGGACATCGAGACCGCCGATCTGTTCATCTACGTCGGCGGCATGACCGTCCCCGGAAACTACGTGGGCGGGACACCGGCGGAACCGGAGGAAGTCCGCCGGATGGCGTGGACCGCGACCGGCACGACCCTCGTCGGTGGCCCGGTCCGGTTCGGTGTCGGATCCCAAAACGAAGGGGCAACCGACACCGAACGCGACGATCTCGACTACGATTTCGTTGCGAAAGGCGACATCGAGGCCGCTGCCTACGATCTCGTCACGAACGGGCTGGAGGGCTTTGGCAACCGCATCCGAGAGACCGAGGAGGTCACTCGCTGGGCCAGCAAGGGCGCGTTCGTCGTCGAAAGCCACCCCAACCACCCCGACTATCTCATCGCGGAGCTCGAAACCGGGCGTGGCTGTCCGTACCGCTGTTCGTTCTGCACGGAGCCGCTGTACGGAAACCCGACGTTCCGCCCGCCCGAAACCGTCGTGAGCGAAGTTAAGGCACTCGCCGACCACGGGGTGCGCCACTTCCGGCTGGGACGGCAAGCCGATATCCTCGCGTACGGCGGCGACGGCGAACGGCCCAATCCCGACGCGCTCCGTTCGCTGTACGGCGGGATCCGTGCGGCGATCCCCGACGACGGCCCGAGAACGATCCACCTCGACAATATGAACCCGATCACGATCGTGAACTGGCCCGAACTGGCTCGGGAGGGGATTCGGATCATCGCTGAGCACAACACGCCGGGGGATACAGCCGCGTTCGGGCTCGAAAGCGCCGATCCGGTCGTACAGGAGGAGAACAACCTCAACGTGAGCGCCGAAGAATGCTTCCAAGCAGTGAAGATCGTGAACGAGGCCGGCGGCTGGCGACCCGGCGAATCGCCCGGCGACGGTCCAACGCACGGGACACGAGCCAAACGCCTGCCGAAACTGCTCCCCGGTATCAACCTTCTCCACGGGCTGAAAGGCGAGCGCGAGGAAACGTACGAGCACAATCTGAACTTTCTCCATGAGGTGTACGACGCGGGACTGATGGTCAGACGGGTGAACATCCGGCAGGTGATGGCCTTCGATGGCACCGACATGAGCGATACGGGCGCTGAGATCGCCCACGACCACAAACGGCAGTTCAAGCAGTACAAACAGACGGTGCGCGAGGAGATCGACAATCCGATGCTCGAACGGGTCGCCCCCCGAGGGACCCGTCTGCCGGACGTCCATTTGGAGTATCACAAAGACGGGAAGACGTTCGGTCGCCAGCTCGGAACGTATCCGCTGCTCGTCGCAGTGCCGGGTGAACGTCCGTTGGGTCGTTCGATCGACGTCGCCGTCACGGACCATGGCTACCGATCGGTCACCGGCGTTCCATATCCACTCGATCTCAACAGCGCTTCGATGGATGAGCTGACCGCGGTTCCGGGTGTCGGACGGAGCCGAGCCGGAACGATCGTCGTGAACCGGCCATACTCCTCGATCGATGACGCCACCGGAGAACTCGACGTCGATATTCACGATTTCACGACAGTCGATCGAGCCGGCGAAGGAACGTCATCCTGAACGTCACAGAACGACATCATACCTACGCAACCGTTTTGAATCTAATGCGGAACGCTCTTTAGGAAGTGTGCTGCACCACACAGCAATGAGTGTTGAGGTGAGTGTCGTCCTCCCCGCGTACAACGAGGAGTCGAGGATCGAGCGGACGGTTCAGACGACACTCGATACGCTCGCCTCGTTTCTCCCAGAGGGGAGCTACGAGGTGATCGTCGCAGAGGACGGTTGTGATGATGCCACGCCGGAAATAGCAACGCGCATCGCCGAAGAGACGGACGCCGTCCGGCACGTTCACAGCGATAGCCGTCTCGGTCGCGGTCGAGCGCTCGAATACGCGTTTCGCCGCTCGGAGGGAGAGACCCTCGTCTATTTCGACACCGATCTCGCAACGGATATGTCCCATCTTCGGGAATTGATCGAGAGCGTTCGCTCCGGAGAGTACGATGTCGCGACCGGTTCTCGGTGGATTCCGGGATCGGTTGCCGACCGTCCAATCAAACGCAGTTTTCCGAGTCGAGGATTTAACTGGCTCGTCAGACAGTTGCTCGGCTCCGAACTCCGGGATCATCAGTGTGGTTTCAAAGCCTTCGATCGAACGGCGCTGCTTTCCGTGCTCGATGCTGTCGAGGACGAACACTGGTTTTGGGACACTGAGGTGTTGGTCCACGCTCAACGACAGGGATACCGCGTCAAGGAGTTCGCCGTCGATTGGGAGCCCGTCGAGGACACGAAAGTCGATCTCGTCCGAGACTTGCTCGGGATGGGAAGCCAGATCCTCCGGTGTTGGTGGACGTTCACCGTCCAACCCCGCATCACACGAGGGGTGACGATCGCGGGCGGCGCGTTGCTCGTCATCGTAGCCATCGCTCTCATGTCTGTTTACATCGATCCGAGAGCAGTCATCGACGAGATACAGCGGGCGAATCCGTGGTATCTCGCCGGCGGAGCGGTCGTGTATCTCCTCTCGTGGCCGCTGCGAGGAATGCGTTACCGCGACATCCTCAGAGAGCAAGGATACACCGAAAACACGTGGTTTCTCACGGGAGCGGTGTTCATCAGTCAGACCGGCAATCTCGTCATCCCGGCGCGGATCGGTGACGCCGTTCGTGCGTATGTGGTGAAGATGCGCCGAGGGATCCCATACGCCTCCGGATTCGCCTCGCTCGCCGTCGAGCGCGTGTTCGATCTCCTCACGATCACTGTCCTCTCGACGGTCGTGTTCCTCGGACTAGCCGTTTCGAACGTCGACGTGTGGCAGCTCGGTTCGGTCTCCCAAACCGGATCGGAAAGCGGTCGCACCGCGCTCATCGTCGCGCTCGGGGTCGGCGTGGCGGCGATCCTCGCTACGTTTGCTATCATTCTGAGTGCGCGGTCCGATCGGAACTACGTCCGATCCGCGATCACGGCTGTCAGTTCCGATACCTACGCCGACTACGTGGCAAGCGCAGTCGAACGGTTTGCTGGCGACATCCAAACCGTGACCAGTTCTCCCGCCGCGTTCGTTCAGGTCGCTGCAAGTAGTATCGCCATCTGGACACTTGATGTCGTGACGGCGTTGTTCGTCTTTGCCGCCTTCGATATCGACCTCGCGTTGATGACGTTCATCTCGGTCGGATTTTTCGCCGTGAGCGTCGGCAATCTCGCGAAGGTACTCCCTCTCTCACCCAACGGCGTCGGGCTGTACGAAGGGGCGTTTTCGATCATCGTCGTCGTGTTCACACCAGTTGCTGGTCCGACAGCAGCAGCAGCGGCGATGGTCGATCACGCCATCAAAAACATCATGACTGTGGTCGGTGGCATCGTCTCGACGCTCGTGTTGAACGTTTCGCTCACCACCGCCGTCAAGGAGAGCCGGGACATCCAACCGAGCGAAACGGATTAATCCCGATCAGCCCTGACGTGTGGCTGTGAGCGCGGAGTATCGTTCCCCCGATTCGGTCGGTATTGAGGGTTAATGGAGGAACAAATGAACTCCTGTTCCGTCGTAGCGAGTGTATATCCCGTACAGTAGATACCGGAACGGTTAAGAAGGTTTCGACCGAACATAAAAGTACTGAGCGGACATCCGGGGGTTTCGGGGAGTGGTCTGCCCGGATAGCACCCGCCCTCATCATGAGCGATTCGAACACGCGAATCCGAGAACGTACAGAGGAACAGGAGACGGAGGACACAGGAGAGACGGTAAACTGTCCGGAGTGTGGTGGCAAACTCGCAACGGACAGCGAACACGGTGAGACGGTTTGTATAGAGTGTGGGCTCGTCGTCGAGACTGACGAGATCGACCGTGGACCAGAGTGGCGGGCGTTTGACGCCACAGAGAAGGACAAGAAGTCCCGCGTTGGGGCCCCGACAACCAACATGATGCACGACAAGGGGTTGTCGACCAACATCGACTGGCGGGATAAGGACGCCTACGGCAACTCGCTTGGATCGCGCCAACGCGCGAAAATGCAGCGGCTGCGCAAGTGGAACGAGCGGTTCCGGACACGGGACTCCAAAGAGCGCAACCTGAAACAGGCATTGGGTGAGATTGACCGCATGAGTTCGGCTCTCGGTCTGCCCGAAACCGTCCGCGAGACCGCGTCAGTGATCTACCGGCGCGCGCTGGATGAGAACCTTCTGCCGGGGCGCTCGATCGAGGGCGTCGCTACGTCCGCGGTGTACGCCGCTGCACGGCAGGCAGGGGTTCCCCGGAGTCTTGATGAGATATCCGACGTATCCCGGGTCGAGAAGAGTGAGATCGCGCGCACCTACCGGTACGTCGTCCGGGAGCTCGGTCTCGAAGTCAAACCTGCCGATCCGGAAAGTTACGTGCCACGTTTTGCATCGTCGCTCGGTCTCTCTGATGAGGCCGAAAATCGGGCGCGCCAACTCCTTCGTAGCGCCAAAGAACAGGGCGTTCATTCGGGGAAAAGCCCGGTCGGATTGGCTGCCGCTGCGGTGTATGCTGCTGCCCTCCTCACGAACGAGAAGACGACACAGGCGGCTGTCAGCGAAGTCGCTGATATCTCCGAAGTCACGATCCGTAATCGGTATCACGAACTACTTGAAGCTGAGCAGGATCTACCGGCGTAATACTTCCATCGTCGGGACTTCTTTCAGCCATCCCTCGATAGCTGTTGCGACTTCGAAATAATATCATCTTCAATATGGTCAATACAGAAAAGTAATTGATAAGTATGTGTAATAATGGCCAGAAACGGATTTTACCATCCTATATCGAACAGATATTTATCATAAAACGTCGGTGGTGACTCTTTTTTGAAGATATAGTTCTCTATTTGATGATTAATGTTTTCGCATACCATGCGTTATACTACGGGTAGAGGCGCTTAGACGGCTGTTTATCTGACTCCGTTTTGCATACCAATTTCATATAATTGTATATGGACGTAAAATAATCCGTCCGGGTAATACATCATAACAAAAAGGGTTTTTACCCTATCGAAATACCATACTGATGGGTGTAACAGCTAACGATAATGGTTGGAAACGAACAATCAAACGATAACACACGACGAACGTTCTTACAACTACTCGGAGTGACAGGAGCTGCCACTGCCGGGATCGGTACGTTTAGTACCAGTGCGGCTGCGGAATCCTCATCCACGACTGCGAAGATGCCACTCGACCTCACCGCTGATGACCTCGTACCGGCCAACAAATTTCTCTCGCTCTCGTTCACGGAGCTTGCTACCGACGAGATCGAGACGTTGACCGTCCTGGTCGATGGGACACCGACCTCGAACGTCCAGATGTACCAGGCCAACGACGACGCTGCTGGTGCCCTCGTCAGTGTGTTCGACATGATAACGAACCACGATCTGAAACCGGGCCAAACCATGTCCGTCGAAGTGAAAGGCGAGACAGTGTCCGGAAAATCGTTCACCGGAACCGATACTATCAACATCATGGATCCGACCAACGTCCTCGATAGCGCACGCGCCAATAGCGATGCGTCCGACGTCGAGGATACGGCGAGTAAGATAACGGATACTGTCGATTCGTCCGGCATTCTCGGCAAACCATCGGATGGGACGTATCGACAGCAGATGTACTAACAGGTGAATTTGCAACACTACTACCCAGTGTTCGACATTTTCTGACGGCCAGTATTTATTGAAACCGTTGCCGTAAGCCGGTGCTGTCGGATTAGATGTAAAACAATTATTAAAAACAATATCGATAGCGTTGGGTGTCTTACTTGCCTCTTCCGTCGTCGCTCCGGATACTCGGACGGGTGTGTTCGGACCCTTTGCCGCGTTGTCCGAGTCCGCGCCCGCGCTGGCCTGCGCTGGTCGTTCCGTGGAACGCGCGGCTCTTCTGTGTATCGTCACAGATCCAACTGAGATCGTCGTCGGATTGGATCGCGCCGTGTTCCGGATCGAGCAGGATTACCTCGAACCATTTCTGTGAACCGTCTTCACCCACCCAGTAAGAGTTGAGCGTTCGTAGGTTCCGATGTTTGCGTTGTGCACGCTCTTCTGCGATGCGCTGGAGGTTCTTCCTGCGCGTGATCGGGTTGACACCCTGTCGTTTCGAGCGCCGACCAGCGGTAAACCGTTGTTTGCGAGCGCCTCCTTTGCGGACGCTCACCCGCACAACGACGACGCCCTGTTTTGCTTTGTAGCCAAGCGAACGAGCCTTATCGAGTCGAGTCGGGCGTTCGATTCGCTCGATCGCGCCCTGTTCGCGCCATTCTTGCTGGCGTTGCCACTGTAGCTCCGCCAGCTTCCCATCATCAGGGGATTGCCATGCCTCACGGATGTGTGAGTAGAAACTCCGTGCCATTTCGATCACCGACGGGCGTCGTATGGTTCAACCGCCACCGCGGTCACATCCCGACCTGTTCGAACAGGTGCCCACTGGTGCCCGTCACAGCCAGCGAGATACCGATGTTTCGCTCGGTTCGCACTTAGCAGCTTCGAACCACTGCTACTGTCGTATTGCAATCCTAGTTACAGAAATCTGCTTGAGAGAACATTTTAGCAAGTAGAACAATAATACTGGTATCATGAGCAGAGCAGACATTCAGGTAAGCGAGGATCGGCTTGCACCGGCAGAGGCGTTTTCGATCGTGGGTAACGAGACGCGGCTTTCGATTCTCAAAGCGCTGTGGGCCGCCGACGATCGGCCGGTACGGTTCTCTCGGCTCCGCAAGCAGGTCGGAATGCGTGACAGCGCACAGTTCAACTATCACCTCGATAAACTCACGGGACAGTTCGTTGCTCGAACTGATCGGGGGTATGATCTCCGGAGCGCTGGCGAGCGCGTCGTTCAGGCGGTGCTTTCGGGATCGTTCAACGAGCATCCCCACGTCGAACCGTTCATCGTCGATGCGCCGTGTACCCGGTGTGGGTCGTCATTGCGAGCGCGGTATGAGGACGAACAGCTCTCGATCGGCTGCCCGGAGTGTGGACGGGGCCACGGCACGTACCCGTTTCCGCCGGGTGGACTCAACGATCGGTCCCGGGACGAACTACTCGTCGCCTTCGACCAGCGCGTTCGTCACGTCTACTGTTTGGCTGCTGATGGGGTCTGTCCGGCGTGCGCTGGCCGGATGGAGACGACGATCGTTCGAGAGGGTTCGTGTTGTTTAGGTGTCGGTCTGCGCGCCGAACACGTCTGTGCGCAGTGCAATCACGACCTCTGTTCCGCGATCGGATTAAGTCTACTTGATCAGTCCGACGTCGTCGCGTTCCACAAAGACCACGGTATCGATCTTTCCAGTACTCCGTACTGGCGGTTCGAATGGTGTGTCAGCGACGATCGAACGACCGTACTCGCAGAGGATCCATGGCAGTTGCGTGTCACGATCCCTCTCGACGACGAAACGCTCTCGATCGATCTCGATGCGGATCTAACAGTCTGCCGCGTCGATCGGTCGTGATCGTACGCTCACTGAAGCGGTGAGCGTTCTTCGATTTCAAAGCGTGCGCCACCGGTCCGACCTTCTGTGACGCTGATCGACCAGCCGTGTGCTTCGACGATCGTTTGAACGATGACGAGACCGAGTCCGGTACCGTTCTCGGCGGTCGAGTAGCCCCGATCGAACACCCGCTCCTGTTTTGTGGGAGGGATCCCCGGCCCGTCGTCTTCGACGTAGAATCCGGTAGTTCCGAGCATACCGACGGTGACGACGACGTCCGGTCGACAGTGCTCGATCGCGTTCCGGAATAGGTTTTCGAACAACTCCTGTAGGCGCTGGCTGTCGGCGTCGATTTCCGCGAGTGGTCCCTCGATGACGAGATCTCCCTGTTCGCTGCCCGCGATCTCCCACGCCTTTCGTACGACAGTAGAGAGGTCGGTCGGCGTCGGCGTGCTGACGATCTTTCCCTGCCGTGCGAGTGTCAACACGTTTTCAATGAGCGATTCCATCCGTTGTAGTGCGTCACCAATGTCGTCCAAATGACGTGAATCGTGGCGTTCTTGAACGATGCTGAGCTTCCCCGATGCGATACCGAGGGGTTGCCTGAGATCGTGGGACACTACGCTGGCGAACTCTTCGAGCTGCTTGTTCTGCCGTTCGAGTTCGTTTTGGCGGCGTTTCCGTTCTGTAACGTCCTGATAGATCGCATACCCCCGAATCGGATCGACATCGACGGACATCTGGGCGGTCGAGAGCCGGAACGTCCGAAGATCGTCTTTCGTCTTTCGAGTCACCTCCACTTCGATCTGCTTGCCCCGGCTGACGTGCTTGTTGAGCGCGTTCGCTTGGGTTTCTTGGCCGTTCGGGAGAATGACGTCATCGATCGATCGACCGACGATCTCCTCTTGAGAGTAGCCAAACACGTTCTCGAACGCCGTGTTGACCGCCTCGACGTGCGGCGTACTGTTTTTCATGACGTATTGAACGGTCGGCTCTGTGATGTTCTCGAACAGCGCAGCGAACTGATCGCGCTCGTGTCGCAGATCCGCCTTGAGCTCCTGTTGTTTGGAAACGTCTCTAACGACACCGACAGTTCCGTTGAACGTTCCGTTGTGGGTGAGGATCGTGATGTTCGTTTCACACGGTATGGTCGCCCCGTCGGCTGTCGTCAGAGCGATCTCGTAGGATTTACTCATTCGGGTTTTGGCGTCGTTTTCGAGCAGCTCTTGGATGTGAGCTTTACCGTCGGCGATCGCCTGATCGTCGAGTACTAACGAGGCGTGTTGACCGATGATCTCCTCACGGGAATAGCCCGTCAGATGGAGTCCCATGTCGTTGACGAACGTGAACCGTCCGTTGGCGTCCAACGCGTACACGATGTCACCGGCAGTGTTCACGAGCGATCGATACCGTTTCAGCTCCTTTTCCCGGCGTTTGCGGGGGGTAACGTCAGTGAGGAGACCGAGTACTGCGGAGGTGTCCGTCGTGTTGATCCGGTCGCTGCGAACCTCGACGTGGATCAGCGTTCCGTCCTTTCGGACCCCACGAAACGTGTGCAGCGGATCGTCGATGAGGTTCCACTCCCGTCGTTGGAGGTGTTCGATGAAGTGGGGACGATCGTCCTCATACACGAGATCCTGAACCGACAGCTTGGTCACCAGTTCCGTTCTCGAATATCCGAATATCTCCGCCAGCTCTTCGTTGACGTACTCGAATTCGAAATCGCAGGTGAGAAACACCCCGATCAAATTCGATTCGGCGAGTCGACGGAGGTTGATGTCGTCCATCGGGGAGAGCTGTCCGCTCGTCCTCGAAGCTTCCCGGTGTTGCTGTCGATCGGGTGGATCGTGACGGTTCGGTACTGCCCTTCGAATCTGCTCAGCAAGTTCCCTATAACAGTCGTTCTCCGGTGTGTGTTTCACGTACTCGGTGACACCAGCAGTGATCGCCCGACGGAGCAGCTCGGTCGATTCGATCTCGGTGAACAGAACGAATGGAACATCGAGGGACCCATGATCGCGTCGTATCCGTTCGAGAACCGTGATAGCGTCGATGCCCGATCGGTCGTGTGCACAGACGAGGCAATCGATCCGGCTCGCGGCGATGGTTTCTGGAAGTCGCCCAGTTGCTGTCGCCGTGGTTGTGCTGATCCCCTCGTCGATGCGTTCGAGTGAGAGCGCTGTCGCGTTTGCCGCTACGGGATCGTCGTCGACGATGAGAACGCCTATCGACTTACCCATCGTTGATATCCCTCACCCCTAACGGGATGGGACTCCCGGACGCCGAGATCGGGTTTGTGGTCGGTAACCTGTTCTCGCAGAGCGAACGCGATCTCGCTGGGATCGAAGAGGCAGCTTGCGGGCTGTGTTGCCAGACCCACGGCGTTTGGCTACTCCCCAGAACGCAAGCGTCCTGACGATGCCGACCAGCCGGTATCTCCATGGTCGAAGACCGGTGTCGAGAGTAGCGATCGTCAAACACGTTCGATATCCATGCGACCGGTGTTTGCGGTCTGGCCACATTCGGAACAACGACGCGAACTGTTGTGAACTCGCTGAGTCTCGACCGATCCGCAGACCGCACACGTCGCTGCGTCGTTTCGTTCTGCGTCGACATCGAGGGTACTGCTACCGTCGCCGTAGTATTCGAACGAACTCGTGCGGTTCCAGACTGCCTACCTGTGGCGACAGTTCCCGTGTCCGTCGTCCGTTCGACGATGAGAGCAGAGCCGGCTTCATTTGAACGTGCTACCAGGGGACAATAGCGTTCGGGAGGGATCCGAGCCCTCAGATCCATCCGACGGCTAACGCCGAGGACGCTTTCTCCAGTCCTCGTGTAAATAGACGGTTCGACGGGTGAAATACGGCAGCGAGTCCCACTCACACGACGTTTCGATTCCAAGCCGGACGTAAAATCACTTACGGCATTACGGCGAAAGTATCACCATTCGTTATTTTCTTCTTATTATAAAATTAAGTAAGAAATCGCCGTATCGGTCAGTGTTACTGACGATCCCCGTTCGTTTCGGGATCGTTCTCGTAGGTATGTCGATATCTCTATCGGAATCGGTACGGCAGTCGGGTTCGTGACCGTATGTATGAGTAGTATCGAAGAAAAGCGAGTGTACGATGCATCGACTGGTAAGACCGATGCGTTCGTCGCCACGGGGATCGGTATCGCTCACGTCGAGTGTTCCGGTGGTCTCGTTGGCGGGTTCGAGTTGGTTCATCGGTGTACCGGTGGCGACATCGCGACCTCAGGGGGACAGATAGCGGTAGGGACTGATGCGGATGTGCTCATCTGGCGGGATGAGGAGTTCGTCTCGACAGGATTCGGTTCAAAGACGGGAAACACCGCTCAGCAAGCACCTAGACAGTGCCCACCGACCGCGGTCGGTTTTCACGATGGACTCGTCGCTGCCAGTTCGGCTCGGATTGCGCGGTACACCGAGGGAACGTGGCATGATCTCCGGGTAAGAGGAACCGAACACGACGTTCCTGCGGTCAGTGCGTTCGCCGATCAGTTGGTCGCGACCGATGTAGGGGTGTACCGTATCGAGGGCAAAACGCTCTCACCAGCCGGTCTAGAAACCGTTCGGGACGTTTCCGTGACAGGGACACCGCTCGCTGGGACGACGACCGGGCTGTACCGGCTCGAAAACGGATGGAAACTCGTATTCGAAAAGCCAGTGCACTGCGTCGCAAGCGACGGTGTCCGCATTCACGTCGGGACTGACGACGGGTTGTTCGTCCGTTCGAGACGGACGGGATCGAACGAACAGTGGGAGCGGGCGGCGATTCCGACCACCGAACGGATCGCAGACATCGCTTACGGCGAATCGACGTACGCGGTGACAGTCGATGGGACGTTTCTCGTCGAATCCGAAGGGGAATGGCGTGCGCGATCGATCGGCCTCCCGGACGTCTGTGGACTCGTAGTGCCGTGAACGAAAACCGGTTTAACTGCCGCTCTGTACTCCACAAACATGATACTCCCCGGATCGACAGCACAGTCCCTTGCAGCTGCACTCGCAGCCCAGACGAACGACTCGCTCGCTGTTCCTCAGACGACCCGTTTTGCTGATGGGGAGTTCAAGGTTCGTGTCGAGTCGAAAGACGACCGAGCCGTCATCGTCTGCTCGACTGTCTGTAGCGAGGCCCACATCGAACTCCTGCAACTACAGGAGATCGCTAGCCGATTCGCAGAGGACGTCATCACCGTGCTCCCTTACATGGGCTACGCCCGGCAAGACGAGGCGTTTGTGGAGGGAGAGCCCGTTTCTGCGCGGGCCGTCGCACGAGCCATCTCGACGGGCACGGATCGGGTGATCACCGTCACCCCCCATGAACCCCACGTTCGGGACTTTTTCGACGTCCCGTGTGACGTCGTTGACGGCGCACACATGCTCGCCGACCCGCTCCCCGACGATCTCACGGAGCCACTGTTTCTTGCCCCCGACGAGGGAGCGACCGATCTCGCTGGCACCGTTCGGGACGCCTACGGCATTGGGACCACCGACTACTTCGAGAAGAGCCGCGATCGTGACACCGGCTCGGTCGAACTCCATCCGAGTGAAACCGATGTGACTGATCGGGACGTGATCGTCACCGACGACATCATCGCCACCGGATCCACGATGAGCAAGGCGATCGATCACCTGCGAGCAGACGACGTAGCCCGCGTGTTTGCGGCCTGTGTCCATCCGATGCTCGCCGACAACGCTCGGACCAAACTCGCCGACGCTGGTGTCGAAGCCGTCTTCGGTACCGATACCATCGAACGGAGTGCCACTACTGTCAGCGTCGCCCCGGCGATCGCTGATGTGCTGTGAGACGTCCTTTAGCCTGCGAAACGATCCGTGCTCTCGTCGGTACACCGTGCTACCGGCTACTCGCTAACACCGTGGACACGAACACCCCGAGTGGTATTTGCTACCGTGTGTCGAACAGCTTGATTCCGATCCCTGAATCGTTCCACCGCATGCATCACATTTCGCTGCCATGCATTTCTATTCTATATCCATTGCAGTTTAATATTTTCTATTCTTTATAATAGAATGTAAAATTAAAACTATAAGTTTTGTAGTGGGGACGGTTCTCAAAGGATGGTTTTACCGAGTGCGCTGGTGACGAGTTCGACGGCAAGCTCGGCCGTTTGGTTGTGGTCATCGAGAATGGGATTTACTTCGACGAGTTCGATCGAGCGGAGGTTCGTCTCTTCGATCGTTTCCATCGCGGCGTGGGCTTCCCGATAGGTAACACCGCCACGAACGGGCGTTCCAACGCCGGGGGCTTCCCGGGGATCGAGCCAATCCAGATCGAGACTGACGTGGATGCCATCGGGTGCGTCGGCGATAGAAAGCGCCTCTTCAGTAACGGCCGTCGCGCCGCGTTCGTCGATGTCGCTCATGGTGAATATCGTCACGCCGCTGTCCCGGAGGGCTTTGCGTTCGTCGTCATCGAGGTTCCGGATCCCGACGAGTGCGACGTTTTCGGGATCGATGGACGCAGGTGCCCAGTCGAGGGTTGCGAAGCTGCCGTGTCCCAGCACGGCGGCCAGCGGCATGCCATGGACGTTACCGCTCGGGGTGGTTTCGGGAGTGTTGAAATCGCCGTGGGCATCGAACCACACCATGCCGATATCGCCGGTGCGTGCGCTTCCGCGAACGGAGCCAATGGCGATCGAGTGATCCCCGCCGAGTACGAGCGGCACCGCGCCCTCGGCGATCGTTTCGGCAACCGTCGCTTCGAGATCGACACACAGTTCCCGGATCTCAGCGAGATATTTCGCCCGCCCGGTCGACGGTTCGACGCTGTCAGGATTTCCCAACTCGGGGTGTGTTACGTCGAGATCACCGGTATCTGTGTAGGAATAGTCGAGATCAGTGAGCGCATCGGCCAGTCCGGCGTACCGAAGCGCCGACGGGCCCATGTCGACACCCCGCCGGTCCGCTCCGAGGTCCATCGGGACACCAATGGCACGAATCGGTCGTGGCATGTGTTGCGCTATTCGTGTACGTGATAAATGAGTCTCGATCGATCAGTGCTGGTGTATCGCCCACTCACGTGTACGGCTCACAGACGCGTTCGATCCCCTCTTCGAAACTGATCTGTGGTTCCCAGTCGGTCGCCTCGGACATCTTCGTGCTGTCGGCGAGCGTATCGTGAACGTAGTCATCGAACGGCGTTTCGACGTAGACTGGATCGATGTCGGTTCCGAGCGCCTCATTGAGTAGTTCGATCACGGTGTTGAAATCGTAGCTCTCGCCGGTTCCGAGGTTGTAGATCCCATCGAGTCGGTGCTCGGCGGCGAGTTCGATTCCGCGGACGATGTCTTCGACGTGGGTGAAATCCCGGGTCTGTGAGCCGTCGCCGTACAACTCTGGGGCGCGTCCGTTCGCCAGATCGTCCGCGAACTGCGCGACAGTGTTGGCGTATTCGCCTTTGTGTTTCTCTGCGCCCCCGTATCCTTGATAAACCGAAAAGAACCGAAGCCCCGCCATCGACATTCCGTACTGGTTCGAGTAGTATTCGGCGTACCGCTCGCGGGCGAGCTTGGACGCTTCGTAGCCGGTCTGGGCCTCGACGGCCATTTCCTCACACGATGGCTCTGTTTGACTCCCATAGATCGACGATGTCGACGCGTACACCACCGTATCACACCCGTGTTCTCGGACCTGTTCGACTGTATTCACGAAGCCCTCGACGTTGACACGGACGCCGCGTCGGGGTTGGTCTTCGTGCATGTTCCGCGAAGAAAGCGCCGCGAGGTGAAACAACACGTCGACATCGGCAGGCAGATCCTCGTCGAGCACGCTCGCCTCGTGGAATTCGATCGATGGATCGAGATTTTCGGGGGTTCCGAGATACAGGTCGTCGACTACGATAACGTCGTTCGAGTCGACAAGCTGATTGGCGAGATTTGAACCGATAAATCCTGCACCACCCGTAATGAGAACGCGGTGTCCTTCCATGGTTCAATGCTGTCGTATCGTGCCAAAGGGGCATCGGTATGGTTTCGATCACGAGAACAATGATCATAACAGGTGGTGGATGAGCATCACCGAGCGGGTGTGGAACGAAACAGTGCGCGGAACGACGGTGTTAGATCACCGCGAGACTTATCAAAGGCGGTATCAAATTGTCCAGCATGTCGTCAATCGAGCTCACGACCAGCCAAAAAGACATCCTTCGGGAGTTGATCAACCTGTATGGACAGAGCGAGCGGGCCGTCAAAGGCGAGGACATCGCCGATGGGGTCAATCGAAACCCCGGAACCATTCGTAATCAGATGCAGAGTCTCAAGGCGCTCCAGCTCGTCGAGGGTGTTCCTGGACCGAAAGGGGGGTACAAGCCGACAGCCAACGCCTACGAAGCCCTCGGTGTACAGGATCTTGACGAGCCAGCGAACGTACCGCTGTTTCACAACGGCGAGCACGTCGACGCGAACGTTCAGGAGATCGATCTAACGAGCGTTCATCATCCCGACCTTTGTCGAGCGGAGATCCGTCTTCACGGTTCCATCAAACAGTTCCACGACGGTGACGACGTGGTTATCGGGCCAACCCCCCGATCGAAGCTCCAGATCGAAGGCACAGTTGACGGCAAAGACGAGACCAACAACGTTCTGATCGTCTCGACATCGATGATGGAGGCCCCAGCGAGCGAGCCGGAACACTGATTCGGACTCAGACTCAGACTCGGTGACAGTCCCCGCTACTATCGTCCGAGATGGTACGACAGTGAGCGACGGCTTCGTCCGTCTATCGACGATATCGACTGTATCGTGAGAACCATACACGGGTCGAATTCACAAATGCGTTTCAAAGCCTTTGTATCTCAGGAAAGCAGACCTTGTCACATGACGGAAGACGTTGTCGTCCTCGGTTCTGGGTATGCCGGTGCGGGCGCGATCAAGAGTTTAGAACAGGAGGTCAGCAATCGGGCAGATATCACGTGGATATCGGATGTCGATCACCATCTCGTTCTCCACGAAGTACACCGCTGTATCCGCGATCCGGAGCTTCAACGAAAGGTCTCGATCCCGATCAACGAGATCAAAAGCAGTGATACGGAGTTCATTCAGGGGACGGTAACGACGCTCGACACGGACGAGCGCACGGTCCATCTCGATGACGGCTCGACAGTCGAGTACGACTACTGTGTGGTCGGTATCGGTTCTCGAACCGCGTTTTTCGGCATCGATGGATTGGAACGACACTCCCACACGTTGAAAAGCCTCCGTGATGCGCTGTCGATCCATGACGACATCAAGTCGGCTGCCAAGGAGGCCTCTAGAACTGATCCTGCGTCGGTCGTGGTTGGTGGAGCCGGGTTGTCCGGCATCCAGAGCGCGGGTGAGATCGCGATGTTCCGCGATCAGTACCGGGCACCCTTGGACATTTACCTTGTCGAGGGATTAGACAGCGTTTACCCACCGGGCGATCCCGAGGTACAGGGCAAGCTCACGAAGATGCTTTCCGACCGGGGAATTGACATCAAGACCGGCGAATTCATCACCGAGGTTGATGAGGACACGGTGTACATCGGCGAGGAGACGGAACTTGACTACGATGTGTTGCTCTGGACCGGCGGCATCACTGGTCAGGACTGCACCGAAGAGATCGATCTAGAGAAAGACGACCGCAGCCACCGGCTGCACGCGTCCTCGACGTTTCAGACGAGCGACGACCGCGTGTTCGCCATCGGCGACACCGCTCTCGTCGATCAAGTCGACGGCGACGCGGCTCCACCCACTGCACAGGCGGCGTGGCAGGCGGCGGAGGTCGTCGGAGAGAACGTCCGGAAAACGATGCGCGATCAACCGCTCACAACGTGGACCTACGAAGACAAAGGGACCGTCATCTCCGTGGGTGACGCGGCAGTCGCAAATAACGTGATTGGTTCGCCGATCGATACGTTCGGCGGTGTCGCCGCTGAAACCCTGAAGAAAGCGATCGCTACGCGCTGGATCAACAAGATCACCAGCGTCAAACGCGCCGCGAAAGCGTGGCCGGACATGTGAACACTCCCGGGAGATCTCCATCTACGGTCTGTTCACTCGATATCTGTCGTGTACGAGCGGTCGGATTCCGAGGACGGCAGCTCGGTACTACAGGACGGTAACGGGTTTTCGGTTCTCCGTCCCGTATTGTGTGCCATGGCTCACGGTTCGGAAGACACGCCTGCCGATAGGACGCTTACCGAGCGGCTATTGTACCGGGTGTTCGGGCAACCGAGGGGACTGTTGGGACGGCTCGGTGGGTGGATGATGGCTGGCCGAAAGGACGTGACGATCGAGTGGGTAGTAGAGCAGCTCTCGATCCGTCCGACCGACCGGGTGCTCGAAATCGGGTTCGGACCGGGGGATGGGATCCAGATGGCCACACGAGCCGCTCCCGAGGGATACGTCGCCGGCGTCGATCACTCGGCGTTGATGGTTCGGATGGCTCGTGAACGGAACGCCACAGCCGTCGCGGCGGGCAGCGTCGATCTCCGACACGGCCGAGCGTCCGAGCTACCGTTCGAGACCGACAGCTTCGAAACGGCGTTTTCGATCAACTCGATGCAGCTGTGGCCCGACGTGCACGCCGGACTCGATGAGCTACAGCGCGTTCTGATCCCTGATGGAAGGGCCGCTTTCGGGTTCACCCACCACGCGAAACAGCCCCCGGATGAGCTCGTGGATACCCTTCTGTCGGCCGGATTCGAGTCGGTCGAACTCCACGAGCGCGACCGGGCGATCTGTGCGGTCGTGACTAATGGGTGAGTACGGATCTGTCTCGGTGTTTTGATCAGACAGGTGTCTGTGTCAGATCGCAGTTGTATATCCGCCGTGGAACGAATCTACGGTATGGCCCAGTCTGTGTGGCACGAGGACGAGGCGTTTTGGGATACGTTCGAAGGCTACGTGTTCGCTCCCGAGGTGATCGAGAAAGCACCAGCTCAGATCGATCACCTGCTCTCTCTGCTCGACCTTCCCGACGATGGCGTGGTTGGAGACGTTCCGTGTGGCGTCGGACGACACGCCGTCGAACTCGCCGATCGTGGATTTCGCGTCACCGGCGTCGATGCGACCGCTTCCTACCTGTCGCGGGCGAGCGAACGAGCGCGAGAGCGGGGCGTGTCGGAGCGCACTGAGTTCATCCACGAGGACATGCGGGACGTTTCCCGACCGAACGAGTTCGATGCGATCATCAACCTGTACACCTCCTTTGGCTATTTCGAAGATCGGGCCGACGACGAGCGCACCGCACGGAACTTTTATGACTCGCTTCGACCGGGTGGGACACTCTTCATGAGCCTAACGAGCAAGGAAACGCTCGCAGGGAAATTCGAGCAACGAACGTGGGATGAACGAGATGGCACCTACTTCCTCGAAGAACACGAGATCACTGACAACTGGAGTTGGATGGAAAACCGATGGATCGTCGTGACAGACGAGGCGGTACAGGAGTTCACCGTTTCTCACCGGCTGTACTCGGCGTACGAACTGACCACCCTGCTACAGCGGGTGGGGTTTGAGGACGTATCGGTGTACGGAAATCTGGATGGGGATCCCTACGACGAGAACGCCGCTCACCTCGTGATCGTCGCCACCAAGTAGCGATCAGTCGAGATCGAGACTCAGCCCGGCGTGCCACCGATCGGCTCCGACCGCCCGCTTTGTCTCGTCCATCTTCGCCAGGAGTGCGGTTGCGAGCGTGGCGGTTTTGGCGGCCCGTGATTGGCCCTCGACACGGAACTCCTCGTTCGTCCGATCGGCGTAGACGGTACAGACCGCTCCTGCACGAAGTCCGTAGATTGATGCGAGCGTACAGATCGCGCTGGCTTCCATCTCGAAGTTCAATACGTTCACGTCCCGTAGTTCCTCGTACAGCGCCCGTCCTTCGGGTGATTGGAACCCGTCGAACCCCTCGCGTCCCTGACCCGCATAGAAGCTATCGGTGCTGGCGGTCACGCCCACGTGGTAATCGTACCCCAGCCGTTCGGCGGCGGCCACGAGCGCAGTCACGACCTCGTGGTCGGCCACGGCGGGGTAAGTTTCCCGGACGTATTCGGTACTGGTTCCTTCTCGTCGCACCACGCCGTTCGTGATGATGAGATCGCCGATCTCCACGTCGGGTTGAATCGTTCCACACGATCCCACCCGGATGAACGTCTCGACACCGACCGCGGCGAGTTCCTCGACAGCGATGGCTGCGGACGGACTCCCGATCCCGGTCGACGTGACGGAGATCGGCGTTCCGTCGTACGTCCCGGTGACGGTGCGATACTCGCGGTGGTTCGCTCTCTCTTCTGCATCATCCCACTCGGCAGAGATTCGGTCGACGCGCTCGGTATCTCCCGGCAGGAGAACGGTTTCGGCAACGTCGTTCGGTCCGACTTCGAGATGATACTGGACGGCGTCTGTCTCGTCTGCCATACCACCCGTGGGGGCCCGTTCCTGTCAACCGTTTCGGTCCCTCTAGTCACGCGTTTTCGAGCGTATCCCGAGAAATCGCTGCTGGTAGCAGCGTACCCAGCGTGTACTCCTCGATGTCCTCTTCGACGGCACAGAGGATCCGTAGCTCCTCGTTGCAGAACTCGGCCAACGTCTGACGACACATCCCACAGGGCGTCACGCCGTCGCGCGCACTGGAGACGACGGCGAGCCGTGTGAACGCTCGGTGTCCCGCAGCAACGGCGGTGCCTACCGCGATCTCTTCGGCGTGCAACGAGTTCGAGTAGTTGGCGGTCTCGATGTTACATCCCGTGAACACGGTTCCGTCATCGGTTTCGATCGCCGCGCCGACGCGGTATTCGGAGTAGGGAACGTACGCCGACGCGAGCGCCGTTTCGGCCTGCTCGATCAGATCGGAATCGTTCATACCGAGACGGACGCGGGGAGGAGTGAAGTGGTTGTCCTACTCCTCGCCCGATTCGTAGTGATCGCCCGCGGCGTCGGGGGTGCGCGTTCGGCCCACGACTGCGAGCACGACGATGACGGTGAGATAAGGGATCGTTTGGACCAACGAACTCGGGAGATATCCCGATTGGAGTTGGATCTGGACCGTCTGCAACCCAGCGAACAGGGTTGTCGAGAGGAAAGCTCCGATCGGGTTGTAGTTGCCCAACAGATACACGACGATGGCGATGAACCCCCGGCCGTCGACCATCGTTTGACCGTTGCCGCTGAATTCCCCCAGACTGAGCGAGAGACTCGCGCCGCCGATGCCAGCCAACACTCCCGACAGGAGCACACTCACGTACCGAACCCGCCTGACGCTCACGCCAGCCGTGTCCAGCGCTTGGGGGTTCTCTCCACTCGCGTGTACCCACCGTCCGAACGCGGTACGGTTGAGAACGTACCACGATCCGCCGACCGCGAGGAACATCAGATACACCGGCGGCGCGGCATCGAACAGCGCACCAACCCCGGGAAGCTTCGACAGTCCTGGGATCGTGATCGGAGCGAAGCTCGCGCTGTCGGCGTTCACGCTGCCGTAGATCACCGTGGACAGAAACGGCGCGAGACCGAGCGCCACGAACCACACCGCAAGCCCTGCGATGATCTGATCCGCACGAAATTCGAGACAGACGACCGCAAACACCGCAGCGAGCAGTGTACTCGCAAGTACGCCAGACACGAACCCGATCCAGACGTTGCCGGTGAGATCCGTCGCATAGATCCCCACGAACGCGGAAATAATGAGATGACCCTCCAATCCGATGTTGATGACGCCGCTTTTTTCGGCGAAGATCCCGCCGAGCGCAGCGAACGCGATCGGCACGGATAGCCGGAGCGTCGAACTCACCGTGCCTTTGTTCACGAACCCGGATAGGGAGACCCCAACGAGGGCGAGCACCACGATCCACACGAGCGTCCCGCGTCGTCTCCCGATCGACACCAGTTCACGCATCCTCCTCACCTCCGTCCGGGTTCGGTTTCTCTGCGATCGTCCGCCGACCGATCATCCGGAAGAACTCCGGCATCGCAACGAACAGAACGATCAGCCCACGCAACACGTCCACGAGCTGTGGTGGCATCGATGTGGAGGTGTCGATGACGATCGCTCCGCTTTTGATGATTCCAAACAACGGCGCTGCGAACAAGACGCCCAACGGGTTGTTGCCGGCGAGGATGGCGACCGTGATGCCGTCGAACCCGTAGGACGGCACGCCGGTCTGGAAATTACCGAGAATCATCATGACGTACATCGCGCCGCCGAGACCGCCCAGCGCCCCCGAGAGCGTTAGGCTCGCAACGATGGTCCGTTTGGTTTTGACGCCGCCGTACTCGGCTCCGGTGGGTTGGAGTCCACTCGTGCGGAGATCGTACCCCAGCGTAGTGTATCTCAACAGATAGTAGATCACACCGCCGAACCCGATCGCAATGGCGAGCGCAAACAGGGAGAATTTCATTCGGGGGTCGAACACGACTGACGGGATCGTCGCGCCGTCGGGAAGCGGAACCGTCTCGACCACCTGACTGTCGGGCCGTTGGAAATGGTTCGAGACGAGATACAGGGCGAACTGCGCAGCGACGAAGTTGAGCATGATGGTTGTGATCACCTCGTTGGCGTCGGCGTATGCTTTGAGAACGCCGGGGATGGCTCCGTACAGCCCACCAGCGACCGCGCCGATGCCCAGTCCGGTGGGAACGAGCAGGACCGTCCCCATCACGCCACCGGGAACGAGTGGCGCCAACACGAGCAGTCCCAGCGCGCTTGCGAGTGCGCCAGCGACGAGTTGTCCCTGTGTTCCGATGTTGAACACGCCCGACCGGAACGCAAGCGCCACCGACAACCCGGTCAACACGAGTACAGTCGTTTCCCGCAGCGTCACCGCCATCGCCGCGTTAAACGGACTCCACCCCTTCCGGAACGGCGGGGCGAATTCGCCCTGAAACGGCCGAAACAGCGGGTTCATCGGATCGCCTAACGCCCCGAAGAACAACCGGTCGAACACCGTGACCGGATCGTAACAGAATCCGACACCGAAATACGTCGCTGCTGCGGTCGTACACGTCGTCATCCGTCCTGAAACGAGAATGAGCACCGCACCGACGAGCACCGCGAGAACGAGCGCTGCCGTGCTGATCAAGATCCGCTCGACCGCCGACAGCCGAGCAGATCGTTCGAGGACAGCTCGTAGCCGTTCTTTCGCTCGTGAGAGCACATCACTCATCGGCGTGCACCTCACGTTCCGGCTGTTCGCCAGCCATCAACAGTCCGAGTTCCTCTTCGGTGACGGCTCCGGGATCGACGGTGTCCACGAACTCGCCCTCGTACATCACCGCCAACCGGTCGGACAGCCCCCGAACTTCCTCTAGCTTCGAGGAGACGAGCAACACCCCAACGCCCGCGTTGCGGAGTTCCAACAGCCGCTCGTGGATGAATTCCGTCGATCCGATGTCCACGCCACGAGTGGGGTGAGCAGCAACGACGAGCCGCGGATCACGAGCGAACTCTCGACCGACGATGAACTTCTGCTGATTGCCACCGGAAAGCGACGACACTGTAGCGTCCGGATCGGGCGGTTGCACGTCGTACTCCTCGATGATCGTTTCCGTATGCTCGCGGGTGTGTGACCAATCGATCCGTCCGTTGTTCGCAAACACTTCGCCGTGTTGGCTCCCTAACAACCCGTTCTCGACCAGATCGAACTCCATCACTACTCCTCGTTCATGTCTATCAGCAGGAATGTACGCCATGCCCTGATCGATGCGCTCTCGGCGGGAGTCGTCGGTGATCTCTCGGCCGTTGAACCCGATCGTCCCGGCTTGGGGATACCGCAAGCCGGTGATGGCTTCGATCAGCTCGCTCTGTCCATTGCCGTCCACGCCAGCGATTCCGAACACCTCACCCCGCCGGACGGCAAAAGACACATCGGAAACTACATCGATCTCTTGTTCGTTCACAACCGTGAGATCGTCGACCGACAGGGCCACTTCTCCCGGGTCGGGGGGTGACGTTTCGATTTCCAACAACACCTCTCGACCGACCATCAACTCCGCCAGCTCCTCGCGTGTGGTTTCCTCGGCGTCGACCGTGCCGACGTTTCGACCGTCGCGGAGCACGGTGATCTCGTCGGCGGCCCGCATCGCCTCACCGAGCTTGTGCGTGATGAAAATAATCGTTTTGTCCTGCTCGGTCAGCAGTTCGAACACCGAGAGGAGTTCTTCGACCTCTTGAGGTGTCAACACTGCCGTCGGCTCGTCCAGAATGAGAACGTCGGTTCCCCGGTACAGCGCCTTCAGGATCTCGGTACGCTGTTGGACTCCGACGCTCAACTCCGAGATCCGGGCCTCGGGATCGACATCGAGCCCGAATCGATCACAGAGATGGGCAACGTCCTGACGGGCTTGGTCGCGGTCGATCGCCATTCCGCCCCATTTCCGGGGCTCTGCCCCGAGTGTCACGTTTTCAGCGACAGTCATCGAATCGACGAGCATGAAATGCTGGTGGATCATTCCGATCCCCGCATCGATCGCGTCCTGTGGCGTCTGGAACGATCGCTCGGTGCCGTCTACGACGATCTGTCCCGCGGTCGGCTCGTACAGCCCATACAGAACGTTCATCAGCGTCGTCTTTCCGGCACCGTTCTCACCGAGGAGCGCGTGAACCGTCCCACGTTCGACGGTGAGATCGACGTCGTCGTTAGCGAGAACACCCGGGAAACGTTTCGTGATTCCATCGAGGGAAACGGCCGGCGTCATCTATCTATCTGGTGGTGTACCGCTCGTCCAGAGACACGAACCATCATCTGAATTATTAGACGTTAGATGGATCCGTCGGGATGGAAATCTCACCCGACACGATCTGTTCTTTCGAGGTTTCGAGTTTCGATTTGATTTCGTCTGGGATCTCCGAGCCGATCGCCTCGCCGTACACCGTCTTCACCCCTTCTTGTTCTAACCCCAGCTCGGTCGCCGTTCCGCCTTCGAAGGACTCTTCGACCACACCCTCGATGGCGTCGAACATGGCGATGTTGACGTATTTGACCATACTGGCGAGGATGTGATCGGCGTATTTGGATTCAGTCTTCGACTGGTCGCTGTCGACTCCGATCGCATACCGGCCTGCCTCCTGTGCGGCCTGGAAGACGCCGGTTCCGGTGTTGCCCGAGGCGTGATAAATGATGTCGACACCGTTGTTGTACTGAGTCAACGCTGCCTCTTTTCCACGAGTAACGTCATTGAATGAGCCGATGTAATTACTCGTGATGTCGATGGAGTCATCGGTGTAGGCGACGCCAGCTTTGAAACCCGCTTCGAACTTCTTTATGAGCGGGTTTTCCTTCCCGCCGATGAAACCGACGCTCGTCGCGTCGGTCGTTGACGCCGCGCCCGTCGACAGTCCATCGGTCGTGAGTAGCCCGGCAAGGTGGCCCACCTGAAAAGAGCCTTCTTCTTCGCGGAACTGGTAGCTCTCGACGTTCGGCTCGTCGACGTTCGCATCGACAAGCATGAACTGCTGGTCTGGAAATTGCGGTGCGGTGTCCGACAGCGGGTCTCCCTGCAGCGAACCGATGCAGCAGACGAGATCGTAATCTGGAGATGTCGATTGGGCGTACTGGCTCTGGAACCGCGAGAATTCGGACGTATCCGACGGCTGGGAGTGTTCGGTCTGGATCGAAAGCTCCTCTTTAGCACGTTCGAGACCAGTCTGTGCCTGGTCGTTGAACGAGCCATCACCGAGACCGCCGGTGGCGTACACCACTGCGACGGAAGCCGATCCTCCGTCGGTGTTCTCCGTATCCCCATCGTTTTCCGTCGGACCCCCGGTACAGCCCGCAAGCCCCGCGATACTTGTCACTCCGAGTGTCTTCACAAAGGTACGTCTGTCCATGACTATAGAACACTACAGATCATTCACAACTTTACCGGGTTAAAAACGTCGCTTCCTTTCTGAGCTCTCAATCACGAGCATCGTTCACCGCCCGGTCGACCACGCTAGTAACGGTGTCGACCAACTCGTCGACCCCTGTGCTCTCGGCGTACACCCGGATGTACGGCTCCGTGCCGCTCGGTCGGACGAGTGTCCATGCTCCGTCGTCGAACGCCAAGCGGACGCCGTGTTCTTCGTTTATCGTTGCCGCGGGGAACTGCTCAGAAAGCCGCTGTGGGACTCGTTCCATCGCCTGACTCTTGTATCCGTCAGGACAGGTGACGTTCTCCTTCCGGTATGGGCGCTCGGTGATGGGATCTCGCAACACAGCCAGTCCGTTCTGTCCCCCTTCGACTTGGGGATCGTCCGGATCCTCAGCAGCGGTGGCGACGAGCACTGATACGACGGCGGCGCTGGTCACGCCGTCGATCCACGATCCAAACCCGGGATGAATGTGTTTCCACGGCTCGCCGGCGAAGACGACAGAGCCACTTTCCTCGTGGACGGTGGCGATGCCGTCGTGGAGATATCCGAGCCGGACCCGCTCGGTCCGTCCACCGACCGCCTCGACGCGCTCGTCGATCCGATCGGAGGCGTTGGGCGTCGTCACGACGACCGGATCGCTGGCATCGCTCGCGCGGACGTAGTGCTCGGCGAGGATGGCAAGCACCGTGTCCTCGTGGACGACTGCCCCGGTGCCGTCGACGATGACGATCCGATCGGCATCGCCATCGTGACCGATTCCCACGACCGGATCCTCGTACCCTTCGACGAACTCCCGAAGATCGGACAACGTGACCGGTGTCGGTTTACTCGGTCGGCCGGGGAAATGCCCATCGACGTTTGCGTTCAACGCCACGACGTGCGCCCCCAGCTCGCGGAGCACCTGTGGCGTCGCAAGCGAGGCCATCCCGTTGGCGCAGTCGACGACGACCGTTAGTCCGTTCAGGTTGATCTCCGTCGATCCGGTCGCACGCTCAGCGTAGGAACGCGCGTCGATTCCAACGGCTCGTGCGTACTCGACCACCGCTTGCCGATAGGTTGACAGCGCTTCCAAGCGTTCGGTCGCCCCCCATTCGTCCCACTCGACCGGTGTGGGCCCGTCGTCGACGTGTTCTTCGATCCGTGCTTCCCGCTCGGCGTCGAACTCCTCGCCATCGACAAAGAGCTTGATCCCATTGTCGGGCGGAGGGTTGTGGCTCGCAGTGAGCATCACCCCGTGCCGGCCACGGGAAGCGTACGCCAGTGCGGGCGTCGGGAGCTGTCCAGCGCGCAACGCCCGCGCGCCCCCACTCGTTACCCCCGACTCGACTGCCCCAGCCAGTGCTGTCCCGGTCTCACGACCATCTCGAGCGATGACAACTTCCGTTGCTTTCTGTCCGACAGCTTGTCCGACTGCGAGCGCCAGCGACGGCGTGACACTCTCCCGAGCGTCACCCCGGATTCCAGCGGTTCCGAACAGACCCATACCGGCTATCAGCGTGGCCGATACTTACGAATGACGTTGCCCAACGATGCCGATATCGGGATATAACAACTCATAGTTGAATATGTAAAAGAACGGTTGTCGGCTCGACTGCCCGAGCATTCCGGATCTGGTTGGTTGCAAGCGCTCGCTACTTAGTTCACAGCTCCACACCGCTGGGGATGAGACTGTGTTGACGGAGGAGTTCGCCGTCGGTGCTGTAGACGAGAAAGAGATCCCGATCACAAGAAAGCACCTCGCGGTCGTTGATCGTGAGTGTGAACTGATACTGGCCGTCTGTCGTCGAATCGTCGTGTTCCCGTGCGGCGGTGACGAGACGGTCGATCGTTCCGGCATCGGCGTTGCATTCGAGGATGAAATCGCCTGTGATGCGGTCGGTCACAGCGAACACTCCCGACGTCCCCGGAGCCATCGAACCGTCGCGCATTCGGTATGATACCTCAAGGCGGTCGGAGTCGAGTGACGGAGTCGTCCCGGTGTCCGCACCCAACTGTTCCATGAACTGCTCGGATGGCCCATCGAAGCTGACGGTGATCTGGGGTTTCGATCTGTCCCCGGTGGTGACATCGAGAGCGAAATAATCTCGCATCATCCGTATCAAGCTATGACATCAGGTACCATGAACGTAACGCCCATGGCAGAAACTTGACATTTATATTTGCGATATCGGATACATCTCTATGTTCCTTCACCATCTGTATTTAAGATTTCGACACCTGATAAAGTTTTTTCACTTCTGAGTTCGGCAATTACTCGGTTGGGGATTAATATTTCCCACCGTCACTCACAGGGGGACGACGTCGACGGTCGCAACTCGGTCTTGGTCGTCGGGAGACATCACCTGCACGCCCATCGTGTTCCGTCCCTGCCTGGACACTTCATCCGCGTGTGTCCGCATGATCTGTCCCTGGTCGCTCATGAGGACGAGATCTTCATCGTCACTGACGGTTTCGAGTGCAACGACGACTCCGTTTCGGTCGGTGGTTTTGATGTCGACGAGGCCTTTACCGTAGCGTGATTGGGCTCGGTACTCTTCGATCGGCGTGCGCTTTCCGTAGCCGTGCTCTGTGACCGTCAGCAAGGTGGCGTCTTCGTCACGGATGGCCACAAGCCCGGCGACCCTATCGTCGCCGACGAGTTCGATCCCGTTGACACCCCGTGCGGCCCGTCCCATCGGCCGCACGTCTTCCTCGCTGAATCGAATCGATCGGCCCTGCTCGGTGCCGATGAGCACGTCTGTCGTGCCGTTCGTCACCACGACGTCGACGAGTTCGTCGTCGGATTCGAGGGATACGGCACGGATTCCTGTCGAGAGAATATTGTTGAACTCGGTCGTGGGTGTGCGTTTGATGTAGCCGTTTTTCGTGACCATCGTGAGCGAGCGATCGCCGTTGAACTCCTCGGTGTTGACGATGGCCGTCACGTCTTCGTCGGGATCGAGATCGAGCACGTTCACCGCCGATTTCCCGCGGGCCGTCCGGCTCATCTCGGGAAGCTCGTACGTTTTCAGCTGGTACACCTGTCCATTGGTGGTGAAACACAGCAAATAATCGTGGGTGTTGGCGTGGAACACCGCACTTACCCGGTCTCCGTCTTTGAGTTTCGTTCCGATGATGCCCTTTCCACCCCGGTGTTGGGCGTCGAACGTCGACAGCGCCATTCGTTTCACGTAGTTCGATTCGGTCAACACTACGATCGATTCCTCTTGGGGGATTAGATCCTCGTGACTCACCGTGCCGGCGTCCTCGATGATGGTCGTGCGCCGATCGTCGTCGTACTTCGCTTTGAGATCGTGGAGTTCGGATTTGATAACCCCCAGCAGCTCGCTCTCCTCCGAAAGGATGGTCTCGAAGCGCTCGATCTGTTCGGTGAGCGAGTCGTATTCCGATTCGATCTCTTCGGTTTCCAAAGAGGTGAGGCTGCCCAGCTGCATCCGGACGATGTGATCGGCCTGTCGCTCCGTGAAATCGAACGTCGTTTGCAACGTCGCTTTCGCTTCCGATCGGTCCGACGCGCTGTGAATCACTTCGACCACCTTCTCGGCGTTGTCGAGCGCTAACAGTCGGCCTTCGAGTACGTGCGCGCGTTCCGTGGCGTTGTCCAACTTGTGTTGGGTCCGACGGCGCACCACTTCGCGGCGATGTTCTAAGAACGCATCGAGCATCGCCGGTAGGTCCAAAATCCTCGGCTGGCCGTCGACCAGCGCGAGCATGATGATACTAAACGTCTGTTCGAGGTGGTGTTTCACCAGCTGATTTCTGACCACGTCCGGGTTTGCACCACGCTTGAGTTCGATGACGATGCGCACACCGTCCCGATCGGATTCGTCGCGGATGTCCCTGATTCCCTCGATCGTTCCGTCGTTGACGTCGTCGGCAATGCGTTTTATGCGCCGGGCTTTGTTCTCTTGGTACGGAAGCTCGGTTACGACGATCTGTCCCCGTTCTTCGTCGATCTCCATGGCGGCGCGCAGCCGAATTTTTCCTCGCCCCGTCGTGTAGGCGTCGTAGATTCCCGATCGGCCGACGATGTTCGCTCCCGTCGGGAAATCCGGGCCCTTGACGTACTCTATCAGTTCGGAGATCGTGCTGTCTGGATTGTCGATGCGGTGGATGAGACCGTCGACGATCTCCCCGAGGTTGTGGGGTGGAATGTTCGTGCTCATTCCGACGGCGATTCCCGATGAACCGTTCAACAACAGGTTCGGCAGCGCAGAGGGGAGCACGATCGGCTCTTCGAGCCGATCGTCGTAGTTCGGTTGGAAATCGACGGTGTCCGAATCGATGTCAGCGAGCATCTCCTCTCCGATCGGACTCATCCGAGCCTCGGTGTACCGCATCGCGGCCGGTGGATCGCCGTCAACAGAACCGAAGTTTCCTTGGCCATCGACCAGCGGATAGCGTAGCGAGAACTCTTGGGCCATCCGGGCCAGTGCGTCGTAGATCGAACTGTCCCCATGGGGGTGGTATTTCCCCATCGTATCTCCGACGATGTTCGAACATTTTCGGTGGCCAGCGTTCGACGTTATTCCGGATTCCTCCATCGCGTACAGGATCCGCTTTTGGACGGGTTTGAGACCGTCGCGCACGTCTGGCAGCGCACGCCCTGCGATGACGCTCATCGCATAATCGATGTAACTCTGTTCCATCTCCTCTTCGATTCGGACCGTCTGTAACTGGTCGTGATCGGTGATCGGGTCTTCGGGCAGATCAGAACTCATTGTTTACTTTCCGTTCGTACTCCGCGTAGTCGACTATCGGTGCGATCGCGTGTGTCGTGGCGTTCGTCATTGTGTAACTCTCCGATTGACCGATCAGATATCGACCCATTCAGCTTCGGTCGAATGCTCCTTGATGAACTGCTTACGTGGCTCTACCGCTTCTCCCATCAACACCGAGAACATCCGATCGGCTGCGGCCGCATCGTCCACCGTGATCCGTTTTAAAATCCGGTTTTCGGGGTTCATAGTCGTCTCCCACAGCTGTTCGGGATTCATCTCACCCAGTCCCTTGAACCGCTGGACCTGATCCGGAGATCCCCCACACACATCAGCAACGATCTGTTCACGCTCGGCTTCAGTCATCGCGTCGTGCGTTTCACCATTGTTCCGAATCCGATACAACGGTGGCTGTGCCGCATAGACGTGTCCCTCCTCGATCAGCGGCCGCATGTGCCGGTAGAGGAACGTCAGATACAACGTCCGAATGTGGGCACCGTCGACGTCCGCATCCGTCATTATCACTATCTTGCCGTATCGTATGCCGTCCAAATCGAACTCCTCTCCGATGCCGGTTCCGATAGCGGTGATGAGACTTCGGATCTTCTCGTTTTCGAGCACCCGATCGAGCCGTCGTTTCTCGGCGTTGAGGATCTTTCCGAACAACGGAAGAATGGCCTGACGCTCCGGATCTCTCGCCTGTTTGGCGCTCCCACCAGCACTGTCGCCTTCCACGACGAACAGTTCCGCTTCCGATGGGTCCTGTGTCTGGCAGTCCGCGAGCTTTCCGGGGAGTGACGTGGTTGCTAGCGCGCTCTTCCGGCGGGTAAGCTCCTCTGCCTTTTTTGCAGCGATACGGGCTTTGGCCGCCTCGACGGCCTTGTCCACGATACTGGCGGCCGTGTCCGGATGTTCTTCGAGATACGTTCCGAACTGCTGGTGAACGGCGCTTTCTAAGATGCCCCGCACTTCGCTGTTTCCGAGCTTCGTCTTGGTTTGGCCCTCGAACTGCGGATCTGGGTGTTTGACTGAAATGACAGCCGTCAGTCCCTCCCGGATGTCTTCGCCTTTGAGATTACCGTCGATGTCGTCGAGAAAGCCGTTACTACTGGCGTACTCGTTTACGACCCGCGTGAGCGCCGTTTTGAACCCGGTGAGGTGTGTTCCGCCGTCTCGCGTGTTGATATTGTTCGCAAAGGCGTGAATCGACCCTTGAACGTCGTCGGTCGCTTGTATCGCCACCTCGGCGTGGACATCCTGTTTTTCGGTCGTGAAGTAGATGATGTCGTCGTGCAACACCGATCGGGTTTCGTTGAGGTACGCGACGAACTCGCGGATCCCGCCCTCGTAGGTGAACGTCGCTTCACGGTCTTCCGGTTCGCTTCGGATCGTGATTTCGACACCGGAGTTGAGAAACGCCAGTTCACGCAACCGGTTTTCGAGCTTCGAATAAGAGAACGTGACCGTTTCGAATATCTCTTCGTCGGGCCAAAATCGAATCCGCGTTCCCGTATCTTCGTCAGGATCGAGATCACGGACCCGTTCGAAGGCCTCGATGTCCGGTTCTCCCCGGTCGAACGCGTGCGTCCATACGCCGCCATCGCGTTTGACCTCGACTTCGAGACGTTTCGAAAGCGCGTTGACGACGCTGACTCCGACGCCGTGGAGTCCTCCAGAAACCTGGTAGGACTTGCTGTCGAACTTCCCTCCTGCATGGAGCACCGTCATGATCACTTCGAGCGCCGGCCGCTCGTATTCAGGGTGCTCGTCCACGGGGATCCCTCGCCCGTCGTCGGCGACCGTAACGGAGTTGTCGTCGTGAACTGTCACCTCGATCGAATCGCAGTACCCCGCGAGCGCCTCGTCGATCGCGTTGTCGACGACTTCGTGAACGAGATGGTGTAATCCGCGCGAGTCGGTCGACCCGATGTACATTGCGGGCCGCTTTCGAACGGCTTCAAGCCCTTCGAGAACTTGGATATCGACGGCCCCGTATTCAGAGTTCTTCGACATAAACTACTTACTCCAGCTAACACCGTTTTGCCTATAAAACCCTCGCACGCGCGCGAGGACTACCGAATACTGATAAATCGAATCAGACATTCTGATTCGGTTTTTCTCTAACTACCTATCTTCACGCTCTGTGGTGCGTGACCGGATAGCAAGCTGTCTCTCCCTGCCATTTTCACTTTCACTCTGGTGTCGCGGCTGTTTTAACCCCTGATGCAGTACGCCCGGCTAGCATGACATCGTATCAATCGGAGCTCGGGGGGCGCACTAACGTCGCCGAGGAGTTGGCGGAGAGCCAGCGCTCCATCTCGATCGCCGAGTTCTTCGAGAAGAATAAGCATATGCTCGGATTCGACAGCGGGGCCAGAGGATTGGTCACGGCTGTCAAGGAGGCAGTAGATAACGCGCTCGATGCAACCGAAGAGGCAGGAATTCTCCCCGATATCTACGTGGGAATCAGGGAGGAAGGTGATTACTATCGGGTCATCGTTGAGGACAACGGTCCGGGAATCACGAAAGAACAGCTTCCGAAAGTGTTCGGGAAACTGCTGTACGGATCGCGGTTTCACGTTCGGGAACAGAAGCGAGGACAGCAGGGAATCGGGATCTCCGCAGCTGTGTTGTACTCCCAGCTCACGAGCGGCAAACCGGCGATGGTCACCTCCCGAACGGAAGGGGATTCGGCGGCTCAGTATTTCGAGTTGATCATCGATACGGACACGAACGAGCCGGAGATCTCCGTCGATACGACGACGACGTGGGATCGACCCCATGGGACGCGCATTGAACTGGAGATGGAAGCCAACATGCGCGCCCGCCAGCAGCTCCACGATTACATCAAACACACGGCAGTGGTCAATCCCCACGCTCGCATCGAGTTCGAGGAGCCACGCGAGCGGCTGAAGTTCGAACGTGTGACCGACCAGCTGCCCGCAGAAACCGAGGAGATCCGTCCCCACCCCCACGGTATCGAACTTGGTTCGCTCATCAAACTACTGGACGAGACAGATTCGTACTCTATCTCCGGATTTTTGCAAGACGAGTTCACTCGTGTGGGACAGAAGACCGCAGACTCGATCATCACCGCGTTCGTCGATCGTCATTTCGGACGAGAGCTGTCGTGGCGATCACCGGAGCGGTCGGCGATCGAGACGGCAGTCACCGACGCGGTGACGAACAAAAGCGACGAAGCGACAGCCGCGTTCGCCCAGCGCGTCGGAACGGCGATCACTGAACGCGACCGGATTGCACATCACGAACTCGTCGACATCGTGGCGAACGCAGCCGAACACGTCAAATCCGAATCCGGTGCGACGTTCGGCACGGCTGCACGGAAAACCACCGTTGGGGCAGTGTGGTCCGTGTTGACCGACGATATCGAATCGGATCTCTACCGGATCGTGGACGAAACGACCACGAGCCGAAAAGACACGGAGACGATAGAAGGGATGGCCCGGCGCATCGCCGTGAAGTTCGAGGATGTAGAGCGCCACCGACTACGAAAAGAGACGGTGGCGTCGTTCGTCGCTCGTGCAGCAGAACAGACCGAAACCCACGACGGAACGGCGTTCGGCGAGACTGCACAGGAGAACGTGGTTTCCGGTATCTGGTCGGTTTGTCGGAGCATCCCCGACGATCCCCCCGAAGTGCGGGCAGTCGCAAGCGACCGCGACACCGCGAGTTCACTGCTCGAAGCGATGCGCGAAACCGATATTCTCGCCCCGCCGACGGACTGTCTCGCTCCGATCACCGAGACGCTGGTTGAGGAAGGACTCCGAAAGGAGTTCAACGCGGATTTCTACGCCTCGACGACGCGCGACGCGGAAGTCCACGGTGGAGATCCGTTCATCGTGGAAGCTGGAATCGCGTACGGCGGCGAGATCAAAAGCGAGGGCCGAATCGATGTACTCCGGTTCGCCAATCGGGTTCCGCTCGTCTACCAACGGGGCGCGTGTGCCACCTCGGATGTGATTCAGGACATCAACTGGCGCAACTACGAGTTGGACCAGCCCGGCGGTAGCGGAACACCGAACGGCCCGGCTGTGGTGATGATACACGTCGCTTCCACGAACGTCCCGTTTACCAGCGAATCCAAAGACGCCATCGCGAACGTTCCAGAGATCGAACGCGAGATCGAACTGGCGCTCCGATCGGCGGCACGGGAACTCAAGCGGTATCTCAAAAAGCGCCGAACGCTCGAACAGCGCCAGCGCAAACGGAACGTGATCGCCGACATCTTGCCGACGATGGCCGACAAACTCGCTGATATGACCGAACGCGAATCACTCGCCATTGAGGATTCACTCGCCCGCATCATGAACAACGTCCTCGTCGAGCGGACGGTCGAAAACGACGGCGTTCGACTCGTCGTCACGAACCACTCCGATAGCGTCGCTGAATTGGCGTTGACGGACATCGTGAGCGTCGATCCCGGCGATATCGAGAACGCGACAGTCGTCGAGATGGATGGCGAGTGGTTCGTCAAATGGGATCCCAGCGTCCGAAGTGGTGAACAAGCCGCCATCGAGTACGACGTGAACGGAAACGCATCGTTCGACATCTCTGTCGAAGGAATCGAACCTGAAAAGCTCTCCATCAACGCCTAACGACTATGAGCACCAACACCGAAATAGATGCCGACGCCCGCGATCGCCTTCTCGATCTCGCGGCGGAGTTTTACGATCAGTTTGCCGGGGGAGAGGTCCCCTCGATGCAGATTCCAACCCGTACGAAATCGAACATCGAGTACGATGACGACAAGGACGTGTGGGTGTACGGTGACCGACATTCCACGCGTTCGGCCAACACGGTTACGGGCGCGAAAAAGCTCCTCAAAGCGATCTACGTCATCGATTTCCTCGCCCAACAGCTGGACGAGGACCGATCGTCGACCCTTCGTGAGTTGTACTACCTAAGCGAGTCCTGGGACCACGAGACGGCACAGTTTTCCAGTCAAGACGAGTCCAATCAGCTCATCGAGGATCTCGAGATCGTCTCTGATGTCACTCGAGAGGATTTCCACATGCGCCCGGAGGAGTCGGGCGCGACGCTGATGGGACCGCTTCATCTCCGCGAGCAGACCCGCCGCGGTGAGCGCGACATCCACTGTCAGGAGGACGTCGGCGAAGGCGGATATCAGATCCCCAACAATCCTGACACGATCGAGTTTCTCGACAACGACGCGGATTTCATCCTCTGCGTCGAGACTGGTGGGATGCGCGATCGACTCGTCGAAAACGGGTTCGACGAGGAGCACAACACGATCATCGTTCATCTCAAGGGTCAGCCAGCCCGGGCAACGCGCCGAATCACCCGTCGCCTCCACGACGAGTTGGATCTCCCGGTGGTGGTGTTCACTGACGGCGACCCGTGGTCGTATCGCATCTTTGCCTCCGTCGCGTACGGGAGTATCAAAAGCGCCCATCTCTCAGAGTATCTGGCGACCCCCAACGCGCGGTTCATCGGCATTCAACCCACCGACATCGTCGAGTACGATCTTCCGACGGATCCGCTGTCGGATTCGGACGTGAACGCGCTGGAAAACGAACTCGAAGATCCACGCTTCCAATCCGAGTACTGGGTCGAGCAGATCGAGCGCCAACTCGACATCAACAAGAAGGCCGAACAGCAGGCATTGGCCTCTCGCGGACTCGATTTCGTTACTGAAACCTACCTTCCGACGCGACTCGGAGAGATGGACGTATTGTAACTCACTCCCAGAGTTCGTACAGATCGTCTTCAACGGGCGTGGCGATCGGTTCGCCGTCGAGGACGACCCCCGGCTCCTCCGGGGCGTCGACGCGACCGATGACGGCGCCTGTAACGTCGCTCGCTTCCAGTGCTTCGAGCGCTGCGTCCCGTTCTGAACCGGGAACCGTCGCCAACAGCGCCCCCGAGCCGAAGATACGGAGCGGATCGACGCCTAACGCGTCACAGAGCGCTTCGGTCTCCGAGCGAACGGGGATCGTCGATCGCTCGACCGCGAACGTGGCCGATGAGGAGGTAGCCATCTCGATGAGTCCGGTGAGCACGCCACCTTCGGTCGGGTCGTGCATGGCCGTCGCGTAGGAAGCCAGTGCCGATGCGCTCTCTAAAACGGACAGCTCGTCGTAGTACGCCGTCGCAGCGGTGAGCACGTCGTTCTCGACCTGCCCATCGAGTTCCTCGCGGAAATCCGAGGCGAGGATGGCAGTGCCCTCGATGCCAGCGCTCCCGGCCATGAGGATCACGTCCCCAGCACTGGCTCCCGAGGAGGAGACGTAGCGATCCGTCGTCCCGAGACACGTCATCGACAGTAATGGCCGGGACAGCTCCGTGGAGTACTCCGCATGGCCACCGATCACCTGTACACCCATCGTCGCCGCGGCGTCGTCGATCTGGCGGGTGATCCGATCCAGCTCCCGGTCGCCGTCGTCGGGAAGAATACACACGTTCGTCAGCCACCGCGGTGTCCCTCCCGAAGCAGCGATGTCGTTGCACGCGACCGTCACCCCAAGGGTTCCGACGCGATCGATGGCCAGCGAGATCGGATCCGAGTTGACGACCAGCAGCTCCTCATCTCCCGCCTTATCCACGCGAAGCGCCGCGGTGTCCTCACCGTACGCTGGCCCCTGCACCACCGCCGGATCCGAGCCTCCGAGCCGCGTGAACACCAACTGTTCTAACGTCTCGGGTGGAACTTTCCCGACCATGTCCGATCACTGGCGATGGTCCGACCAAAAGCTGTTGTCTGAGCGGATGGGAAAAGAGAGATGAGCAACAGCAATTCATTCGGTGCGACCAGCATCGCCCACCAGTCCATTCGGATCGAAACGCGTCTTCAGTCGTCGCCTACTGCTGTTCGCTGAGTTTCGATGTGATCGACGATCTCCGTCGTTTCGTCGACGAATTCCTCGTAGTCGACTTCCGCCCCGTGGAGTATCGACGAGAAATACTGTACGTTGGCAGCGACGTTCGTCGCTTCTCTTAGCTCTTCTTCTGTGACGTCTTCCATCTTCGCTCCTTCTGTATGGAAGTGGATGCAGTACGGGCAGTTCATCGCGGTCGCTGCTCCGAGTCCGACGAGTTCTTTCTCGCGCTGGGTGAGCTCCGTATCTCCAAACTCCAGATCACGAACGACACCCCAACTGTGATCGCTAGCGGGCTCTGCGAGCGCCCTCATCCAGCTCGGTACCTGACCGAGGTACTGCTCGATTTCGTTCCGGGTATTGTCTGAAACCATCAGTGTCCCTCTCGCGCTCACCTGGAACATCTCGTCTCTCCCATCCTTCGTCAGCGGAGTGAGCGCAGTTAAAACTGCGTCGTGTCGTACAATATCATTTATCACATTATACATACGCATACAGGGGATTATCCGTCACATCGCTGTTTCGTCTGTCACCTCGCTGGTTACGTTCGGTCTGCGATGGTATCCGCGATCGTTTCGAGTTCGTCGTCACTCAGGTTCGGTGGCGAGCCGGCGACCGCGTGAATCGGCCCTCCGTCATCCGATTCGAAGCGAGGGATGATGTGACCGTGGACGTGTGGTACCTCCTGGCCCGCGGCCGATCCGTTGTTGAACGCGACGGTCGTCCCATCCGCCTCGACCGCCGTTTCGACCGGCGACACCAGCTGATACAGCGTTTCGAGTACTGTACTTGCCAGTTCCTCGGGGAGTTCGTCCAACCGCTCGTGGTGTGCTTTGGGAATCACGAGCACGTGACCGGGAGCCAGCGGGTTCGCATCTAGGAACGCGAGCGTTTCTTCGGTCTCGTACACGGTGTGGCTGGGAAGTTCACCGGCTACAATGGAACAAAAGATACAGTCATCGCTCATAGCTGTCCATCTCCTGCCCACCTCAAGTATGTTTCCCGCAACCAGCTTCCGCCGGTCCTCACCTTAATGAGCGCGCGTACCCCGAGAGTACGTATGTACGAATATTTACTCACAGTCGATGGGAACGAATCGCGCGCACGAACTCAGGCAGAGACCGTCGTCGACCAACCGACGAACGCCACGGACATCCACGCAACGCTCCTCCACGTAACCACCGACGAGGACCCGACGCCGCTCGAAGAGATGTCTGCCATCACGCTGGCCCAAAACATCCTTGAGGACGCCGGCATCGAGACCGATCTCACGCGCATCGAGGGAGACCCGACGACGGTGATCCTCGAAACGGCAGAGGAAATCGACGCAAAGCGAATCTGTATCGCGGGACGGAAACGAACACCCACCGGAAAAGCAGTCTTCGGCAGCGTCACACAAGGGGTTATTCTCAGTACCACCCGCCCGGTACTGGTCTGTCACACGGAACAACAGTAGCCGTTCAGGGGTTCGATTCCCGATTCCACGATCGTTCACCACGGTAACAGACACGTGGTATCGACGCCGAGCGCGGTCAAAAACGTTGGAACACAGAGCGGGAGGACCGCAGCGACGAGCGAATACAACCCTCCCCGTATCTGTCGGTTGACCGCTCGAACGACAGCTTTCAACAGGAAGTACGCCGAGATCATGCCCAACCCGAGCACCACGAGCGAGCCGATGTTGAACCCACTCGAACACAACAGCTGTTCCGCTTTTGAGATCCCAATCGGAGGATCTATTCGATCGATCAAAGCCGGAACGACCCCTAGCAGAATCACGGATGCTGTCGTTTGAGTGTCGGATGGCGTTCGGGACCGAACCATGTGTTTATATCTCCCGAAACCATTAAAAATTCTTCTAATTACTGTATAATATATGGTGCGAGAGTGATCTTCGATGCTGCTCGTTTCGACCGGAGTGAAATACCCTCGAAAGATGGGAATCCGCTGAATCCTACCCGAATAATCAGTATCCTTCTCCACGATAGACAGTCGTATGCACGCCGCAGCCGGGACCACATTGACGAATGAACGTGTCGTTGTCATCGATGGCTACTCGAGCGTCGGTCTCGCAACGGCGCGAGCCATCGCTGATCAGGGGGGTGAGGCGCTCATTACGGGCCGTCCAGACGACCCACTCAGGGGGACGTCCTCACAGGAGGCAGACACCGAACCGGAATCGGCTCCACTGGACCGCGCACGGATCGACGAACGAGAACTCGAAAGCACGAACGAGGCGGCGGTCGAAACGTTTCTCGGTACAACCCAATTCGATCACCTCGTGTGTGCTGGTAGCGTCAGACCCACAGGCGGTGTCACGGAGACCGACACCGAAACGTTCCGTGCGATGCTCGACTCGGTGTTTTGGCGGTCGTACTACGCCGCCAAACACGGGGTAGAACAGCTCGGCGATGACGGCTCCGTGACGTTCGTCACCGGGACCACGGCACAACGACCGGCAGTACAGTTTTCCGCCGCCGGCATCGCGAACGCGGCGCTCGAAACGCTGATGAAGTATCTCGCCGTCGAAACCGGTCCAGTCCGTGTCAACGCTGTTAGCCCCGGTCGGGTCGATACGATCGGTCTCGCCGACGATACTCGCCAAACCGTGGCCCGCGCGCTTCCTGCCCATCGAATCGGAGAACCCGAAGACGTCGCCGACGCGGTCCTGTTCGCTGTACTGAATCCTCACACGACGGGCACCGTGATCCGCGTCGATGGAGGTGATCTCCTCGTCTGATCGTTCGGTTCACCGTTCTGTGATCGATTCGATCGCCTCCCGAACGGCGTCGAGATACGACTCGTGGGTGTATCCGAGCCGCGAGAGCCACACGGACTGATAAGACGGATGGAGTAGCGGGAGCACAGGCCGACCCAGTGTCGGACAGCCGATCGGTTCGAGAACCGAGTCGAGAAAGCCATCGATCGTTCGTCCTTCCACGGCAAGCAACGACTGTGTCGCGTGTTTTCCGGTTGCAATGACACAGCTTGGGGCGATCTGTTCGATCTCTTGGCGGAGATACGGCCGACAGTTCGCGCGTTCCTCGGCGGTCGGTTCGCGGTTCGATCCCGCCCCGTCGCTTGGAAAACATTTGACGGCGTTCGTATAATACGCGTCAGCATAGCCGATTGCGGTCATCATCTCGCGGATCTTTCGCCCGGAATGGCGGGCTGTGTACGCCATTCCAGTCCAATTACCGCCTTTCCAGCGGTCGGCCTCCGGTGTTCCTGCGCCCGGTGCTTCGCCGATCACCACGAGATCAGCGTCTCGTGGACCGACGCCCCACGAGATACGTTCGCGCGATGCGGTCAGCGCCGAGCACCGCGTACACGTCTCTGCGAGCCGGTTCTGCTGGTCGGAGTCGGGAAACTCGGCCATGAGTGGACTACCGGCGGTGCCAGCGTGAGCCTGTCGGGTTCCCACGATCACACCAGCCCCAGTAAAGCCGTGGGCTTTTGCCTCGAAATTCCGTACCTGCGTGCATGAGCCGTCGGGAGGTACGCCGAACGTACGACCGTATTGCGGAGCATTTC